>NZ_MUZB01000026.1:0-35873 GCF_002076325.1 Rhodococcus sp. 66b
CTCTGCCTGTACATCGACGGGGACGCCGTCCGAGGGGTGGTGTGGTCGTCAGACGAGCCCCCGTACTTCGTTGACTACTCCACCTACCTCGACATCTGGACCAACGTCGGACTCGGCGCATGAAAACACACCCCTCCCCGCCAAATCTGGGACGCCCGACGGGTAACCATGGCATAACCCAGACGGTGCTCACCTGACCTCGACGGCCTACGCTGGCCGTCGCGCGCTGGAAAATTCTTGAAGAACAAGAACGCTTTCAGTCTTGTGTGATTTCACTCTCGAACCGCGCAAAATGATTGCTGAATATTCACGCAAGAGCGTTGACTGTCGGTAACGAGACCCCGCGGTCCTCAATCGGCTGACCGGGCGATCGCCGACAGAAGGAGCGCGCACATGTCGTGTGAACCCCACGTCCGCATGGCAACAGCCACGTCCGGCGGAGTGACATTCCGGTCGAGTCGTCGTAGCCGAGCGCGGCAACGCTGCACCCCCATCGCACTCCCCCGCGGCCTCTGAATCCCTACGGGTACCGACGACATGGCTCCCTCGCAACCCGGTCGACTGCGGCGCTTCGCAGAACGCGTCCTCGAAACAGTCGTGGACTTCGTCGTCGACGTCATCGGCGGTGTCATCGGGTCGTTGTTCCGTTGACAATGAACATGATTGGACCGCGCTGTGGCCGTGCCCCAACTTGTCCTGCTTACCGCCTTCGGCACCGGATTAGTGTCTTTGGCGCTGCAGGCCACGTCGCTGGCTTTCACGGGACACCGGACGCTCACCGGCGCCGCCACCAGTACCGCAGTGCTCGCGTTCACGCTTCTGACGCTCGGCTTACTGATCTGACCACTACGCGAGAGCGCCCAACAACGTGCCGGCTCTGACTAACAGCCGCGCCGCCGACGACTCCGTGACAGCGAGTCCTCCCCCGGTCCCCCAGCGAACGGAGAAACAGCCGTGCTGATCATCATCGCGGGGACGGTGGCTCTGCTCATCTACCTCGTCCGCAAAGGCTCCCGCGACACGTATCGCCCCTCGATACCTGATCGGTGGCCCGACCTCCCGCCCACGCCGCCTCTCGATCGATCGCATGTGGGCGATACGCAGCTTCCCACTTCGCCTTCAAGCCATGAGGTCCGTACGACGCCAGTGCCGGTGCCGGAGTTCGTTGCGGCCAGAATCCGGGAAGGATCCTTCGAAGGAATTCGGTGCCCGAACTGCAATCAGCGAGATTTGACGGTCGAGTGGATTCCCTTCGATGAACCCCTTTCCACTGCGGACGGGGACATCAGCTATGAGCTGTGGTGTTCGGCCTGTAGGTGGATAGCTCTGGTGCAGGGCCCAGCGTTTCCAAGCGCCCCACAGGCCGAAGAAATGCCCCTACAGGACCGCAACAGTGAGGACTCATCCATGGGTTCCGGTGGCAATCCCAGCGGAAGAACTTCTCTCTCTTTGGGAAGTGGGGCGTTCCAGGTCTACGACGAGTCGATCTCGGATCGGCTTTCTGACTTGCTATCCCAGTACTTCGATCACCCTCGTATGTACTGCTTCGCTCAGGACTGGCGTGGCATCCAGTTCTTCATTCTCGACAAGCTGACTCAGAACGAACCTGAAACAATGGTTTACATTTACGATCCCGCCCGAGGCATCGCAGAGGAACTGCTACCGTACGGGCTTCTTCTGCTGAGAATCGCAGATGGAACCATCTTGAACGGCTGCGCACTGGACCGATTTGCCTTCTGGCTGCAGCGGGCCGGTTTGTCCAGCTTGGACGTCGGACAATGCATCACGCCGCGAGTCTTCGTGTTCTTGGGCGGGAGCGAAGAGGACTACGACACCGATCCGCGATCCGCCCTGCCCTACGTGTATGCATCCTTGAAGATGAAAAAGAAGCTGAGAGATAGTGGACTCAAAGACGCGGACATCCTCACCGAGGAATTCTTCAACGGTCCCAACTGATTTGGATGAACCCGCGTTCGACGAGGATATGTGCCGGTACTTCACGTGTTGAAGTATCGGCACGGCGACAGCGTCAAGTCGCCTCACGCTTCGCCCAGAACTATTCTCTCGATATGCATCTGACATTCGCGGCAACATACGACCCTGACGCCGACGCTTCATACATCTATGTGGCCTCCGACCGGGCGAACGGAGATGCGGTGCGCCAGCAGCACGTCGACTGTGATGGTTCTGACGGCCAGATCGTCCTCGACTTCGACAGAGACGGCAGGCTTCTCGGTATCGAACTACTCGGAGCCTTGTCCCTCCTGCACGCGTCCGCGCTCTCCCCGATCGACTAACCGGAGACCGGCCCCTAGATCTCTGCATCGAAGATGTCGGACCCGCGTACTACTCTGTACCCTGCGACGAGAATCAGGTCGCCACACTGACCAGACCGCAGCGAAAGCTGAGGTCCTGACCTGCAAGATCCTTGCAGGTCGGTCACATGTGGCGACCTGATCTTATGAATTCTGCCGGCTACCTCGCGGCTGGACGATCCGGCATCTTCAGCATGATCAGCTCCGCGCCGTCCTTGTAGCGGTACGCCCACTGGCCGTCCTTCGTCAGCACCGTGCCGGCCTGGCCCTCGTCCGGGGCCGGGCTCCACCCTCGAGTCTCATCCGGTTCTGTAGTCTCGCTCATTTCACTATTGTTTCAACCTCCGAAAATCGGCCGAAACCAGTACAAACCAGCGCACAGTGGAAGGTATGAGCGCCACCACCGGAAAACCAGTGCCGCCGATGCTCGCCACGCTCGGGCAGCCCCCGACAGGGGAGCGTTGGGCCTTCGAATCGAAATGGGATGACCAAAGAGCCATCACCACAACAGGTTCCGAGTCGCCCGTGCTCTGGTCGCGCAACGATAACAACATCAGCGCATCGTTCCCCGAGATCGTGGACGCGCTCCGCTCTGTGCTCGATCACCGCAAAACCGTCCTCGACGGGGAAATCGTCGCACTCGGACCGGACGGTGTCCCGTCCTTCTCCCTGTTGCAACGACGAATGCACGTCCTGCGGCCCACCGCTCAGCTCCGCAACGAGGTCGCAACCTCGTACTACGTGTTCGACGTCCTCGACATCGACGGCACCTCGTGTGATCCTCGAACGCACCCCACGCGAAGAACCGGACGACGAGCCCCAGCGTCAACTCAGATCTGTCAAATGGGGATTTCTGCCGGCCTGGGCGAAAGACCGGAAGATGGCATCCAAGCTCATCAATGCCCGCAGCGAAACCGTCACCGAGAAAACATCATTCAGAAGCAGTGCATCCAAACGGCGCGCCATCATTCCGGCCAATGGATACTACGAGTGGATGAAAAGTGAAGCAGGGTCGAAGATTCCATACTTTCTCCACGGAGAAAGCGACGTGATCGCAATGGCTGGACTCTACGAGTTGTGGCCCGATCCTGAACTGCCAGAAGACGATCCAAACAAGTGGGTATGGACCTGTACAGTTTTGACTCGACCAGCAACAGATGCCTCGGGACACATACACGACAGATCTCCGCTGATCCTCCCAGAGACATTCTGGGAGCACTGGCTCGACCCGAACCTCACCGACAAAGGTGAGGTCCAGGCCATGATCAACTCGGTTCCGGAGCCGCATCTCGAGCCCTACGAAGTCTCGACTGCGGTGAACAGCCCTCGCAACAACAACCCGTCACTCTTGGAGCCGGTCTGACCACACGTCCATTGGCGCACAACGCGACCGGCAACTGTCGTCTGGCCGCGGTGAGCCGACGGTCACCGCGGAGAGTCGTGGAGCCGAAACAGAGCTGCCGCTTCGAGCCCATCCTGCAGGTACTCGTACTCCCCCACCAGCGCTAAGCACAGAGTCAGCTCGTCGAGGTCCGATCCAGCATTGAGCAACGCGCGGAGGGCCGCGTCATCTCCGCGTACCGGTTGCCCGAGAAGGTCTTCCGAAGCCTGCTCAAGGAAGTCCGCGAGGGAGGAGAGCGCTGAATTCGGCTCCCTGGACGAACCCGGTGCAAGGACGAAAGGCACAACGCGTGTCGGATCATGGCCAACAGCTCTCCACCTCCCGGACTCGTATCCGTAGGCGAAGTTCAGGATTTCATCGTTGCTGGCGGTTTCGAGCCACCAGGGTTCGGCACCGTGATCACACAAGACGGCGCGGCCGCCCTCCACAGCAGGATCAGGGCTGTGCCGGTCGAAACCGCAGATCGCAGCACGACCGCTCGGCAGCGAAATGAAGTCGAAGTGTGATCCGCCGCCGTCACGGTCGGTGACTCGATTGTTTTCGATGGTGAAGGTCGAATGGAGGTCAGAGAAGGAGAAAACTGCCGCGTACGCTGCCGCCCATCCCGCGAGCATCCGATGTGCTGCAGCCGGATCCGGAAGGTCGATTTCAATCGGAGTCATCGTCAGACCGTAACGCTCATCAAGTGCGCTCGGCCCGTCGTGCGCCGCACCACAGGACCACCTGCCAGCGGAAGCGCGCGGTCACTGGAAGCATGAGCACATGCTCACTATTCGGATCACCGACAACGCCGCAGCATTCCTGGGTGTCGGCGTCGGGTTCTCTGCGATCGACCCCACCGACGGCCTCACGCCGCAGCTCAGGGCGAAGTTGAATCGCGGAATAGAACGCCGCGGAAAGCTCCTGGTCTGGGCGGACTCACGTGCCGACGACGAGAGTCCGCCGGCAAACTTCTTCGACTACACCGGGTGGGAATGCAACGACAGTTCATTCCACCTCGAAGACTATGTGCCACTGCGCGCCCCGAATGCCGTCGCGGAAGACTTCCTTCCCTCCGGCCTTCCGGTCGAGTCGATGGGACCGTTCATCACCAGATCCGATCAACGCGCGTTGCTCGAGCAAGGGATCGCGTTCGCCCGCGAATTCGCCCAGCTTGTCTACGATCTGCCCGAACCCGCCCCCGTTCGCTGCATGATCTTCGTCAACAGCAATTGCGGCACCTTCCGGTTTCACCAGATCGAGCCCGGGGTGGAGTGGACCGCACTCGACCTCCTGGAGGACGACTACCCCACCAAATTCAGCAGCAAGGGCGTTGTCGTCGACATCGTCCCCTCGACTACCAGGACTTTTCGGTGCCAAGTCTGTGGATACCCTGGATTACGCGAGCGGCCTTACGCCCGAGATGGTTCGGGTTCCGGCGAGAGGTGTCCAGCGTGCGCGTTCACGTTCGACGCGGCCCCCGGCGCCGACCAGCACCGCCACAGCAGGCAATCGAGCACGCATGAACAGTGGCGTGAACGCTGGATCTCCGGCGGAATGCGGTGGCAGAGCGCCCCGGACGTGCCCCAACCAGTGATCTGGGAGCCGGTCAACGAACTCGCCGAACTTCTCACCATGCGCAGGCGATCCCTACAGTGATACCTCGCAAGAGGATTCGTTCGGCCGCATATCAGTTACACGGGTTTCGCCACCCGCATTGCCGACACGGTGACCGCGCCGGAATCGATCACGGACGTCGTGAAAACCTGGTGACGTGAACCGCTCGACACCGACACCATTCACGCGCAGGCGTACCCGCGGAGGTCACAGCAGGATCCCACGCTCGGCGTCCGCAATGACCATCGCAGCTGTCCGTGATGCCCATCTGTCGTGGTCGAGCAGACTCCACGTCGGGTCGCGGTTGTCCAAGGGCCTCGCCGCTAAATACACCCGCTGCACAAACTGGCCGACGGCGGCAAAGGACAAAGCGATCCACCGCCACGGTCGATCATCTGCCGCGATACCTAGTCGACCCATCACGGTCGTCGTTATCGCCGAAACATCACTGCCCGCTCCTGCGAACGGTGCCGCTCCGACGTTGAGGACAGCAGTCCACGACTCCACCAGCGACTTCGGCCCCACTCCTTCGCAACGGACAGTCGCATGTCGCCGGTAAGAATTTCCGTCACCCGAAGGACGGGATCTAGGGCCGAGCGATCACGATGTGGAAGTAACCGTAGACAGTGTTTTAGAACTCGTGCCAGTTTTCTTGTTTTATCTCAATTGTTCCGACTTAAGTCGTAGTTTCGGCATCTCAACAAGGGGTGCGTTAGCACTTAAGTTCCACAGAAAACGCTCGACAACGACGCCTATCAGTACCGCGCACAAGTGAGATCCCCATTTCCGTTGCGTTCCATTGTCCACGGGTGCAGAGTTCAGAGGCAAACGAGGATCGACGAACAGTGGTTCGATTTCGACACACAGCTCCCCCACCTCACCGCCCAGTGCCATGGCCAGGTTCTTCGGCGAATGGAACTGTCCCCGCCACTAAATTATCGCGAAACTCTCCGCACGTTCGTTTGTCGAGCACCTCTCACGAGTCGACACAATCCGCCAGCGGCACTACAACAGTCACCCAGTATCCACACGGTCGATTACCCACGCTCTCCACGAGCATTCGCGAAGACTCCATGGATCACCTACCCCGCTCAGGATTACTCAACCATCCGGCGCGTGAACGGCAGCATCCGACATGTCCGCGCATCACCCCGCCTCACCGACCGAAGCCGATGAATGCACCCACCGAACGAGAGAAACCTCGCCGACCGATCGGCGGTATGGCAGCATTCGCCACATGACTAGCGAACGGATCGAAGTACAGCGCACCATCCGTGCCGACCCCGCATCGATCTTCGCGGTCCTCTGCGACCCTCAGGGGCACGTCGCCATCGACGGATCCGGAATGCTGATGGGCGCAGATGGCGAACTCGTGACCGCGACCGGCGACGAATTCGTCGTCCACATGGATCGCGAAGCTCTGGGCGACCTACCCATGGGACAGTACGACGTCACAGTGACGATCAAAACTTTTGTTCCCCAACGCGAAATAGCATGGACCATCCTCGGAACTGTCCGGCCTCCGATCGGGCACGTCTACGGATATCGGATCGAGCCGGCCGACGACGGCCACAGTTCCCTCGTGACCTCGTACTACGACTGGTCTGATATCGGCCCCGCCTGGCGGCAAGCAGGAATCTTTCCCGTCATCGCCGAAGGATCTCTCAAAGCCACGCTCGGTATCCTTGCACGCACCGTAGCCAGAGGTTATCCGCGCTGACCCCGCCCGAAAGCCCAGCGCCGGGGCCGTGATGCTCCTCTTCCGCGAGCGCGCAGCCACCACCGTGACAATCGCAGCACTGATCGCCGGTGCCGTCGCAACCTCATGGATCTATCTCAACGGAATCGTCTTCCCCACAACGTCTCCAGTGAGTGCCATGTCCTACGTTGCGCTCACAACCATCACGCCGGCCCTACCGCCTGTTATCTGATGGGGCGCCGAAGCCACGCTGACGCCTCCCAGCCGCCACCTCACCTGAACTCGCGACAAGAGGCTGCCAAAGAGTAGTAGACGAACCTCCACTGCAGCCCAACACGCCCGGCTTCCCCGTCACGAGGCACGGGTCCATCAGTTCATGAAGACCACGCCGCCCGACCTACACTAGAATGCCGAGAAGTTTTCTGCACGTTCACTTTTCGAGCACTGATCACGAATCGACTCGGCCCGCCAGCGACACTACATCAGTCACCCGATATCCACACGGCGAGCGCCTACGATCTCAGGACTACACGCCCCTCCAGGCATGGGCCCGCACGATCCACCACGCCCGCCCTCACCCCCGCGGGATCGCGTACCGCGGCAAATTTCCCGGTGCACTGCGCGGGGCGCTGCTCGAACAAGCAGCAGACCCTTCCCACCCGTCCGGCGCCATCACTGCCACCGTCCCGTATCGAAATCGCACGCCGAATCGACAGCGCTGCAGTCGCACTGGGGTATAACGCCGTCTGACCCGGCAGGGTTGATCGCTACAACATTCTTCGACCTCCACGACAGATCACAGATATCCGGAAGTTTCTTTTGCTCCGGAGACGACTCAGAACGACGGCAGCTTTCACGCAGGAGCCAGAAATCGGGCCCGATTCGCGCTACCGTTCTAGGCTATGGGGACCAGCTTCCACGGACCGAACCCGTGGCCACACATCACTCGCGCGATCCGCACGCGAGGCCCACGCTATGCCGCTGTTCCCTATCTCGGACACCTTGCGCCCGAACTACTTCCACTTCGCAGTGGAGACCTTCTGATCGTCAATGCTTCTACCGCGGCGATCCGCGCCCACGCCACTTCACCTGCCGTTCTTGCGCACTACCTCAGCAAGGGCGTTCGCATCCTGTCGTCGTCAACACTGCACGCCAAGGTCATCGTGGCGAACCAACGAGCTGTAATCGGCTCGCCGAATGCTTCCGAAAATTCCACATTCACCCATGAAGCGGTCGTCATTTCCGATGACCCCCAAGTGGTTGCCGACAGTCGCGCGTTCGTCAACAATATCGACGAAACCACTGCTGTAGACCAAATATTCATCGACAACGCCGCGCGCGAATGGGCGATCGGGCGTGCCGTACCCATACCTGGCATCACTGGCCGAATGCAGAACCTTGACAACGACTTTCCTCTTGCTCCGACCAACCGAGTATTTATCAGGCAAGTCAGCGATCACGAAACCCGTCCCTCCGTGCGCATCGCGCCTGTGAAACAGACTTCAACGAAGCATCTTTCGGTCAATCCGAGCGTGAGATACCGACTCGAAACACTCAGACTCGGAAAACCAAGCAGCATGGCACGTGGGGACGTCGTCATCCGCGTCTCCACGGACAACGAATTGTTATTGCCACCCGCTGTCGTGATATCCAACCAGGATCGAATACCGGATTCCCCCAGTCATTTTCAGTTCTTTCTCCGCGTTCGCAACGACCTGCTACCGCTTCCTGTGCCAGACACCGAGAGGTATCTCGTCGAGGTCGGGCACCCCAGCGCACAACTGCGGTCCAACCACTACGTTCGCTCGCTCAGTCTTCGGGCCGAACTGTTGGCGTTGTGGAACCTTTGAGTCCTGAGAAACGAATATTGACGGAATGCGAAGCATTCCTTCGAGTGCGCGAACAGCGCACCGTCAATACGTCGATCCGAGCAATGTACTCACGGAAGCCGAACGACGCACGACCCTAATGTTCGAATCCGGTGAACGAAATCCTCTGCGCAACTGCGATAAAGAGCATTCCGCGTGACAATATATGCGGATCGACCTCCCCCAACCGAAGTCCCTCACGATTCGCAGGCGGACACGAAGGCACAAACCCTCCCCGCTGGAAACCTACGTTCGGCAGCTGACAGGTTAAGGTGCCTTTCCGGATCTTTCAGGTGCTCCTCTCGACACGTGACCCGAGCCATCGAGCTCGCAGACGCACCATCGACTGTCCACAGACCCCCGTCTCCATCCATCTCCAGGACACACGGCAGCAGCCTGCGGAAGCGCCGTCAAACACGCGGGTTACATAACCCCTCCCCCGCGTTCAGTCGCACATGAACCTCCCCGGCGTCTGACAGCATGAGAGCCAAGCATCTCCATCCGCTCCCGAAGAATCGAACCCGATTCCGACGCTAGACCCATCATCGAACCGCCGACCGCCAACGCACCCAAACCCCACCTTCAGCGAAGCCGCAGAGGTGGTCCGTCAAGCCCCTCCCTGGTCGGGCCGGCGGCGGTCTGTGAGGCGGGCCGCCGCAAAATCCCTCAGAACTCCATGGCAACATCAACCACACGCGACACACCGAACAAGCGCGCCTACCCGTATCAGTTACAGATTGGTTCTAGTCTTTCCTCATGGCACAGCACAACAAGGGACCTCGCGGACACATCGCGACTCGTGCTCCCCTCAAGCAGCACAAGGTGTACGAGGATCGGGCCGCCGAACTCGGAATCCCTGCTGGGGATTACTCCGTGCTCATACTGGCCATCACCCATGGACTGGACATACCGGACTACATCATCGACAAACTGCATCCGGACCAGCTGAGACTGCTTGAGGTCGAGGCCGCTGGATCACTGCGCCGCATCGAGCAGCTTGCGGTCGGCGCATGAACTACCCCTAGACAGCGAACAACCCCCAGGGCTTGGCGGCATCGGGGGCTGTCCGTTTATGCGGTTGTGAGAGCTTCCCAGCTCCCTGACCACCACTAACCCAGTGAAGGAAGAGGCGGTGACCACCACTACCTCGAAAGGAAGAGGCGGTGCTTACTCGATGATATCGCAGAAACGCAATTCCGCCATACTCGCGGACGTATTCGCGGTGTCATTTTTGGCACGTCCAGATCACATTTCGGCTTTCGCGGCGCTCGGATCACACTTCTGCGTCCCGAATGTCCCATCCGAGCAAGCCAGCACCGTACCCACAGTGGTACCGATGTGCGGCCGCCGGATCGAACAGACCTTCCGAACAACCGCGGCCGTGACGCGCGTACAGCGGATCCGCAGACAGGGAGGCCGCCCCTAGCCGACAACGAACGAAGTGCCCGATACCTAACTAAACAGCGCAGACCTCTTGAAAAGCACAAAGGCCCCCGAAGGGGGTGATTGGGAGCGGACCGCATCGCGGCGAAATAAGGACTGGCAGGTCCTTGACGTCGACTGAGAACTGGCAGGTTCTCCGACATCTGTTCTCGAACATTCTCGAGAGGTGAGCTTCGAAAGTTAGCGCTTTCTCTGCTCGTACTGCATCCCCCTGGAAGGGACTTACCTATGGCAGGTATGTCTCAGGGTAGCGCATACCCTGAATACAGCCCAACTCATTCCATATCACCAACCTTCGGCGTGTCGCGCATCGGCACCCAATCCGCTGTTCCTCAATCGACAGAAGTCGACGAATGGCAAGCGGCAGTCGATGATGCTCTCTCACGTATCGCGCGCCTCGAATCCGCTACACGGCAACTCAACGAGTCCACTTACCAGCGTGGACGCTCTTGGTCCCTACCTGTCGAACCAACGGAACAAGCACGCGTTCCAGTGTGGACATCACGCAGGGAATGGCTCCGCCAATTCCGGCATCACACCACCAGCCCGGCCGGCAAGGCGTTGTGCGCGCGCAACCTGATCAAGCCCGACAAGGCTTACGCAGTGGCACAAGCTCACGCACATTTCGCCGAATCCCACACCGGCCGCGGGGTCTCCGCAGCGAAATCAACGATCGCTGCCCGGGCCAAAGTCAGCGAATCCTCTGTCAATCGCGCCAGGCGAGTGCTCATCGCGCTGGGAATGGGCATCGAACACGTCCGGGGACGGAACCTCAAAACCCTGGAATTTCTGGCTGCTGAAGCCCATCACGGGGGTCAACAGCACCGCGCTGCATCGACATGGTCACTGTCATCCCCTCGAACAATCGTGGCAACGACACCTCACCGCAAACTCGCCAAGACGCGACCGTCTCGCGCCTCTGAAAGAGCAACCCGCCACAGAGCTCACAACTCTCTGAGGCCCGACGTCAATCGCGTCTATCAGCCCCACAGCAGTCGACCAGGGCCGATAGGAACTGACACCCTATCTAGTGTTGGTTTTTTATCTTTTGAAGTTCTTCCGTTAGGAAGAACTCACCAACGCGCGCACGCGCGAGCCCAGCTCACAACAAAAAAACGAAGCACTTCTCGGATCACACCGCGGCCTCTGGCACTTCAGAGGACTGCAGCCGAACTCGTCAACCATGCGCCGGCTCTCAGACCGACCGGACATATCGGGGCGATCTGTGATCTTCTCCGCGATGTCAAGATCGATACGACGCGATGGACAGGACGTGACATCGCACAGACGCTTTCCCGAGACACAGCAGACCGGGGGTGGATCTGGCCAACAAGATCAAGCCTGGTCTCACCGTTGGCATACCTCAGACGCAGGCTCGATGGGATCGACTGGACCGGAGAATCGCCCAGTGAACAGCGTAAATCGGCCGACCTGGCGCGAAAGAAGGAACAAGAATTACTTGAAAGCTCACATGTTCAACGTACGAAAATGGCAGCGAACCCGGAGCACCGCGCCAAGATCCTAGCCAGCATTCGGGCACACCTGACATGCAAGCAGCAGCATTGAGGCTTTACTGGCCCCAATCCGGCCAAGCAATACACGTCCGAAAAACACGCCTCACGATGATCGACAAGCGTTGCCGAGAAGTGTGGCGATCCGTGGCACAGCACCCTGATCGCCACAGGTGTAAATACTCATGGCGACGTTGATCGGGACACAAAGAACCCGGAGGACAATGTTTTGATCTAATACGCGGAGCTCCACAGCCATTTTCGGAGAACTGACCCCGCCCGAGCCAGTCAATGGCGGGCTGGCGGTCCGCTTCTCTGCGCTTGAAGAACGTCGCGCTGGTACGGGTTCAACATCCGAGAGGGGTTGAAACGACAGCCGTTTCCTCCAATGCAGACGCGCCCGTAGGTATTCGGATCGTCTATCGGTCTATCCCTCCGAGACATGTACCTGACTGAGCATCTTTATTTGCGCAGGTAAACGGCTTTTTGTGCAGAGGAGCATGGTGCGATCACTGCGTGTGACGCATGCTTTGCGAGGCATCCTGGTCGCGCATGCCATACATGCAATGCGTGCGTTGCAAGGCATGCATTGCATGTATGGCAGCGCTGTTGCGTGAAACGGTGGGCCACCTTGCGTCGTTCGTAGCCGTCGGCACGGCAGCGCCGGCATCGTGCACGGAATACTTGTAGACGGGAAGCTGTCTCCATCCCCTCCCCCGCTCGGTCGAGAAGTGCGTGTGTTTCGGCGTTGCGATTCATGCGTCGCTGTATTCGAAATGTGCCCACCCACCCGAAAGTTCTGCTCGCAAAGCGGCGAAATCAAGCCTGACGGAACTGATTCTTCCCACCCCGTCCCCAAGCCTAATTGCGTCACTGTGACGTAAAGTTAGTGCCTGCTCGGACTCGCTTCGGTCATTCCGTCGCGGCCGAACTTCGACTGATCCGGATCTCCACACGTCCCTTCCCTTACACGTCCGGGTTCACACCGCGACCGACCTTTCGCGCAGAATTTTCGTTTCACCGCGGGCCCCCGCTGTGTCCTGAGATGATTCCGCAATGTTGTTCGTGGGTTAGATGAGCACCCCGACTGGCAGTCAGTCGGCTGTATCTCTCAATAGAATTGGAACCCCCTCCCCTCGGTCAGTGCGGTTGTTCGTCCCACGCATGTCTCAGTTTTTTCACCATCCGTGCGGTTCACGTGAGTCCTTCCTTCTGCCCTGGATGTTCGGACCCCGATGGAATGAAATATGTTCTGGCCTTCAAAGGGGTACAGGGTTCTATTGAAGTGCCCCCGGTGCGAACATCAGAAAGTTTCTGAAGCGGCAGGCTGTCTTGCCCGCCTCGTTGAGGTTGGCGCGTTCCTTCCATCCCCGCAAGGGCGGTGCATTGGCGGATGGCTGGGCAGGACCGCTCGCGACGGTTGAGCGATTTGTTCTGTGCGCACAGCGGAGATTGCTGAACCCTATATTTCCGCCTTTAGTCAGTTGGCTGCCCAATAGCGTCGCTTCGACTTCCTTGACAATCTGATCGAGACGGACTGTCACACGTTTCGATTCATGTCTGGAACGCCTCGCTATCGGGTGATCGTGGCAGCCAAGCTGCTCTTGGTCGGTCGACCTTTTGCAACGGTGTGTGACACTCACGGCAGATGTTTTTCGATTCGTTCGATGGCAATGAGTGCATTGACCTGCTATTTTGCGCGTCCACGCATGCGTGGTCGGCATGCATTGCATGCAGAACTGAAAGATGTGCGGTGCATGCAATGCATGTCCTGCTAGCAGTGCATGGCATGCGTGCAATCCTTGCATACCGCGTCATGCATGCTCTGCGTGCGCTGCGAGCGTTGTATGGTGTGCATGCAGAGCACCGCGTGCGTGCGGAGGTAGCACCGCTAGCTGTGCGTGCGGAGCACGCCATGCGTTGTATGTGCGCAGTGCTTGGCTAGCGAGGAACGCATTGTGTGCAAAGCATGCGGGGTTTGCTAGCGAGGCATGGATAGCGTGTCGCGCATGACGTGCACGGGTTGCGGTGAACGCGTGACGAGCATTGCACGCGTCGAACGCAAGGGTTGCACTTGATGCGACTCGT
The DNA here is from genome assembly GCF_002076325.1 of Rhodococcus sp. 66b. Lineage (NCBI taxonomy): Bacteria > Bacillati > Actinomycetota > Actinomycetes > Mycobacteriales > Nocardiaceae > Rhodococcus > Rhodococcus sp. 66b. The sequence goes on from NZ_MUZB01000026.1 coordinate 13,923, forward strand.
GCATGACACGCGCAGAGTGCGAGGCTTGTACGTCACGCATGACATGCGTGTTATGCTACGCGCGCACGTAGTGCACAGTGTGCGTGTGTAGCGAGCGAAGCAGACTTAGCGCGCAATGCATGCAGTGCTTGGATTGCCCGTCACGCACAGTCTGCATGCAGCCCACGTACAGCGTGGATTGCGCACACAGCACGCAATGCACATATTGCATGCAGCGCGTTGTTTACACGCAATGCACGCCTCGCAAATGTCAACGCCCTCGATGAAAGGTCCGCAATGCAGCCACGCAAAATCGCACTCGGCAACCAGAAGGGTGGCGTAGGCAAGACGGCCTCCACTCTCGGGCTTGCCAGCGCCATCACCGCGGTCGGCGGAAAAGTACTTGTCGTCGACATGGACCAACAGGGCAATACGACCGGCGGCCTCGGCGTCACTCTCGAAGAGGGCATGATGACGGCCTACCACCTCATGAACCAGACCAGAGAAGGCATTGCAGCCGAGGCGATCATTGCCACCCCATGGGATGGCGTCGACCTCATTCCCGCAGACGAAGAGCTCGGCAAAATCGAGTCGGATGGGTCGAATGACCTGGTGTTTCGCCTAGACGTTGCGTTCGAAGGGCTCGACCTTTCTCCTTATGACGCCGTGCTTTTCGACTGCCCTCCCAATATGGGCAAGGTGCTGTTCGCGGTTCTTATTGCAGCAGATGGCGTTGTCGCCATCACTGAACCCACAATCGACAGTGTCGGTGGCGTTCAGAAGCTCGAAGAGACAATCGACACCGTTCGTAAACGGGCGAATCCGAAGCTGGAATTCGACAAGATCGTGATCAGTCGTAAACGGTCTACCGGCGAACATGAGTTCAGAGAGAGCGAGCTACGGGAAACCTACGGCTCACTCGTCGCCAAGACATCGATCCCGGAACTCGCGGCCCGCCAGGACGCGCACTCGAATCGCACTCCGATTCACCAGTTCAAGGGTGGGAAAGCATTGACGCTGCAACTTGCCTACAGTGACTTGCTCGCTGAGTTGCCCATCGTGATCGGAGCCCCGGCATGAGCGTGAAGCGGGAACCTGCCATTCGTAAGACACATCCGGCTGAACTCATCCCGGAACGTCCGCCCAGGGGAGACGCGACCCCCGCGGCACCTGCAGCTACGCCACCAACGCCTTCAGCGGATCTCAGTGCCCGCAAAGATGAGGAGGAGAAGCTGTCGATGACCCACAACACGCGCATCAAACCTTCGACGAAGGATCGCCTTCGGCGTGGCGTCGACAAATTGCGGTACGAGACTGGCGATCGCGAAATCAGCGAGGCATCGATGACCGAGGCTGCGCTGGACGAATACTTGAAGGCCAGGGGACTGTAAAAGATTCGCGTGCATGGCATGCACTGCGTGCACGCATGATGGATTGTCTTAATTCTTGATTGTGGAGTTCGGCCCCCGGGCGAGGGCATCTTGTGTTTCGGCTGGAAGACCTAATTAGAGGCGCCTGGCACGACAGCCGAGTAGGCACATGTGGGGGACATTCCAAGGACCTCGATATTGAGAACGGTTCTCGGGTGCGGGCGGGAGGCGAACCGCCGGGGCGGGAAGTCCTTGCTGCGCGCACAATGCCATGTCCCTCTCATCTGCTGACTGTCCGTTCTGTAGAACTTGGAAGGCTTGGCAGCGCAAAGCCTGGAGCAAATTGCGTGAACAATCCGTTGCAGTCACGCAATTCTCACGCAAAATTGCAGACCACCCCACGTCACTCTGAGATCAACAGGCACGCAGCTGGAACGACATCCCCGACGTGCTTTGAGTGCGACGCAAAAAACATCAGTCGACTCTCGGATATGTCCGCTAGAAATCGCTGTCGACCCTCACCGCACGCAAAACGGACGAAACGCAGGAGTACGACCAGAAGAAATCTTCCGAAACCAGGAGGAGTCCCGCCGGCGGCAACCAGCGGGACTCCAGACCGAGAACACCCCTTTTAGGAAGGAAAACCCGATCATGGGTGATTTTAGTCTGCGCGCAGCGCGGATCCAGCTTGGAGCACTGATCGCCGCACTTCTCATCGCGATTTTGATCGCAATCGGGATCACCGCAGGCGCATTTGTCCTCTCCTTCGCGGTCCAACGGGACCTCGCGCGCCAAGGAACTATCCCCGAAAACCTCGCATGGATCTTTCCCGTCATCGTTGACAGTGCAATCTTCGGTTCCACCGTCGCCATCGTCATTCTGAGCAAACTGAAGATGCATCGACGCGACAAGTACTTCTACGTTGCTGTTGCTGTTGCGGTGGTCGCGATCAGCATCCTCGGGAACGCCTACCATGCGTTCCACTCCGCAACAGTTGCGCAACAGGCCGTTGCGGCAGGTCAGAGCATCGGCTACACGCCTCTCGACCCGGCCGTTGCTGCCATGATCGCGGTCATTCCGCCGGTGCTCGTACTCGCCTTCACGCACGGTCTGGGAATCCTGATCAAAGCAACGGGTATTGCATATTCCGACTACAAGATCGAGATCGACAATGCTGCCGCAGGTGTGGGTACGGTTGGTACGCAAAGCGTCGTCATGCGCAACGAAACAGCCGTAGGAGCCCAGCCTTCTTTAGGCGTCGTAGAAACGCATGACGCGCCGGAAAGCGCTCCGCGCCCGAGCCCCTCCGAACAAACGGGGTCTTCAGTGGACCCGGAGCCGTCGAACGCAGAGGCGGTGGCGCACGCCGAACTCGAATGGTTCATTGCCACATCGGACCTGCCCGACGCTGTCAAGGACACCGCACGACGCAAGCTTGCAGACCCGACTCTCACCTGGGAGCTGATCGCCCAGACGTCCAACCCTCCGGTTGCAACATCGACCTCGTGGCGCCGATACGAAAAGTTCGATACCGCGGCCCGAGCAGCTGGCTTCGACAATCCGCCGCTCATCGACATGCGAGCCTCCGATGTTCACTTCACCGACCAACTCGTCACTACAACGTGAGTAGCGCCGCAACCTGCCAACGCCAAGGTTCCCGAGCGCCAGGAATTGCATCATCATGGAGGGATTGACCACAGCAGAGTGCCCACAGACTGCAGGTAAGGAACCCGCATTGACCGACCCAGACGACCGACACCACTTGATCGTTCCGCCCGAACCGCGCCAGCGACCCCGACAACAGCGAGCGCACGAGACGAAGGCCAAGATCCTCAAGGCAGCTGCACGCTCATTCTCGATCGATGGGTACGCCGCTACCTCCATGAACGACATCGTTGCGGAGGCTGCCTCCACGAAAGGAGCCGTGTACTTCCACTTCGACTCCAAGGAAACGATCGCGCGAGAACTCATCAACCACTGGTTGACCGCGCTCGGCGGAACCCGGCAATCAACCGACGAATCAGCAATACCAGCGATCGAGAAGTTGGCTGTATTCTTCAACGGTTCAGCGGCGCTTATAGCCGACGATGCCCTGGCCCGAGCCGGCCTCAGGCTCACCATGGAAGCAGGTCTCGATACCGCCCAACCCGCGTTCCGTGAGTGGGTGGAACTCGTCAGCCGATTCGTCGATACTGCGATCGCAGACGGACAGCTTCCCGCCTCTGCCGCCCAGCGCCTGGCCGCGAATCTGTGCGCGGGATTTATCGGCGCAGTTCAAGTCATACAGGTGCTCGGCGACTCTGGAGATTTCACTTCACGCATTGACGACTTAGTGAACGCGTATTTGATTTCAGATGCGTAGTCCGCGCGCTGGCGAGGTCGTGAGTAGGGGAGAGGAACTGGACTCCTCGCGGTGACGTCGCCAACCGTGTGCACGGTGTACTGCTAATTCCTCGACGGTAGCGAGGCAGTTGCGTCGTCGAGAGGAGTGACAAAGTGCCTGACATCGAGAGCCGAATCCCCGGAGTGCTTTGTCTCATAGCGAATATTTCAGCGATCCGAGCCGTACCGATGTGGAGACGTCACCAGCGATGGGACCGTCACTGAGACTGAAGAACACCAGATAGAGATCGACCGATGAAGACAGCGGAAACCGTGTGCGTGGCAAGGTGTGCCGCGTCGGGCCGCTGAGTACTTCATCGGCCCTTGCCTCCCGTTGAAATGATCGGTTGCAGAACTCGCACGCGATGGTGGTACCAAATCGAATCCCACTTCGGTACCATCAGTATATGAGCACGCAGATCGCGGTACGACTACCGGACGAGATCGTGGAATTTCTCGACGACGAAGTCAGGGAACATCGCGCCGCCTCGCGAGCCTCTCTAGTGTTGCGCGCTCTCGAACGGGAGCGTCGCCGTCAGATAGCTGCACGAGACGCGGAGATCCTCTCGGCCGCAACATCCGAACATGATCTGAGCCCCCTCGCTCACCACGCTGTGAATCGACTGCCAACAGGCTCGACCTGATGCGACCAATTCATGAAGCCAACCTCGACTCAGTTCGGCCGGTCCTCGTACTCACCCGAGAGATGGTCCGTCCACACCTCGGGACCGTCACGGTAGCGCCCATCACCGGCGAGATCCGAGGACTGTCCACTGAGGTGTCCGTCAGCGCCGCTAACGGACTATCCGCCGACGCCGTGGTCAGTTGCGACCACATCACGACCATTCCCGTCAGTGCACTCGGCAACATCATCGGTTATCTTCTTCCAGCGCAAGAGGAATCACTGTCCATAGCCGTGCGCGCCGCCTTCGATCTCGAATGATGACGACAGTGAACGGAAAGGATGAAACATGGCGCTGAAGAAAGGGGAGCAGTTCACGCTATTCGAGCTCGAGCCACCCGAATCCGCTACTCGTCCGGACGAAGTTCCCGAACCCGATCAGCCTTCTCTGTTCGACGTTGACGACACCGCTTGTCTCGAAACGGATTCCGGGGTTGCGGAGCACCCCCGGACCGACGACATCGTCGCCCCTCCGGATGAGCGCTCCAACGAAATGGAAACGGAACCCACCCAGGCGTCAGAACTCGACGCAACTGAACCGGCCGCCCTTCCTCCCGCCAGCGAGGCAGCAGACGGCCACGCCGTCATTGTCACAGCAGCCGGCACCTACACACCATCCGGCCACACACTCACCGGCCCAGTCGATTCCATCGAAAAACTCGACAAACTCATCAGATGGGCAACGCTCACCCCGCTGGGCGCACCGGCACAGATCTGGATAGTCGGAATCGAAGCCTGCGAAATGCTCGGATGGATCATCGACCCAGGCAGCGAAGACGATGTCGACGACATGGAAATCCTCCGCACCCGCGCTGCCGAAGAACTCACCGCGATCCTCCACGCCACGCTGACCCCCATGCTGACCGCAGGATGGGAACTCCGCGGAGAACCCGGCCACGTCGTTCACCTCTCCCGCACCACCGGGAACTTCACATCCATGGTCGACATTTTCATCGAACCCTACGTGTGGACCTACTGGAACAAAGACTTCGGATGGGGCAATCGCGTGGGGGACATGGGGATCCTCGGATCACCCACCGCCGGAACCTACCTCCCCGACGACGACCTCCCCGCTGCGCAGGAACTGGGACGCCGACTCGCCTGGTGCGCACAACACCTCGGCGTGCTACCCGGCCCCACCCCCGCACGCACCGGCGCCGCCATCGTCGACAAGATCAAACGCGACCGCACCCGCAGCGGTAAAGGAATCGTCGTCACTGTCGGTGGACCGGTCCCACCGCTGGACGGCGAACCCCGCGGAGATCTCGAACCTGCCGCCGGATGGACCCGCATCCCGGACCTCGAAGAACTTTCCGACGCAACACAACTGGTATCGATAGACCAACGAGCTGCGTACCTCGCTTCCGCTGGCATGCTCGAATTCGGCTACGGAAAACCTCGACATCTTCGCGGCGAGAACGCGCTCGACGCTGCGCGGCAATCGAAAACCCCGTTCGGACTCTGGCGTGTAACCCTCCCACCGGGTGACATGCTGGCGCTCCCACCCGCTCTACCGATGCCTCACCCACACATGCTCGCCGACCAACCTGTGCAGACCTGGATCACCACCGTCAGCCTCGATGCACTTCAAACGTCCATCGCCGATGGCGGAATCGGCGCAGAACTCGACGACCTCGACATCGCAGAAGCGTGGGTCTACCCCGAACAAGGTCGAGCCCTCGACAAGTGGGCGAAAATCTTGAGAGAGGCCCGCAAAGTTGCCGTCGACACAGGCGACACAGCAATGAAACGGTTCATCGGCGCCTGCTACAAGGGGTACATCGGCCGAATGGTCAACCCCGACATGTGGACCGCCAAACAAATGCAACACCACCACCAACCGCTCTGGCGAGCAGCGATCATCGCACACTGCCGCTGGCGAGGCCGCCGCGTCGCGATGCGCATCGCACGCGAAACCGGGCGTTGGCCACTGCGCACCGTCACCGACTCCTGGGTCTACCCCCTGCCCCCGGGCATCGACATCGCAGACAACAGTGACGCACTCGGGAAAATGACTCTGGAAAAGAGCGCCCCGCTCACCGAAAACATAACCGTCATGCTGACCGACGCCCGCGACACCCACGAGATCAACCTCGCACTCAAAGCTGCGTTCACCGACGAAGATGAAGGAAACATATAGTGGCCCTGCATCTTCCGAAACCACGATCAACCAAACCCGCACAAAAGACCGTCGGCTTGGACGGACTCAACGTATCCGTCTCGACAGCAGCAACAAGCGGTATCGAAAAATCGAAATCGGTCAAAAGTGGGGGATTAGCCGGACTCACCAGCAAAGTCTCCGTACGCCAGATCCGTACCGAAATCGGCAAAGAAGGCCTACGGCAAGCAGCTGTCGACGCCGGAAGAAAGCCACCCTCGGACCGAACACTGCGCCGCTGGGCGCAGCAAGGACGAATCCCGCACCCCGACGTCACCGAACGCGCACAACGGCGAGCCGCCATCGAACGCCTCGGCGGAATCGACGCTGTCGCACAGAAAATCGGCCGTTCACGATCAGCGGTCTCTCGCTACCGTTCCGGCGAAACGAACGAACTGCGCGCTGACGCGAAAAAGAAACTCAAAAACGTCAAAGCACGCGACATCATGGACCGCGCCGGCGTCCTACGACCCGACGGACAACCCAAAAAGGCCACCATCCGAGTCCGCGGGGGAGTGTCCGTCCGCAACGGTTCCGAAGAAGGCTACGACTATCGAGTGCGTACCCTCGACTTCGCGAACTCCGACAGCCCCTTCAGTCTCGACGAAACACGCGAACTCGCCATGGCTTTGGCCAACGACGATCATGCCCGAGTGGTTGCCATCCTCGAACGTCACGCCACGATGGATTACCCGGAAAACAAGGGATTCGACCAGTACGGCGACACTTTCGGATTTCACTTCGATTCCATCGAATCCGTCCACATCGACTGGACATAGAACTCCCCCTGCTCCTCGACGCACCGGGCGGGACCAGGCATCGCGTTCGCAGACCCTCGTGCGAAACACCGGTAGCGATCTCGGCACCAGAGGATATGTCGGCCAGGTTCGAAAATCGAATGGCGCCTCTCAGCCGGAGTTGTCAGGTTTGACGGGCAGTTGGGAGTCGAGTTCGGAGACAGTGGCTTCCACAGCTGCCGCGATCTCGTCGTCGGTAGGGACGAGATCGCGAACCTGGGAGGGGAGAGTCTCATAGGTGTAGTCGGCTACGGCGAGGGGTGCAGTTGTCCCGGCAAGTGAATACCGGACGACGTTGTCGTTGCGGCCGGCGCAGAGCAAGATTCCCACAGTCGGGGCGTGGATGTCCTTGTTGCGGAGGTTGTCGTCGATCCACGAAACATAGAAGCCGAGCTTCCCGACATACTCCGGCTCAAACCTGCCTACCTTCAACTCGACGACGACGAACCTCGCTTGCACCCAGTTGAAGAACAGCAAGTCGATATAGAAATCCTGATCACCGACCTCGAAATGGTACTGGCGTCCAACAAAAGCGAACCCGTGTCCCAGTTCGAGGAGGAACTGCTCCAGCCGACGCATCAGCGCGGACTCCAGCTCCCGCTCCGCGACACGTTCGGTGATGTCGAGAAAATCGAAGACGTACGGGTCACGCACCAATTGCTGAGCGAGATCGGAATCCTCAGCCGGAAGATGGTCCTGAAAATTCGACGGTGCCGCACCGATCCTGCGCCGTAAACCGCTGTTGATCTGATTTTGCAGCACATTGCGCGACCACCCGTGTTCAGCAGCCGTTGATGCATACCAGTCGCGGTCGGACTGGTTATCCAGCTTGTCGAGCAATACCGTCACATGACCCCACGGCAATTGGCCAACAGGTTGTTGGCCAATTGCATCGCGCCCCCAGATGCTCGCCATCTGCCGCATGTACTTCAGATTGGTCCGCGACAACCCACGCATGTCGGGAAAGGCCGATCGAAGATCGACGGCGAGCCTGTCGATCACCTTTGAACCCCAGCCCTCGGCCTCTTGACGCTGCACAATCGCGTGCCCTATGTCCCAATACAGACTGAGCAGTTCGGTGTTGACGATTCGGGTGGCGCGAACTCGCGCTTGCCGAACTTGCGACTTGAGATGGTCGAGAAGCTGGGCGTAGTCGGCGGGCAGTTCGGCTGGAGCATTCACCCATCCATCTTTACCCAGCGCTGCTGGGAACGCCCACCGGACATGCCCCCACTGGACACCTCAGCCCGCAGGAACGGCGACTCGGGCGTGCGCGCTAGACGCAGGATCACCCGGCCCTCGCACAGCTCAGTTCTTCACAGGGCGCATTGATCGGAGTGAATACGTCCAGCACCATAGCGGCCCTCACCTGAAATCGGGCGCGTCAGGCCTGTCCGCGCGCGGACAGGTACATCGTGTTTGCTGGTAGAGAAAGGTTCTCATGCCGTTCCTAGGTTCGACCATCCACCGTCCGGTATGCATGCTGATGACGGCAACAGTCGTCGCAGCCTCCATCGCTTTGATGTCGCCGGGCATTGCGTCCGCCCAATCAAACGGATGCTCGAAGACTTTCAACCTGTTCATCCCCGGAACCTGGGAAACCGCAGAAGACGCCGATCCCTCGATCGCGGTCGGTATGCTCAAACCGATCGCCCACAGCATCGCGGACACGAACGGTAGCGCGGCACAGGTCCACACTCTGCCGTACATGGCCCGAGCCTTCGACAACGGAAAAACCTACGCAGACAGCAAATCTGATGGTTTGACGAGGGCGAAGGACGTGATCGCCGAGATCGCAACGAAATGCTCCGACACCAAATTCACCATCACCGGCTATTCCCAGGGCGCGGACATCGCAGGTGATCTTGCCTCTGAAATCGGCAACGGCTCCGGCCCCCTCAAGGCAGAGCAAGTCCTCGCGGTCGGGCTTCTCGCCGATCCCGGTTCCGGAACGAACGGCGAAGCAGTCATCGGCCCGAAGCCGTCAGGAAAGGGGATCGCCGATCCGCGGCCGCAGGGCATGGGGAAGCTCTCGGGCCGGGTCGCGTCGATCTGCGATCCGAAAGACCTCTACTGCTCGATCCAAAAAGGTTCGAGCCCGCTGCTCGGATCGCTGGGTTCAGTGCTCACCAAAGCTCCGAGTGCTGGAGTTGACGGCCAGGTAGGCGACAATTCACACCTGGCCACCGCGCTGGCGTCGGATTTCTCCCAAGCCGACCTTCCCAGCCTCGCCACAGCCACTGGCAATCTGACCAGTGAACTCTCGAAGACGGACGGCACAGTCGACCTCGAGAAGGTCGCCTCCAGCGCGAGAACGCTGGCGAACACCATCAGTCCGCTCGCGGAACTACTCGGCTCCGGTGCCGCCAATCCTGCGGCGAACGAGCAGCTCGCTGCAGCTCCCGCCGGATCAGCCGAAAAAAATGCCGGCCACGTTTTAGACAAGGCCGGAGAATCTGATCTCAGCAGTGCGCTCTCGACAGTGACCGCGATCGCCGACACCGCGAGCACGCTCGCCAGCAAGGGCTCCACGACGCTGCCGGCTTCATCTCCGGACCTGACCTCCCTGTCGACCGCTGCTGGCACCCTCGACAGTCAGATCGCCCCACTCGCCACGACACCGAGTGACGTCCTCGGATCTGCCTCCGGAGTCCTCTCCTTACTCAAACCCACAGTGGTCGTCAACCAAGTCCTGGGCGTCGCCACCGGCTTCACCTCCCTGGATATGCCTGCGATCCTGGCGAACCTGAACCTTCTTCCGCAGAAGGTCGCCGCGCTCGACGCCCACGGTGCCCACAAGGTCGCAGGGGATCTGAACAACCAGTTCTCCCCATTGGTGAAGATGGCCGCGGGAATCGATCTGAAATGGGTCTCACAGATTCTGTCGGCAATCCCGGATCCGTCCGGCTACTCACAGGTCGCGGCGCTCGTCGCGTCGATCCTGGGAGGAGTCGACATCATCAACCTGGCAAACCTCGTCGGCCGGGTGCAGGAAATCGCTTGGGCCGCAGTCGAGAAGCTGCTCCCACCGCCAGGACAGCTCCCCGACCCGCTCGGGGCCGGAGCCGCCATGACCGGCCTCGTCCCAGTCGGACTCGAACTCGCCACGGTCGCGGTCAACATGCTCGCCGGCAAAGCTACGAAGACTGATCCGACATTGCTCGGCAAGCAGGCCTCGACGGCCGCGACCACCGATTCCGCTCAGACACAGAATCTGGAACTCTCAGCACTGGCTAATTCGTTGACCGCCATGGCCAGTGCACAAGGCGCCAACGACCTTGCATCCTTAATAGGGGAGGGGCTCGACGCAGCGTCCTTCTTCGCCTCCGGGGCACACCAGAACTACAACTCTCTCGTCGTCGACAACGCTGGCCGCAACGCGATCCAGTGGATCTCGGACTGGCTCAATCTGCAGATCGGACGCGCAGCATGAGCCGGTAACCCGCCCTCACTCCGACATTTCGAAGAAATGAATCTAACGATCGACCCCTCCTGGAGGGGCGGGGCGGGCCCGCGTGGCCAGTCCCCACCGCCGATCGAACCCACCTCCCCAATCTGACGAAGTAGCACATGTCCCAGATGGGGGAGATCGCGATACTGCCGAAGCGGGTGAGGTGTAGCGGCGGTGTGTACGAGTGCGATCTAGTCGCGATCTTGCAAACGCCGCCTCGTCAGATCGTGACGCTACCCGTTTGAGTAATCCGGAGCTGGGTAGGTGCTCGTCATGGAGTCTTCGCGAATCGATGCCGAGATCACGTTGATGGTAGACGGCAGCAGCCACACCCTGACGGTCGACACTCGAACCACGCTGCTCGACGCGCTGCGGGATCGCCTCGGCGTGACGTCCCCGAAGAAGGGTTGTGACCACGGGCAGTGCGGATCGTGCACGATCCTCCTCGACGGGCGGCGCGCCGTTACGTGTTTGACGTTCGCCGTGGCACAGGACGGCGCACAGATCACCACGGCAAACGGTTTGGCGGGCCACGACGGTCTGCATGCCGTACAACAAGCCTTTCTCGACCAGGATGCGCTCCAGTGCGGGTACTGCACCCCGGGACAGGTGTGCTCGGCAGTGGGGATGCTCGACGAGGTGAAGGCCGGGCACCCCAGTCATGTCACGGAGGACCTCGATGCTGACCCGGATCTGGACGACGCCGAGATTCGAGAACGCATGAGCGGGAATCTCTGTCGCTGTGCTGCGTACGGCAACATCGTCGCAGCGATTCGACAGGTAGTGCAGTCGTGATGCCGTTCGAGTACCGACGCGCCGAGGATGTCGACGGTGCGTTGGCCCTGGTGACTGAAAACCCCGGCGCCGCCTTTCTCGGAGGCGGTACGAATCTGGTCGACCGTATGAAACTCGGCGTGACCAACCCGCGCATGGTGATCGATGTAAGTCGACTGCCCCTCGCCGGAGTGGAGATGCTTCCGGATGGAGGAGTCCGCATCGGCGCGACAGTTCGAAACAGCGATCTCGCAGCCCACCCCGTCATCCGCCGCCGATACGCGGTGCTTGCTCGCGCTCTCCTGGCCGGAGCTTCAGGGCAGCTTCGTAATGCCGCGACAACAGCCGGCAATCTGATGCAAGCTACCCGCTGCGACTACTTCCAGGACGTGACAACTCCGTGCAACAAGCGGGAACCCGGATCTGGTTGCTCCGCCGTCGGCGGCTACGTGCGCTACCACGCAATCCTGGGGGCTTCCGACAAATGCATCGCCGTGCACCCGTCCGACATGGCGGTCGCGCTGGCTGCGTTGGACGCCGTGGTCGTCGTAAGGGACCGCCGTGGCGAGCACAACATTCCTGTCAACGAATTCTACCGTCTCCCTGGAGATTCACCGCAGCATGACACAGTTCTGAAACCCGACCAGTTGATCGTTGCAGTGGAGCTGCCCGCGCCTGCACCGGCGGCGCTGTCGACGTACGTCAAGACACGCGATCGCGCCTCCTTCGCTTTCGCTCTGGTTTCGGTTGCCGCTGAGATCGAACTCGAAAACGGTATTGTCGCGGGCGCCCGAATCGCCATCGGAGGCGTGGCGCACCGCCCCTGGCGCGCGTACAAGGCGGAAGAGGTCTTGCTGGGATCCCCGCCTACCGAGGAAGTGTTCGTGCAAGCCGCAGATGCCGAGTTGGCGAACGCGAACCCACAGTCGGGCAATGCTTTCAAGATTCCCCTGACACGCGGCGTCATGGTTTCGGTGCTGAGGTCACTCACCACCGGAGGGCCGACGTGATGAGGATGATCGAACCGGGCTACCTGGGAAATCCGATGGAGCGTCTCGACGGGTCCGCGAAGGTCACGGGGACGGCGCTCTACGCGTTCGAACATCCCGTGGAGAATCCCACCTACCTGCACGCCGTCCAGGCGACGGTTGCGCGTGGCCGCGTTGTCAGCATGAAAACGGAACTGGCAGAGGCACTTCAGGGTGTCGTCGCCGTGATCACCGTTTTCGATGCCCCACGCTTGGCGGATACCGAAGACCGAGAGCTGTCCGTACTCCAGGACCCAGCCGTCCACTTTCGCGGACAATTCATCGGTGCTGTGATTGCCGAAACACCCGAGACAGCCCGTCATGCAGCCGGGTTGGTACAAGTCGAGTACGACGAACTCCCTCATGATTGTGAGCTACGAGCCGATCGCGACGACCTCTACGCCCCGGAGGACGTCAACGGATTCGCGACCGACACGACCGACGGCGATGTCGAGTCGGCATTCGTGGCTGCGGATGTGACGTTAGATCAGACCTACACCACTCCACTCGAACACAACAATCCGATGGAACCGCACGCCTGCATTGCAATCTGGGAGGACGACGCCAAGGGTGGGCGGGCGTGCGTCACCCTGTACGACTCTACTCAGGGCGTTCATGTCGTTCGCGAGACCCTGGCGCCCATGTTCGGGCTCGAACTCGAGCAGATGCGAGTCGTGGCGCCACATGTCGGCGGAGGGTTCGGTTCGAAGGGATCACCTCACGCGCACAACGTATTAGCGATTCTTGCTGCCCGCAGGACGGCGGGGCGACCTGTCAAGTTCGCGCTCACGCGGCAGCAGATGTTCGCGATCGTCGGATACCGCACATCCACCATTCAGCACCTGCGCCTCGGTGCGAACTCCCACGGTCTTCTGACGGCGATGTCCCACGACGTAATCGAGCAAACGTCGAAGATCAAGGAATACGCGGAACAGACTGCTGTTGCCACCCGGATCATGTACGCCACGCCTAATCGCTCTACCTCTCACCGGGTTGCAGCCCTCGATGTTGCAGTCCCGTTCTGGATGCGTGCCCCGGGCGAGACTCCGGGTATGTATGCGGTCGAGGTAGCGATGGACGAGCTTGCCGTAGCTTGTGGCCTCGACCCGATCGAACTTCGTGTTCGGAACGAACCCGAAGTGGATCCGGAGAGCGGAAAACCTTGGTCAGGGCGGAATTTGATCGACTGCATGTACGCAGGCGCGGAGAGATTCGGGTGGAAAGATCGGAGTCGGCGTGATGGACGACGTCCGGTGCGTGGTGGTCTCAGTCCGGACGGCAACTGGATGGTGGGTACCGGCATGGCAGCGGCAACCTATCCGGCAATGACGAACCCCGGTTCGAAAGCGCGCATCGTCTTCGGAGCCGATCGAATTTACACTGTTCAGATCGGGGCGGCCGACATTGGCACGGGAACCTGGACCGCTCTGACTCAGATCGCCGCCGATGCTCTCGAATGCCACATAGAGGAAGTTCGGCTCCAAATCGGCGACACCACATTCCCTTTCGCCACAGTTGCCGGTGGCTCCGCCGGTATCTCGTCGTGGGGCTCTACTATCGTCGCGGCTGCCCGTCAGTTCCGCGCGGAACACAGCGCCACTCCCCTTGCCGGCGTGGAGACGACAACTGAGACGCCGGAGAATCCGGATGAGGACGTTTACTCCATGCATTCATTCGGTGCTCATTTCGTGGAAGCGCGCGTACATCGCGAGACCGGCGAGATCAGGATCCCCCGGATGCTCGGTGCATTCTCGATCGGACGCGCAATCAATGCAAAAACGCTTCGCTCACAGCTCATCGGAGGAATGACGATGGGATTGTCGATGGCGTTGCACGAGGAAAGCTTCCGGGACAACAGGTTCGGCCACGTGATGACTCACGACTTGGCGAACTACCACATCAGCACAAACGCGGATGTGCAAGACATCGAAGCCTTCTGGCTCGACGAGACTGACGCACACGTCAACCCGATGGGATCGCGGGGCGCCGGCGAGATCGGGATCGTCGGGGCAGCAGCCGCTGTTGTCAATGCTATCTACGATGCTACCGGTGTGCGGGTACGCGACTTGCCGGTAACAGCGGACAAGGTCCTGTTCAGATGAGTCTTCGGACGACCGTAGAAGGTTAAGGAGCAAGCAATTCTCGAGCATCCCCTCATTCAGCGATGTGAAAGCATAGGCTTGATCACAGCTCTGAAAGGCGCAGTCGCCGTTGTCATCGCGTGGGTGATCGCGAACAGCGTCTTTCACAGCCCTGAAGCATTTCTCGCTCCGTACGCTGCACTCTTCATCATCGGGAACACCGTGCGGAACTCGATGCGGGTGGCCGCCCGCCAGGTCAGTGTGGTCGTCCTCGGAGTTGTTGTCGCCGCCGTCGCGGCGGTGACCCTTCCGACCGTCGCTGCATTGGCCATCGCAACGGGTGCAGGAATACTCGTCGGCCGCATTCCGCGGTTGTCGCCTGACGGGATTTGGGTCGCCGTCACCGCCGTATTGGTCCTTCTGTACGGAACAGCAACCAACCCGTACTTGGTGATGCACCGCATTGGTGACGTAGTGCTCGGAGTATTCGTGGGCATCGCGGTCAATGCCGTGTTGGTGCCGCCGGACTATCTCTCCGACGCCAGAGACCTCTTGGTAGCACGTACGCATGAGGTCGCGGACATTCTCCGACAGATGGCCGCGGACGTGAAAGCCGTTGCTGGAACACAGGATTCATGGCGTCAACGCGCTCTGTCGGTGAACAAATCCGTTGCCGCGGAGACCGCGGTGATGGACGGTGAAGCCAGCCTGGTCGGAAACTTTCGCAAACGTGGGTGGTTGCGTATAGGAGGATCCGAGGTGTTTCGCCCGGCCGCCGAAGCACTCGATCGAGCAGCGCTACATCTCATGGGCCTGATCCTTGCCGTCGAGGACAGCGATTTCAACGAGAACGGGGGTTTGCAAAGTGCCGTCTCGGAGTTGCTCGAAGCGATGGCCATAGCCTTTGCCGATGCGGGAAGAGGTCCGGTGCACGACCCTACCGACCATCGTTCCGTCACGACCTTGCCCCTTGCCCGTGAAAGATTGACCGCACTCGAAAAGCTCGTGCAGCAGGGAACACTCACAACGTCCGTCGCACCTTCGATAGTTCTCTCCAGCCGTGGGTTACTTGCGGCGCTCGCTGTCCTCGATCGAGAGGAGTACGGAAGCTAGGGGAGTCTCGACCGAGTTTCGACACCCGGCTCACTGGGTAGCAACTCGGGCATGGTGACACACACGGTTGATGCGGACGACGCGCGTAAGCCTTCCGATCCGACCGACCTGACGGCGCAGTCGTGGAAGTTCGTAGCACGACGTTCTGCCCGAGAGTTCACTCGCGATCAGTGCACCGATCTGGCGGCGGCTTTGACGTACTACGCTGTGCTGTCACTGTTCCCGGCGCTTCTGGCGCTGGTGTCCCTGCTGGGAGTTGTCGGCCAGGGACGTGCCAGTGTGGACACGGTGATGGAACTGGTGGCCGCTGTCGGACCGGACTCGGCCGTGGACACGATGCGTGGCACCGTCGAACAACTGGTGGCGGCCCCTACCGCCGGTTTCGCATTGATCATCGGTCTCGCGGGTGCGTTGTGGTCGGCCTCCGGCTATGTCGGCGCATTCGGGCGAGCGATGAATCGTATGTACGAGGTGGAGGAAGGCAGGCCGGTCTGGAAACTTCGTCCTCTGCAACTGGTCGTCACCCTCGCAGGACTTCTGTTGGTTGCCGCGGTGATCTTGATGCTGGTCGTCAGCGGACCTGTCGCCAAGGCGCTAGGTGATGAGCTCGGCATCGGAGACGGCGCGGTGACGACGTGGAATATTGCGAAGTGGCCCTTCATTCTGATCTGTGTCGCGTTGGCGGTGGCGGTGCTGTATTACGTGACTCCCAATGTGCAACAGCCGAAATTTCGTTGGATCAGCGTCGGAGCAGCACTCGCTATTGCAGTGTGGATCGTGGCTTCAGTCGGATTCGCTTTCTATGTAAGTCATTTCGGTAGTTACAACAAGACGTACGGATCGTTGGCCGGGGCGGTCATCTTCCTCCTCTGGTTGTGGATCACCAATCTTGCGTTGTTGTTCGGAGCAGAAGTTGACGCGGAACTCGAACGCGGCCGGCAGTTACAGGCCGGAATCGAAGCCGAAGAATTCCTGCGACTGCCTCCTCGGGACACCAGCGTTTCGGAAAAGAACGCTCGTCTGCACGCACACGATATCGCCGCCGGTCGCGAACTTCGCGAAACGCACGGCGGCGAAGACAACGAAGGGACGTCGACCATGACCGAGCGATCCGATAGCCGGGCAACCGTTCCGAGCACCGCGCCGCCGAAAACTGTCGACACAGAGGGCGTAGACCCGCACGCACTGTCGACCGTACAACTCGTCGAGCGCCTCACCGAGCAGGTGTCCGACCTCGTACGGGCCGAAATGTCGCACGCAGTAGCCGAAGTCAAGACGAAGAGCACCCGGTTCGGTGTAGGGGTCGGTATCTCCGGCGCCGGCGCACTGCTGCTGCTGTACGGCTTCGCGGTACTTCTGGCGGCAGCAGTACTCGGATTGGCCACAACCCTCGAACCTTGGCTTGCAGCTCTGATCATCGCGGCAATCGTGATCGCCATCGGAGCAATAACCGCACTCGTGGGAGCCAAACGAGCGAAGTCCGCGGCGCCACCGCTTCCGGAAGAGACCGTCGAAAGCGTCAAAGCTGACATCGCTACTGCCAAGAAGGGCGTGAAATGAGCACTACCGCAGACGGACCCGACGAGAATGTTCGAGCCCAACGTGAGGCTCTAGCCGCAACCGTAGGCGCACTCGCCGAAAAGGCGAACGTACCGGCCCGCGTCAAGGGTGAGGTGTCGCGTGACGTGGAACGGGTAGGGCAGCGGCCTGCAGCCGTCGCGGCGGCGTTCGGTCTCTTAGTGGTGTTCGTACTTGTCCTTCGCCGCCGCAAGCAGCGTTCCCGCCGCACCAAGCACAACTAGCGAGCACTGTCGACGTTTGCGGCAACGATCGGCACAATGTTTCGGATTCGAATGAGGTTCTAACGATGAAGCCCCCTGCAGTTCTCCCATCCGAAGTTTCGACGAACATCTCCGTCTTCGATAGGTTCGCGACCTACGTCAGTGCACGCACCTCGCAGGCATGGTTCTTCGTAGTGTGCGTGGTGATAGTGGTGCTCTGGGCGCCGTCGTTCTTCCTTCTCGGCACCATCGACACCTGGCAACTGATTATCAACACCGTCACCACTATCGTCACGTTCCTCTTGGTGGCGTTGTTGCAGAACACACAGAAGCGATCCGACGACGCCGTACAGCACAAGTTGAACGCCATTGCCGACGGCCTGGCCGATCTGATGAAACAACTCGCCCAGCAGCACCCCGAACTGGATAAAGATCTGCGCGAACTGCGACTCGCTGTCGGACTGGAAGACCACGAGAGCGCTTCCTGAACGGAAGGAGTACTCATCATCCACAAACGAGTCCTGCGATCTCGACTCTCGGCCTACTGGGCTGGCACGCTGGGATCGGACACAGACCGTCTGGTTCGGCGATATCGCTGAATTTGCTGCCCGCCATGTAGCGACCCAGAGGGCGCCCCTGGCTTGCCAGAAGGCTCGGTGATCCAGCGCAGACAATATGTTCTCATCGTCCGAAGGACTCGGACGCAATGCAATAGGAGCTGCAGTCTTGCAGGCACGGGTTTGCGCCGCCAGTGCCTATCGTCGGGGCGATCATCACGATTCGGAACACGAGGCACGATGCCCCCATCGCGGCATCGAAAAGTTTGTGCGGTCGTGCACCGCGGAGGACCTGGTCGTATCCGGGTAGCTACGTTCTGACCACGCAAGCTGACAGACACATGCCGTCGTGCACTCGTGCAAATACCAAGTAGCCCAGTTGTAGCGGCCTTTTGCATGGAGAAACTTGGTGAGGCCAAACCGCTGGTGTGTGCAGACGGCATCGGACCAACGCTCATGCTTTGTGCCCACAGCAATGCACGTAGTGCGACCGGCGGGCGCGCGTCCCAGGCGTTGTTCGTCCTGAATCCGCTGGTTGCACCGCCGTGTCCTGCCACTTAAGCCCTCCCCGGCGCCGTCGAGCAGTGAACTGATCGTTGATCAGGTCTTTTCACCGAACTCCGGGACCTCAAGCGGCCGACCCCGCTCGGCGTTCTCGCTCAGTTCGCTCTCTCACGCACGAGACATGAGCGTTGTCGGAACGACCTTCGCGTGTATCAGGCGCGGCCCGTTTCCCGAGTATGTGATCTGGGTAACAAGCGGGGAGTGATGGAGGAGATTGCGATGGATGTTGTGGTGTGGACGGAATCCGAAGAACGGGAGAGGTGGTGGCGCGAAATTGTCGGAATTTCAACCATCCGGAACCACCGTGTGCCGCCGGATATCGGAGAGCTGCCGCGTCCCAACCTCTCGACGACATCGAAAAGGAGCGAGTCGGTTGCTACCCATCTTCGGGCAGTAGCCGCGGCTTGACTGTCAGTTCTGGATCGAAGGGGTGGAGATACGATGTTCAACATTGTTCTGTTGCTTGTAGTGCTGAGTATCGGCATCGTTGTGGTGATGTGTCTGGACTTCCCATGGCAACGTTCGCTTTTACGTAGCGATCATCGCCAGATCACGCGTCACAGGCATGGAAGGACCACAAAGCCGTAGAGTTGGCTCCGCCTGACCGTTACACTCCGGCGAGGAGGAAAGACCCGGTCGGGTCGACGGCGACCTGGATGAGCGATCGGCTCTGTTTCCGGATGCGTCGAACCCGTTGGGCGATCACGCCGACGCTTCACCACCTTGCCGAGTTCCGCGGCCGAGCTTTCCGTGAATACCGCGGTCACTTGCCACAGAAGCAGTCGCGGACAGGCAATAAGGCCGCGCTGCCCCTCTCGGCGCGGACGTCGGCCGTGCCCCCCGCAGCGCGAGTGACCGGGGCACTCGTCAAGATGACACAAGGCCATCGCTCCGGGTCCAACATCGAGAAGGGCTGGCCCTGCATCGAAGAAGCCGATGGCCCTAACGCTTTTCGGGCATTGTCAACGCCCAGCGTTCCACTCTCGGTTGGGCGATCGCTTATCGCAACTACGGCGCCACGCGCGATTGCATCAGCTAAGAATTCGCCGCCGTGGGGCTCGGGACCGGTCACGGTTCACAAATGTCGCCAGGCTGCACATGACGAGAAACCTGGCGACTCTTGCTGACCACGAATTCCTCGGTTGCGTCGAATATCTCGGATGCGACTCTGAGATACGGGGCCAGAGCTCGGTTGATCGAGGTCCCTCGTCGACATCGCCCAAGGCCTGTCAGAGACGACGATCCTCCAC
The DNA here is from genome assembly GCF_002076325.1 of Rhodococcus sp. 66b. Lineage (NCBI taxonomy): Bacteria > Bacillati > Actinomycetota > Actinomycetes > Mycobacteriales > Nocardiaceae > Rhodococcus > Rhodococcus sp. 66b. The sequence continues at coordinate 33,890 of NZ_MUZB01000026.1, forward strand.
AGTCGACGTCCGCTGGCTCATGACGGGACTCCACGGGAGATCGACGCGGCGTCCGTGGAGGCGTACCGCACCAGAAGCTTGATTCCGTGCTCTATCGTGGCGGCTAGGATGTCTTCCGGTTCGCCTGAGAACACTTGCTTTTCGGCGTGGACACTTCCGTGGTCGACGACCCCGAACCAGACGGTCCCCGGGGTCACGTCTTCTTGGGTCTGCGGCCCAGCTTCCCCGGTGACGGCGAGCGTCAGTGTGGTTCCCAACAGAGCGGCTGTGCTGTGCGCCATGGCTCGCGCTGATTCTTCGCTCACGACAGGGCCGTTCGGAACATGGAGGACCGACCGTTTCACCTCCCGGTTGTACGCGACGATCCCACCGCTGAACCAAGAACCGGCATCCGGCGCCTTACCGAGGTGTGCGGCAATATTGCCCGCCGTCAGGGACTCTGCCGTTGACACCAACAAACCTCGGGCCACTGCGACACTTGCCAGGCGGTTGCATAGTTCGTCGAGGTCGGTTTCGGTCGGTAAATCGGGCCGGGGGTCGTTACTCATGTCCAGTCCTCTCCAATAGATGTCGAGCACTCGTATTGTGGCGCTTGATGTTCGAGCTGGTCAACGGGTCAGCGCTCGCGCGGCGCGAGCGCAGGACCGGTCCGCGCGGGATTGATCTGCCCGCCACGACTTCTGTAATCATCCTCCGTTCCTCGAGCATGACTCCGGTCTTTCCGATGTCGCACATCGCGGACTGCAACAACAGGAGAGACCCTCCTGGGACGAGGAAGTTGGGCCGATGCGAAGATCGGATCGAGTGGAACCCGACCGCCGGCGCCGGCGTACCAGACTCTCTTGGGCTCTGAAGCCAGCAATTCGTCGATTTCCGACGGGACGTACGACGGGTTGAAACCACGAGGTCGAACATTTCTCAGTCAGCACCGCGGTGAGGTCTCCACGACGTGCCTCGACACGTGCTTTGTTGGGAAGTCGGTTGAGCATGACGTTCACAATTGACCGGCGCGAAATGTCTACCGCGAGAACGCGACCAACTCCAGCCTTCGCGGCGGCTATCGACAACGCACCGGTTCCGGCGCAGAGGTCGAGAACTCGAGTGGAGCCCATCACCTGCTGACGCCTCAATGCCTCGGTAAACAGCGACGTATCATCCTGCGGTCGGTGCGCACCTGGCAATCTAACGATCATCGTCGACTCCTGAGTTCAGGGGTTCCAGTTCAAGGGGTTCGATCCCGACAGTTTTTCTACCCGAATGTTCCTGAAAGCATGCGAGAGAGCGCATCGTTTCGGAATGGACTGCCACAGATTCGCGATGCGCAACTTTCGGTCTCCGACGACTATTTCGGTTCGGACAGCGAAGCACCCGCGGCAGCAACGAACGCCAACTTTGGCAGTAGCCGAGAAATGAGCGTCCAAAGGTATGCCGACGACGGTTGGCTTTTCGCAACCCTGTGCCGATTCGCTGCAGCGCTGGCGCTCGGGGTGGCTTCGGCAATTGGCAGTGCCGACCTAGCCCTTACACAACTTGGCGGGCCAGAAGAGCGACGGGACTTGCACCTCCCGCACGCCGTGTGGTGCGGATCCCACCATCTCGTCGAGCAGCGATTTGGAAATTGAAGGGAGGGAGGCAAAGTGGAGGACGACCCGTGAAAAGCGCCGCACGCGAATGCCCTCACCGTAAGGAACACGGCCCTCTGCCCGCGGAGAATTCTGCAACTTAGACGCTCAAGTCCTCAGCGGTCACCGATCGCGACGCCGCCTACTGACTCACGCACAGATACTGCAGATCCCGGTTGTGGCGCTCCACGCGCTCCCCTCGGAACGCCAACGACACGCGCAGTCGCTGCTGCCGGAAAAGTCGGCAATTGCGCCATTGCGATTCTCAACGGGCCCCGGCCCGTAGTGGCACTGCACGCGCCTGCTCACATCGCTAGAGTCCATTCATGGCCACACTGCGTGAAAGCATCATCGAAGAACTC
>NZ_MUZB01000027.1:0-29726 GCF_002076325.1 Rhodococcus sp. 66b
GCGGAGTACCCGCCGCCGATGACTGTATACGCGGTCTTCGCTCGCTGGGTGCGCGGAGGTGCGTGGCAACGCATCCATGACACGCTGCGAGACCGGACACGCACGCGAGAAGGGCGGGACCGGTGCCCGACCGCTGCGGTCATCGACTCGCAGACCGTGCCCGCAGCCGACACTGTGCCCCGATCCAGTCGCGGGTGGGACGGCGCGAAAAGAACAAACGGCCGCAAACGACACATCGCCGTGGATGTCAACGGCCTGCTGCTCGCCGTCGTGGTCACCGCCGCGTACATCCAGGACCGCGACGCCGCGCACCGGCTACTCGCCGCACTACGTGTCGCGTTCTCCACCATACGGCTGGTCTGGGCCGACGGCGGTTACCCAGGTCGCTACTCCTCTGGGCTGAACATGTTCTCGCCTGCGCATTCAGATCATCAAACGCAAACCAGGCAGTACCGGATTTCATGTCCGCGCGCACGTCTGGGTGGTCGAGCGGACCTTCGCGTGGATCAGCAAGCACCGTCGCTGCGTCCGCGACTACGAAACCAGACCCGATCACCACGAAGCGATGGTCCGCATCGCCATGATCGTCCTCAGGACCCGCCGACTCGCCCGAACGTGACCGGTTCTCAAACACGTTCTAATAGAGCTATTCACCGCTCTACTGGAGTTGCAAGATCTGATGTATCCCGAGTTTTCCGGAGTTCGTTTGTTTTACTTCAGGTATTGATGCACCCGAGAGAGGTTCACGATGCCCCGTCGTTATCCGCCTGAGTTTCGCCGGAAAGTCCTCGATTTGTTGAAGTCAGGCCGCACGGTCGCCGAGGTCGCCGCAGGTCTCGATGTCACCGAGCAGACCATCTACAAGACATGAACCGCGCCCTTCCGTTGGCGAAGAATGCACAGCGTCCCGATCGGCTTCCGCTTCGCGTACTTGCCGGCGGTCTGCGGCTGGACGCAACCCTGCCCGGAAAACCTCATGCCTGGGCCCGCTTAGTTTCTCTGCACTGTGCAATCCTTTGCGGCCGAACTTGAACGGACCCGATGGTTTGTTGGTCAACTAACCTGCTGTCGAAATCTCGCTTGGTGGCTGTCGATGGGATTGGTTGTTGCAGCGCGTCTGGAGCGAGTGGGTCCACGTCTTCGCCGAGAGACCCTGGTCGCGGCCACCCGAGGATGGTGTTGCAACCGTTCGGCGGCTTCGTCGGCGGCAGTGGTCCGGGTATTCACGTTCGAGGCCGAGTGCGGCGGCCATAAGCAGCCCGAATGCCGAGTGTTTCTGCTGGCCCAGGGCCTTGGCCATCTTGTCGATGTTCATCGGAGCGCCGCCGTAGGCGCTGCCGGCGAGCTTGAGTTCCGGAGCATAGGTCGAGGCGATCGCCGCGGCTATCGCAGTCGCCATTCCGCCGCCGGAGTAGCCGGCCATCCCGACCGGGCTCGTCCGAGTCCGAGCGCGTCGAATCGTTGCGCGGCGCGGATGGAGTCGAGGGTGATCTGTCCGCCGAGCTTTGCTGCGCCGTAGACGAGCGCCGGGCCGAGCGTCGGGCCGATATGGTCGGGGATGGTCCCTTCGCGATGGCGACGGTGAGGCCAGGGGCTTCGCGGATCGCCAGCTTCGGGTCGTCGGTGTACATCGCGGTCAACGGCGCGCAACCGAGCCCTAGAGCATTTGTGATGCGGGTGATACGACAACAACGCCCCGACCCGGTGCGGCGCCGCGAGGTGAGGTGAGGTGAGGTGAGAGCACCGTGGTCACCTCAGCAATCGGTTGACCCTCGGAATTCTGCAGGGCCGATCGGGCATCGAAGTCTCTATTCTGTGCAGCCTGCAAATGATGTACGAACACAAACGGGTCGCGAGATCTGTTGTGTACATCACATGCCGACTGTAGATTCGATTGCTCTATGACATTTGTGTCTCACAAATCATGGTTATTTGGCTATGAGTGATGGGCAAGGGAAGCCAGGAGGCGTTGATGGCTGCGGACTTCAGAATTTCGTTGCAGAAGCTGGAGGTATTCTGCAAGGTCGCGGAGCTGGGGGGTGTGCGTCGTGCTGCCGAGGAGCTTTACGTTTCGCAGCCTGTGGTGAGTGCCCATCTGCGTTCGCTGCAGGAACGGGTCGGTGCGAAGCTCTTCCATCCGGAGGGCCGCGGTATCGCACTTACGGAGGCAGGCACACGGACACTGATCTGGGCGACCGAAGTTTTGAAAGGCCGTAGGGAACTGGAGAAGGACTTGGCCGAATTGACGGATGGTTCGTCCGGCTTCGTCTCGATCGGCGCAAGCATTACCGTAGGTAACACGCTGATGACGGCCGCGGTGATCGCGTTCAAGCGCGACAATCCAGGTGCATCGGTTCGACTCGAGATCTCTACAGTGGAGACAGCGCTGGAGCAAGCACGACTCGGCCGACACGATTTCGCGGTGGTGGCAACTGACGCAGTACTCGACTCACGTTCGTTCGATTCGGAATTGGTTGCCCGGCCCGCATGGGCGATAATCGCGTCGGCACACAACAACGACATCCCAGACTCGGTCACGCCGGATCGACTCGCGAAATTGGGCTTCGTATGTCCACCCGGCGGAATGGCAATTCGCCGCAGTCAGGATAACGCGCTCGCCTCGATCGGCGTCAACGATCGACGGGTGGAGATCGAACTGGGCAGTGCAGAGTCCATCAAGCAAGCAGTGAAGGCAGATCTGGGCGTGGCGATGCTGTGGAGGCAGTCGGTGAAGGCGGATATCGAATCGGGCCTATTGCGTGAGATCACCGTCGACGCAACGCCCTTGCGGGACCGACTTTTCGTCGTGCGCCGCACGGACACTCGCCTGACTCCGCTTCAAAGCCGGATGCTTGATCAGGTGCGGCGGACGGTAAACGACACGTTTTCCGCCACCACTACGGCTATGAATCCCGAGCGGGAAAGCTAATAGTGTGCCGGCTCCAGGCGCCCTAGCGTTGACGCTGTCCTACCTGTGACTGCAAGGGAAGAACATGCGCGAAATCAGATCGACCGACTATGTAATCGACACGCACCACCATGTCGGAGAATTGTCTCTCGGATTGGCGAACGAAGAGGTCGGTGGAGACGGCGCCCGCATCCGACCCGTCGAGATGCACGAGGAGATGCTGGACTCTTTCGGTTTCACTGCGGCGTGCGTCATTCCAGGTTTTCAGTACGACCGCACCGAGGGCATCGCGAGCACGAGAGGAGTCAACGATGCTATTGCCGCATATCGGGACAGCAAGCCCACACGCTTCCCCGTTGCGCTGGGTACCCTCGAACCCCTCCACACGTTCGAAGCATGTCGCGAGGAGGTGGGCCGGCTGGTCGACGAGTTGGGCATCGACGGCTTGGCGTGGCACACCCGGTATCAAGGGGTGTTCCTATCGGATCCACGAATGCACGCCTTCGTGGACCTGGCTGTCGAACGTGGTCTGCCGTGCTTCGTCCACCTGTTTGCGGAGTCGAACATGGAAGCGCCCTGGTCCCTTCTCGATCTCGCGAGGGGGCACCCGGAGGCGACGATCGTTGCCTTGGACGGGTTTTCGGGATCCACCCAGGCGCGGTACCTGATGGATATCGCCGAACGCTGCCCGAATGTTCTGTTCGACACTGCCATCTGCTTCCCGCTCATGCGGCCGCTCGACGTATTCGTGGAGACATTCGGGTCCGAGCGCTTGTTGTTCGGGACCGATTCCTACGCTCGACCCGTGCTGTACAACACGCCGTCGGTCCTGCACGAATTGCTGGCATCCGACATGCCTCAGGACGACCTGGAAAACATTATGTGGCGCAACTTCGTTCGACTGTTCCCTCAGACACTGACTCGTATGAATTTAGCTATGAGTGCTGATGAAACTTTGGCATAGTGCTATCGACCACACGCGTCATACCGTCATTCCGTGTTCAAAACCCAGACTCTGAATTCATCCGCTCGATTGTCCTCGGACGCGATATCCGAGGAGAATGTGTGGGATGTCATCGTCGTAGGCGCCGGCCCGGTCGGAATGACGCTCGCCACCGAGCTTGGCATGCGTGGCATCGAAACGCTTGTGATCGAGAAGGCGACCGAGACCACGACCAACCCTCGTTGCAATACTACGAATGCGCGGTCGATGGAGTACTTCCGTCGGCAGGGAACAGCCGACCGTATCCGTCGGGCCGGATTGCCACTCGACCATGCGACGGATGTCGTCTATGTCACGAGTCTTGACTCATACGAGCTCACGCGTTTCGAATTCTCCTCCAGCGGAGCGATTCTCGACGGAACCGCCAGCGAGTTCGACGAGTGGCCGACACCTGAACCCCAGCATCGCGTTTCGCAGATCTTCCTCGAACCCATACTGGCGGAGCGGCTCGAGGAATTTCCCAGCGTTGCAGTATTGCGGGGGTGGGAGTCGGAAACTGTGCAGCAGGACGATGGCGGTGTCGCCGTTGTGATCCGCGAGTCCTCGACCGGTGCGACTCGGACTGTTAGCGCTCGTTACGTGGCCGGATGCGACGGAGGTGCCAGTGTCGTTCGCCGTGCCATCGGCGCCCGACTCGAAGGCGACGCCGAGGCTGCGGAGCGTCGCCTCTCGATCTACTTCCGTTCCGATGAGCTTGTCTCACTGCTCGGCGATAAGCCTGGGTGGATGTACTGGTGGTACGGACCCGAATTGCGTGGTTCGTTCCTGCAGCTCGATGGAAGCAGTCTGTTCCTGTGCCACGCCAGAGTCCCCGAAGGCATGGATCCAGAAGACCTCGACCCGGACCGTGTCCTCGACGCCGCAATCGGGCGACAAATTCCGCACGAGAAGATTCAGGTGATCCGCTGGACCCCTCGGCGACTCGTCGCCGACAAGTTCAGGGATGGTCGGATCATCCTCGCCGGCGACGCGGCTCACCTGTGGCTCCCGCTCGGCGGTTTCGGTATGAATACGGGGATCGCCGACGCAGTCGGGCTGGGGTGGAGACTTGCGGCTATCGTCGGCGGCACGGGAAGCGAACTGCTGCTGGACGATTATGAAGTCGAGCGGCGCTCGGTGGGGGAGGCGACGTCGCGTGCAGCGCTGAAGATCGACAGGGACATGACTGCAATTGGTCGTGATCCTGCTTTGCACGAGGACAGCCCTCGCGGAGCCGATCTGCGGCTCGAGGCGGGCCGCCTGATCCAGGCGATCGACCGCAAACAGTGGCACAGCCAGGGTGTCCAGTTCGGATCGCGCTATGAAAATTCGCCGGGCACCCTCTCACCGGACGTCGTCGAATCGACGGTCATCGAAGCGATCGATACGTACGTCCCGTCGGTGCGTGCCGGATCGCGCCTGCCTCATCTGTGGCGCACGGACGGCTCATCGCTCTTCGACGCGCTAGGTCGAGACTGGACCGTGATAGTCGTGGGAGCGCTCGAGGTCGAAGATTTGGTGGCGTCCACGTCGAGCGCTGGCGTCGATGTCACCGTTGTTCGGCTGACTGCGGATGAAGCGGCGGGTGTCATCGACCAGCCCGTCGTTATCGTGCGTCCCGACCTGTACATCGCCTATAGCGGCCCTTCACTGGTAAAGCAGGATTTTATCTTCGGCCGATTGCTCGGTACGAAACGCTTGGAGGCAGCGGCGACCGCAGAGGTCTGAATCCGCCGAACGCTTGGACCCCCAACCTCACTCGTGTAGATCGAAGGCACACAATGAACATCGACCGTAAACAGAAGAACCCGATGTATGCAGGCAAAGACGGCAGCGAACTGAAACGCGTACTGGCGTCGAGCTACATCGGCAGCATGATCGAGTACTACGACTTCGTTCTGTACGCCGCAGCATCCGGGCTGATCTTCAACAAGTTGTTCTTCAGCGACCTATCACCGGCAGCCGCGACTCTCGCGGCGTTCGCGACGCTCGCAGTTGGTTTCGTGGTCCGGCCAGTGGGGGCGGTGATCTTCGGGTACTTCGGCGACCGGATAGGCCGAAAGTCCGTGCTGGTGCTGACCATGAGCATGATGGGCGCTGCCACTGCGCTGATGGCCGTCTTGCCCACCCGGGACCAAATCGGAGTCGCGGCACCGATACTGCTCATCCTGCTGCGCATCGTTCAGGGGTTGTCGGTCGGAGGCGAGTGGGGCGGCGCCGCGCTGATGGCGTTCGAGCACGCGCATCCGGCACGACGGGGATTCGCGGCTGTCTTCGCAACCGCTGGCCAGCCGAGTGGGGCGATGCTCGCCGGTGTCGTGCTCGCACTGTTCGCCCTGATGCCGGACGAGCAATTCATGAGTTGGGGTTGGCGTGTGCCGTTCGCTCTGAGCGGCGTACTGGTCATCTTCGGTATCTGGATCCGCCTGCGAGTCTCGGAATCTCCGCTCTTCCTCCAGGAGAAGAAACGTCAGGCCGCGGCCGCGGAGAAGACGAAAGCGCCGATCGTAGAGGTCCTTCGCCACCCGCGTGCACTCGTTCTGTCGTTCATCGCCCTCCTTGCACCGTTCCTCTCCTTCACGCTCTCGGGCGCCTTCGGTATCACCTACGGTGCTACGCACGGACTGTCGACATCGAGTGTTCTGTTCATCTCCTCGGCCGGTTCACTCGTCTGCATCGGCGCGGAACTATACTTCGCCGCACTGTCCGACCGTATCGGACGTCGACCAGTGATGATCGGAGGAATCCTCGCGGGTGCCGCGTCCGTGTATCCGTTCTTCCTGCTACTTCAAACCGGTACGACATGGGGTGCCCTACTTGCCTTTTCGCTCATCAACGGTCTGGGAATCGGTGCGACGTTCGGACCACTCGCAGCCTTCATGGGTGAACGCTTCCAAACGGGGTCCAGGTTCACGGGATTGTCTCTGGGCTACCAGATCGCCGCGACGATCGGCGGCGGATTCGGCCCCCTGATCTTCACCGCGCTGATCGCTGCCGACGAGTCTGACATCACCCCGATCGTCTGGTTCGTGGTCAGTATCTCGGTACTCAGTACGCTGGCGCTGGTGCTGTCGAAGGAGAACACCATCGAAGCGCCCGCCGACCTCACAGCCGAGCATCCAGCACCCGAGCCCGCGAAGTGAGCGCATTCATGCAGGAGAAGAATTCCACATTCGCTGCTGCAGACGTCGAGATTGTTCAACTCGGTGGCGGCGTGACCGAAATTCGTTCCCGAGCAGTTCCGTCACTCGCGCCGGTCACTACCTTGCACTGGCTGCGGCATTGGGCAAACCTCACCCCTACAGCGATCGTCCTCTCTGAGGTCCGTGACGGACATCGGGTGACATGCGATTACGCGTCCGTATGGTCTGCGGTGGTCGGCGCCGCCCATGCACTGCGGGGGCATGGCGTGTCCCGAGGTGACCGCGTCGTCGTTATTGCCTCCAACAGCATCGACTCATTCGTGGCCGGACACGCGGCGATGCTTGCGGGGGCGATCTGGGTGCCCGTCGCGACCCAGTATCTGGGGGTCGAGGCCGACCCCACCAGGATCGCCGCGGTATTCGATTCCGTCGATCCATCGTTGGTGCTTGTACCCGACGGCGCGCAACGTGACCGCGTTCCAACGGGATACGAGGTGATCGATCGAATCCACCAGGAGCCCACCGATACGGTCGAGAGCGATGCAATCGCGCTCTTACAAGCCTGCTCCGGCGACGATGTGGCCAAACTACTGCTGACATCCGGGTCCACTGGAATACCCAAGGCCGTCGTCTACACCCATCGCATGTTGGTGAGCAACGTCCGAGCCACAGCAGACGTCTGGACGTTCGTAACCGATCACCCGCCCGTTCTCGTCGACTGGCTTCCGTGGAATCACGCCTTCGGCGGAAACGCCAATCTCAACATGGTTCTACTCGGCGGCGGCACTCTGCATATCGACGACGCACACGGACGGCCTTCGGAACTTGGGCGTTCCATTGCATCCATCACCGCGCTTCAGCCGACGTTTTACGCGGCGGTCCCCGCCAGCTTTCATGCGATGCTTCCGGCTTTGGAAGCTGATGAACATTTTCGTCGTGCATTCTTCGGTCGATGTGACGCGCTGTTCTCTGCGGGTGCAGCTATGCCCGCCAGCACATTCGAGCGTTTACGCGCCCTCTCGTCAACGGTGAGATCGAGCCCCGTGCCCGTACTGACCGGATGGGGATCGACCGAAGTCGGACCCGGCGCGACGATTGTCCACAGGAGTGATAGCGCGTCGGGCTGGATCGGCCCACCACTCCCCGGAGTGACACTACGTATGGTCCCGGTGGCGGACAAATACGAGCTCCGGGTCAGCAGCAACGGTGTCACGCCCGGGTATTGGCGAGACCCCGAGCGCACGGCGATGGCATTCGATGCAGACGGCTTCTACTGCTCGGGCGACGCAGGCATACTGGTCGACGATCAAATGCCCGAATTAGGGCTGCGATTCGACGGTCGCATCGCTGACGACTTCAAATTGTCCAACGGATCCTGGGTCAATGTCGACCGCCTCAGGAGCCGACTGTTGAGCCTCGCGGGAACATCTGTCCGCGACGTCGTCATCGCGGGCCCGGACCGCGCGCACCTTGTCGCGCTGTTCTGGCTCGCTGCCGGCGCAACACTCGACGTGCAGAAGGTACTACACGCACACAACACGACTACCTCCGGACAGACGAATGTGATAGTGGCCGGAGCAGTGCTCGACACCGATCCATCCGCCGAGTTGCTCTCACCTAAAGGCTTGATCAAACCCGCCGTGTTCCGGGTGGCCGAGCATTCGACCATCGATGCTTTGTACGCCACCGCAACGAATTCGACTAAGGAAGATTATGATCGAAGTTGATTCAGCAAGAGACCTATCCGACAGAGTCGGAACACTTTTGGGACGAAGCGAATGGGTAAATCTGCCCGCCGACACCATCAAGGTATTCGGCGCTATCACACGTGACGAGCACTGGATTCACGTGGATCGAGCGCGTGCAGCCGAGGAGGGGCCTTTCGGCGACGTCATCGCTCACGGGTTCTTCCTGCTCAGTCTCGTAACCGGTCTTGGCAATCAGTGCTACGTAGTGCGTAACGCACAGCGGTGGACGAACTATGGCCTCGATCGGGTGCGCTTCACTGCACCAGTAACTCCGGACGACTCCGTGCGGCTTGCAATGAAGTTGGAATCGCTTGATGAGACGGCGTCGGGATATCGGCTCGTGCTCGAGTGCGAACTGGAGCTGAAGGATTCCCCGCGCCCCGCGCTGGTCGCGCGTTGGATCGTTCTGGTCACGGAAAAGGAGGTGTGATGCGCGGATTCAGCAGTATCGGCCAAGAGGGAACATTCCTCGATCACGTCGGTGGGATCGAATGGAGTAAGAACGCGGACCAGGTGCATACGAGACTGAAAGTGCGCGCAGAACACGTCAACCCGAACGGAACAACGCACGGTGGGCTACTTTTGACCCTTCTCGATTTCACACTCGGGGTGGAAGCGGAGCGGTCGCTGGGTGATGGGCTCCTTGGCCACCCCATCACTATTCAGTTGTCCAGCAGCATGATCGGGTCCGCCACGGTGGGGGAAACCGTCGACGGATGTGCGCGAGTGACAGCACAGACGCGGACGATGACCTTCGTAACAGGTGAGTTGACTGTCGGTGAGCGTGTGCTCACAACGGCGAGTGCGGTCTTTCGCAACCCACGGCATAGTGAACGGTGATCTCCGAAAGGTGAAGGAGGATACACTTCAAGCGTCGAAGTGGTTGCGCCGCAGATTCTTCCAATGACTGCCTCGCGGATTCCGTTCTATCCGCCGCGGAAGATCAAGATTTACAAAACAACGGGATGACTGATGTGGCGTCCGACGACCCGTTCGAGTGCGGGATGGATGTCGGTGAGCGTTCAGCTGGAAGATCTTGGCTGGTCGATCGATAACTGCCAAGACTCGACCCTGGTAGTGATGCCTTGGATATGGCGATCAAGAATCGGAACCGCCTCCCGGCGGGATTATGCACGCCGATCATGGAGCGCTGTTCACGTTCTGGGCATTCTGACAAGATTCGTTCGGCGGGCCTGATTCTGCGACGTGATCCTTCCAATACCGCAGCTTTCAAACCAGCATGTGCATCAGATCGCCAGATGTACCCGGGGACAGTCCGCGCACCTCCAGCTGTCCCGAAGATTTTGCGGCTACCGTCGATCGAGACCCAGATGGCGAGGGCGTGAGAACCACGTGCGCCCTGATCTGGACGTTGAGTACGTCGCGTCGAGGAAGTGCGGAAAGCTGTTGTGTGTCAACGCGTTCGCGGATCCGCGAGAATTTGGATTTTGAGATTCCCGAGTAGACACCCAACGTGACAATGAGGTGGTCGACGTTGCGGGTGGAACGCCGGAACGTAAGGACTCCATGATGACCGCATACAAGGCTTGATCGGATCCGTCGACGTCGTTCGAACAGCGACGGTAAGAACGACCGGACCGGAGTTTCGGGAGCTGCACGTCCAGGCTCAAGAGGGAATGACAGTACGGCCGGAGTCGGACGTCGAAGTCCCGTGGCATGACCCCCATCAAGTGAGCCGCATGATCCGTGCCCCTCAAAGTGAACCATCTATATGAGAGATGAGGCAGAGTGATCCATAGGAGGTCACAGTGCCCAAGTCGTATCCAAACTCAGTCCGGCGACAGATCTCGCACCGTCTGCGAAGTGGTGACACAGTCGCCGATATCGCTACGGAAACCGGCATATCGCCGGCGACGTTGTTCCGGTGGAAAGACCAAGCCCTGATCGATGCGGGGGTGCGGGACGGAGTACCGAGTATCGAGTCCGACGAGCTCGCATCCGCCCGCGCCCGCATCGCTGCACTCGAAGCTGAACTCGCATTGACTCGCGATGCCTGCGCCTTGTTCGACGATCAGTCGGTGGTGCCCCCAAAAGGAAGATCGCGATCGTCGAAGGACTGATCACGCGAGGACATTCCGGTAGATCGGCATGTCGCATAACGGGTTTGAGCAGATCAACATTTCATGCGCACCGTCGCCGACCGGTCTCCAATCAGCGAGTACGGCGCATCATCGTGGCCGACACGATCGAAAAAATCTACCAACGATCACGCGGAACCTACGGGAAGCGACGTATCCGAGCCGAACTGCTCGATACATACGAAATGAATGTCAATCACAAGCTGGTGTCGGCGATCATGACCGAACTCGGCATCGCCGGGTTACCTCGTCCGGGCAAGCGGAAACCGAACCTGCTGGGCGTAGAAACCCTCTCTGACCGGGTCAATCGCGGCTTCACGGCAAGCCGCCCGAACGAATTGTGGTTCACGGACATTACGGAGTATCCCGCTCGTGACGGAAAGGTTTACTGCTGTGCAATTTTGGACTGTTTCAGCAAGATGATCGTAGGTCGTTCTTTCTCCACGACTGCTGATACGGCACTGGTCAACAATGCGGTGAACATGGCCGCGCAGGAACGGATCCGTTGGGAGGCAACGATCTTGCATGCCGATCATGGTCCCCAGTTCACGTCGTGGGGGTTCGGTGAGAATCTGCGGAGGTGGGGATTGCTCGAGTCTTTCGGGACGGTCCGTGATTGCTTCGATAACGCGGTCATGGAGGCATTCTGGGGACGTTTGCAGACGGAATTGCTGAACACGAAGAAGTGGTCGACCACGCTGGAGTTGACGGCAGCCATGGCCGATCATATCGACAATTTTCATAATGCCGAACGGCGCCACAGCTATCTCGGCAACCTCAGCCCGATGGAGTATGAGAAGCTCTGGGCAGACATCCAACCGTATCCTCAGCTCTCATAACGCTGGTGCACTATTGGGGGCACGGATCAAGTGGCTCACCAAATGGGGTCCTGCCACCCGAGCGCGGATCGAGTTGTTCGAGTGGCTCTCTCGTACTGCAACCTGCCTCAGCCATCACTCCGAACTTGGCTGGGCGCCCAGCCAAGTTCGGAGTGATGGCTGATCGCGCCGTCTACGCTGTCGGGTACCGCGTGAAACTCGGTGTCTACCCTCAAGGGGCAACCTCAAGCCGATGTTCCACCACGCTGTGACGCAACCACAGTTCAGCTACATGGCTATCGAGTGTGCTCGGCCAGTGATTCCATCCCCACTACCGGCCCGGCGCGCAGGATGAGGGCCTTCTTACGTAGGAACCGGAGCAGGCCTGCAGGTCCCATTCGTGATCCTCCCAGGCCCGAGCCTTTGAATGCGACTTTCTCGACGTCACGCATGATCCCAATTGTCAGTGCGGTGTCTTGTAGGCTGATCGCGCCCGCGTCGATGCGACGGGCAATCACCTCAGACTCTTCGGCGCTTCCCGAGATCACTGCGCCGGAGAGACCGAATTCGGAATCGTTGGCGAGATCGATTGCCTCATCGATCGTATCGTAGGGCATGACGGGCATGACCGGACCGAACGTTTCTTCCGTCATCAATTTCATCGTGTGGTCGACATCGACGACGACAGTTGGTCGCATATACCGACCGCCCCCGTGTTTCTCGCTCAAACCACCTGTGAGCACCGTTGCCCCGTTGTCGAGTGCGTCCCGCAAGTGATGATCGACGATACGCGCCTGGCCGTCGAGGATGAAGGGGCCGATGTGGCCGTGGGCGGGATCTGGATACGTCAGCTCGAGCGCTTCGGACTGGGTTACCAGCTCGGTCACGAAGTCATCGAATATCGTCCGGTCGACGTAGATTCGTTCGGTTGAGAAGCAGAGTTGACCGGTGTTGTGCACCGCCCCCTTGAGGACTGCGGCTGCAGCCGTTGGCACATCGGCTGAGCCGGTGACGATAGCGGCGTCTTTACCACCGAGTTCGAGAAAGGCCGGGATGAACCGAGAAGCGCAGGTGGCGGCGATCACTCGGCCGGTGTTAACGCTCCCGGTGAAACACAGCGCGTCGACATTGTCGATCACCGCACGTCCGACGTCTGCGGCGCCCGGTATATACGCGAAGACCGCTGCCAGTTCAGGCACACTTTCGATCGATGCCATCACAGGTTCGATGAAACGAGGGGTGATTTCGCTCGGCTTGACCAGAACTGCACATCCGGCGATTAGTGCGGGGATGGCGTCAGTCGACGACAACAGGAACGGGTGATTCCACGGGCTGATGATGCCAAGAAGGGCATACGGATCGAGCTGCGTCGTATAGGTGACGTCGGCCATGACACTCGAATGCCCCTCCAGCGAGGCGGTTTCGATGATGTTCGGTGCTTTTGCGCACCAATCGCGTACTGCCGCAGCGACCATGTGAGGCACCTCGTCGGCGACACGCAGTCGGCCGGTATCGATTCCTTCGGCAGTTGCAATATTGTCGTGCTCGCGTTCGATGGCGTCCGCCCACCGCAGCATCACGTCGATTCGACCGTCAAGTCCGAGGTCGCGCCATCCGTGCTGGGCGTGGCGAAGCGATGCGGCAAGCTCAGCAACCTCTCCGGGCGTCGGGGTGGTAACCGCGTAGTCTTCCTCGCCAGTTCGCGGATTCTTGGCCCGTAGCAGTTCGGCAGCAGGTGCAGAGTCGGCGCCGTTCAGGCCCGGCGACGCTGTGGAAATCGTCATGGCTTCACCCTAGAAAGTTGTTGTTCGAAGAACTATTGCTGAAATTATTGACGTTCGATAGCTCCGCGGTTATCGGACGCGGTTCGACGGACTCATTGCCCGGTAGGCCATCCGCTCGAAGTCCTCGGCAGTCGCGTCGCCCGGGGACGAACGATTGAAGGCGCTGGTCGCCGCGAGCATGCTGAACTCCGTGAGCCTGGCAGGATCGACCCCCAGGGCTCCGAGTCCGTCGGGGAGGTTCAGTCGTGCAGTGAAGGCCAGAAGGTCGGCCGACAAGGACTGGGGTGACGATCCCAGCGCATTCGCCACGGTGGCAATCCGCTCGACGGGTACGACAGCGCGAAGGTACTCGACGGTGTGCGGCAACAGGGTTCCCACCACTGTGCCGTGGTGCAAACCAAGGTCGTCAAACGGCATGGACAGGGCATGCGACAACCCCAGTCCCTTCCATGTCGTCATCGCCGCCTCGAGTGCGCCCATCATCACGTTCCACCGTGCCTCGCGGTCGGTGCCGTCCGACACTGCTCGGGGGAGCCATTCCCACAGGCGGCGGAGGACGTCGAGCGCGATCGCATCCGCCGGGGGGTTGATCGACGGAGACAAATACGCCTCGAACGCGTGGCTGAACGCGTCGATCCCCGATGCTGCCGTGAGCCACGCAGGAAGGCCATGGGTCAATTCCGGGTCGCAAATGGCAACACGAGGAACGAGATTGGGACTCAGGAACACCTCTTTCTCACCCGAAGCAAGGGTCAGACCAGCGCCACGTCCGATCTCGCTGCCAGTGCCGGCTGTCGTCGGCATAGCAATGATCGGTGCGACAGCGGGCGTGATGCGCATATCGCCACCCGACTTGACGAGAAAAGATTCGAGAGGACCGTCGTGCGTGGCCAGCAGAGCGACGGCCTTGGCGCAGTCAATCGGCGACCCGCCACCGACAGCTATGATGCCGTCGCAGTCGTGCGCACGGTACTCGGCGAGGGCCGCTCGGGCGGCTGTTTCAGTGGGGTTGCTCGGTACGTCGAGAAAGTGGGGCAGTTCGGCCACTCCATCGAGCTGTTCCAACGCTGAGAAGAGAACCCCGTTCTTTTCAAGGCCGCGATCGGACACGATCAATGGCCGCAGCACCCCAAGGCCTTCGAGTTCGTGTGGAAGTAAACGACGGGCGCCGTCGGCGAATTGAATGCGTCCGATGTATTGAATGAAAGCCATGTCGTATCCGTTCTTTGTAGAGCCTTATTCGAGCACAGCTGTCGTGACGGCAAATCCCGCTATGAATTCTTCGATGGGGCGGTAGAAGCGATAGGAGACACGATATTTACCGATTGCGGCAAGCGCTGAGTAAGCGGCGATCCAGGTACGGATCTCGTGCGAGGAGTTGCCCGCGGTCTCGGTCATCCACTGGCTGTCCCACGAGTCGAGCGAGGAAAGATCCCCACTGTCCACCACATCGAGAAATCGCCTGTCCCATTCCGGTGCGAGCGCCATGATGTCAGCCTTGCCTGCTGCGAAATCCCGAGCCGCTCGAATTACTCTTTGCTGTCGCTCGTTGCGCGCCTCGGGGATGAGATGGCGACCGCCCCCGAGGAGAGCCTCACGCTGGTCCGGGGTCGCGGTCGCTATTCGGGGCACCGGCGGATCGTGTGAGAGACCCCCCGATGCGAGAAAAAGTACGCGCTCGTCAGTGTCGGCGAAGTAACGTCCGATTGAAGTGCCGAGTGCCCGGATCCGCGACAGCGGAACGAACGGAGGCGCAACCGAATTGACGAACACCGGAACGACTGGTTTTGCCGTGATTGAGGCGAACAGAATCTCGAGTGGCTGAACCGCACCGTGATCGACCTCCATACGGAGAGATATCGAAAGGTCGATCCCCTGCGAGAGTACGTACTCTGCGAGTGACCTCGCGGTGTCCGTCGGCACGTCGAGCACGCCTGCTTGACTACCGTAGTCACCGATGCTGACAGCGTCGAAGCCGATACAAAAGGGCGGCATGAGCTCGTAGAAAAAGCCGTTGTAATGGTCCGGTCCGAAGCTTACGATCAGGTCCGGGTCGAAGTCCTCTACAAACGCCCGTACCGCGTCGAACGCCGACTCGACCGCGGACGCCGTGCCGGGCCCGGGATCGACCAGTCCGAGCAAGGGGCTATGTGACATCGCGGCCACTGCGACAGGCACAGTCAGTTCTTTCCGAGCAGAAAGTCGAGATGGATGCGGTCGAAGATCTCGCTGTCTTCGTACTGGGGCCAGTGTCCGCAGTTCTCCATCACAGCCAACGTCGAATCGGGAATCAACGACGCGATCCTACGTGCTTCGTCGACCGGTCCCGACGGGTCCTTTGTCGTCCACAGGACGAGCGCCGGAGCTTCGATGCCGCGGAGATCGTCGTCGGTGATCATGTTGCGTGCGCGCGTGTCCGGGTCCTGCAGTGCCATGTTCATTTCGCAAGCCATCAGCCAGTCGGGTTGCTGAAAGATCATTTGACGGGTCCGAATGAGATCGTCGGTGACCATCGAAGGATCGGCCATCAACCACTCGAGGCGAGTGCGAACATTTTCCCAGCTGGGATCCTTTGCAGCATTCATCGACAAGGTGAACAGGCGTTCCATCACCTCGGGATTGGCCATGGTTCCGCCCATCGTGTTCAGAGCAACCCGGTCCACGCGCTCGCGATGTTGCTGCGCAAGCCGAGCGGTGACCCATCCACCGAGCGACTCACCAGAGAACGACGCCTTCTCCTGCCCAATCGCAGCGAGGAAACCCAAGACCTGATCAACGTAGTGATGGATTTCGAGGGGATGGTTCGGTTTCGCGCTGTATCCGTGCCCGATGAAGTCGATGGCCCAGACATCGAAGTGCTCCGCATGCGAAGCAAGGTTTCGCACATAGGCCTCGGCATGTCCAGTGATTCCGTGAAGCAGAACCAAGGGCGGCTTCGAAGAGTCACCTGCGTGCAGGTAACGAGTGCGGTAGCCGCCGGCATTGATGAAACCTTGGCTGAACTCGACCTGGTTGAGGTCGGACCAGACGCTGTGGTAGGGCCGATCGGGCATCGAAGACTCCATTCTTAGCTTCCCTCGGATGACGAGCCGGGAAAGTGAGGTGACGATTTGCTGTGGAGATCACGCTACGGCGGTACGTTCGATTGCTCTATGACATTATTAGCGTTCATTCAATAGTCGTTTGGTTATCGATCAGAGGGGGGATCAGGAAGTCGAGATCAATGCGGACTTCAGAATTTCGTTGCAGCAGCTTTCCCGTACGACCGCACCGAGGGCATGACGAACACGAGAGGAGTCAACGACGCTGTCGCCGTATATCGGGAGAGCAAGCCCACACGCTTCCCCGTTGCGCTGGGTACTTCGAACGCCTCCACACACTCGAAGCATGTCGCGACGAGGCGGACAGGCTGGTCGACGAGTTGGGAGTAGTCCGTACCGGGCATGAACCGACGACCATCATGAAACAGACCGGCCACAAATCGGTCGAGTCCTTGCTGAACTATGCGCGCGAGAACAACATTCACCACCGCAACGCCGCCACCACAGTCGGTATGTGATGTGACCATGACCAACCACCCACAGCATCTGACCGCACCGGACGACGGGCTCATCTATCGGTTGCCCGGCGTCCTACCGCGGGGACTGGCGACTGTTCACCGACTGGTGCGCCGCCTTCAACCACGTAGCACTGACCGCCTCGGCACTGACCGCCTCGGCGCTGACCGCCGCACGGTTCCGCGATTTCGAACCCGACCTGTCCAGGGCCACCCTGCGCCGCCGTGTCTCGGCCATCAACAGTGCCCACCGGATCGCCGGGCATACCCCGCCGGCCACCGCGGCCGCGGTCCGCGCCGTACTCTCGGTACGCCACCGGCACGCCCAGGCCGCCCAGCACGCCATCACTAGGTCGGATCAGTGGTTGGCCGGCAGGACTTTTCGGTCGCCGCGACGCCCTGATCCTGACTCTGGTTTGCTGCCTCGGCAGACCCATCAACTGTGTCGGCCAGCTGCGATGCGCAGACATCTGCGTCGATCTCGCCACGCACGTGCTGCACATCGGCGGCGGACATGCCATCACCGCAGACCCCGAGCTGGCTGACCCGTACGGGATCTACGCGGTGTGGACACGGTGGGCGAGCGTCCGCGACCTCACGCTGCGCCGGCCCTCGCCGACGGCATGGCGATCAGGCGTTCATCGACATCGATTCGCTGCTGCGCCCGGTCTACGGCCACGCCAAACAAGGCGCCTCCTACGGGCACGCAAAAATCGCCGAAAAACAGGTCCTCCGCAAAGGCCTCTCACCGCTCGCAACGACACTCAGTACTGCCGATTCCGCACCCGTCATCACCGGGATGCGGCTACGAGCAGGCAAAGCCGGATCAGGTAAAGGCGCAGGCCGGATGGTCACCCAAGCCGTCGTCACCGCCCGAAAGGCTGGCGCGGCCGGCACAATCCTCGTTCGTGGCGACTCCGCCTACGGCACTCGTTCCGTCGTGACCGCCTGCTTGCGCGCGAAAGTCGAATTCTCGGTCGTGATGGCCAAGAACACCGCCGTCGCGCGCGCCATCGATTCGATTGCCGATGAAACCTGGACACCCGTGAAGTATCCCGGCGCGGTCCGTGACCCCGACACCGGTGCCTGGATTTCCGATGCCGAGGTCGCCGAACCACTTACACCGCTTTCGCTTCCAGCAAGAACCCGGTCACCGCCCGGTTGATCGTGCGCCGAGTCAAAGATGCGCGATTTCCGGACGCGTTGTTTCCCCGTCTGGCGGTATCACCCGTTTTTCACCAACACCACCGGGCTCACCGCCGACGCAGATGTCACCCACCGTCGGCACGCGATCATCGAAACCGTGTTCGCCGATCTCATTGACGGACCACTTGCACACATGCCGTCGGGGAAGTCCGGGGCGAACTCCGCGTGGGTGTAGTGCGCGGCGATCGCCCACAATCTGCTTCGAGCTACCGGTGTTCTTGCCGGTGATCGGTATTCTCATTCCCGAGGTGCGACGCTCCGACGCAAGATCGTCAACATCCCAGCTCGATTATGTCGGCCGCAACGAAAACCGATTCTGCGACTACCGACTCACTGGCCGTGGTCCGCTGCGTGGCTTCGATTGTGGGCCAACACTATCGGACACAGCCCGCCGTCCATCGCTTGAAACCTGACCGAATCGCCGGAAGCGGCCCGACACCCTTCAATCGTGAAAAAGCTGGGTAGACCAGCGGTCACACCATGTCTGGAAGCAGCGCTTGCTCGGGCCTTTCATCCGCATTGACTCTCACGGGCTCGTCGGTGGATTCAGGCTTAATAATGTTTTGGAGCAATTTCCGTGATTGGTCCTGAATGTGTCAACGAATGAGAAGTATTCGTTTGTGGAGCAAGTCGAAACCAGCTCGTCCATACATTTGCCGTTTGAGCGTCTTGATCCTTCTGTGGAATCTGACCACGCGGACGATCATGTTCTCCTCGGGTTGACCACGGAACTGAGGAGACGATATGAGCGGCACGGTGACGCTGGAGAACAAGTGGCCGGTACTGGGCCTGTCCGGTGTGCCGAGTGGGACGGTTGCCAAGCCTGTCCTGGCGTCGGGCTTGTCGCCGTCACCAGGGGAGCACGCCGGTGCGGTCGGTCACCGTGCCGGTGGGCGTGTTGGGCCCAAGGGTGGCGATACGCACCGCTGCCTCGGCGCCCTCCTCGACGCTCTGCCCGATGTGGCCGGTGAATTCGGTCGCTGTCTGCCCGGGGTCTACCGCGTTGAAGCGGACGCCGGGGATTGTTCTGGCGTACTGCGTGGTCAGCATGGTGACCGCGCTCTTTGACGAGCCGTAGGCGGCGAGCGGATACTGCGACTCGACCCGCTCAGGGTCGTGGGTCAGCGTGAACGAGCCGAGGCCGCTGGTGACGTTGACGACGGACGGGGCGGTCGCTTTCCGCAGCAGGGGCAGGAACGCGTGCGTGACGCGCACCAGTCCGAAGACGTTGGTTTCGTAGACGTGGCGGATCTGGTCGGCCGCCATGTCCTCGGGGGCCGTGACTTCACCGAGGATGCCGGCGTTGTTGATGAGAATGTCCAGGCGGCCGACCCGTGCGCGCAGCGTCTTGACCGCCGCGTCGACCGACGCGTCGTCGGTCACGTCCAGCTGGACGAAGTCGGCGCCGAGCCGGTCGGCGGCCTTGCGTCCGTTCTCAGCGTCCCGGGCTCCGATCCAGACCGTCTGGCCCGCCTGGACGAGTCTGCGCGCGATCTCGTGGCCGAGACCCCTGTTGCCGCCGGTGATCAGTGTGATGGTCACGTTGTGTTCTCTCCTGTGTATGTCGTCGGAGCGGGTGCTCCCGCAAAAGCGGTCAACGGGAGCACCCGCAGGGTAGGTTCGCGGTTGTGCGGCTCGCCGGGGGGCGTCCGGCGCTAGTGGGTGGGACGGAACGGGAGCAGGAGGCGGATGCCGTCCTCGATGGATCCGTCGATCAGTTCGAGCATCTGCGGGACGAGTTCCCGCATCCGGGGTGCAGCGAGGTGGGCGTCGAGGTGGGCGCGTGTCTCCCAGCGTTCGTAGATGACGAATTCGCAGGGTCTGCCCTCGATTTCGTGGGCCTCGTAGTCGATGTTGCCGGGGTCGTTGCGCGAGGGGGTGACGGCGGCGGTGATGAACGCCTTGAGGTCGGCCTCCCTGCCGGCCTTCGCCTTTGCGTCCCAGACGACGGTCACGTAGCCGGTAGGTGTTGCGGTCATGGTGATTCCTGTTCTGTTCCGTGCTGACGGGCTGAGTGTCGGTGCCAGACCGGTGTCAGCTCTCGATGAAGCTGAGGAGGTCGGCGTTGACGGTGTCGGCGTTCACGGTGCACATGCCGTGCGACAGCCCCGGGTAGACCTTCAGGCGCGCGTTCTTGACCAACGTGACCGCCGTCTCGGCGGAGTTGGCGATCGGGACGATCTGGTCGTCGTCGCCGTGCATGATGAGCGTGGGCACGTCGATCGCCCGGAGGTCGTCGGTGAAGTCGGTCTCCGAGAATGCCTTGATCCCCTCGTAGTGCGCCTGCGCGCTGCCGGTCATTCCCTGGCGCCACCAGTTCTGGATGACGCCCTGGGAGATGTCCGCGCCCGGGCGGTTGAACCCGTAGAACGGCCCGGAGGCGAGGTCGAGGTAGAACTGGGAGCGGTTGGTAACCACGGCCTCGCGGAAGCCGTCGAAGACCTCGACCGGCAACCCTTCCGGGTTCGATTCGGTCTGGACCATGAGCGGCGGGACCGCTCCGATGAGGACGGCCTTAGCGACCCGCCCCGCACCGTGCCTGGCAACGTACCGGGCGACCTCTCCACCACCGGTGGAGTGGCCGACGTGGACGACGTCGCGCAGGCCGAGGTGCGCCACCACGGCGGCGGCGTCCGCTGCGTAGTGGTCCATGTCGTGCCCGTGGCCGACCTGGGCGGAGCGCCCGTGCCCGCGGCGGTCGTGGGCGATGACGCGGTAGCCCCGCTGGACGAGGAAGAGCAGCTGGGAGTCCCAGTCGTCCGAGCTCAGCGGCCAGCCGTGGTGGAACATGATCGGCCGGCCCGAGCCCCAGTCCTTGTAGAAGATTTCGGTTCCGTCGCTGGCGGTGACGAACGGCATGGTCTGCTCCTTGTGGTCTCGCCCGGGTACCGGGCGGTTTCGATATCTCCACAAGAATGACTCGGCCACCGTACCGACAGCCTCCGTCAGCTGACTGACATCCGGCCGGCGGCTCGCTTACGTCAGTGCCGGGGCCCGACCGGTAGCGCTCACAGCCGGGCGGCCGAAGGCTCGGGAGGCAGCGCATCCAGAGCGTCGCGGAGCTCGGCCCGCGACGTGATCCCCAGTTTCGGGAACACATGGTAGAGATGCGATGACACAGTCCGCGGCGAAAGAAACAGACGCGACGCGATCTGCGGGTTGGACAGCCCCGTCGCCGCCAGCCTGGCGACCTCCAGCTCCTGCGGGGTGAGGGCCTCACCGGACTTGCCCCGGCCGGTCCGCGTCATGCCGGTGGCGCGGAGCTCTGCAGCGGCCCGGGCCGCCCACGAATGGGCCCCGAGTTCCTCGAAGCAGTCGCGGGCGGCGGCCAGCTGCACCCGGGCGTCACGGTTGAGTCCTTGCCGGCGAAGCGCTTCGCCGTACGCCAGACGAGCATGACCGACCTCGAAGGGCCACTGCTCGATGTCCGGCAGTCCGAGGGCCTCCTCGAAGTACCGGACCATGTCCTCGGCAGTCGATGTCATCGCCGTGACCATGGCCGAGCTCAGCGCGAGCCGCGACGAGAGGTGGCCGACACCGGCGTCGCGCAGCGCGTCCGCGTGCCGTCGTGCCGCCGCGTGCCTCCCGGTGCGCACGGCGGCCTCGACGAGGTCCGACGCGGACCACAGGGCCTCGGGGTTAAACGGCGGCAGCACGCCCGGGGCGCAGATCGCTGTGGCATGCCGGAAGGCCGTCTCGAAGTCGGCGGCGCCGAGGGCCGCCCGCGCCGCCGCCTGGTGGGCGCAGTTCTCCAGCCGCTGCAATCCCCTGGGCCTAGCCCACTCCCAGACGGCCTCACAGTGGCGCCGGCACGCGTCGAGGTTGCCGCGCTGGGCCGCGGTCATCGCCGCGATGTAGTGCCCCACCTGGGCGAACAAGTGGTATCCCGTCTCCTCGGACAGTGCGATGAGCTCGTCCGCGGCGTCGGCCGACGTCCGCCACCGGCCGCTGTACAGGTCGTCGAGGGCGACGAACATCAGGGCTGGCATGCTCGACCCCAGCGCGCCGCCGTCGCGTATGACCCGGGATACGGCCTCGCGACAGCCCGGAAGCCGGTCGAGGTACGAGGCGGTCAGGGCGGTGCGGATGACCACGTCGGCGTCACTCTGGTCCCTCAGCCGCGAGATCTCCTCGTCCAGGTGGCGCAGCATGCTGTCGGTGATGGAACCGAGGTCGTGGTGGACGCGCCCCAGTGACGCCGCGGCGGCGGGCGATGCCTCGGGGAGCTGATCGAGGACGTTGACCAGAGGCTGCCAGTGCTCGGGTCGGCCCGAGTACTGGCTGGCGAGGGTGAGAGTGAAGAGTGCGGTCTCCAGCTCCTCACGCGGCGGTCCGGGTATCACCGAGGCCTGCTCGACCGCCTCCATCAGGAGCGCGTGCGCGGTATCGGCTTCGCCTTCCGTGACGAGCACGAGGAAGCCGGCCGCCGCGGCCGCCGAGAGCGACCGGGCCGCCGGATCGCCCTCGACCTCACGCATGATCTCGTGGCTGATCTCCAGATGACCCGCGACCCAGGCGGCTACGTAGGCGGCCTTCGACAGGCGGCGCCTGCGGACCCCTCGGTCGGGACTCAGTTCGGCCGCACGCCGCAGCCTCGCGATGGCGCCGTCGGCGTCACCGCGTCGCAGGCTGCTCCGGGCTGCCGACTCCACGACGGCGGAGACCGACTCGTCGGGCGCCGTCGTGGCTCTCGCGAGGTGATCACCGCGCCGCTCGGGCTGGTCGCCCAGCGCGTCGGCCAGTTGGCGGTGGGCGCTGCGCCGCTGCTCGCCGGTGGAACCGTCGACCACCGCGGACCCGACCAGCGGGTGCCTAAAGCGCACCGCGCGGCCGTTCTCCGCGACCATGACCAGATGGTCACGCTCCGCGGGAGAGAGTTGCTCGAGGCTGTCCGGCCCGCCGGCTGCCTCGAGAATGCCGATGTCGCCGGAGCCCTCGAGAGCTGCGAGCAGCAGTACCTCGCGTGTTCTCTGCGGCAGTCGTGCGACGCGGGCGCCGTACAAAGCGCGCACGTCCCGCCCTGGGCCGCTCGCCCACGCCGTCCCTTGCCCGTGTTCGTCGCCGGTCGCCCCCGTCGACCCGGCGAACTCCAGTAGAGCAAGGGGGTTTCCCTGTGCCTCGTGGGCCACGGTTGAAAGCACCCGGCGGGGGAGGTGGGCGAAACGCCGGGACAGCAGTCGCAGGGCGTCCGCGTCGTCCAGCGGCGCGATCTTGAGCTCCGGTAGGCCGACAGACCGGAAGGATTCGTCGGACTCCTCTCGCTGTGCTCCCAGCAGCCCGATGCGGCGACCGCCCAGTCTTCTGGCGACGAAACCCACCGCAGCTTGGCTCGCTTGGTCGACGGCATGAAGGTCATCGACCACGAGGAGGAACGGCTGCTCTTTCGCGGCCTCGTCGAACAGGGCCAGTGCCGCGTTCAGGACGGCGATCCGGCTCGACGCGGGACCGGCGCCGAGACCGAGGGCAACCTCGAGGGCCTCCCGCGTGGAACGCGGCAGACGACCAAGCTCGTCCGGCAGTGAACCGACGAGCTGGTGGAGTCCCGCGAAGCTGATGTCAGTCTCGTATTCGACGCCGCTCCCGCGGACGACCCGCACTCCTTTCGCCACCGCCAGCTCGGCTGTCGCGTCCAGGAGCGCAGTCTTCCCCACGCCCGGCTCGCCGGTGAGCAGCAGGGCGGCTCCATTCGTCCCGGCCATGTCCAGGAACGCCGCCAGCTCGGCGAGTTCCCCCTCCCGGCCGACCAGTCCGGCCGGGCCGACGCTCGTGTCTGTCCTTGACTTCGCCCACATTCGCCGCGTCCTTCGCTGTACCTCGCGAAGCGGTCGATCCACCAGCCACGCACTTCCCCAGTGATTATCGCACCTACCGGCAAACGGAGCGTGAAACCATCTGCTTCGCCGCCACCCACAGCTTCTAGACGAAGAGCATGCAGAACACCAGCCAGGCGCTGCAGTCCCACCGCAACGACAGCACGAAGGTCACGCGGATCATCGCGCCGGTCTTCCCCGCCCGGCAAAGACCCGGACGACATGGTCGCCTCCGCTGGCTACCGCCCCCTCGTCGCCGTCCTCTGAGACCTGCACAGTCATGATGAACGGCTCGCCGAGCAGTTCGCCTCCTGCATCTACACCAGCGGTCGGCGTAAAACCCACGTCCGATGCGACCGAGACGGACGGATGGTCGGCGTCGACGAGGACGACGCCGAAGACCAGGAACACGGCGACGGCGACGCCGCTGCCGAGTCCACCCTGCTCCACTTCTCCACCCTGCTCCACTTCTCCACCCTGCCCGACCCGGCGACCATCGCGGCCGTATTGCCCACCTGGGTCTGCCGACCCGGATCCCTGGTCTGACCGCAGGTCTGAAAGGCCCTGCGGCGCTGATGATTCGAGAACGAGATCGCCGAGAGTGACCCAGACCGGAATTGCCCCTGGCCCTGTTGTGGAGCCAGCGGTCGTCCTTGGTGGAGAACAAGTCCTCGATGTCAGTCTTTCCGGGGAAGCCCTTCGAGTTGGCTGGGGACGGTGATGGGGGTGGCGTCGACATTGGCTGCCTGAGCAGCGTTGAGGACCGTGGCGGTCTCGGCTCCGTCGATGACTGCGTGACCTACTGGGCGGTGCCCACAGCGCGTACGGTCGCGTGAGTCACCGCGTCCGCGCCCCGCCGTGAGAGCGTCGTCCGGGGCCAGCGGGTTCGCGGTGCCGAGCGGGTGCGTCCCCGGCGTCGGCGTGAACAACGTGTCGCCGTCGTTGAGCAGGGGCACCGGACGCACGGCGCGGGCGCCTTCGTACGCAGCGCCGGCCAGTTTCCCGCGGCGGCGAGGGTTCCCTCACAGAACTGGCACCGCGGCGCTTTCCTCGCCTCTCCGGCGCTCGGGGCCGGCCCCGAGCGCCGTTAGCGTCACCCCGGCTGTCACCGCCAGCGCCGCCACCAGTCCCACGGCGAGCACTGTCCAGTGACCCAGGAACGTACAGACGACTACCAGCAGCGCGGTGACCGGCAGCACCGACTGCTGGGCGATTCCTACCTTGTAGAAGCGCGAGTGCAGCGCCCACACCGTGAGCAGGAACAGCGCTGTCGGCAGCGTCACCGCCGCCGACGCCGACAGCGCCGAAAGGTGCGCCTTGCCCACTGCCTGCTCCACCGCCACCTCCAGGCCGGCGCCAATCGCGGCACCTGAGACGAAGATCAGATAATGGCCGTAACCCCAGAGGAAGGACTGCCGGTTGGACCGGAGGTGCCCGTGGATGGGGACCGCGAAGTACACCCACCAGGCGGCGAAGATGATCAGCAGTCCGCCGGCGGCGATGGGCACCAACTCACCCAGAGCCTCGTGCTCGTCGATCCCCGACTTCACGGCGACGGTGGCCGCTGCGATGGTCTCGCCGAGCACGATGAGCGTGAGCAGCCCGTACCGTTCGGCGATGTGGTGGGGGTGCCAGGGCGTGGGGTGGGCGCGCTCCGCATACAGCGGTACGGCCATCTCCAGCAGCGCCATCACCAGGAAGACCCACGGGCGGCCGGCCTCCGGCAGGATCAGTAGCCCCAGCCAGCCGATCTGGCACAGCCCGATGGCGTACCGCAGCGCCATCGTCCGCTCGGGGCCCCGGCTCGACCGCGCCACGCGCAGCCACTGCGCCGTCATGGCTAGCCGCATGATCACATAGCCCAGGATGACGACCGGGTACGCGTGTTCCTCGAACGCCTGGGAGACCCCTGCCGTCAGGACGAGCACGCCGGCTATCTGGATCAGCGTGACGATCCGATACAGCACGTCGTCGTTGTCGTAAGCCGAGGCGAACCACGTGAAGTTCATCCACGCCCACCAGATAGCGAAGAAGATCATCAGGTAGTTGAGGATCCCATCGCCCGTGTGTCCCTCGACTATGGCGTGCACCAACTGGGCGCCTGCCTGGGCTATGGCCACGATGAAGCACAGGTCGAAGAAGAGCTCCAGTGAGGAGACGCCGCGGTGGGTCTCGTCGCGGCCTCGCGCCGTGAGCCTGCTCAGTGGTCTGTAATGTGCGGGCGCCGTAGAGCGTACCGGCGGCGGAGTTGGGCTGCTTGTCATCTGGTGAGCCAAGCTCCGAAACGCCGCTGCAGTCGGGGATTGATCTGCCAGACCATCGCTGCTGCTGCCGCTGGGACGAGTACAGCAAGTCGTACCGGCAGGTACAGATCTTCCAGAACAGGGTTCGTGGCCAGGCCCAGCAGGACGATGGTGGGGTAGATAGCGCACACGGTGAGCAGCCACAGCTTCCAAGGCCGGACGACGGCCGGAACGGTGGGGCCGAGACGGGGTTCGGCGTTCGCGAGATCGTTCCGTCTCTGCTCCCGGAGCATGTGCCGGACGTCTGTCACTGCCGGTGGGCTTGGCAGTCCGGGATCGTCGGCACCGTAGGCATGGGAAACAAGTATCTCGTTCATGGACCACTCCAAATCGTAATGTTGCGTTTTGATTCCATCGGTTCCTGCACGACCGACGCGATGTTGGCGCTGCGTGATGGGCTGTCCGCGCGCAACAGCGGCAGCAGTTGCCAGGTGAACAGCACAGGGCTCGGATGGTTCACCGCCAGCCGCTGCTGGTGTCGTGCCGTCACTTCGGCCGCGAGATGCTGGGTCTTGGCCGGAGCGGACAAGTCGGCGATGAATTGCTCGGCCCTGAAATGTTGCGCCATCGGCACCGGTTGCTGCGGGTTGCGATCGTGCAGAAGCAACTGGTGCTCGGTTTCGCCAGACTCCTCAGCCAAAACAGACCAAGACCGTTCGTCGCTCCGGTGATCAGAATCGACGGCATGGTGCGGCCTTCTCATGCGAGGGCCCGGAGCCCGGGCGGGCTCCGGGCGAGTCATGTTCTGATCAGTGAGTGGACTGGGCGTGGTCCTGCTCCACATACACCTTGAGGGCCTGGAACTCCTCAATCGCTCGCGGGCCGCATAGATAGCCGTAACCGCTGCTCTTGACGCCGCCCTCCTCAAAGTCCTCGCTGATAGCTCCCCAGGTGTTGATCCATACAGTGCCGGTACGGATGCGCCGGGCGATCCGGCGGGCCTTCATCGAGTCCGAGCTGAACACCGAGGCGGCCAGGCCGTAGATGGTGGCGTTCGCCTTGGTCACGGCGTCGTCCTCGTCGTCGAAGATCTCGAACGTCTGGACCGGACCGAAGACCTCTTCCTGCACGATCCGGACGTCGGTGCGGTCCACCTCGATCAGACTCGGCCGGTAGAACGCACCGGCGGCCAGGGGACCGTCGGTGACCACGCCGCCGCGCAGCAGTACCGTGCCATATGAGGTGGCTTCCTCGACGATCGCGTCCACCCGCTGGGCGGACGCCCTGTCGATCACCGGGCCGAGCTGGGCATCCTTGTCGTCGCCCGAACCGAGCCGCACCTGCGCGAGCGCGTTGGTGAGTCGAGTTCGCACCTGGTCGGCGATGTCCCGGTGCACCAGTACACGGGAGCCGGTGCAGCAGAACTGTCCGTTCATCAGCACCAGCGACTGCACCACGGTCGGGATCACCATGTCCAGATCGGCGTCAGGAAGGATCACCATCGGCGCCTTGCCGCCCAGTTCCAGACCGAGCCGCTTGAGCGTGGTGGAGGCCGCGGCCGCGATACGGCGCCCGACCGGCGTGCTGCCGGTGTAGTTGATCACGTCGACCTTGTCGGAGGAGACCAGGAACGGGGCCCCGGTGTTGCCGGACTCGGTGAACACGCTGACCACGCCCGCCGGGATCTCCGTGACCGAGGCCAGGGCCTGCGCGAAAAGCTCATTGGTCAGCGCCGTCTGAGCTGGAAGCTTGACCACGACGGTGCAGCCGGCGGCCAACGCCGGGCCCAGCGCCCGCACAGTCAGCATGATGGGGGAGTTCCAGGGTGAGATGATCCCGGCGACACCAAGCGGTTCAGGCACCGAGTGGGTGTACTGGCCGGGTTCCGTCTCGGCGGCGCGTCCGGCGTTCTGGGTGCGCGCAGAGGCAGCCGCGTACCGTAGCCACCCGACCGCACCGCTGACCTCCCACGTGGTCTCGCCTAGCAGCTTGCCGTTCTCCCGGGACAACATGGCCGCAACCTCGGGCACCCGGGCTTCGAGGGCGTCGGCCAGCCGACTGAGTGCGGTCGCCCGAAGCGAGGGAGTGCGCGCCCATTCGGTGGTCTCGAACGCGGCGACGGCGGCGTCCACGGCGGCCGAGGCCTCCGCCTCGCCACCGTCGTAGAACGAGCCGACGACTGTGCCGTCGGCCGGGTTGATCGATTCCAGAACCGAGCCGGAGCCGGTCCACTGTCCGTTGATCCAGTGCTGCGCGATGGTGTTGATGGTCCGCTCCTCGTGGTCACGCCCGGGTACCGGGCGGTTTCGATATCTCCACAAGAATGGCTCGGCCACCGTACCGACAGCCTCCGTCAGCTGACTGACATCCGGCCGATGACTCGCTTATAAGCCGTTACCTTTCCGAGAACGGCGGGTGTGTTTCCGCTGTTCAAGGGCGGGGGCGGTGTTTCGGAGGCAGGGACGAGGTGTCGTGTCGTGCTGGCTACAGCATGTGCATTTTGAATGCCCGCCAGAACAGCCGAGCCGGCGGTATCGAAACATGGTTCTTCACGAAAAATTGAATCGCACCGGCGAGTCCGGAGACTTTGATGTACCCCGGGTTTTCCGGAGTTCGTTTGTTTTACTTCAGGCATTGATGCACCCGAGAGAGGTTCACGATGCCCCGACGCTATCCGCCCGAGTTCCGCCGAAAAGTCCTCGACCTGTTGAAGACAGGACGCACGGTCGCCGAGGTCGCCGCAGGTCTCGATGTCACCGAGCAGACCATCTACAACTGGCGTAACCAGGAGCTCATCGATACCGGACAGAAGCCGGGGCTGAGCTTGATCGAGAGCGCCGAACTCGCCGCTGCCCGTCGTCGTATCGCCGAGTTGGAGACCGAGCTTGCCATTGCCAAACGCTCCACGGAGCTGCTGAAGTCGGTGGTGCTCCCAAAAGGCGGTTCGAAGCGATCGAAGTGATGGCCAAAGAAGGACTACCGGTACAGACGTCGTGTCGGATTCTGGAGGTGTCGGAGACCGGTTTCTACGAGTGGCGCAATCGCCCACCCTCGGAACGCTCACTGCGACATGCCTGGTTGACGCAGCTGATCACCGAGGTTCACACCGCCTCGCATGGCACCTACGGTGCCCGCCGAGTTCACGCTGAACTCACCCTTGGTCACGGTATTGCTGTTGGACACGGCTGCGTCGAAATGTTGATGAGAGCTGCTGGTGTGAAAGGACTTCCGGGAAACAAACGTGCGCGTTCCAAGCATCACACTCCGACCGCGAGCGATCTCGTGGACCGTAAGTTCACCCGCGACGAACCGGACAAGTTGTGGGTCACGGATATCACGGAACATCCCACCCCTTGGATTCCAGCAATCGTCGCAACACCTACTGAAAGGTGTTGCAATGGCTGGCAAAAAGTACACGGATCAGCAGAA
>NZ_MUZB01000028.1:0-29698 GCF_002076325.1 Rhodococcus sp. 66b
GACGTCGCCAGTTCGGTTTTGACCGTGTATTGGCCGAATCCCAGAAGATTGTCCAGCCGTACGTATTTCGCTCCGACGTAGATCAAACCCAGGAGTGCAACCACGACGAGGGCGACCAGCTGCCACTTGGCGAGCTTCGACATCACCATGTGGGGACGGCCCTGAACTGATGCGGTGTGTTCATGGTTCGACTCCCGAATGACTAGCCGGGTACGGCTGGTGTTGAGCGAATTGTGTTCACCCGCGAGCATTCTCGGGCGAACCGGAAACTTCCGGCAATTCGTTGTTGGCGATAACTATAAACAAGTCGTCACAGATAGAAAGTCGGCGCTGAGATTTCCGCAGGTCGTCGAAACGTAAGTGGCACAGCTCACTTCAAATGCGTCGATGTGACGTACGTAGCTTTGCGTCCGAATCGGGCTTGACTTCGCCAAACATATCCATAAAAGTAGATGCGTTCCGGTTGGCGAGGAGAAGGGGTGCGGTCCATGGATGCTTTGGCGATCTTCAAGGCGCTGTCCAACCCGACTCGTCTGCAGATCTTGGAGTGGCTCGCGCATCCGGCGAAGTATTTCGACGAGGACTCGTACACGCAACAGGATCTCGGGTTTCACATCGGAGTCTGTGTCGGTGACATTCAGGGGCGATCGGGACTTGCCCAGTCGGTGATCTCGGGGTACCTGCAGGGCATGAAAGATGTGGGTCTGCTCGAGTCCGAGCGCATCGGGAAGTGGACGTACTACCGACGAAACGAAACCGTGATCGGCGAGTTCAGGGAATTCGTTCGCGAAAAGCTGTAGCGGTCGGATTGCCCTCGTCGGCCGGTTTTGCTCAATCAAACATATCTATATATCTAGATATCTATCTGTCTTGTGTGGCGTAGTAGTAAGGAGTGTGTCGTGAAGTCGAAATTGTTGATACCGGTTCTGGCGTTGGGTGTATTCGGAATCATCACTACGGAGATGGGCATTATCGGGGTTCTGCCTCAGGTCAGCGAAAAGTTCGGTATCACCGCGTCCACTGCCGGATGGTTGGTTGGTGTGTTTGCGCTCGTCGTGGCGGTGACCGGTCCGTTCACGACGCTGATCACCTCGGGAATCAACAGGAAAACCGTTCTGTTGGTGGCGATTGCAGTCTTTGCGGTGTCCAACATGGTGTACGCGAGCACGTCGAGTTTCGAGGTGATGTTTGTATTTCGGATCATTCCCGCCGTGGTTCACCCGGTCTTCTTCGCGCTCGCACTCGCGAGTGCAGTTCGACTGGTGCCACCGGAGGAAGCAACTGCAGCTGTGACGAAAGTATTTGCGGGTGTCACAGTAGGATTCGCATTCGGTGTACCGCTGACGTCGTATCTGGCCGAGAACTTCTCGGTGTCCACGGCTTTCGTTTTCGGTGCCGTGGTCAACGTTCTCGCGTTTCTCGGGATTGTCGTACTTCTGCCCTCGGCTCCGGTGACACAACGCCTGTCGTACGGCGCACAGGTCGGGATCCTTCGCCGGCCGCGCGTGTGGTTGACCATCCTTTCCGTCACCTTCGTCTTCGCAGCCATGTTCTCGGTGTACGGATACTTCGCCGAATACCTCGGCGGAGTGACGGGCATGAGCGGATCGTGGATCAGCGCGATGCTCTTGGCTTTCGGTGTCGTGATGATCTTCGGCAACTTCGTCTTCGGGGCGGTGCTCGCCAAGAGTGTGGTGCGCACGGTTGTGGCTTTTCCCTTGCTGTACATCGTCGTCTACGTGATGCTCTATCTGGCAGGCCCGTACTTCGGTGCGATGGTTGTAGCCGTGTTGGTTTGGGGTGTAGTGCATTCCGGTGGTCTGGTGGTTTCGCAGAGTTGGATGGGGCGAGACGCAGTCGACGCGCCTGAATTCGGCAACAGCCTTTTCATCTCGTTCTCCAACTTGGGGATCACGCTCGGAACTGCGGTCGGTGGACTGTTTCTCGCGCATTTCGAAAACCGCCAATTAGTCTGGGCCGGAGTATTGTTCTCGGTCCTGGCACTGGTGACGATCGGTGCTCGACTCTCGCTCGGGCACGTTCACAGCGAGAACGGTGTCAGTGTGCCGGTGTAGATTTTGGGCAGTGGCCGTGTGAACTCGCCGCGCGCACTGGTCGACAGTCCGAGGGTGACCAACGATTGAACCATCGTGACCCCAGCGGCAACGCCGTCGACTACCGGGACACCGAGTTCGTCGGACAAGTCCTGGCACAGGTCCGCCATACCGGCGCAACCCAGCACGAGGACGTCCGAGTCGTCTTGCTCCAATGCGTCGAAACAGGCTTCCAAGATCACCTTTCGCGCGTCGGGATCACGATCGAGTTCCAGAACCGGAATCTCGCAGGAGTGGATACCCCGGCACCGAGCCTGCATGCCGTACCGGTCCACCAGATCGGCTGCGCGGCCGCGGGTTCGACCGAGGGTGGTCACGATGCTGAATCCGCGTCCCAGGAAACTTGCGTAATTCATTGCCGCTTCGGCAACAGCTACGACGGGGCCCTTGGCCAGCTCTCTGGCTGCATCCAGGCCTGGGTCACCGAAGCAAGCAATGACGTAGCCGTCGACTTCGTTCTTTTCTCCGGCGGCGATCTCGGCCAGGATTCCGGGGATGCTGAGAGCTTCGTCGTAGTGGCTTTCGATCGACGCGGGACCCATCGCAGGGCTGACGGCCTCGACGAATGTGCCCGAGCCCGCGACGGCCCGGGCACATTCCTCGATCTTGGCGGTCATCGCCCACGTGGTGTTGGGGTTGATCACCTTGATTCTCATGACGATCAGTCGACCGTCACTGTGTCGGGAGAAGAAGCATTCCGGACAGCCAGGGAAGTGCGCGTGGCGAGTAGGTAGTAGACGGCAAATCCGAGCCCGCAACCGATGAACCAGCTGTACTGCGCTGCGGTGTACATCCCGGTGAGGTCCTTGCCCAGGACCGGGACCATCGCGACGACGGCTCCCACCACGGTGGCGATCACTGCAGCAGGATTGTATCCCTTGCTGTACCAGTAGGTTCCGGTCGGCGACATGCTGAACAGTTCGTCGACGATCACCTTCTGCTTGCGCACGAGGTAGTAGTCGGCAATCAGGATTCCGAACAGCGGACCGATGAAGGCTCCGAGGGTTTCGAGCGTGTAGTGGATGACGTCGGGATTGTTGTAGAGGTTCCACGGGGTGATGAGGATCGAGCCGATCGCCGCGATCATCCCGCCGGCGCGCCAGCTGATCTTCTGCGGGCTCACGTTCGAGAAGTCGAAGGCCGGGGAAATGAAGTTGGCCACGATGTTGATGCCGATCGTGGCGATGGTGAAGGTGAGTGCGCCGAGGACGATGGCGAAGGTGCTGTCGATTCGTGCCACTGTTGCGACGGGATCGGTGATCAGTTCGCCGTACACCGGCAGTGTCAACGACGCCGTGACGACGACCAACACCGAGAATACGAGGAAGTTCAACGGCAAACCGAGGAAGTTGCCCTTCTTGACTGCAGTGAACGACTTCCCGTAGCGGGAGAAGTCACCGAAGTTGAGCATCGGTCCGGAGAAGTACGAGACAACCAGAGCGATCGCACCGAGCATGACCGGCACGGCGTCGAAACCGGAGTACTTGACGTCGCCGAGTGTGAGATCGACAGCGCTCCAGCCTGCCTGGTAGATGAGGTACCCGCACAGCATGAACATCACGACATACACAGCCGGCCCGCAGAAGTCGATGAAGCGGCGGATCGATTCCATGCCTCGCCAGAAGACACAGGCCTGAAGTACCCACAGGAGCATGAAACTTCCCCAGCCCAGTGCGGAGAGTCCGGCGAATCCGTAATCTTCGACGACGGCATACGGTGCGAGTGACGGAAAGAGTTTGATCAGTACGACATCGAGGGCTGCCGAAGCGAGGAAGGTTTGAATCCCGTACCAGGCCACGGCAATCAGGCCACGAATGATTGCCGGGATGTTCGCGCCGAGGACGCCGAACACGCTGCGGCAGATCACCGGATACGGTACGCCGGTAACTTGGCTGGGCTTGGCGACGAGATTGCAGAAGAAGTAAACGATCGTGATACCGACCAGCAGGGCGACGAGTACTTGCCAGCTGGCCAATCCCAGTGCGAAAAGACTACCGGCAGTGACATATCCGCCGACGCTGTGTACGTCGGACATCCAGAAGGCGAAGATATTGTACGACGACCAGGTCTGCTTGCGAAGCGGCGCCAGATCCTCGTTGGTCAAACGAGGGTCGTAGCCCGGTTTGATCAGTCCGCCGCCGACCGGGTGGCCCGCGGCTTCGACGAGGTCGGCCGAGCCGGTTTCCTTTGGGGGAGTAGGGGTAGTGGTCGTTCGGGACGGAAGAATGTCGGTCATGACAGCTCCTGTGCATCAGTGCAGGAAATCAGCGGACAGTGCACGAGCTCTCAGCGTCAGTGATGAAAACTGTGTTGAGAGAAAGGTATCGACGCTGTGTTGCACAGCTATTGCGCAATCGGTATATCTTTCTCGGCCAGTAGGCCGGTGTCTGTGGGCAGAGTCGCGATCACGGTGTTGAGTCGGCGATGATGGATTTCGGAAGCACTCAGAAGCGCGGCTGCGTCTCGACGCAGGAATGCGTCCAGCATCGCGGTGTGATCGGAGTGCAGAACCTGGCGATCGACGCCGGCAACATGGACCATCGGCTGTACCGGTTCGGTGATGTTCCAGGCAGCTTCGAACATGTGCAGAAGTCGAAGCATTTGCGACGGTCGGGTCAGTGCGAGGTGAAAGTTTCGGCTCTCACAGTGATAGGACTGAGAGTCGTCGTAGCGCAACGCGATCTCCAGACGGGAATTCACCTCGACGGCGTGTTCGTGATCCTCTTCGGTGGCCTGCTCGACGGCGACGGCCAATGCAGCTGATTCGAGAGTTTCGCGGACGATGTACATCTCGCGCAGTTCTGCCGGCGTCAACTGAGCAACGGTGTAGCCGAATTGGTGGCGGTGGTCGACCAACGACTCTCCGACCAGGGTCTTCAGCGATTCCCGCACTGGTATTCGGCTGACGCCGAACACATCAGCCACGTCGCCGAGAGGGATCGGGGTACCCGGAGGCGCCGAACCCGACAGAATCACTCGGCGCAGTTCGTCGAGGATCGTTTGTTGTGGACTGCCGGGAGCATCGATTACCAGTTGCGTCAGTAGTACCGATCTACGGCGCGGTGGCATGTCGGTCTCCCTTCTCGTCGCTGCCAGGGTAGAAATCCGTTGTTTCGGGCGCGTGACACCGGCATGGCCGTCGTGAATCGCATCTGTGAGGGGCCGACATTTCGACTGCGATGACGAAGCACAAGTGAGCGCTGCTCAGGGCGACGAACGCGGGGGTAGCGTTGATTTGTAGTGGTTGGCAGAAAGCGAGTCGGTCGATGGCATCCGTTGTGCGATCAGAAGCCGACCAGCGAGTTGTCGGCAACTTGCCCTTGGAGCTGACGAGTTTTGTCGGCCGACGGCGTGAGTTGGCCGAAGCCAGAAGATTGTTCGAGTCGTCCCGTTTATTGACGCTCACCGGTATCGGAGGTGTCGGCAAGACGCGGCTCGCGATCCGGCTTGCGAGTGCGCTCCAGCGGGTGTTCCGAGACGGCGCGTGGTTGGTGGAGTTGGGGGAGCAGACGGATCCAGAACTCCTCGAGGATTATGTCGCCGTGATTTTGGGGGTGCGGCCGGTGTCCTCGTCGGACCCGCTGCACACTGTGATCGACTACTGCTCCGATCGCAGTCTGCTGTTGGTACTCGACAACTGCGAACATCTGGTCGATGCCGTCGCTCTGTTTGCCGGTGCGATCCTACGGCGATGTGCCGGTGTCAAGATCTTGGCGACGAGCAGAGAATCGCTGGGAATGGGCGGTGAGGTGACGATGCGCGTTCCCTCGCTCACCACGCCGCAGCAACAGCCGCGCGAATTCGAGGGACTTGCCCAGTACGAATCCGTGTCGTTGTTCACCGAGCGCGCGGCTTCAGTCGTCCCCGGTTTCACCCTCACTGAGGAGAACAAGCGCGCCGTTGCTCATATCTGTCACGACCTGGATGGACTCCCGCTTCCGATCGAGTTGGCGGCCGCTCGCCTGCGCGGTATGTCGGCGGAGCAGATCATGGATCGGCTCTCGGATCGTTACCGCCTTTTGACTTCTGGTGGACGCGACGTACCGAGTCGTCAGCAGACTCTCCGATTGTCGATCGATTGGAGTTACGACTTGTGCTCGCCTCCGGAGCAGCAGCTGTGGGGGCGGCTGACCGTGTTTTCCGGCGGGTTCGAGCTTGACGCCGCAGAGGGAGTGTGCGGGCAGGATTCGAGTTCGACGGAAGTGCTCGATCTCGTCACTGCGTTGGTCGAGAAGTCCATCCTCATTCGTGAGGAGATCGACGGCACCGTTCGCTATCACCTGCTCGACCTCCTGCGGGAGTACGGACGTGAGAAGGCCGAGTTCTCGAACGACTACGTGGAACTTCGACGGCGTCACCGTGATTGGTTCGAAGCGCTGGTCGTTCGTGCGGAAGCCGAGTGGATCAGTGACCGGCAAGCTGCGTGGATCGCACGGCTGGGTCGTGAACAGCACAACGTCTACGACGCGCTGGAGTTTTCGATTTCCACTGCCGGGGAGGCGCGATCTGCAACGCGAATGGTCGGTGCGTTGTACAGATTCTGGCTTTCTGGTGGATTGCTTGTGCAGGCACGGTATTGGACGGATCGAGCTCTGAATACAGAGGATCGGGAGCTCGACCCGTTCCGCGTTGATGTCTTGGCCATCGACGCTGTGAATCACGCGATGCAGGGGGAGCTCGAACGGGCACAAGCGCTGGTCGACGAGAGTTGGCTCCTGGCGAATGCCTTGGCGGACGTACGCTCACGCGGTCTGGCGGCATGGGGTGACGGATACGTCGATACCTTCAGAGGCAACTTCGATACCGCAACGGCCAAGTTGGAATCCGCGTTGACGCTGTTTCGATTGGACGAAAATCTGCTGCATGTGGTGATCGGCCTGGACACCCTGGGGATTGCGTACTTTCTTTCCGGGGCCCTCGATCGCTCGGTGGAGTGCAACGAAGAGACTCTCGCGATCACCGTGCCCGCCAACGAAGTGATGTTCCAGGCTTTTGCGTTGGGAACCCTCGGGCTGGTGGGCTGGCTCCGAGGTGAATTAGATGACGCACGTGATTATTTGACGCGGAGTCTGAGAATTCTCGATGCCCCGATGAACTCGGCGTGGTGTATCGAACCACTGGCGTGGATTGCTGCAGCGCAACGTGATTGGAAGAATTCCGCGATTCTGCTCGGCGCGGCAGCCATGTATTGGCAGAAGGTCGGGGGTCGGCTGGCGGGCCTGCCGGGTTTGTCGCCTCATCACGACACTGCGGCAGAGACTGCTCGTAGGGCTATGGGTAAGAGCGCTTTCGACAAGTCGTTTCGCAACGGATTTGTGATGTCCGAGGGTGAAGCTGTCGCGTATGCGCTCGACGAGCGTCGCAGTGTTCCGGGTTCATCGTCAACTGAGGCACCTCACCTCACTCGTCGTGAGCAGCAAGTTGCGGAACTGGTTGCGCGGGGCCTGACCAATCGCGCTATCGCGGAACATCTCGTGATCTCGCTTCGCACGGCTCAGGGGCATGTGGAGCATGTGCTGACCAAATTGGGTTTCACCTCCAGAGCGCAGATCGCGGCGTGGTTCGTGTCGACCGAGCAGGAGACCGACTCCCGAGGCTGAGATCGCGGGCAGTGGTGAGCGCTTCTCGGGTGCAGTTCGCGGGGGTAGCGTTGGTTTTGGAGTGGAATCGCAGAAAGCGAGTCGGTCGATGGCATCCGCTGTGCGTGCAGAAGCCGATCATCGGGTTGTCGGTAACTTGCCGTTGGAGTTGACGAGTTTTTTCGGTCGGCGGCGTGAGTTGGCCGATGCCAGAAGATTGTTCGAGTCGTCCCGTTTGTTGACGCTGACCGGCGTTGGGGGCGTGGGCAAGACGCGTCTGGCGATCCGGCTTGCGGGTGCGCTGCAGCGGGTGTTCAGCGACGGTACCTGGTTGGTGGAGTTGGGGGAGTTATCGGATCCGGATCTGCTCGCGGATTATGTCGCCGCGCCGGTGCGTGCGCGGCAATATCGAGTTCGATACTTCACCCGGAGAAAAACCTCACCTGAACTGCAGTGGCGCGGGACTTCCCCACGCGAGTCTCGCGCTTGGTTCTGGTGAACTCGGTTGGTGGTGGCGTGTGGTCGAGTGCTGGTGGTCAGGAGCGCCCGATTCGTGAACGTCCGTGGTGGAACTGGTGTGGGTCGGCGATGGTCGAGGCTGCCGAGTCGGTACACGCTCGCAGAATCCCGCAGTTTCGACTCGACGAGTTCGCGTTCAACGCGCTTCGCAACGCCCGTGGAGTGTGGCAAACGGGCAACCTCGCGCGGACTGCGGATCTCATCGATGCACTCGAAGAGATCGCAGTCCGCGCGATGCCTGTTGTCGTGTTGTGGGGAGCTGATGATCATGTGATTCCGCGAACGAGTTTTCATGCTGTCTGCGCCGCCTTGGGTGATCCCGAGGTTCGCGAGGTTCCTGGCAATCACAATTGGCTTATCGACGATGCGGAATTGTTCGGCCAGGTGCTGACGGAATCACTGGCCGGACGCGCTGTCAGTGCGCCTGTTCTGTCTCCTTCGTTCGCGTTCTGTTCGACCACGCGGATTGCGCAGTGACCAGGCAGCCGGCGATCAGGGTGATGACCGCGATGACGCGCACGGCGCTGTCCGCGCCGGTGGTGAAGGCACTCAGGACGGCGTCGTGAGCGAGGGGAGTGTCGGCCATCTCGAGTCCGTCTGCGACCGTGCGTGGCGCGGCGCCGTCTCCGTCGCGCATCGCGTCGGGCAATGCGCTGATGAAACGGCTGGTCAAGATGGTGCCGATGACGGCGACGCCCAAGGCGCTGCCGAATTCTCGTGCCGTCGCCTGCAGTCCTGAACCGACGCCTGCCTGTTCGAGGGGCAGCGAGTCCGCGATGTCGTGAGTCAATACGGGGAGCGCGGCTGCCGCGCCGATGCCGATGACGACGAGCCACAACGCGTAGGCGAAATAGGGAGTGTGGGCTGTGCTGGTCGACAGCCCGAACATGCCGACCCCGATGAACGCGAACGCTGCCGCCACGGTGATGGTGGAACCCAGACGAGCCGAGATCAGCGGCACGAAGCGAGCACCGAACAGCAGTGGAATGGTCAGCGGTATCACCGCCAGGCCGGTGGCGAGAACGCTGAATCCCTTGGCGTACTGCAGAAATGATGCGTTGACGTAGAACAGTGCGAACAGACCGAAGAACGCGACGGTCATTCCCAGGCATCCCGCGCGCAGCAGAGGAAGGCGGAACAACCGCGGATCCAGCAAGGGTTGCTCGACGCGGAGCTCGACGATGATCCATGCCGCATAAAGCGCCGCCGACGCGACGAATGCTGAGATCACCGTGATGCTGCCCCAACCACTTTCGGGTCCTTCGGTGACACCGACCAGCAACCCGAACGTCGCCGCCGTCAGCAAGACGGTTCCGACAGGGTCGAGACCGCGGTGATTTCGAGGGGTGCGAGGAGCGAGATAGGCGACTGCGGCAGCACCTGCCAACGCGATGGGTACGACGGCGACGAACAACCAGCGCCAGGACCCGGTCTGCAGAAGCGCGCCACCACCGACATTCCCTGCCACGCCGCCGAATCCGGTCGACGATGCCCAAATGGCAATTGCGCGAGGACGCTTCTGTGGGGGAGTCGCGTGCATGAGGATTGCGAGGCTGTTCGACAGAACACAGGCGGCTCCGACTCCGGTGACGCAGCGGCCGATCAGCATCACCGCCACTGTGGGGGAACTCGCGGACACGGCGGCGCCTGCTGCGAAGAGGATCAACCCGATGGTCAGCACCCCTTTGCGTCCGAAGCGATCACCGAGTGCCCCGCAGGGGATCACCAGACAGGCGAAGACCGTGACGTAGGAATCGACGATCCATAGAAGCTGCGTCGAGGAAGGATGCAGAGACCCGGACGTCAGGAGCGGAACTGCCAGGTTGATGGCCGCGACGAACGCAATAACGAGGACGGTGACCGCGCACAACGTCGCGAGCACCAATCCTTGTCGCGCGTCCGAGTTCGCCCGACCCTCCGTCGGTATCGAAGTATTTGTGGACAAGACGCACCTCTTTGCGGAAATTTGTTCTATTGCGGGAGTTGTTGATCGACAGCCAATTCGGCTACTGAAACGACAGTAGGGATCTCGGTAACGTGCGTCTACTGCAAAGATTGCAGTAGATAGTTGCGTATGGTGCAACTATGGCGATGGATATGGACCTCAATCTTTTGAGAGTGTTCGACGCTCTGGTAGCGGAGGGCAGTGTCACCGGCGCGGCCGAGCGATTGAACTTGTCGATACCGGCAACCAGTAGGGCTTTGGGGCGTCTCCGGCGTGCGATGGATGACCCGATCTTTGTTCGTGCCGGGCGTGGGTTGGTACCGACGCCGTTTGCGTTGCGTGCAGCACCTCAGGTCCGATCGCTCCTGGAAGGGGCGCAAGGCCTGTTGATCGACCGCAAGAACTTCGAACCAGCAGAACTCGAGCGGACTTTCGTGATCCGAATCAACGAGGGCACGGCGGCCAGCCTCACCCCGGCTCTGGTCCGGCGTTTCGCGGCGGAAGCGCCGAACGCTGTAATCCGTTGTGTCGGAGAGGGAAACGAGGACGTCGACTCGCTGCGGAACGGTTCGATCGATCTCGATATCGGCGCTGATCCGTTGCCGTCCTCTGATGTGTGCAGTGAGATTCTCTACCGAGAGGGTCATGTGGGCTTGGTATCGAAGTCGTCGCCGTTGGCCCGCACGGCTCAGCCGACACTCGCGCAGTTGTGTGAGCATCCACATGTCTCGACATCCAGACGTGGCCGGACACACGGACCGATCGACGACGCGTTGTCCGCAGTCGGAATGCGCCGGCGGGTGATCGCGGTGGTTGCCTCGCCCGTTGCGGCGGCGCTCATGGCGGCCGACAGCGATCTCGTTGCACTGGTGCCGGAAAGGCTTGCCCGATACTTTGCCGCTCGCCTCGATGTCGCCTGGTTTGCGGTGCCGACCGAACTACCGGCCGTCACCATCCACCAACAGTGGCACGGTCGGCTGGACCACGATCCAGCACACAAATGGCTGCGCGAACAAGTACGTGAGGCAAGCGTCTAGCTGGAATCGGCAGATGTTCTGTACTCTCGCAGTCATGCAACAGCGGAGCACGGGAACGGTGACACGGTCACTGTTGCTGATTCTGCTGCCGTTCATCGCTCTTCTCGCCGTGCCTCCGCTTGGATCGTCGGGTAGCGCCGCGGTGCTGGGAACTGCGATTGCCGTCTTCGTGGTCGCAGCCCTCGCAACGTCGCCGAAGTACGAACTTCTGCAGCTGTGCACGGTTTCGGCCACTGGCCCCTCTGATGACGAACGCTGCCTGCGTGGCGCTTTCCGCAGGCAGAGCAGCCCGGACGCGCCCGGCCGTCCACAGCCTCGAGCTCCGGGAATCGGTTTGTAGGTCGGCCGTCGGCGGGAGTGAACTCGTCGTAGGTCGGTCAGACGTCTTGCGTCCACGACCATTCCCGCGCTCTCATCTCTCTGAGCGTGCCTCTCGGTGAGGTTCATTCGTCATGCTCGATTTTGTCTACTACCCCGTGTCCGGAATCCTCTGGTTCTGGCACAAGGTCTTTTCACTGATCTCCGGATCACCCGACAACGGCGTCGTATGGGCGTTGTCGGTCGTATTTCTGGTCTTCACGCTCAAGGCTTTGCTGTTCAAACCCTTCGTCAAGCAGGTCCGCACCCAACTGGTGATGCAGAAGCTGCAACCTCAGATCAAGGCGTTGCAGAAGAAGTATTCGGGTGACCGGCAGAAACTCACTGTCGAGATGGCCAAGCTGCAGAAGGAACACAACTACAGTCCGTTGCTCGGCTGTCTGCCGATGCTCGTTCAGGCACCGGTGTTCATCGGCCTTTATCACGTCCTGCGATCGTTCAATCGGACTGGAGCGGCATCGCACGTCCCGTTTCTGAGCCCGACCGAACCGATGTCGGTGGCGGACAACGCGAATACGGCCAACTACTTCTTCAGTGCCTCGGACGTGCAGTCGTTTCTCGACGCCAAACTGTTCGGCGCGCCGTTGTCCGCCATGATTTCGAGTCCGGCAGCGCAACTGGAAGCGTTCGGCGACGTCAGCCGTATCTCCATCATTCTGGTTGCCGTACCGCTGATGATCTTCGCCGCCGTCGCTACACATTTCACGTCGCGGGCGTCCATCGCGCGCCAAGTGGTCACCGGAACCGTCAACCCTCAAACAGCGATCATGAACAAGCTCGCATTGTGGGTGTTTCCGGTGGGTGTGATCGCTTTCGGTGCTTTCGCGCCCGTGGCGATCCTGCTGTATTTCGTGAGTAACAACTGCTGGACGCTGGGACAACAGCATTTGGTCTACGGCCGGATCGCGGCGGAGCAGAAGGAAGCTGAATCGTCGCCGACACCCGGAGTGACTGCGCCCCCGTCGCCCAGGGTGGCTGCAGCACCGCCGCTGCCGGGTGCAAAGCCGATCCGCGCCAAACGCAAGCGATGACAGAAAAGCGACCCCTCCCTACCGGCGGGTAAGGCACGTACGCTGGAATGCATGACCAAATGGACCGCAGAAGACGTAGTCGATCAGACCGGCCGCACATTTGTCGTCACGGGGGCGAACAGCGGACTGGGTGAGGTAGTCGCACGGGCGCTTGGCAAAGCCGGGGCCGACGTCGTCCTCGCCTGTCGTGACACCACGAAGGCCGATGCCGTGGCCGCCGAGATCGGACCCAACGCGGTTGTCCGCAAATTGGACCTCTCGGATCTGTCGTCGGTACGAGCCTTTGCCGACGCAACGGAGAAGGTCGACGTCCTGGTGAACAACGCCGGCGTGATGGCGGTTCCGTTTCGCCGGACTGTCGATGGATTCGAAATGCAG
This sequence comes from Rhodococcus sp. 66b, assembly GCF_002076325.1. Classification (NCBI taxonomy): domain Bacteria; kingdom Bacillati; phylum Actinomycetota; class Actinomycetes; order Mycobacteriales; family Nocardiaceae; genus Rhodococcus; species Rhodococcus sp. 66b. The sequence continues at coordinate 12,982 of NZ_MUZB01000028.1, forward strand.
ATCGGCACAAACCATCTCGGGCACTTCGCGTTGACCGGATTGCTGAAGGACAAGCTCACCGACCGTGTCGTGACGATGTCCAGTGCCCTGCATCAGCTCGGAACTGTCGATCTGGACGATCTCAATTTCGAGCGTCGGAAGTACAACCGCTGGTTGGCCTACGGGCAGTCCAAGCTTGCCAATTTGTTGTTCACGTACGAACTTCAACGCAGGCTTGCGGCCTCGGGATCTTCGCTCAAAGCGCTTGCTTCGCATCCGGGATACGCGTCGACGAACCTGCAGGGTCACACCGAGTCGATCCAGGACAAGCTGATGGGAATCGGCAATTCGATCTTCGCGCAGTCCGCGGAGATGGGTGCCCTTCCCGAACTGTGGGCGGCAACCGCGCCGGATGCCTTCGGCGGCAGTTACATCGGACCGGACGGTCCGTTCGAGCAGCGAGGTTATCCGAAGGTCGTGGGGTCGAACAAGAAGTCACACGATTCGAAGACAGCCTCGGGTTTATGGACACTGTCGGAGAAGTTGACCGGAGTCTCGTTCGGGATCTGATTCAGATATGAAGGTGGCCGCGAACTTCGAGAAGTTCGCGGCCACCTTCATATTCGTTCGAGCCAGATGTTGTTCGGGTTACAGCGTGACAACCATCTTGCCGGTGTTTGCGCCGCGCATCAGGTCGATGAACGCTTGCGGTGCATTCTCCAGGCCTTCGACGATGGTCTCGTCCCACTGAATCTTGTTGTCGGCGAGCCACCCTGCCATGTGGGTGCGGAATTCGCCACCGAGGTGACGGTAGCCGCCCACGAGGAATCCGCGCAGTGTGAGCTGCTTGCCGATCACCAGTGCCAGGTTGTGGGGAGCGGTGGGCTTCTCGGTGGTGTTGTACTGAGCGATGGCTCCGCACAGGGCAATCCGGCCACCCTGGTTCATGGCATCGATGGCGGCTTCGAGATGCTCGCCACCGACGTTGTCGAAGTACACGTCGATGCCGTCAGGGGCGGCAGCGGCGAGCAGTTCGGTGATCGGGCCGTCGTGGTAGTCGAATGCCGCATCGAATCCGAGTTCGAGAAGTCGGGCAACCTTCGCCGGTGAACCGGCGCTACCGATTACTCGCTTCGCTCCGAGCAACTTGGCGATCTGACCGACGAGCGATCCGACGGCACCGGCTGCGCCGGAGACGAATACGGTATCGCCTTCCTTGAACTCCGCAACCGCAGTGAGGCCGGCATACGCGGTGAGGCCAGTCATGCCGAGGGCACCCAGGTAGGCCGTCGCCGGCGCGATGGACGTGTCGGCCGGAGTCACTGCGGATCCGTCGAGGATGGCGTATTCACGCCATCCGAGGCCGTGGACGACAACGTCGCCCACAGCGCGATCAGCCGACTTGGATTCGACGACCTCGCCGACAGCACCACCGTCGAGCGGCGCACCGACCTGGAACGGCGGAAGGTAGGACTTCACGTCGTTCATTCGGCCGCGCATGTACGGGTCGACGGAGATGGCGATGTTGCGGACCAGGATCTGGCCGTCTTCGAGTTCGGGGAGTTCTACTTCGGCGGTGGCGAAGTTCTCCGAGGTGGGCCAACCGTTCGGGCGTGAAGCGAGACGGATTTCCCGGCTGACAGTGGTGGTGCTCATTCGTCGTCCTTACTTACTTCGAGGGTGACCTCGATGTTGCCGCGAGTTGCATTGGAGTACGGGCACACCTGGTGCGCCTTCTCCGTCAACTCGACGGCCTGATCATGGGGCAGATGGGGGAGTGAAACCTCCAGCGTCACAGCGAGTCCGAAGCCTCCTGCACCGTTGGGGCCGATGCCGACCCGCGCGCCGACTGCGGAATCAGCCACGTTGGCCTTCTCGGCGCGGGCGACCATCTGCAGAGCGGAGTGGAAGCATGCTGCGTATCCGGCGGCAAAGAGCTGCTCGGGGTTGGTGCCTTCGCCACTGCCACCCATTTCCTTGGGAATGGCGAGGCCGAGATCGAGGCGTCCGTCCGAAGTGCGAGCGTGACCGTTGCGGCCTTCGCCGGTGGCAAGTGCTTCTGCGGTGTAGACGATATTCATGACTTCTTCTTTCCGTCGGAGTGGGCGTTGGATGCTTGAAGTGACTCACCGAGACGAGTGAGAACGTCTCGGAGTTCGGTGAGTTCGTCGTTACTCAGACCAGTGGCGCCTGCGAGCTTGGCCGGGATGTCCTCGGCCTTGCTGCGCAAGGTGGAACCCGCCTCGGTCAGGTGAATCTCGACGCGACGCTCGTCCGTGGTGAGGCGTCGGCGCTCGATGAATCCCAGACCCTCCAGCCTCTTGAGCAGCGGCGACAGAGTTCCGGTATCGAGATCGAGTGCCTCACAGATCTCACGCACGCCCCGGCCGTCTCGTTCCCAGAGTGTCAACAGGACGAGGTACTGGGGATACGTGATTCCCAGGTCGTCGAGCATTGCCCGGTACGCGGCCGTAGTGGCCCGCGACGCCGAATAGAGGGCGAAGCAGACCTGGCGTTCGAGAGCGAGTGGGTTGGTCACGAGAACAACTGTAGCGCACAGTTAAGTTGTGCACAACAAAGAAGTGTCAAATAGATCCGCGGATGCACAGCCGTCTGGTTACGGCGTCGACAGAATCTCGGATACGCACTCGAGGAAGGTGAGCACTGCCTGGGCGGCGGGTGCCGGAAATCGGGTGCGCACTGCCAGCCCGTCGTGGGTGCGCGAAAACCAGAACTGAACGTCGTCGGCGCTCGACACGCGACTGACTTGCTGCGGATTGATCGGCGCAGGTTGTGAGTCGCCGGGCCGTGATTCGCGGGGGCGAGATCCACCGGGCATGGTCCGGTAGTCGGCGTAGGACACCGAGAAGATGTCTCGGCGAGTGGGCGAAACCTCGGGTCCCAAGCTCCTCAACACTTGTCTCGACGACACGGACGACAGTGAAAGTGACTCGTGGAAAGCGAGATTGACTGCCCGAGCCGTGCTGTGAAGATCATCCATGCTCGTCACGGTGATGGGTGCATTGGCCACCAGCCAGCCGAAGGTGTGGTTGTGCCGCGGTTCCCGACGCGTGTGAACAGGGAACAGAAGGCGTGTGTCTCTCTTGTCGGTCAATTGTGTTGTGGCCAAACCGATCGACGCAAGAATCGCACCGAACGACGAGTGTCGATGATCGGCGCAGTTCTGGTCGAACAGCTCTGCTTCGTCGGCGTCGAGGAGCATTCGGGTGTCTGTGCCCTGGGGCGACATGGTCCCGGCGGGCAGCCCCAGATCTACGGGAAAATGGGGAGTGTCACCCCCGCAAGATCGAAGGAAAGACCGCCACCCCGAAATGCGGTGGTCGCCGGGCTCTGGATCCGCGGTTGCCGATTCACGGAAGCAGTAGTTGAGGAAACTCCCGGGCTCGGGCAAGAGATCCGACGCGATCGGATTACGGTCCGCCCGCGTGTATTCACGATACAGAGTGCTGATCTCGGTAATTGCGATGCTCATGGACCAGCCGTCGCAGATGGCATGGTCGAATCCGCAGATCACTGTCGACTGGTCCTCGCGGGTGATGGCCCCGAGAAAGTAGGCGGGAAACGCAAAAGGATTGCACCATCGATCCAAGCGCTCGCCCAAGAGTTCTCGCACCTGTTCCGGCGTTCGCGCGTCCGCCACTGTTTCCTCACGGAGGCGCAGATCGACGACATCGGCGACGTCGACGAACAGCGCCGAGGATTCATCCGCTTCTTCGGCCTGGGAGAACGAGCACGACAGGGCGTCGTGACGGGACGTCCATTCCTCGAAGCTGGCCCGGAGTGCGTCCGTGTCGATCGGGCCGGGAACGTCGAAAGTGGCAGCGAGCCAAGTCGTATCGCCGCGGTTCCCGGCAAGATGCAGCTGCTGATTCGAGGTCGGAGGAACCGGATACGTCGATCCGGTGGAGATTTCGCTCGGCGTCCACTGCAGGATGCGGCCCGGCCGTGCCTCGAACCTGTCGAGAAAGGTGATGTGCATCAGGCGGTCTCCACTTCCTGACGTGCATCCGCCTGACGAACGACACGGTAGTCGCCGGTATCGGCGACCGTTCTCAGGACGTTGCGGAGGTGTCGAAGGTACCGATCCACCGATGTGTGCGCTTGCTCGGTATCGGGAAAACTGACCATCACGTACGTACGGTCTTCCTTCCGGTTGATCCACATCGACAGATCACCCGTCGTTCCTGGCCCACCGAGTGCGCGCGCTTCGAGTTCGTCGTGGTGCTCGGCACCTGGAATCAGGCGCATGTCGATGTACGACACCATCGGCGGGACCGAGGTTCCGCCGATGTCGGATCCGGTCAACTTCGACACCTGGGCGATCACCGAGTGAATGGACACGTCCGCGAGTCCCTTCACTGCTGCGCGAGCAGCGTGGGCATGGGGGAGTGCATCGGTGAAGGTGGTGACACCACTCAGCGTGAACGAGACCGGGACGAGATTGATGAACCAGCCTTGAGAAAACAGGTATCTCGGATCGGAACGAGTACCGACTGCGTTGAGCGCGAAGTAGTTCGCTCTGTCAGCAACTTCGATCTCGGTGAGGGCGAGGGCTGCGAAGATCCCCGTGGAGAATCCGACGCCATTGGACTTGCACAGCGCTGCGAACGCGGCTGACTCGTCGCTGTCGAGAACGTCGATATGTGTGCGGGTCGACCGGGTCTGTTCGCCCTGCGCGACGCCGAGGTCGAGGGGGAACGTCGGGAGTTGTCCGGCGTTGGCGGCGAGAATCGAAATCCATTGCTGCACAGGTTCTGCGGCTAGGTCGAGGTTCTTCGCCGCTGCCCGTTCTTCGCCGCTGTACTCGACGTAGCTGCCGGGAGAGGGAAGTTGAGCGTCGATGCCGGCGCTTTCGGCGATGTACAGCGCACGAAGTTCTTCGACGCCCAACATCAGCGACAGGCCGTCGGTGTGCGAGTGATCGACGCCGTAGTAGATGGTGAAACCGGCGCCGGTGCCGTGCTCGACGGCGCCACTGGTGAACGAAGGCCATTGCAGTGGGCTGGTATCGCCTGCGAAACTTCGGCTGACATGCTCGCGAACCGCATCGGTCGTGTTCAGGGAACCGACGCTGTGCGGCGCGAGTTCGATCGTCGATTCATCCACCACGTGACGGTCGATGACCCCGCTGCCGCCAGGATCTTCGGATGGTCTCACCTCGAACCAACTGTGAAGTGTGCTGTGCCGCAAGACAAACGCCTGGACAGCCCGACGCAGTGCCTCCCGATCGAGATCACCGGGCAGAGTGAACGTGAATCCGATCCACGGTGACCAGTCGACGCCTTGTGCGCGCTTGTGATCGGCGGTACGAATGTGTCCCTCTTGGAGGAACGAGAGAGGTTGGTCGCTCAGTGGTGCTCGAGATGCTGCCGTCAGGGACTGCTCAGTAGGCCTGAACTCGGTGAGCGTCCCGGCTTTCGGTGCCCAGAGATCGATGGGTGTCATTTCCATGAGAGTTCTCCTCGATCGGTGCAGCGGTATTGATCGGTACAGCGGTATTGATCGGTACAGCGGTGTTGGTCGGAGGTGAGCATGTGTCGGTCGAGAAGGCGAAGTCCTCCATTTCGCGGCGTAGGAGTCCCGCGAACTGATGGATGTGGCGGCTTGTGCGCGCGTTGCCTGGGTGGCGTATGGCCAGATTGAGCCCTTCGGGAGTCCGTGTGAGCCAGATGTAGACGTCGGTTCCCGAATGATCGCGACTACGAAGGCCTCTGGTCTGCCAGCTCGTCCATTGCTCGGCACCAGGAACGTGACGAACGTCCATGTACGAGAGCACGAACGGCAGGTGCTGCGGGGAGTCGATCAGCTCGCACACTTTCGAATACGGCAGGGCCGCTGCGGGACGGACGCGTCGCATCTCCGTGCCGGCAACCTTGGCCAGATCGCTCACGGTTGCTGCGGGGGCAATCGGAATCCTCACCGGCACAACACCGATGAACCATCCCAGCGACGCGGCCCATCGAAGCTCCGAACGGGTGTGTTGCGGCACCACGACGCGGAATTCGTCTGCACCGGTGAGATCGCCGGTCACCTTGGCCGCGCACGCGAGTATCGCGGCCAGGAATCCTTGGTTGCTGCGCTTGCTCGCTTCTGCCAGGCGTTCGGCTCCCCGGGCGCTCAGAAGCCAGGCGGACAGGCTCTGCTGAGGGACTCGGCGTCCGGCGACCGGTTCGGGCAGCGCTGGAAAGAGCGGAGCCTCGCCCTGCGCGTAGAACTCGCGCCACGTCTGCACCGCCGGGTGAGAGCAGTCCGCGTGTCCCACGAGATCTCGTTCCCTGGTGCCGAAGTCGATGTAGCTTCCGGTCTCCGGCGGCGAGGGAGGGCTTCCCTCGCTCGACGAACGGTAGATCGTCTGCAGTTCGTGCGCGGTCAACGCCACCGAATATCCGTCCAGCAGAGCATGATCAGCGGCAAAGACCACGGTGAAATGGTTGGGACCTTCAATTGTCGCGAACTGGTACGCAGGCCACACAAGTGGATCGGTCGACCGGTCGAGCAGTTGCTGCAGATGCGTGAAGACGGACATCGAGGACGCAAGATGTCCGACTTCGTTACCCAGAATTCGGACGTCTCCAGGACCCGCGGTGCGTCGGACTATCGCTTCGCCCTCCATGGCGACTCGTGTTCGGAGCACTTCGTGGCGATCGATCCAGTGATCGAGAGTGGCCGCCCAGATCCTTCGGTCGAGTCGGTCGTGGATACGAAACGAGGTACCCAGCCACGACGGAGTGCATCCGTCGTTGTGATGGTGCGCCTGCCGTTTCGCCTGCTCGGCATGTTTTAAGTGTGCTTCGTGTATGTAGCTGGCGGGACGCTGGTCGACAGGCCACAGCTCGGGCGGATTCACTGCGGCAGGAGTCCACTCGGTGACGGTCCCAGGAGGTAGGGGATAGTCGGCAAGTTCCGTGAATTCCATTGGGAAACCTGATCTCTCGAGATGGCGAAAGGTGGGGATCGTGAACGGGGCGGATGTTTGTAACCGAGAGTGACAGATGATTAGTCAAGGCAAGTAGAACGCGACCTGAGGCTCCGCGCAACTGCTTCGGTCCGGGATGTGACGAGGAACATTCTGCTCGTTATTTCGGACAATTCGAATACTGGACATCCGGTTTACTGCCCTGGTCACCTGTCAGTTGATCGATCAATCACTCTGGGGTGAAACAAATTTCAACAGACCGTTGTGAACTCCGTCGGACGGCGAAGAATGTGCGCATGCGAATGTCGGAATATGTTTGTGTGTAGCAATTTTCGTAAGGGTTTGACTGTATCTCTTTTAATTGCAACAGGGTTCGTGTACAGCCGTCGTGCCCGTTCGTCGCGCGGATTGTTCACCGAGTATTGACATGCTCGGCATCTGCCGGTCGTATGCAGACGGTATTTGTAAGCGATGACTGATCCGATGGAATACGACCTGGTTGTGATCGGCTCCGGCCCGGGTGGTCAGAAGGCTGCCATCGCGGCGGCCAAGCTGGGTAAACGGGTAGCGATGGTCGAGAAGGGCAACATGCTCGGCGGAGTGTGCGTCAACACCGGCACCATTCCGTCGAAGACGTTGCGCGAGGCGGTTCTCTACCTCACCGGGATGAACCAACGCGAACTGTACGGCGCAAGTTACCGCGTCAAGGAGAACATCACTCCGGCCGACCTGCTGGCGCGAACCCAGCATGTCATCACCAAAGAAATCGAAGTCGTGCGATCTCAGCTCCTGCGTAACCGCGTCGAATTGCTGGTAGGGGTCGGCTCGTTCGTCGACGAGCACACCATCCTCGTCGAGGACGCCTCGCGCGGAGACAAGATGACGATCACGGCAAAATTCGTTGTGATCGCGACCGGAACGTTGCCTGCCCGCCCGGCGGGGGTGTCCTTCGACAGTCACCGGGTGCTCGACTCCGACGGAATCCTCGATCTGACCTCCATCCCGACCACCATGGTCGTGGTGGGCGCGGGAGTGATCGGTATCGAGTACGCGTCGATGTTCGCGGCACTCGGCACCAAGGTCACCGTCGTCGAGAAGAGAACGTCGATGCTGGGCTTCTGTGACCCCGAGGTCATCGAATCGCTTCGGTTCCATTTACGCGATCTGGCGGTCACTTTCCGATTCGGTGAAGAAGTGACGGCCGTCGACGTCGGGGCGAACGGAACGCTTACGACGCTGCGCAGCGGCAAGCAGATTCCCGCCGAGACCGTGATGTACTCGGCGGGACGGCAAGGCCTCACAGCGCCACTCGCGCTGGAGAACGCCGGGCTCGAAGCCGACGAACGTGGCCGTATCTACGTCGACGACAATTTTCGCACCAAGGTCGAACACATCTACGCCGTCGGTGACGTCATCGGCTTCCCGGCGTTGGCGGCGACGTCGATGGATCAAGGTCGACTCGCGGCCTACCACGCCTTCGACGAACCAGGCGCGAAGCTGATGGATCTGCAGCCGATCGGCATCTACTCGATTCCCGAGGTGTCGTATGTAGGCGCCACCGAGGTCGATCTGACCAAGGAATCGGTGCCGTACGAGGTCGGGGTTTCCCGATACCGTGAACTCGCGCGCGGGCAGATCGCAGGCGACACCTACGGGATGCTCAAGATCCTGGTGTCGACGGATGACCTGAAACTGCTCGGCGTTCATATCTTCGGCTCGGGTGCAACGGATCTCGTGCATATCGGCCAAGCGGTGATGGGGTGCGGCGGGACCGTCGAATACCTTGTCGACGCCGTCTTCAACTATCCGACACTGTCCGAGGCGTACAAGGTGGCGGCGCTCGACGTCATGAACAAGATCAGGGCTCTCAAGCAATTCCACTAGGGGTCGGGGTGTCCCCAGGTACCGGTCAGGGTCGGTCGGTGTACTTCTCGGGTAGCACTTGTTCGAATACCTGAGGGTGATGTCAGGCCTGGGAAAATAGGGCAGGGTCTATCTCTATGACCATTGCCCATGAACTTCGTGTGGAATTTCGATGCTGATCGGACTGATTGCCGCGATCGTGGCGTGCGTCGGATACGGCGTGGCGTCGGTGTTGCAGGCGTACGGCGCGCGCAAGTCGGCAGCTGCCGCCGAGCAGCGAGGCGAGGCCGGACACGTGACGGCGACGGGTGGCCCGACCTTGCGTTCGACGTTCGCCGCCGCGCTGACGGCGTCGTTCATCCTGGGCACCGTGCTCGATGCGGTCGGATTCGCCGGTAGTGCCATCTCCGCGCGGCTCATTCCACTGTTCTTGTCGCAGACAGTGGTCAGTGCCAATCTCGTCATCACGGCAGTGCTGGGGACCGTGGTCCTGGGCATCCAGTTGCATCGTCGCGACTGGTTCGCGATCGCCGCGGTGATCGGATCGCTCCTGCTGCTCGGTTTGTCTTCCGGTCACGCGGGCGGCGGGAGTTCCAACGACGTCGTCCACTGGGGTGTCCTGGTGGGCTCGGCGTTGATCTTGTCGATCGGTATCGGTTTGATCCGATGGTTGGGCTCACGCGCAGCAGTTGTCGCCGGGTTGATCTCGGGTGTGTTGTTCGGCTGTCTGGCCATTGCCGTACGCGTGGTCTACGGAATCGATCCGTTCGAAATCGGCACGATGCTCCGCGATCCGGCCGGCTGGGCAATCCTCGTCTCGGGCCTGGGCGGTTTCTATCTGCACACGGTGGCGTTGCAACTGGGATCCGTCAACGGAGCGACAGCGGCACTGGTTGTCGGCGAGACGGTCGTTCCGGGAATCGTCGGCGTCGTGGTGCTCGGCGATGCGTCGCGACCGGGCCTGGAATGGCTTGCCATCGTCGGATTCGTCGGAGCGATCGCGGGCGCCGTCGCCGTGGCCGTCTTCGGCGCGGCGAGCCACGAGGGGAAACCTGCCGAAGAAGTGACCGTCTGATGCGATAGCGAATGCGGTGCTGTTCGATCGGTCGAGCGGTAACGGAAGCCGCGTTCTTGCGGATAGTTCTAGTGCGCGACCGATGCCTCGCATGTCTCGTGCGGACAACGGCACAAAGAACGGAGGAAAGTGATGAGCAGCTTGGATATTCAACGTTGGTCGAACGACTTCACTGCGCTGACCAAAGTCATTTCGGAAGGCATCGAGCAGTTTGTTCTCCGGTTCATTTCCAGCTGAAGTGATCTGAGCTCGCTGCCTGGCAAGGAGTTATTGATCTCCACCGCGGTTCGGAGGCCGAATCGTGATGAAGCAGAGGTTCTTACGGGGTCTGGGAGGCCTGGGCGGGGGAGAGCAGGTAGGAGAACACGTACGTAACTGCGGCGATGACCGCCAGTACGATCAAGGACGTCGGGAACCCTGCGGCATCTCGCACCGGGGCACCTGAAGCGGTGACGGCCGCCATGAACACTCCGATTACCAACAATGTCACCGCCAAGGCCGAGCACGCAGCGAACCGATGCTTCCAGCAGCAGACTGTGCGCGCCGGCCATGTGTGGCTTGTTCTCAGGGCGCAGCGCCCGCCTGCAACAGCGCTCGAGCCAACAATCAGCCCGACCAGCGCTCCGATGAAAGCGGGTATGAACAGTCCTACCCAGGACCAGGCTCCATCGCCGACTATCGGGATCATCACGGCGACACCTGTGACCGCGCCTGTGAGTGCAGCCAGACTCAGTTCCTTGTCGACCCAGCTCATGGAACAACTAGAACACAGGCGCGATCCCGAGGCTGTGGAGTATTTCGGATTCAGGGGCTGAAGAACTCGAGTCGACGGTGCAGCCGTGCGATCGACGGGTCCCCGATCGTGCGCCTGCCATCGGTACGAGCTTGGCTCGGAGTCATCCCGTAGAAGTCTTTGAACGCGCGCGCCAATTGGGATTTCGAGGTGAAGCCACATCGCAGGGCCAACGCGTCGGTCGTTTCGTTCGACATCTCGGCTCTGGTCAACTCGCGGTAGACGAGTTCGAGGCGCTTGCGCCGTATGACAAGAGCGATTCCGCCGTCGGATGCGAATGCGCGGTAGAGCTGTGCTCGGGAAACCGACAATGCTGCGCACATGCTCGTCGGGCCGAGCCAGGTCTCCGAGAGATGCTCGGCGATGTAGGCGTACGCACGATCGCGGAGAGAGTGATCGGGCCGCGGCGACAGATCAGGTTCGGCGATACCCAAACTGACACGCAGGAGGGAAGCGACGACGTCCTCGTAGCCGGCCGCAGCATCGGGATCGAGATGCGGTAGCGCGAGTACGACCGATTGCATGCACTGAGCGAGCACGACGGCAGGAACTCCGCGCAGTACCGTCCCGTGTAGAGAACGACCCTTCGACTCCGCTTCGACGAGGGAGCGCGGCGCCAGGAGTGTGATGGTGCGTCCGGTCGCCTCGGTTTCGACGTCAGCAGTCCAGGTTCGCCCGAGGTCGAAGAACGCGATGTCCCCAGGGCGGGCGACAAAATCCACTCGGTCGGCGTCACCACTGACCTGTCCACCGCGGACGACCTGGATCATGTACTGATCGTCGAGTCCGCTCTCGGCGATCACAACTTTGCTGCGGTTGTACTTCTGCGCGTTGAAGGTCGTTTCACCGATCAGCGAGGTCCCGATAGGCAGGGCGGAGATCGAGCCTTGGAGGGGCGTGTCGGCGCCTATCGGCTCGGTGACGAAGAACGGACGCGTGACGACACGCCAGAAGTCGTTGGCGTCCGCAGGGTCCACCGATCGAGTCGACACGCGAATGCGGGCGGAATTCATCGGCACGCGGGCATGATATGTCAGATCCCGCAGGTCGCAGTCACTCTCCCGCAAATAGACGTCAATAGTGACCGAGCCCACATAATGAGACAAATCGGGCGTATTTGTGAGACGGCCAGTGCTCGCGTGTCGCGGTGATTCTGTCTATGTTGTTCGTTATGGGTGGACAGGTTGGGAGTTCGATGCTCGAACGAAATCTCGAGTTCGGCGGGGATCGACTGCTCGTTTGTCGGCCATCATGACATCCACTTCGAATCGGTCGCAGCTATCTCGAGCAAAGCGAAATCCTCGAGGAAGGGGCACGCTGCAAAGACGGCTCGCCGGGCGTGGAGCCACGGCGATTCGTCCTCGTCTGCTCGGGTTGATGGAACGCTCGGCGGGCTTGACGGTCATCGATTCGCCGCGGGGGTTCGGGAAGACGGACCTCGCCGCGTTGTGGCTCACGACTCTCGGGCACATGCCCATCAGACCAGTTGTCTGGGTGCCGGCGCCATCGAATCGGATGACCCCCCTCGAGTACTGGAACACTGCGCTCGCAGTGATTCAAGATTCTCTGGAATCACTCGAGGCCCCGCCACGAATGCGCGAGGATCCGGTGGGGGCAATCGAATCACTACTCGACTCGTCGCCCACCCCATTCGTGTTGGTGTTCAACCGCATCGACCTGGTTGAGGGTGACGAGGTGGGACGCCGAATCGTGGATCTGATCGTGCGGCTTCCCGGATTGAAAGTAATCGTCACGCTGCAGGATCGGTCTGCGACGGACTTACTCGAGGACGTCCGCGTGGACGAGTACCTGTGCGCGAACGACCTCAGATACACGCTCGACGAGTCCACAGTTCTGTTCGCGGAGGCAGGGATCCACCTTCCCTCGGGCATCGTCCATTCGATCTGCGAGCGTGTTGCCGGCGTTCCTGTGCTGATGAAGGTTGCTCTGAGTGCGGTTGCGGGGCTGAGTGAACCGAGTCGTGGGCGCGAACGCGTTCAGCAGCGAGTGGACCAAGCGATCCACGCGTACGTCAGTCGGACCGCTCCTCGATCGGGCAAGTCGCTCGAGTTGTTCGACTTCGCGACTACGATCGCCGCCGCCCGCACCGTCACACCAGAGATCGCTCGTGTCTTGTCCGACGATCTTGACGTGGAGGGCAAACTGGACTTGCTCGAGTCTTTCGGTCTGATATTCCGGGACGGTCCCGAGGGAGAAGCATCCTGGTACTTTGCGCCGTCAGTTCGACTGGCATTCATGCAGATACGGACCGAACAAGGGGATGGATTCGACGATCCCTTCCAGGTTCTCGTCGATCACGCTCTCGGGACTTCGGATATAGCCGGTGCCGTTCACTACGCCTTGGACGGACGCCATTGGACCAGGGTGCTCGACATACTCGAGCGTCACTGGGCCGATCTTCTGGTTGATCACACCGGATTGGTCCGGACTGCGTTGCAATCCATACCCGGCGACGTACTCAGTTCGAACTCTTCGATTCTGGTGGGCCGTGACCTGCTCGAATCACGCCTGCGGCCGCAGTTGGTCAACGGCGATTCGTTGCCGACGGAACCGGCGGAATTGCGTGCGATAGGTGGTAGTTCGCATGCGCACAGCTTGTTGAACGTCGGGACAGTCCAATCGGTTGTGCTGAGAACATCCGGTAAGTACCAACGCTCTACCGAGATCACGCGCAAGTTGGCTCACGTCGTGTACGGACTCGGTGACGAGTCGTTGGGCGCGTTGGGGTCTCAACTGCCCGCCCTGCGCCTGATCTGGGGTGTTTCGCATCAACTGACCGGTGACCTCGGTGATGCCGCGGTGGAATTGCGACTCGCCTATCAGGGTGCGATGGAATACGGTCCGGAGTTCGTCCTGCGGCACGCCGCTGGCAATGCCGCGCTCAACTCCGCGCTGATCGGGGACGTCGCGCACGCGACAGACTGGCTTCACCTCGAAAGCACACACCCGGACGTTTCGGGATGGTTGGGACCGCCCTCGCACATGGGGGGAGCGATCGCGCGGGCACTGGTGGCGTGCGATCGCGTGGACCTGAATGCCGGCGCTGCCGCGATGGACGCGCTCGCCGAGATCACACCGCCGGGCGACCTGTGGGCGTTCGCGGCCTACACTTACACCAGATTTGCACTGCTGCAATCGGATCCGTTCTCGGGGCTGATTTCGCTCCAGCGCGCAGTGGCAACGCACGGGCACGTGAATCCGTGTGAACGATCACTCGGTGACGCACTTCTCGCCGCGGCGCGTATCGATCTTCTGTTGGCGTCCGGGGAGGGTACCAAGGCGCTGGAGGAATCAGTCGCTGCGTCACATACGTTTGCTGTTGTCACGGTTTCTGTCGCTCGTGCGCATCTCCTGACGGGGGCTCCGTCACAGGCATTGGAATTGTGTCGCGAAATCGACTGGAGCGAGCAGTATCTCACGAGGTTTCGGCTCGAGTCCCTGCTGATCGAATGCGCTGCGCTGTGCGAACTGGGGAGAATCCCCGCTGCCGCCAGTCCGTGGGAGGAGGCTCGCGGACTGCTCGAAACCTCAGGTGTCCTGTCGGCGCTGGCGACCATACCGCGTGATCTGATCAGGCAACTGGAAGAGCGGGCCGAGGGCCCGAGCAGTGCCGTCACAAGCTTTCTCGAATCCGAAGTGCCGCAGATGTATCCGGCGGCTATCGTTCAAGTCCAATTGACGAAGCGGGAGATGGACGTTCTCGTGGAACTGGGTCTCGGCATTCCGATCGGCGAGATAGCGCGAAAGTTGTTCGTATCCAACAACACATTGAAGAGTCACCTGCGAGCCCTGTATCGCAAACTCGGTGCGCATTCCCGCGAAGAGGCCGTCGCGGCAGCGCACCGACACAACCTCCTCGGCAGTGGGCAGGACTGATCGACGTCAGTGCAAATTGCGCTCGGAGTAGATCTTCATCGCGTCACGGACCAGCGAAGCGGTGCCTTCTCCGTACTTGTCGTAGTTTGCAGTGAAGCGGGGATCGTCGACGTACATCTGGCCGAGTCCGGTGAAGGCGTCGGCGCTGGGAGTCCTTCCCTGCCAACCGATTTTTATCCACTCGAACTGTCTCTGGGTAATCGTCTGGACGTCGTCGCTTTCCGCGGGTAGGCCCGCTGTCAGTGCTTTTCCGAATGCCGCTGCGATGTCAGCTTGAGCTTGCAGATGTGCTTTCCGGTCCTGCTCGGACATCGACCGCCACCAGTTGTCGCCGCTGGTATAGGCGTCCTTGCCCCAACGCTCGATGACCTCGTCCTTGTATCGGGTGTGGTCGAACCCGTCGAAAACATCTTCCGGCATGAGTGATTCACCTTTCTTCGTCTTGTTCAACGTCCTGTTGACCGATTCGATCTGTCTCGAGATCCGCGTGCGCTCTTGCTCGAGGAGTTCGAGGTGCGTACGCAGCGCGGCGGCCGTGTCGCGTTCACCGGTGAGGACTTCGGCGATGGCCGGCAATCCGAGTCCGAGTTCCCGAAGCAGCAGGATGCGTTGCAGTCGCACCAGGGCGTCTTCGTCGTAGAAGCGGTAGCCGTTGGCGCCGATGCGGCTTGGTTCCAGGAGTCCGAGATCGCCGTAATGGCGCAGCGTTCTGCTGGTGGTACCGGCGGATTTGGCGAGTTCTTGGATGGACCATTCGCTCACGTGGAGTTCCTACTCTCGGATCGGTTGTGCTCATTCAGCATGCAAGTTGACGATGCGTCAATGTCAAGAAAGTTCTCGGTGTGCATTGTCGGGAACGTTTTATGTCCGTTTCGCCGTATCGCCACGAACGGGTCTCCAACTGATTGATTCGATGACCTAGGTCACGTGATTTGGCTCACAAATTGCCAATTTGAATAGTTGAACAAGCCTCTGTTGACGCTTTCACATACCTCGACCACGATCATCTGAACAGATCGAGTTACGCGGTTGTTGAAAATGCACGGTAGTTGAAATGCACTGCAGACGGAACGGTGGTCCACGATGACTGAACTGGTGTCGGGCGTAGCCCAGGCCAAGCCCTATGACCTCGATGATCGGTACCGGTCGGGATCGGGACCGGTGTTGCTGACCGGTGTTCAGGCAATCGCACGCGGTTTCGTCGAGCAGCACGTTCGCGACATCCGGGCTGGTAAGCGTATTGCCACTTTTGTCTCCGGTTACCAGGGCAGCCCCCTCGGCGGCGTCGACAAGATGCTCCACGGCATGCCCAAGGTTCTCGCGGAACACGACATCACCTTCATCCCCGGCTTCAACGAGGAGCTCGCTGCCACCGCGGTATGGGGAAGCCAGACGGATCTCCCGGCCGGAACCGCGACCCACGACGGCGTGACCGGCGTCTGGTACGGCAAGGGCCCCGGCGTCGACCGCGCTACCGACACCATTCGCCACGCCAACATGTACGGCGTGAACCCCAAGGGCGGCGTCGTCCTGCTGGTGGGCGACGACCCGGCGTCGAAGTCCTCCACGGTTCCGGCCGTCAGCGAGCGCTCGCTTGCCGCGATGGGTGTGCCGGTTCTCTTTCCGCGCAATGCCGAAGAGATCATCACGATGGGTATGCACGCCGTTGCACTCTCGCGGGTGTCCGGTTGCGTAGTAGCGCTGAAGATCGTCGCCGACGTCGCCGACGGTGCCTGGACGATCGACGGCAGCATCGCGGACTTCGACATCGTGGTTCCGGAAGTGCAGTTCGAGGGCAAGCCCTTCGTCTACAAGCAGCGTCAGATGGCTGCGCCGCCGGACAGTGTCATCGCCGAGGCCGATCTGTACGGCCCGCGATGGGATCTTGTTCACGCGTACGGAACTGCCAACAACCTCGATGTGATCGAGGTCAACCCCTCCGGTGCGAAGATCGGTATCGCCGCCACCGGTACAACTTTCGACTCCGTCCGCCAAGCTCTGGCAGACCTCGGCGTCGATGATGCGGCGCTGCACCGCGCCGGGATCCGTCTCCTTCGCATCGGAATGTGCTACCCCGTCGTGGGCGAGAAGATCAGGGAGTTCGCCGAAGGTCTCGAGCAGATCGTCGTGGTCGAGGACAAGACCGCGTTCATCGAAGCTCAGATCCGGGAAG
>NZ_MUZB01000029.1:0-20892 GCF_002076325.1 Rhodococcus sp. 66b
CGCTCGCGGAGCGGGCCAAGCCCCGCAAGATCGAGATCAGCAGCGCCGGGAACGGCAGTGGGAGCAGCAAGGAGGTGAGCCACAAGCAGGAGAGCAAGCAGATCGATGCGTGAACAGCACGCCGGAACAGTCCGCAGTCCACAACAGCATGTTTCGAGAGGGTGCAGCGACAATGACTGGGGTCGATGATGTCGAGATCGCCCGCATCGCCGAGGATGAGTGTGAAGTAGTCGGCAGGGGTCGGCACGGTGACTCGGGGTGGGAGAGCCTGGGTATCCGCCTCGGGCACGAACTGGAATACGCTGCCGTGGTGGAAGATTCGGATCAGATTCTCGCCGATGCGCTCACTCCGGCGGCGTGGGTGTTACTCACCCGGATTGCCGGCTGCACCCTCGACCCCCGCTTGGTGGCCCCGCCGATCATGATGTCCCGGTATACGTATCGGGCTCCGGTGACGCGGCCCCGGGCTACCCAACGCTCCCCTCCGCAAGGTTAGGGGTGTGGGCGGGTTCCTCGTTGCCCGGCCCTCGACGGCGCAGCGAGGAACCCTCGGGTGTGAGGACTTGCGGGCAGGGTCCGTGGGTTCTTGTGCGGTGGTTGCCGAGACGCTCACACACTGTGACGTCTTTTGCGAGTACCGAGCAGCAGCGGGTACAGACCTTGGACGGCGGAAAGCGCGAGAAGTGTGACCCGGCTCGGCAATCAACTTTCCCGGCGCGCAGCGTGAACGCACACCGTGCAGAGTTTCGCCCGAACACACTGTCTACGAGTTATTTCGGTCTACGAGCTTTTTTCGACTGACGGCGAGGTTGCGTGATGGAGCGGTACAAGTTCACGTTCGCGGATGGATCGAGCACCCAAGAGTTCTTCGAGTCGGACAACGAGGCGATCGTCGCGGCGACGGCCGCCAACGGAGGTAGCAGTTGGGGGTTGTATGTCCAGCGCTACGACCATCGCGGGTTGTTGTTGCCTACGAAACTGCCGCCCGGTGGGCATCGGGGCACATGGTGCCCGAAGATCGGCGTGCCGAGTCCGGCGCTTGTGCCGGATCCGGCTTCGACGCCGTGAGGGGTTTACAGGACCGCGGGCGGGGTAACAGGCGGTCAAAGGACATGAAGGAGTACTCGCATGGATGTCGATGACCTCGATGTGGTGGTGTGGCCCGAATCCGAGGAACGTGAAGCGTGGTGGCGTCAGGTCGTCACAGTAGGCAGCGCCGATGCGGCGTCGGCGACGATGACACCGAATCGGAGTATCGAGGACGCCTCTTCTCGGATTCTGCACGCTGCATAGTTCGCCGCCAGCAATGTGTCTGCCTGTGGGGGGTGGTAATCCCATCCGGAATTGTCGACACGGCTGGCGGAGTGAGTTGTGCGTCCTTCCCGTGGGCGAGGGCGTGCAGGGTCCGTCTGGCCGTTACTGACGAACGATCAGACGGGCCCCACCCGGCTCATGTCGCGCGCTCTGACGCCGTTCTCGTACTGCTACGAATCTTCAATCATCAATGTGTGAAGGACCTTTCCGATGAACGTCCCGACTTCGATCTCGAACTCGCGGCCGGCTGTGCGCAGCGGTTCGATGAGTACTGCCGAGATCAAGGCTCGTATCGAGGCGATGTACGCCGACCGAGGCACTCTGGTTCCGAAAGCCGCCGGTACAAAGTCCTGAATATTCGCTGGGGCCGATGGGGGAGCGGCAGCGGGGGCCGTCCGTAGCCGCTTACGGAAATTAGTGGGTCAGGGTTCGGTGGGGAAGCCGTAGCGTCGGCGCATGTGGGCGAGGGCGGCGATGTCGTCGTCGGTGCACTCGGTGGCGGCGATCCATCGGCAGGCTTGCTGGTAGTCGGCGTGCGTTTGGGCCCGGCTCTCGCCGGTGATGCCGACGTAGGGGCAGTGTTCTGTGTACTCGGTGTCGTCGGTCTCGAATTGGGAGAGGTAGGCGGCGAGGACGGCTGCTTCGCGCCGGAATCTATTGAGCACGGAAACCTCCGCCACGACAGTGTGGGGACGGCCCTGCGGTGTTGCGTGTCGTCGGGGACGGGTGTTCTGGCATCGGTTCGGGTGCTCCACTCGGCCCCGACCTGATGAAGTACGTGCATGATCGACAATCGAGATTGACGGTAGCATCGACCGCCTGTAGCTATCAACAAGCTACCGGGCGCCGTGTTCGGGGTTCTGGGGTGCGCAGAAGGATGGCGGCGATGGAACCGGCGACGGAAGTTGCGGTTTGCGTGCGGGTTTCGGTTGCGCCTTGCGCGCGGGTGGCGGCGCGTGTGCGGTGTTCACGGTCAGCGGTGTGTGACCGGTGGTGGTCGAAGACTTTTCGGGTGGATGATCTCGACGCGGTGCACGGCTTCTACGAGGCTGTCGTCGTTTCGCCGGGTGTGGGCGATTCGCCGGCTGCTGGTGACGGCAGCCGGCGAATCGGGCGTATCCCGTTGGCTCGCGTTGTGTGGGATGCGCGCGGGCCGTTGCCGGTTGGTGCTTGCCGGGGAGGGCCCTGTTCGGCGACTCGTTGCCTGTGCAGCGTTCCGCCGTCAGGGTGGGGTGCCCGGTACAGCGGGTGGTGAAACCGGTGCAGCGTCAGGGCGGATGGGCGTGCACGTCACGTTTTGTCGGTGGCCGCGGGGTTTTCCCTGAGGCGTGCGGGCTGTGTGCGTCAACGATTTGCCGATGCTGCCCTTGCGGTGTGGGGCATGGACGTCGTCTGTGCGGGGTATGGCCATTGACAGGGGAAGTTCGGCAGGAATCGAGAAGGAGAGAAGGCCATGAGTGGGCAGGAATCCGGTGCGGTGACGGGTACGCGGGACAAGGACTACAACTTGATCTGGTTCGTCGAAGCGTCGTTGAGTAATGCGTTGCGTATGCAGACCTACATCGATGATGCCGAGCGTGACGGGGACGGCGAGGTGGCCGATCTGTTCCGCAAGGCGCAGAGCGAGAGCCGTAAGGGTGCGGAGATCGGGAAGAAGTTGCTGCTCGACAGGCTCGCCCAGGCTGCCGTATGAGTCTGGTTCGCCGTGCTGATGGGCCAACCCAAGAGGGGTCAACCCCGCAAGGATTGCCGGACGGGAGATCGCGATGATCAATGTTGCAGTGCTGGTGGTTCTGTTGTGTATAGCGTTGGGTGTCGTTGCGCGCCTTGACCTTCGGGAGCGTTAATCGGCTGGACGGGGCAGATCCGAAGTTCCAGCGTGCGCGGTAGGAGCGGTGTGCCCCCGATGGATGCGCCGCGCGGACTCAGAGGCTGAACGACTTTCGGTGTTGACCGGATCTCTTTCGTATTGTTCGGCGATGAGAGTAGGTGGTGGGTCCGTCACCCGTTGAAAGCGGTGTTGGACTGGCTTCGTAGTGGTTACCCGGAGGGTAATCCGGAGAAGGATCATTTCGCGGTGTTGGCCCTCCTGCGCCGCCGGCTCAGTGACGACGAGATCGACCAGGTGGTGGCGCTGTCTGTCGAGCATGCGCATGAGACTCCGGACCGCCACATCGACTACGAGCGTGTTGGTGAGCTGATCGCCGGCGCCATTGGTGAAGCACCGTCCGCGGAGGACATCGAGCGCGTTACTTGTCGGCTCGACGAAGTGGATTGGCCGTTGGCGACGTCCGAGTCGCATGACGGAGACGACGATGATGGTGCAGTCGATTCGACTTCCCATGAGACGCTTCCGAAGTAGTTGTGCTGCAGGCATTCGCCGACAGAAGGCGCCAACGGAGCAACGTCATCGGAAGGTGCATCTTCGGTGGTTGCCGGTTCGTGGGGGTGCCGCGTGCTTCGGTGAACCCAGCAGCCAACAGATGCTGACACAGCGGTCGGGCTGACACAGGGGTCGCGGTTGTTCACCACACCTGGCGTTCGTAGGTTGCTGCGGCGACGGTGAGCAATCGTGCGACTTCGATCGGAGAACGGTGCCACAGGTGCGCGAGGTCTTCGATTCCGGTGACTGCGATGTCGAACAGGGAGGGGATGACGTTGACGCCGACAGCGTCGGGTTCGGGTACTCGTTGGTGCAGGTCGTAGTAGATGATGGCTGTCGTGGCTTCGGGTAGGTGTCTGGGGCCGGGGAAGATTTCGTGCCGGTCGGGGGTGTGGTTGTCGATGGCGGTGAAGGGGTGGCTGCCGGTTTCGAATGCGATCAGGTCGAGCACTGTGGCGCACAGGATGGTCGCTGATTCGTACCATTGCCGGTAGGTGAGTTCTGCGGTGTCGCGCAGGGTTTCGCTTCCTTCGGTGTCGTCGGTGAGGTGGGCGCATATCAGGGCTGCGCAGTGTTGGACATGCGTGTTCGAGGGCAACAGTGGGCTCCTTCGACGGTGAATCCGTCGGGTACCCGGAAGTGGTGATCGGTGCACATTCGTGTTCTTTTCCGCGGCAGCGTTCTTGTGCTCGGTCGAGGCACGGTAGTCGGGTGTCGGTGAGATTCGCTGCTCGTCTTTCCACCGGTACCGACTGCGTGGCACGGGTTGTTTGAACGCATACCGGTTGGGGAAGGAATCGGGCATGAGTGCAGCGGAGCAGACGTATCATCCGGGGCAGAAAGCGCCGGTCAGCGGTTTCTACGAATGTGATTGTGGTGACGCGCACCGGGTCAGCACTGATGTCGCCGGCCATGTGTTGCCGCCCTTGCCGCAGGGGCGCTCGGGTGGGGTGTGGCGTTTGAAAGAAGCTCGGCCACAGTAGAGTTGATGTGCACACGTGAGATGGGCGGTACGCAGCCAGGGAAGGTACCTCTTCGATGTCGACAGACCTGTCCCCGTGCGAGTTATCCGTCGGAGCCGTTCGAGGTGACGAAGCAGCTCGCGAGTGAGCTTGTCCGCGAGACGGGGGTCGACGGGGTCGGTGTCGCCGTTTTTGCGACCGAATCGACACGCGATCTCGTGTATGCGAGTGACGGTGTCGCGGAGGAGCTCGACGAAACGCAGTTCACGCTTGGGGAGGGACCGTGTCTGGATGCTTTCCGTTTCGATCGCCCGGAGCTGCATGCCGACATGGCCGGCGGTGAGGCCCGTGCGCGGTGGCCACTGTTCACGGCCCAGGTGTTGGGCTTGGGTGCGGCGAGCGTCTACGCGTACCCGCTCGGGGGTGGAGGGTCGCCGTTCGGGGTGCTCGAGTTGTACGGAAGTTCGCCGGTCTCCCTTGCGCCGAGTGAGGAGGTGAAGTGCCGCTCGTACGCGCACACGATCGCTCATGCCGTGGTCTCCGAACTCGCTCCGGTGTACGCGTTGACGTCGGGGAGTGATGTCGGGGTGTTCCGGCGCGGGAACGTGAACATTGCGTGCGGGATTCTTGCTGCGTACCAAAGGATTTCGACAGCCGAGGCGATGGTGCGTCTGCGTGCGCTCGTTGGTGAGATATTCGCGGAGGTCGGCCCCATAGTAGACGATGTCGGTCTGCCATACCGATAACACCGGTGATCCTGACGGAGAGGGCGCGGCGGGGGTGAAACGGTGCGCGTATATCGGTATGAGGCGCGGCCACATCGGTGACGTCCGCATGCTGGCTACCGACGCCGGCCTGATGAACCGCGGGTCGCGCCTGGTGTGGAAGGCCTGCAAGATGGACGGCCGTGCATCGCGTTTTCGTAGTGAGCCTGATCGCAGCGCGCACAACGCCGCGGCCTAGGGGGCGGCGCCTCTCCCGGGCCGCTGCGTTTACCGAGGTTTCCCAACGGCCTTATGCACATGACTATTTCGACGTATTGTGCAGATGGTGCAGACGTCTGTCTCTGTGGGTCAGGATTACCATCCATCCATCCTGCCCTGTGATTCGGATATGGCTGATTGTTTTTAAACAGGTTGTGCTGCAACATATTTTAGACGCACTTCCGTCTAGGGTGATCCAATCCTTCGACAAGGCACGCACACGACATTTTACAATTCGGCACCCGTCAATCCCGCTCGTTCAGGAACGCTGGAGCGGAATCTCCGCAAGCGTACCGGCGATCGCGAATCCGCCTGCGATCGCGCAGCCCGCGATTCGAGTGCGTCGCGGCAGATTGGCTGTCATGGCGAAGGCGCCGGTATCCCAGACATCGACCGCCACGCCGGCTCGCAGCAGCGTTCGAACTGCTTTCGGGGCGCACAGAGTCGCAGCGAAAAGGCCGCCACCGATGTAGATTTCACGGATTCCGAAGGTTCGAGCCGTTGCGCGGACGGTTGCACGTGCCGCGTCAGGTCCGGCGATGAGGTCGTTGGCGCGGGTGGGCGCGATCATATGTGCCACGCCGATCGCCGTACGAGCCAGACCCACAATTTCGGGGAGGTGGCGGACGAGAGTTGAGCGGCGGGCGGACGATGTCGAACCGAAGGTCATCTGTGTGTTCCTTACCTCGAGAGAGTTGTCTGTTCGCGTGCGATACGCCGGAGAAGTCCCACCGATTTTTTGATCCCGTATGCCACCACCGTTTTTCGGCCGTTGGGATGCGTCCATTGGAGCAAAGCTGATCCTTCGTTCACGGAGCCGTCGAGAACGGTCGGCTCACCCAGGAGGGGGAGTGGGCCGACCACTTTGATCGACAGTCCCAGGATTTCGGTCCAGAAGTAGTCGTCGGTCGGAGGGCATGTGGGTTCGAGACCCAGTGCCGAAGCGGCTGCGACTTTCCCCTGGGCGACTGCGTTCGACCAGAACGGTTGCCTGCGCTGTGGCACCGAGCTACAAAAATGGGTGACGTCTCCGGCAGCGAAGACATTCGGTATTGCGGTCGCGCACCGGGCGTCGATACCGACGCCCTGTGTGTCGGCGGCACCGGAACTTTCGAGCCAGTGCGAGTCGGGAATTTCGCCGGCGCAGGTCACGACGAGATCCGCATGTAGTTCTCGATCCGAGAGGGCTATTCCGGTGACGGGATCGCCGATCAGTTCGACGGGCCGATCGGTGCGCACTATCTGCACCGGCGAGGATCGCGCACGGGCGGTGATTGCCCCGGACAGAAACGACCCGAGGATACGTTGGAGCGGTGCATCGACGTCTACCACGGTGACTGCGATGCCGCGCGCTGCACATACACTGGCGACTTCCATTCCCAGAAAGCCGGCGCCGACGACGATCGCTGAATCGGCCGCGTCGAGCCGAGTGCCCAGCTCCCGGGCGTCGGCGAATGTTCGCAACACCAACTCCCCGTGTTGGGTGGGGGCACCGATACGGCGGGCTCGAGCTCCGGTTGCGACGATGAGGGCATCGAAGCGAACTTGGCGTCCATCAGTGAGTAGAACTGCTTGTAGGTCGGTGTCGAGGCCGGTCGCGGTGCCGCGGATGGCAGTGATGTCGAGGTCCGATAGATCCCACACCTCGGCTTCCTTCGCCCCCTCTTTGAGGATGTGCTTGGACAACGGTGGCCGGGCGTAGGAGCCGTCGCTGTCTGCCCCGATCATCGTGATGGGTCCGAGGTGGCCGCGCGCACGGAGTTCGCGTGCAGCTGTGCATCCTGCAATGGAATCGCCGACGATGACGATGTGGCGATCGGAGGTACTCACTGTTGCTCTTTCAGCGCGGCAACGGGGCAGGCGCCGATCGCCGAGCGGGCGCCGGGAGCGAGCTCGTCCGGAATGTCTGTATTTTCGTACGCATAGGAGAGTTCGCCTTCGTCGTCGAGGCTGAACACCTTCGGCGCCTGTTCGGTGCAGATACCGTGGCCTTCGCAGCGGTCCCAGTCGACGCTGATCTTCATGAGAGTGCCTTTCCTGCTGCGACCAGCTTCAAGGGAAGCCGCTCGTATCGGTGAATGACGTTGTTGATTGCACGTTCCGCGCTGCCTGCAGGTTCGATACGGGCGACGCGCCGGGCGAGGATGCGCAAGATGGTCTGTGTTTCGAGACGGGCCAAGCCTTGGCCTGCGCAGCCGTGTGTTCCGGAGCCGAATCCGAGCTGGCGTGCAGCGTCGCGTGTGATGTCGAATGAATCCGGATCGTGCCACTCGCGCGGGTCTCGGTTGGCGGAGGCGTACACCACCAGCACTCGACCGCCTGCGGGGATCATCGAGCCTCCCACGTCGGTGTCCCGTGTCGCTCGGCGGGAGAACGCGCGGATCGGCGACTCGAAGCGAACGACTTCGTTGACCGCGTTCGGGATCAGATCGGGGTTCTCGCGAACGGCCTGCCATTGGTCGGGGTGTTGCGCGAACAGATTCAGCGCGCCCGAGATTGCGCCGATCGTTGTGTCCAGAGAGGGTGCGAGGTAATCGATCATCAAGGCAGGACACTGTGACTTGTCGATCTTGTTTTCGTCGGCGGCGATGAGAACGTCTTCGCCCATGCTGCCGGGAAGTACGGATCGCTCTCGGACAACCCTTTTGGAGAAGGCCAGCATCTCGGCCGCGGCTTTCGTTGCGCCGACAGCATGTCGGTTGATCGGGCCGAGGGCATCGAATGTGGCCCCGGCCCAACGCAGCAAGTCGTCGCGACCGTCTTCGGGCCACCCGACGAGATCAGGCACAATCGACATGGGTAAGGCTGTCGCGAGGTCGTCGACTCCGTCCACCCACTGCTTACGGAGGGCATTCTCGACTATGCTTTCGGCCTTTTCCTCGATTGCAGACGTCATCTTCCGAACAGCCTTGGGAGTCAACCGATGCGCCAGGACGGATCGCTTCAGAGTGTGCTCGTCTCCATCGCTGTTGAGGGTCGTACCCTGACCCAACTTGTTGGCGACCGGATTGAGCCCTACGCCGTCGCCGGAAATGAATGTTTCGTCGTCGAGCAGCACGGATTTGCACTCGGCGTACCGGGAAACGGCAAAAACGCGATGGCGAGCAAGCCATACCACCGGGCCCAACGCGCGTAACTCGGCGTAGTGCGGATACGGATCGAGAATCGCCTCTGTCGAGTAGATGTTCGCACGGTATTGCGGGGTGGAGATGTCTGTAGCCATGAGGTTCCTAAATGAGGATGAGGACAGAGTCGAGGGCTGCGAGAACTGGGCCAGCCCGACGGTCAAGCCGGCCTGGCCGCGCCGACGGGGGCCGGCAGCACAGGTACTCGGGTGTGCAGTGAAGACAGGGACCGGGAGGACGCCATCACTGTTCGATCCGGACGTACGATCGCTGCGCAGGACCGGCCGCGCCGCAGCCATGTTCCCAGAGGCGAAGATTTTTCGACTACCAAGACGTGGGCGCCCCGGCGGGTCATTTCTCGTCGCTGTCCGTCGCTCGGGGGTGTCATTGTCACGACGACCGTCTGGTCGGGCGCGATTTCATCGAACCGGGTTGATTTGTCCACCAACGCATTTGGGCAAAGTGTTCCTGCGAGTCCGTGAATCGTCGGAACGCTACGGCGAACGAACTGCGATGGACGCAGGCTGGGGGTCGCGCTGTCGGTCACTTTGGCCGCGATGCCGGGAAGCTTGATCAGCGGCGGGAGGACACGTTTTCGCACTGCGGCAGTCCGATGGCCGCCCCCGGTCATCGCCCAGCCGACCATCACGGCCCGTTTGATCATCGCGGTAGCGTGCGGGCCGCGTTCGATCTGGTAACTGTCGAGCGCGGATGCGGGGAGCAGACCTTCCCGGACCGCGACCAGTTTCCACATCAGGTTTTTTGCATCACGAAGGCCGGCGCCCAGGCCTTGTCCGATGAACGGAGGCGTGAGGTGGGCTGCGTCGCCGAGCAAAAATACTCGGCGATCGCGCCACCGGTCGGCGACCTGCGCGTGAAAGGTGTATTCCGCGACCCGGATCAGCTCCACATCCGAGTTGACGACAGCTCCGAGCCACGGGTCGAACAGCGGACGCAAGGTATCGAGGTCACGATAATCGTCCACGGTTTCGTGATCCTGCAATCGGAATTCCCACCGATAGCGCGTCTCACCGATCCGCATGTAAGTTCCCGCGCGGTGCGGGTCGCACAGTTGGTGGACGCCATCCCATAGCTGCAAGTCGGCGGTGGTGGCGATGTCGACGACCAGCCACCGTTGCTCGAATCCCAAGTGCGTCATCCGTGATCCGATCGCGGAGCGCACGACGCTGTTGGCCCCATCGCAGCCCAATACGTAGTCCGCCGTGACCGAATGTACTCGCCCAGTGTCTCTTTCAGTGTAGATCACGCGTACCGTATCGCGTTCGTTGATGACGTCGGAGACTTCGCAATGGCCACGAAATGTCACATTGCCGCCTTGGTCCATTCTTGCTCGCAGTACCGCTTCGAGTGCGGGCTGGTCGAACATGTTGGCCGCGGGGAATCCGTGTGGTTGTTCCGTCGGGTTGCGGGTGAATTCTGCGATCGTGCTCATGTCCGAGTCGATCAACCGTAGACCCTGTCCGGCTCGTGAGATCGAGCCGAACTCCTCGGCGATACCTAGATCGCCGAGGATGCGATAGATCTCGTCATCGAGGTGAACGGCTCGCGGTTGCGCGAAAACGCTCGCCCACCTGTCGAGCACAAGACAGTTCGTGGAGTATCGGCCCAGTAGTGACGCGGCGGTCATTCCGGATGGACCGGCCCCGACGATTACCACGGGGTAGTGCTTTAAGGTCATGACGCCACTGCGGTTCGGCACGTAGTGGAAGTACCGAGCCGAGGCAAAGTTTCGCCTGTCCCGAGATTCATCGCGCGTACTTCACCTTCGTGCGCTGGATTCCGAGGTCGAGCATGAAGTCATCCGTTGCGATGCTCACTTCGACCACATCCCCGTCCTTCAAGTAGTGGGGATTGGCCGACTGCTTGTTGAAGAACAGCTTCCATTTGAGCGCGGGCGGTAAGAACCCGCCGATGATCTCGATCGGTTTGGCGGGCGCCTTGAGGGCCGTTCCGCCGGGTGTGCCGGTGAGAATCAAGTCCCCGACATCGAGGCGTTGAAATTTGCTCAGGGTCTCCAACGCCTTTGACGGCGGATAGATCATGTCTCGGACCGTACTGTTCTGTCGCAGTTCACCATTGACGCGAAGCATCAGTCGGAGCTTGTCGAAACGGGCGAAGTCGCCTTCCTCGAGAATGAGCAGCACCGGACCGACGGGAGTGAAGGTCGGGTATGACTTCGCCTCGTAGAACTGTGTTTTCGGCAACTGAACATCGCGGGCGGACACATCATTGGTGATCACCAGTGCTGCGATATGGTCGGCGGCGGTGGAGTTGTCCACGGGAGTGCCGACAGGGAACGGCTTTCCGATGACGAGTCCGATCTCCGCCTCGTAGTCGAGTAGATTCACGTGTGCGGGTTTGACGATGGCGTCCGTGGGTCCACTGATCGAGCCGGACGATTTCCGGAAGAAGGTTAGCGGGACCGTGTCGGGGTTCATGCCCGAATCCTTGACGTGTGAAACGTAATTGGTCATCTGTGCGACGACCCGGCACGGGGCGGTGACTGGTGAAATCAGGTCAAGTGTCTCGAGCGGTACGGTGTCTGTGCTGTTGGATGCGGCATCGACTGCTGTGCGATCGCTGAGCAGTTCGGCCGTGGTCGTTGCCGAGGTGTCGATGCGTGCTGCGCCGGCGGGTAGCTGTACCCACCAGGCGTCGGGGGTGCGGAGGACCGGGATGCTCATGAGGAGGCTACTTTCAACAGGCCGCGGAGGCGTTCGGGGTCGAATTCGTTGTCGCGGTGTAGGGCCGAGATGATCGATCGGAGTTCGTGGAGAGCGTCTTTGCCGGGAGCGAGGCCGAGGAAGTCCTTGCTCACAGGTGGTCCCCATTGGGCCAATCCTGTTGCGGTCATCGGTGCCCACCCCGGTTCGAGGGAGGAATCGAAGAGGTCGCCGTCACTGAAGTGTTCGACGAGGAAACCGTCCGGGTCCCGCCAGTAGTCGAATATCTGGCTGCCTTGGATGTGGCGGCCGATGCCCCACGAGTGCTTGTATCCGCGTTCGGTGAGGTATCGGTGACCTGCCCCGATGGCGTCGAGGTCGCACACCTGGTACGCCGAGTGCACGTAGCGGTCCGAGGGGCCCAACGTCATGGCGAGTGTGTGATGGTCGGTGGGGGTCTCGCCGCGATCGCAGCGAATGAAGCTCATCACTGGACCGCGTTCGCGTTGGCCGTCGTAGAAGAGGAAGTCGCTCACGATCAGCCCGAGGTGTTCGAGGTACCAGTCGAGATTCTCGAGGTAGCGGGTGCGCTGGAGAACGACGTGTCCCAGTCGTTCCACTCGCGCAGGTTCACGCGGAGTTCGCTGGGTGGAGTTCAGTCGGGGAGCGATCTGGGGTGCGGTGTGCGAGACACCGAAGTTCAGGGCGTGCACCTGCTGTCGCGGCAGTTGCGCCCCGCCGTCGATTTCGGCGACCACCCGCACTGCCTGACCGCTCGGATCGGTCAAGCTCACCGCGACCCCGCCGATGGCGTCGGGAAGTCGATCGACGCGGCGATCGGCCGCCTCGGCCAGTTTCACCACGTCGGCGACATCGGCGGCCAGGAAGGCCGCGCCGACGTAGCTCGAGCGGCCCCCCTTGCGGATGATCACACACGGGGAACCGACATCGGTACCTCGCAAATGCAGTTCATCCGGCGTACGTAGCGTGACCGAAAATCCGAAAGCCTCGGCAAAGGCTTGTGCTTTGACCAGATCCGGCTTCCGGAACTCGAGCCACGCGATGTCGTGGACCTTGATGACCGGATTCCTGGCGCGCCCGGGATGTTCACCCGGCAATGATCCTTGGTCGACGTGAATGTTCTGGTGGCCGTCGACGCCTGACCGGGGGTTGATGTCTGTCGGCATATTGAATCCTCCGAAGCTGTTGACGATATCGTCACTTATTGCAGGAGGCCGCGTCAACCCTTTTTGACGAAATCGTCATTTTGTTATGGTGGCGTTAGACTGGGCTCCTTGCGTGACGGAAGGGAAGCATCAAGTGATGGAGGACAGCCGCGTCGAACGCCGCAAAGCTCGCACCCGAGCGGCACTCGTCCGAGCCGCACTGGATTTTGTTGCAAATGGCAACGTCAACGCGCCGGTTCTGGAGATCACCCAAGCTGCCGATGTAGGCAACGGATCCTTCTACAATTATTTCGCCAGCAAAGAGGAACTGTGGAGCGCCGCCGTCGACGAGGCGCTGGAATCCGTCGGCGCGTACCTCGATACCCTCACGGTGGGCCTGGATGATCCCGTCGAGAAGTTCACGCAGTCCTTCAGGCTGTCCGGGCGCCTGTTTCGAATGGAGCCGAAGCTGAGTCGGGTTCTGCTCACCGCGGAAGCGGCAGTGGTTGCGTCCGAGCGAGGTTTGGCGCCGCGCTCGCGCCGAGACATCGAATCGGCGACGAAACAGGGACGATTCGACGTCGAGGACTCCGAACTTGCCTTGGCTCTTGTGTCGGGCACCCTGTTGTCGATGGGGCGTTTGCTCCTTGAAGATTCGGATCGAGACGAGGCGAGCACCGTCGACCGAACGACCGTACGAGTTCTCCGGGCGCTGGGTGTACCTGCATGCGAGGCGGAAGAGTTGTGCAGCAAGGCCCTTCCACAGTCTTACCGTGGAGCGTTGCACACCGTCATCGCCCCGGCGTCAGTCCTACCGGATGGCACCTAGAGGCGCAGCATGGTGACAGTCCGATGCCTGCGCAGGGCGCCGGCACCTCGGCTGCCTGCGCGACCGGAGGAGCGTGAATCAGGTACCCCCAAGTCCTCGCGGTGGAGACGCTCCCACATCGCACATATCCGCGAGCGTTCTACGGTCCATGTCGGACGAAGGAGTTTCGGTACTCGTCGAGAAACTCTTATTCGCCCTTGACTGACGACTTGATCATAAGTGATGATTACGTCAGAAAGTGGAGTGAACTTCCCCGACAAATGAGAAAGATGTGCCCTGGGCAGGGGGGCACCGCGCCGCGCTTCGCGAGGTTCGGGTGGTCCTACAGGCATCCTGTGGGAAGATTCACCGGCTTTCGTCCGTGCAGATCCGAGTGGCGGGCCATTCAGCACCGCAAAGAGCCGATTGGTACCTCACTTTTCATGGCGTCCGTTGGCGGCAGGAGAAGGGAATCCCATGGATAGGGTTAGTGCCCCTTCGCGGGAAGTTGTCGATGCAGTCGCTTTCTTGTTGCAGCAACCTGATGCATCCGATTTTCGTAGGCGAGCCCAGAAATTAGTCAAGCGACTTCCGGCGAAAGCGCAAGGGCCGGCGCAGTTCGACTACACGGAATCGGACATTTTCGTAGTGAAGGCGGCGCGCAAACGTCGGGCCGATCTTGCGGTCGACACTGCTGAACTTCGAGCAGTGGGGCGGGTCGAGAGTCCTTGTAAAGCAAAGGACTAAGCGTAAATAGTGTCTATTTCCCGCAGCGTCCGACGAGGAGAGTGCCCACAGTAGTCAGCGGAGGAGCGTCCCGGACTCTTGGGCTCAGACCGTGCCAGTCACGCTGCGTCTGAGAGCAACATTGGTTCTTCCTGACCGCAGTACGGCCGCTGATTCGATCCCACCAGCAAACCGTCGCTCAACCAGCAGAGGCTACTTATTAACGCTCCCGAGTGGGAGGCGGCCAGGTTGTCCATTCCCTTCCATCCAGAACCAAAAGGTGCACACATGAAAACTGCAGTTGTTACCGGAGCATCTTCAGGCATCGGCCGTGCCGTCGCCCGAGCACTACTCACACGAGAATTCCATGTGATCGGAACGAGTAGGAATATCTCGGCGATCGCCGACCCCCTGCCAGGCGTCGAGTACCGCGAACTGGATCTGACCGAATCCGAATCCATACAGTCTTTCGTCAACGGCCTCCAACACATCGACATCGACGTGTTGGTCAACAATGCGGGCGAAAGCCAATGCGGCCCAATCGAAGAGCTGCCCATTGACGCCGTGAGGCGTCTTTTTCAGCTCAACGTCTTCGGTCCGGTGGAACTGACCCAGCGCGTGCTACCCGGCATGAGGGTGCGTGGGCGCGGCACAGTCGTCAACGTCGGATCGATGCTGGCGAGCTTCCCCCTGGCCTACCGCTCTTCGTACGCGGGAACCAAAGCCGCGATCAAGGCCTTCTCGACGGCAGCCCGTTACGAACTGAAACCGTTCGGCATCGACATCACTACCGTCGAGCCCGGCTCGATCGACACCGGACTCTCCACACGGCGCACCAAATACTGCGGACCGCATTCTCCATATCAACGCGACTTCACAACTGTGATCGCGAAGCTCGACGCTAAAGAAGGACAAGGCATTTCGCCAGACACCGTGGCGAGAACCGTCCTGAAAGCCGTCGAGGCAAAACGCACACGCCCAGTCTACGCAGTCGGAAGCAATGCACCCGTGGTCCTCCTGGCGCAGCGGATGCTCCCACGCACAGTTATGGAGACATTGACGGCCAGGGCATACGGACTCCCCAGTCGGCGTCCGATTTGAGGGCTGCTGTTGGTTGTTCGATACGAAACGTGTTGGGAGGGAGGGGGTGCCTCGGCACTCCGATATCCTTGCTTCCGCTACACGCTGGTATCGATTTGGCGGTGGTGGGCGAGCTGGACAAAGAAACATTGACGTGTGCGCGAAATGTGGCCAATGCTCGAT
Organism: Rhodococcus sp. 66b; assembly: GCF_002076325.1. Taxonomy (NCBI): domain Bacteria; kingdom Bacillati; phylum Actinomycetota; class Actinomycetes; order Mycobacteriales; family Nocardiaceae; genus Rhodococcus; species Rhodococcus sp. 66b. The sequence goes on from NZ_MUZB01000029.1 coordinate 15,415, forward strand.
AGGCAGACAATCTGAGCGCGTATATTGACCGATAATCCGCCCACCGCTCGATCGTGCACTTCAGAAAAGATATCGTGCACTTCAGAAAAGATCTAGTGTGCATATAGGCCAGTTGACTGCTGATGTCGTGGCTCTAAGGCCAACAAGGCGACACGGCCCGCCGAATCCTCGCCAGGCCTGCCAGCATTGGTCGGCACGGCTCGAACATGGTTCTGCGCCCAAGATCAGACCTCTCACCACTGCAGCCACGCGCACAATTTCTGCCCCTCATCAGAGTGGGTGAATGATCATCGGCACGAGAGAAACAGCTAAATCACAGTGAGCACATATCGTCATGCCGCCGAAGACTTTGACTCCACGGTCAGCACCGCAACGCCGGCCGCTGCTGCGAGTGATGAGCCGACGGTGGAGGAGGCTACCGCACTATCTTGGTCGGAGGGTTCTTCCGGCGTGTTGGGGAGTGAATCCCAGACAGCTGCAGGCAGCGACTCCGACGGCGGCGATGAGTTTCTGACCCCGGGACACGTCGCTGCGCTTTTCCACGTCACCCCGAAAACCGTCGGCCGCTGGGCCATCGAAGGAAAAATTGGATACATTACGACTGTCGGTGGGCACCGCCGTTACCGCCGCGCGGAAATTCATGCTCTCCTGCGCGCACTCAGTTGCCCGAAAACTGACTGAGTCCAAGCCCAAGGCTCCGAGCCCGGCACTGCCGTAGGTCATGGAGAGGAGAACCTTTCGTGGATTTCGTTGTTCGGGCGGTCTCGACTCTGCCGAAGGTGGCCGGTTCGGTGGTGGAGTCGAACAACTGGCGACTGTATGAAGGGTATCCGTGGGTTGACTGGTTGTTGATTGCTCGTCTGAGCGTGCTGGTGGTCAGGGTCCGACCCGCCAACTGGGAATTCGACGATTGGGTGCGGTGCGGTGAGCAGAGCGGTCTGTTCGGCCCGGATTGTCGTGTGTGGGAGGAGTTCTTCACTCAGCCGCTGACTGTCGGGAGCGAAGGCTCCTGGGTGGACGGCCGTCACCGTGCTGCGCTGATTGCAGCGTCGGGGGCACCTCGGGTGGTCGTAACTGATCCCCGATGGCGTCCCGCGTGGGCATGAGAGGGGCTGACAGGTTCAAAGCTTCACAGGCCCCAATCGGAAACCCTAACCGCACCACCGCCCAGCGAGTCAGCAGCTGGACGGTCTTGGTCCTCGTCCTGACGGGCACGACATGTTCGGGCCGGTCGTGCGTGAGCCCGAAACGGCATCACTTTGCTCGCAGTGCTTAACTTTTGTCGCGCCACCTAACAGTCCCTTGACGACTGGATAAGCCGTCCGGGCACCGTAAAGGACATACGAGATTTGCGACCGGCAAGTCTGGTTTGATCATCCTGTGAAAATTACTCGTTCGGCCGCGTTCGCGGCCACAGCCATCTGTGCCCTTCTTCTCGCAGCATGTGGAAGTAGTGACAAGACGTCGACCGCGATTTCGACTACTTCAGTGGCCGTAACGTCCCCGACGTCCACCGCGAAGGTAGTTCCGTCGGAATCGGCCGGTAACCCAGCAGCCAAGACGGCTTCAGATCCTCGTTGCGCTCCCGCCAGCGCAGAGCTGACATCTCTCGTTAGCTCCGGACTATCGACCAGTGGCTATGGGTTGACCAACGGAACTGTGATCACCGATGGTCCGCTCACCTTCTACGGGGCGACCACAGTCGATGGCGCGGGAAAGACCAAGAACCGCTCCGACGTGTGGGTAATCAACGGCAATGTCGCGTACGCCTCGACTGGTGGCGCACGAACGGTGGAAGCTGGAGCAAAGCAAGTGATGCACCCTTGAAGATTTCAGCAGGCGACGAGCGGGTTCAGGCCGTCGACAAGTGCGTCGTCAACATCACCACGGGCTGAACCGCACGGGCAAGGCCGGTGCGCACCCAGACAGATAATCCTTTGCCAGTTACCGTATTTCAACGGTAGCTGGTTCCAGGAGTAGGTACAGCGCGCTATTTTGCCGCCGTCCCCAATGAACTAGTTCGGTGGGCGATGCCAGTCGAGAGTCTGGTTGTGGGCCGGCCTTGAATGCGTAGGCGATTCGTTGTCTGCAGTGATGAGTGCCCGGGATCCACTCAAGGGCTTCGAGCACTACGCCCGGGGAATGAACGCGCCACGTATTGGGGAATCTGCAGCACAGCTCGCCGACCGCGATTTCCGGGATCTGCGTCCTGGTCCTCTCGTGTTGCGTTACCAGCAACATTATTTGATCAATTGCGGTTTGTTTTTTCCGTTCCGGGTTGTGTGAAGCCGGGCAGTGTCCACTTGGCGATCATGCGGTCCTTCAGTTCTGGTCCTTGTCCGAGGAGATAGATCAGGAAGTATCGATCTTCCTGGGGTTCGAATTTGATCCGGAATCCTCTTGCAGTGCCGGCGTCCAAGGCCGCGAGAGCTTCCTCTGAATTGACTACCTTCGCCGACCCGTGGATGACCCCGGCATCGCCGAGAGCGAGTTCCTTGGATCCCAGCTTGAGCGTGAAATCCTTCCACGTGAAGTGAGCGGGGCCGCTTTCTGTGAGCTGTGTGCGTAGTTTCGGTGAGTCCAAGCCGGACAGAGGCGCAGTCCAGTTGGTGATTCGGGGTGAGGCTGTGAGGTGTCCGTCGATGATGATCCGCGCGACGCGCAGGTTCACCCGCTCCCAGGGGGTTATTTCTTCCGGAATTGCGAAGGAGTGGTTGCAGAATTCCTGTACCACGCTGAGATCGAGTGCGATGCCGTATATCTCGGCGAGTTCTTGTTCCAGTGCCGGGTCGGTCGGCTCCCCGTTGGTTTGATGGGATGCCAGGAAGTCGTCTTTGATGTAGACCTTGAAGATCCCGGGCGACCGCAACGAATCGAGGAGGTCGAGAACAGCTAGTGCATCCTTGGGGCGAATTCTGTGAAAATTGTACGAGAGACGGGATTCTCCCGATCCCCCTGTGCTGATCGGAGCCAAAAGCTCAACCTCTAGGTGCTCGTAGAACGAGATTTCGAGTGAGTAGCCGACTGATCCGTGGTTGATGTAAGTGATTCGACCTTCGTGCGCTGACCTGAGTGTCCCGTCGGTGCCGAAGAAGCGAAGCTCAACGAACTCGCCGACCGCAGGGTTGTCGTTGAGTGGCTCCATCCGGACCGTGACATTGCCGGGTGTACCGGCAATGGCTTGGGGCCCCCGGATCACCATGTTGTTGACGACGTGCGGCGGTAGCACGATTGCTCCGGAGGCGCCGAAATTCATCGACTGCTCAAATTTTCTGCGCACATCGTCGTGTTCAGGGCCGAAGACGCTGTCGAAGCTCACGGTGATGGGGCTTTTCTTATGAGCGTCAGTGTCTTTGGGGCGGACCGTGTAGGTAACTTTGTCGCCTACCCGGGAAAAGTCGGTGGCCCAGAAGAGGTCGGTGGAGTCTGCTTGTGCTCCGAGGTCCAGTATCCGGCGGGTGAGCGGTTTGGAATTGCCGGTGAGCGTCTCCGTTTCGAGACGATACAACTCGACTTCAGGTCGCAGGTGATCGCGCCGGAGGTAACGATAGACGTCCGGAAACTCGGCAATCAGGACGTCCAATCCCACACGGTCGAGAATGGTGACGGGCGGCCGGTCGGGTCCTCCTAATCCCTCAACGAATGTTCGTTCGCCAGGAGTGAGCTTTGCGGGGATCACGAGAATCCACTCGGATGGGGGCGGCGACAGCTTCGTCGCTCGTTCGAATGAGTTGCGAATCTGTTTGTGGCGGGTTGTCTTCTTATCTCCGGAGAATCCGTCTGGGAAGTACTTCAACTGGTGGATGCGCCGGCGATCACTCTGTCGAACTTCGACGTCGATTCCGCCGTCACCGCCCCGCCCGTCCGGGCAGGTCACTGTCGCAATGCCCTGCCACTTCCGCGTCAGCAGCGTCTCGACGATTCTTTCGAAGTCGTCCTTCCCGATCTTGTCCCAGTCCACGCTCAATTCAATAGCCTTTCAGTCGTCATCGCAGAAAGTAATCACCATGTGTGCGCTTGCACCACCAGCAGTTGTTCCATTTATCCCGCCTCAGGCAGGGGCTAGGAACTCGCCGATGCGTAGCGTGGGTGGAGTTGGCGTGCGGCTTGTCGAAGGTGTTGTGGGCATTTCCGTCCGACGCGTGGGTCTACTGAGGCGTGTGTTTCCCAGAGGGTGATTGCGGCCTCTGTAGTGGTGAGGGAGGCGTAGAGCAGGTCTGCGACGACGCTGGTCAGATCGGTGGCTCCGAGTAGGTATCGTGTCGGCCAGGTTGATCCGTGTGCGATACCTGATGCGATCGAATATTTTTCGCGTGTCAGGTTGGCCATCGGCCGGCCTGACTTCACTAGCCTGTTGGCATCGATCCATTCGGCCGCCGCGTCGATGGTCTGTTCCATGGTGAGTGCGCCTTTGACCCCGGAATCGATCAGTGTTTGCATCACGGATTCTGCGTTGCGTTTCTGCGTCTTGAGCTCGATCACGTAGGCGGGTGTCTCAAACGCCATCGGCGCGCTGGCGGAGTTCGCAGCGGCTTTGTCCAATCGATTTACCTGTTCGGTGACATATTTCTTGTGGCGTTGTACTTCTTCCCGCGTAATCCTCAGCGCCCGGCTGCGGCGTTCGTCGCGGTCTGGCTCGCAGAGCACCCACACGGCGCGGGATGCAGACTCGAGCGCAGATCGGCAAAGCGTGATTATCGAGATTGTCCGCATCTTCCCTGTTGGTTCCCATTGGTCGATGAGGTGAGCTACCGTCGTCAAATTCTCCGCCGCGCTCATCGCGGGGAAGAGGGAATGGTGCAGTACGAGAGTCTCGGTGCCGATGAAGTCGCTGACTGCGGCAGGAAATCCTTTGTCGTCAAGATCGACGGAGCTACCCGGTTGAACTCCGCTTGGTGCGCGTTGCCACGGGATCAGAAGCTTTGCGGCGGATGCACGTTCTGAAGCACGGGCTTGGGCAGGAATAAATGCCGATGCAATTGCGCGAGCTGCGACCGCGTCCGGTTCGGTAAGGCGCCGGCGGTCGGCTTGAGATCTTTTGCGGGTCGCTTGTTTGAATCTACCCATGGAAATTTCCCTTCGGTGCAGCCCGTCGATCTCGGCTTGGTACGGAGATTATGACAGTCCCGTCAGGCGAGCCTGACGGGAATTATTGAATGGGGAGTGGTGCCGGGGCGGGTGGGGGTGTTGTGGGGCTCGTTTTAGGTGTTTTTGAATGTTGTTGTATGTCAGTAGGTTTCGATATTCGGTTGGTGTTGAGTTGGATTCGTGAGTTATGCACGATGCTGTTTTTGTGAACACCGAATGTTGTTGTGGTAGTGATAGTTTCGGTGTTTTGTGTTTTCGGTTTGTTTTGCGGTTTAGTGGGCGGGGTGTATGATTGGGAGCATGATGATGACGAGGCAGTGGACGCGAGACGGGGCGCTTTTCGTGACCCTCCCCTCCTCCCCAGCCCCGTTCGGGTGTCGTGTACCGGTT
>NZ_MUZB01000003.1:0-101253 GCF_002076325.1 Rhodococcus sp. 66b
GACGACGTTTCGTCGTGGATCAGGAAGAAGAACCGGCTTCCGCCGGTGATCGGATCGAACACCCGCAACGAGGACTGCCCGCCAGGTGCGTACGCAGTCAACGGCGACGCGACAGTCCCGACCGCCTGGGAGAGTACTGATTCGGGCGTGCGGGGGCTGAAAGGTCCCGGCCGCCCGCGCACTCCGATACCCGCAGCGGTGAACGCTGCAGCGCCGATCAGGGTGAGTTCGAGATACCGGTCACGGCCCGAGTCCTCCCCGTCGGTGGAAACATCTGCTGCCGGGTCCGGAACCGTTTGGGCCGGTGCGGTATTCGAATCCGAATCCGTGGGGATCGGTCCGGGACCACGATCGGTGGTGGTTCCCTCACCCGGGGTGGGTGTGGGTGAGGGAACCGCTGATGCCGATGCATTGGGGAATGCACCGACACCAGTTTCCGAGGCCGGGGACTCGGAAGCAATGGGCGGAACCTCGATCGTCGGCACAGGGACGATGGGGGTGCCGTTGTAGGTGGGAAAGTTCGTCGGAGCATTGGCCCCGACATTTGGGCCACCGCCTGGAGCCTGCGCACCGGGGAGCCCGACAGTGGTCGTCGGCGCAGTGGTCGACGTCGTGGACGGCGCACTCAGGCACGGGTTGATGATCTCTGGCGGGATGGGCGCACCAGGTGGCAGCGACGCAATGAGATTCAGGTAGATCTGATGATCACGTGCCCGCACCGCCGCGCAGTCTTCTTCCGGCGTCGCGTTCGCCGGAGCGGCGGAGAGTGCGATTCCCGCACCGATCGCTCCGGCCGCTCCGGTCAACAGCGCCCCGGCGGCAAGCACTCCCGCGAGAGTCCGGCGAAGTCGTCTACCGGACTTCACCGGTGCGCACCACGATTGTCACTCTTCTTCGTTCGGAGTAGCGCGATGAGTTTGTCGGCGCCCCACCAGAACAACCGTCCGGAGATCGACATCCACAAGAAGAATGCCAGGTAAACCAGGATCGTCCCGTAGTCGTTCGCCCAGCCGGCGAGCTTCCCGATCACCGCGAATGCCGCGATCAGCAACCCCAGTCCGACTGCGGTGGCGATCACAGCCTTGGAAAGTGGACTGAGTTCGCTGTCCGGATCCCAGTCATCAACGTCTGCAACGTCTTTACTATCGACGGCAGTGGATTCCGACTGGACACTGCGGCGTTCGGCGTTGTTGACGGTCATGGCTGGAACTCCAAATAGGAAGGGAGAGCGGGGACAACGGGTCGCCGGCGTTCGGCCTGGTATCAGTTCCAGTACTGCTCCGTCAGCACTATGTGCCCCTCACTGGCGGGGTGATTCGGGTCGGAGACAAAGACATTGGCATGCCCACCACGCGCGGCTGCTTCACCGAGCACAGCTCCTTCGAGGGCGTCGACCTTGCCATCGGTAACAGTTATCGCGGAACCAGGCGCCAACCAGACCCCCCTCAGCGAACCTGGAACGATGTTCGCAATCGCATCAGGAATCGGGCTCGCCGCCAGCGCCGCCGTTTCGGCGTTCGAAAGTGAAAGTCCGATCCGGCCATGTTCCGGTTGCACGATCGGAGTTGCAGCAGATGCCACGCCGGCGCCGAGAACACCGATCAGGGCGATACCTGCGGTGAGGGTTCCGGCAGTGGCCAAGGTACGAATCTTCATGATTTCTCCTCTGTGAGCGTGATGAGTAACCACCCCGGGACGGGACGGATCAGGAATTGCTCGCCAGCAGCGCTGACGACGGCTGCTCGGGGTTAGAGCCAGGTGGGATCGGAGTACACGAACAACGTGTTATCCGACGTCGCCGTCGACACCGAGAGTTGTGCATACGAGCGGATCGTCACCGGCCCCATGCACGCATCAACCTTCACGTGCACGTTCTCTGCCGTGATCGACGCCTTCGACGACTCGAGATCCTTCTTCCCCAACGGAATCGTCGTGATCGTGCCCGGCGCAATCGTCGACTGAATACTCGGATTCACCGACGCATTCACACCCACGTTCGCCGACGGGACACCCGAAATACTCACACCGACAGAAGGGCCGAGCGAAAAGCCAAGCCCCAAGCCAAGTCCGGAGGAGACATCGATCTGGCAGCCGATCTGCAATCCCTGCTCGACATAACCGGTCTTCACTGCCGAATCGCCCGCACCACCGATCGTGCCGGTCACCTTCGCCGACACGAACCCCTCACGGGTGAACGCCGTCGTCGCCAGATTCGGCACCGGGTTCGCCGACAGTTTCGTGGCGGCAAGATCCAACGACCAGCCGTCATCGGTGATCGTGCTCGCGAATTTGTCCGACAACGCCGTTGGCGTTGCCGATGCGCTCCCTGCGAAGACCACACCAGACGACAGCGCGGCAACCGCACACGCCGCGAGCCCTACCGCGGCCCTCGATCGACGATGGGATACGCCGTTTTGCGATTCGATCGACATGAACTGCTCCTCCACGTGACACAGCAACCAGAGCGGTAGCCGACAACTAACTGAATTAGTTACCGGACGGTACCAATCGTCCTGTTTGCCCGCCAGCGCGCCATCTCCCCCATCTTGGATTTAGGGTGAACTTTCGGTAACAGATATATATCGACAGGCTTATCAGCAGCGAAAAGGACCTAGGTCCCACTATGAGCAAGGTCACCGTTTACGGACGAGAAGATTACTCAGAAACAGTGCGGCAAATCGAATTGAATCCGCATTTCGCGGGCCTCAGAGCAGTTGAAGACCGAAAGTGCGGGCATCAAGCCAGTGCGCGTACTTGAATATGAAACTAACAGGCATTACTTGGCAATCAATCGTGAAGTACGGCGCCCGAGCGGGGCCTGGGAGCGCAACTCTGCACAGCTCACGCCGAGATACTCACTTCGTGGTCGGCGCGAACTCGTCGGACCCAACGGCATCGCATCGTTAGCTTGTCAATCACTGATTCGCGCAGGCGACGCACACAAGTAGTACGCAAGTACGAGAAAAGGCTCTGACCAAGACCGGAGTCCTTGATCAGAGCCTTACCAACTCGGGGTCGAAAGTTATGCCGGTTCTCTCATGATGCCGAGATGCCGTGCAGTCCCGGACACCCCAGGAACCTCTTGCACAGGAGACCAGGTGTTCAGCCCGTCCGTGCTGTCGGAGTAGAGATACTTTCCTTCGGTATAGGCGTCGAGATAGATCCGCCAGTCGCCGCTCGGCAACTGAACCACGGCCGGACCTTCGACAAGCGAACCCCAATTCCCGGGCGGGACAAACGAATAAGGTCCCGTCACCGAAGGAGCGACCGCATGCTCGACGACCTTCCTCGTCTCGTTCTTGGTGAACGCATGATAGGTCGATCCGACTTTGACCACGGTGGTGTCGATGTGGTCCGCACCGATCCCGGCGAGCGGAACAGGCGGGCTCCACAACCGGAGCGACGGTTCCAACGCCGTCATCAGATACGGCACAAATCCTCCACCGGTCGACATCGACAGGATGACGTTGACGCGATCGCCGTCCACAAACCATTCAGGCGCCCAGGCCTTGGTGACGAATGGTGACAGCGACGGTCCGTCGCTGAAACCAGCCGAACCCGAGAAGCCCGGCGGACTCGCAGAACCGGTGCCATCTCCCGTGCCAGGCATCAAGGCGCAGCAAAACGGAACCGGATAGTTCCCCAGCGGCGTCCAGTTGATGCGGTCGCTGCTGCGTGCGAACCCGATGTTCGCCCCACCACCCGTCGTGTAGGTGAGGTAGTACAACCCGTCCGTGTTCCGGAAGATGCTCGGATCACGCACGAGCCCAGACGGCGGCCTGTACGCCGACTGCTGGACGAGCTGAAAGCCGGTGCCGTCGACCGACTCGTAGACATCCATGTCACGGTCGCTGGCATTGCTGAACGCCACCATTGTGTATTTCCAGTCAGGCGGCGGCGCGGCGCTGCTGGCAGGGGCTGCGACCAGCAACCCCGCGACGACGAGGATCACCAGCGATACAACAGAAAGGCCGGTCCGTTTTGTCGGAATCACCGATGAAGTATGTATGACAGCAGGCCCACCATGGGTAACTTCGGTCGGAGGCAGAGCAGGATCGTTACCTAAGGCGATTCGTCTTGTAGTGACGGCGGGACGCCGGCAAGGTCGGCCGTTAGCATCACGCCATGGAACTTGGGGTGCATTTCGCGCTGTCAGACAGCGTGGCAGCGGAACTTCTGGACGCGCGCGGCGACGACGACAAACTCGGCGCTGTGGTCGAGGACATCGAGGAGACGGGCCGATCCGAGTTCTCGTGCGACACGGACAAGGCGTGGGATCCGATCCTGTGCGCCCTCTCCAGCACGGGGTACGAGCGCGTGTCCGAGAACTGGCCGGCCTACGGCGTGATCTTGGGGGACGAAGACCTCAACACCGACACCGACGACCAACTCGTCACCTACCTGGCACCCGATCGGGTCGCCGAAGTCTCCTCGTACCTGGCGGAAGTCACCGAATCCGAGTTCGGCGTGCGCTACGACGCGATGCCACTCGACGACCGCAACCCGGAGTACGGTTCCGACGAGCGCGGGTACGCCTGGGGCTGGCTTCAGGAAGTGGCGGACTTTTTCCAGCGCGCGGCCCGCGAGCGTCGCCACGTGGTATTCACCGTGCGGTTCTGACAGTCGAGAGCCCACTGCCGAAGCAGCGCGCCCTCGAAGAATGAAAGACCGCTTTGACAGTGGCGCTCAACTGCGGAGAACCCACTGCGCGGGTTCTTGCTCTGACAATTCCTGTGCCGCAGCGCTTCTGGGTGACCGCGTACGTGCCCTTCTCGCAGCCAGACTGAGCAGTAACGGAACCGTAACGACAGCCCGCGCGCTTCTCCGGCATTCACGATCTTGACCAGCAGTTTCACTGAAACAGTTTATTCTTCAACGGATTTCCAGTAGTGAGCTGCATCTCAAACCAACCCAATGGATTGCTCATTGTTTGCGACATGTCGTTGACTGTTACCGGAAGAATCAGACAAAGTGGCCCGTGGAGGCGCCAACTCGAGTGGGCCACCGACGAGGGAGAAGCCGAATGACGCACCTACGCAAGATGATTACCGCGGCCGCATTGATACCTGCCGGTATCGCAGCCATCGCACTCAGCGGCGCGGGCGCCGCATCAGCTGTTACTCCGATCGCCGACAACGGGCGCATCGGCGTGCAACTGAACCAAGGTGAGACGGCATTGTTCGGCCAGCTCAATGCCGGCGCTGCGATCGAAAGCATCACTAACTCCAACCAGATCGGCGTGCGCCTCGCACCAGGATCGCGCTTCGAGAGCGGCCCCAACGTCGTCTGGGGACGTCTCGACCAGTTCGCCAACGAAGCAGCCTCCCGTGGTGGAGAAATTTCTCTCGGCGTACTCAACCCGGCGAGGGGTTCACAGCAGTTCTTCTTCATTCAGAACTGGTAATACCCTCCGCCGTCGAATTGATGCTTCGCTCTTCCTGCGGCGGGGCGGAGCATTTTTCGTTTCCCGTGGCAACGTTCGTCGCCGAGTGTTGAACAGGCGACGTTATCCCGGACGACTTTTACGAGGACTGCAAACGGGCACCGATGCGTGCGGGAAATTCCTTGTGCCGCTGCGTAATAACGCATCCACAACCGACCCCTGAGGCGAACGAATGAGCTGGACCCGAAAAGAGATAGCGATCATCGTGACCGCCACCGCGGTCGGGCTGGTCGTCGTCCTGGTGGTCGGGGTCAATCTCGCCGCCTCCGTGGTGAAACGGGTGCTGCCGTCATATGAAGCGGTCACCGAAACCAGCCAGCGATTGACCGACACGGATATGCAGTTCCCGGAGATCGACTGCACGCCAGTCGAATGGCGCGGCGACATCACCCGTCAGAAGAGGTATGCGGAAGGGGTGATGGCCTGTCTGGACGAGATGTGGAGCCCCGCTGTCGACGGAGAACTCAGAGGCGGCAACCTCGTGACACCTCACGTCGACATGCGCCTCGAAGGCGACGATGCACCCATCCTCTGCGGAGAAGGCGCAGACGTGTACGGGATCAGTTTCTACTGCCCCCGAAACCAGACCATCCGCATCTGGACGTACGACAGTTTCAACGAACTCGACCTCGTCAGAGTCGCCACCCACGAATACGGACATCACCTTCAGGAGGCGATGGGGATCGAATCGCAGCTGTCGTCATTGGCCGCGCGGGAAAACGATCACCGCGAGGTGATGTTGATGACCAAACGCCTGGAAGCTCAAGCTGAATGCCTGTCCGGCGTCAGCGCCAACCACATCCTGCCCTACCTCGCCGAACTGTCCGTACAAGAAGACGACATCAACATCCCTGGCGAAGACCCCGAAGACACCCACCCGAGTCAGGCCAACAACAGAATGTGGTTCAACCGAGGAATGCAGGAGGGACTCAGCTCCTGCGACACGTGGAGCGCACCGCAATCAGAGATTCGGTGAATGCGTAACGCCGCCTGAGTCCCTTTTTTGAGGGGCATGGCTAGTCATTCATTTCGGAAGGAACTGGGGCGGTGGAGTGGTTGCGAGATGGCGGGAAGTCCCCGACAAGAACGATCATGCCGCCGTCAAAGACTGGATCCAGCTCTCGAAGGAACTGCAGCGACGTCGCTCGACGCCGACGCGGACCTCGTCGACGGCGATCTTGGCACGATCGGACACGAAAAAGCCCCTCACCTGTATGAACAAGTGAGGGGCATCGGCGGAGGCAAGTGGATGGCATTCAAACTTAACTGTCCAGACGAGGCGGATGCTCGAAAAATGGGATGATCTGCAGACTTAAGCGGCGTTGCCGTGCCGGTCGCTCTGCTCCATTACGTCCAGTTCGTCTGAGACGACGTCACGAGCGCTTTCGAACACTGAAAGTAGCTTCTTCTGTTCCAAAGATAAGGTGACACGCCAGGCAGGCATACGGACGCCTGCGCTGCTGTACAGGTAGTCGGTTTTACCTGGAATCATCAGGATGTGATCGTGTTCCACTGGGATGCGGTAGGCGAGGTGGCCATGATCGGTGATCAGGGCAAATGGATGGCCGCCCTCGAAAGCGTAGACGTCTGATCCGTCAGCCTGCGGAGCTTGTCGCATCGTAGAGGGCGTAGTTAGTTGGTCATCAGGAGACGGAGGACTCGTTGCTTCGTCAGCTGGATCGACAGCAGACACAGGTAGTGAGGGTAGTTGGTCGAACTCGTCTGACTCCGGTATGTAACTAGAAATGGCGAGGTGTGCTCGCGCAATGGAGCGGAGGTTACGATTCGCTCGTGCCACTTGACTACGTTTACGGTGCCGCTCTAAGCGTTCTTCGTCAGGTATTTAGGTCATGGATCGCTCCTAAAGCCTTAACATACTCACTATCTAGCCAAACACGCGACACTCGTTGCACAGATGCTAGGAAAGCTCGTGCCTGAGAGTATAATTAAAGAAACAGCAATATTATTCAATTTGAAGGGGCAAGATGAGCGAAAAGAATAGACAAACAGAATTTCCCATCTATTTAGATGAGCCGGCAGAGATTGATCTCTTGTCATTCGATGCTGTCGCGGGAGCTGTGGCCGACGCACTCCTTGATGAAAGCCTTGATCCTATCGCTCTCGGGCTATCGGGTTCCTGGGGTAGCGGCAAGACATCCGTTCTCGGATTGATTGCAAAAAATCTACAGCCTACGCAGGGCACAAAAACTTCGACGCTAGTGGTGCAGACCGATCCGTGGAAATATGACCCACAAATGGGTGCAAAGGAATCACTAATTAGTGAAATCCTCACTGCACTCGGAGACGAGATCGACCAGAAGACAGACACTGAAGGCAAAGCTAAAAAGCTGCTGGGACGACTCGTAAAGAGAGTCGATTGGGGAAAGGCTATCCAGGTAGCAGCTAAATCATCTATTACAATGTCAGTTCCGGACATTGACACGCTCATGTCTCTAGTCAAGCCGAAGCCAGACGACGAAGATCCGGAACCGATCAGTGACATGGTCCAATTTCGTGCCGAGTTTGCCTCACTACTTCAGTCCGACGGACTCAAGCATCTGAGAAATGTCGTCATTCTCGTCGATGATCTCGACCGCTGCCTTCCGGAAACTGTCGTTGAGACTCTCGAGACGATTAGGCTATTTCTATCTGTGCCGAAAATGTCTTTCGTCATCGCCGCAGACGAGGTACGCATAGCCGAGGCGATCGCCACCAGATTTCCACAGAATGCTGACACTACACCTGACGGGGAAGAGGAACCGTCGAAACTTTACCTACATAAGATCGTACAGACATCAGTACCTGTTCCCGCCCTGAGTGATTTCGACACCGAGGCATACCTTATTATGTTGCAGGTCCAAGCCCAAACAGAACCGGTCCACTTCGACTCGATCGTTCTGCAAGTGTCAGAGCTTCGTAAAGCCGGGAAAACCCTCGATGACGCGCCACTCTTGAATATTGCAAAGTTCGCTCCTGCTCGGACGATCGCAACCCGCCTCAAGCCAATTATCCATGAAAAAACGAAAGGCAACCCTCGTCGTATCAAAAGGTTTCTAAACGATCTCTCGATACGACAGAACGTCGCAGATCGTCGTGGTATCACGCTGAACACTGCAGCTATCGCAAAATTGATGGTTTTAGAGTCGTATTTTCCAGAAGAATTTCGCAAGGTTATCGGTTGGCTAGCTGACAATACACTTCGCGAAAACATGACTGCCCTCGAAAAAAGCGTAGGGAGTACAGGTGCCGCCCAGTCAGATACAACAGCGAACGAAACGCCGCAAGATTCAGACGCGAAACCAAAGAGCGCTAAGAAGGATACGCAGCCAAGCCAAGCGGCCTCTCCGGAGACCACACCTCAGCAAAAGTACGGTGGATCGCTCATTCGGTGGGCACAGTTGACACCGTCATTGAGCGGCGAAGATCTCGCATCCTACCTTGTCTTCGCGACATCATTTGGTGATGATGTGTTTCTATCCACAAAGGGTCTATCTGAACAGATTAAGGACCTTGCTACTAGATTCCTGTCGAAGTCCAACTCAGATAACCGTAGCGTAACGAACGAAGTTATAGCCGCACTTCCCATTGATGACGCCAGGTCACTCATACAGCATATCGGCTCTGTTATTACCGATCAACCAGACCGGCAAACGCAAGGTGTCATTGCACTCTTAAGGTTTGCAAGATTGCGGGACGACCTTGTCGATACTGTCTGCACCACTTTGCGACGTATCCCGCCGAACGAACTGAAGGCCGGTGCTGTTTTGCAGCTCCAAAAAACTGACCCGTCATCAATCCGAAAAGAAATTACACAACTCGTTGAAGCCAACGGTACTGCCGAACTGGCGGGATCATTATCAACTGCATTGGAACTGGCGTAGTTATGGGAACGAGCTCCTCATATAAGGGGTCGTCCGGTAAGGCACCTAAAGCGATACGCGAGGGTCTAGAGGATTGGGCTGGAAGCCAGACTGACAAAAATCACACCGATCTCCCCAAGCAAGTTGTAGCGCAAGCATTAAACATTCCGAGCTTTTCACGCTCGTCAGGCAGCGGCGGCGGATCGGGAGGTGGGGCGTCAGGCGGTGGAGCTACGGGTGGAGGAGGTCAGAGTTCACCGCAGAGGAGTATTAGCTCCTACGCCAGAACAGCAGGCCGTGCCGCCTCTGTAGCAGGAGCATTCCGAAGTGGGGATCGCGTTGAGTTGGAGCGCGCCGGTCTAGATTTCGATACACTTGCCGCGCTCAGTAGTAATGCTGAACGAGTTCGAGCCATCGTTGACGTGATTTGTGCCGCCGACCCTAATAGTGACATTGCTAGTGAGGAACAGCGCGCAATCGCCGGTAAGCTGGTCGATTGGATGTTGGATGACACTATAAATCAGTCTATCCCCGATTCAGCTGACGCAGCCGAACATGCAATTGGTCTCATTGCTGCTGAGATATTTCTTTCAGAGGCCGGTGACAGCCTAATAAGTGGCGACGGGGTATCAAGAGACGAGATGATCGACAGAATCAACGAAACCTCCCAGGCCATCGCAGCACAGGCTGACATCGGAAAAACTGGAACTGATGCTAAATCAATCGAGAAAGCTATCACTACTGGAGTTAAGAAGCTCAGAGGCATCTACTCTCAGGGGAAGAAGTGAGCAGCGCCTTCAAACTAAGTGTCGATGACGTCCCGTCCGATCTAGTCGGCACGTCAAACACATTCTTTTGGCCAAAGCAGGGAACCTCCCCATGGTTCACCTCGAACGTAGGTCCAAATCTTGGCGAACTTGGCCGCGTCAACGATAGGAATATCGATTTCGTGCGAATCGCGTCAGCAGTACTATCAGCGGACCGTTCAGTCCTTCGCTCCGGGCGCATGTCGGCCTGGAATACGCGGGAAATCTCAATTGAAGTCGATGTTATCGCAGTAGAACCTTGGCTGGGTGTCAAAACTGAGCTGGAGAGCCTACTTGGCTTTCTAACTGGTGATACATGGACTCTAGATTTCAGTGAAGCTAAGGGCGAATGCGAACAGATCGCAGCCCGCGCTATTGGTGCGTCGCGAGTTGTCCTGTTCAGTGGTGGCGCCGATTCGGGTGCCGGAGCGATCTTGTCAGCGCATGAACTTCAAGGAACTAACTCACATGCGCTGGTATCGCACTTTTCCGAGAAGAACCTTGCACCCCTCCAACGCAAACTCAAAGATGAGACAGTTCGACTATTTCCGAATAGTTTGTCGGACTTTTTTCAAGTACATCATTCACGTGGCCGCACGAGTCCAGAAGGAAAACCATACAAGAAAGAGAACTCTACGCGCTCTAGATCCATCCTTTTTATAGCGATCGGATTAGCCGTCGCTTCGGTCAATAAATTACCGCTCTGGATACCTGAGAATGGTTACGCGTCGATCAATCCGCCGCTTTCCAGTAACCGACGCGGGAGTTTATCAACGAAGACAACACATCCGGCCTTCTTGCAAGGTCTCGTTCGGATATTAGGCAAGGTAGGTGCACACAACGAACTCTCCAACCCTTTTGCAGACCTGACGAAGGGTGAGATGTTCACCAAGGTAGGTGAGGCTATCGGGGTTGAAGCCGCCTCCAATTATCTGAGCGCAACCACCTCCTGTTCCCATACCGGCGCAAGATCATTCGGACTGAAGGGGCGCATACAGTGCGGTGCCTGCTTCGGTTGCGTCCTACGCAAGGCATCCTTTGCTGCTAGCTCTATCCCCGACCAAACGCAGTATCTAGTCCCTGCAGGCGATCAACGACTTGAGCGTTGGCTAGAGAGCAAGTCGGTCGTACCCGCCATGCGTGATTTCCTATCCCGCGATCTGCGTGCTCAAGACCTAGCGACCCTGCGACTACCGAACGACATAGAGCTAGCGAAAGCGACCGAGCTATGCAACCGAGCAATGGCCGAGCTTAGGAGTCTGTCACTATGACGATGCAGTTGTTACCACTCGACACTCATGCACACATCGACACTGGAATACCTGCGCTAGACGTTACTGAACTTGGTTCCTTCGTCTTTGCGATGACACGGTCGTTAACGGAGTATCAAGGCCTCACAAGGCACGACACGCGGGCTGTATGGGGACTAGGTGTTCATCCCGGTCTAGTGCGTTCCCAGAAGTCGTTCGATAGCGACCAGTTCCGACAACTCCTTCCAAGCGCAGTCGTAGTGGGTGAGGTGGGACTTGACGGCAAAAGTCGGGTACCCATGGAACTACAGCGTCGCAACTTCCACAAGATACTTGAAGCCCTTGCAGAGACACCCCGGATACTGAGCGTTCACAGCACCGGAGCGCAGGCGGCAGTGATACATGAACTGAATCGTGTTCCTGTGGATGGTGCAGTGCTGCACTGGTGGACTGGAGGCACAGGCCTGACTGAAGAAGCGATCCGTCTTGGCTGCTACTTTTCCGTCCCGCCCGGCGCAACGGGATCCTCGCACATAGATACACTTCGTCAAATTCCAAAAGAACTGGTGCTGCCCGAGACAGACCATCCAAGTGGCGACCGACATGGACCACGCCCACGCAAACCCGGTAATGTCAGTGAAGTCGAGAAGAAGCTCGCAACCATATGGTCCATGAGTGAAGCAGGTGTACGAAGGCAACTCTGGCTCAATCTCGCTAACCTGGCCGAGCGTACAGATACACTAGGTCTGTTCAACCGAGCTTGGCAGAACTCTATGTCTATCGCTCGAAGCACTCGCTGACGGAACTGATTCAAATTTTGATCAAGAGGGATTCGAACCTTTTTACCTCTATAAAACAAAGAGCGCCGAGTCGAACTGTAAAAGTTCAAACTCGGCGCACCCCTGTTATTGAAAATGAAAATCATTTTGGCGGAGGCAAGTGGATGGCATTCAAACTTGACTGTCCAGACGAGACGGATGCTCGAAAAGTGGAATGAGCTGCACGTTTAGCCGGCGTTGCCGTTCCGGTCGCTCTGCTCCATTACGTCCAGTTCGTCTGAGACGATGTCACGAGCGCTTTCGAACACTGAAAGTAACTTCTTCTGTTCCGAAGACAAGGTGACACGCCAGGCAGGTATGCGGACGCCTGCACTGTTGTACAGGTAGTCGGTTTTACCTGGAATCAGGATGTGATCGTGTTCCACCGGAATGCGGTAGGCGAGGTGGCCGTGATCGGTGATCAGGGTGAATGGATGGACGCCCTCGAAGGCGTAGACGTCTGAACCGTCAGCCTGCGAATCCTAATCTGCTCCCACACCACAATAAGCAACTGCTGGCCAGTGTCACTTGACATGACACTGGTCGCGCAAGTGAGTCAAAGCCTGCCTTGATTAGTCGCCCCTGGACCGAGAAAAGAGACTACGGAAGCAAGTCCAAGAATTCTTGAATAACTTCTCGCACCTCCGACTCATTTTTGCTCGAATTCGAAGGATCATCCTGGTTAATTGCATTCATTATTTCAATTTGACCCCAGGCCCCCCTCAGGGTTTCGGAATCTGATGCACGCTCCGATTCGCGTTCTCTGACGTACCTCTCGAATATTTCAACTAGCGCATGCAAGGATATTCTTCCGTCACAATAATCGCGATTAACCTGCTCAGCTTCCAGGCGGTAAATTGATTGATCCGTCATGTTTTTCACTTTCCCGATAAATTGCCAAATGAGGTGGTCACAACTCTGCCCGTTTCATTGATGATAACTGATAGGTTGTTTATCGAATCATAGATCACGGTCGTGTTTCCTCTGCTCGGGGTCGCCACCCCTTCACGAATGGCCTGTTCAACCAGGGATGGGAGTATGCCGCGCTCTTGCATTCGGTCGAACGCATGCCCCGTATATTCACGACCGTTGACTATTCCAGGACGATTGGTTCCGGGCTTTACATTTATTTCGCGATCTCCGCGCCCACCCACAGGCGTCGAGGCCGGTCTGTCTCCGACGGGAATAGTCGGATCGCTAGGGGCTCTATTCCCGGCCTCACCGGCGGTGGCGGCTGCCCTGCGACCTGCGGCTTCGGCGTCTGCGGCGGTTCCGCCGCGCCGCAGAACAGCCTCCACCGCTTCTTGCACGGCAGCTCCGCCGACTCTGCCTCCTGTGCCTACGATCGGAATGAGGGAGACGATATTTGCTGCTGCGGCAGCGATCTCAGCCGGAGAATGCTCGGGTGAAGGTTGTGCTCGTTGGCCGCGATTGAAGCCGAACGGATCGACGGCGGCATCGTGCACGGGGACTACGAGGAAGTTTCGCCACGCATCTCCGAGCGTTCCGACGCTATCGACTGTTGTGTCGACGGCACTTTCCCCGACACCCCACGCGGTGTCCCATACTTTTTGCGGGAACGATCGGTCGTCGGGCGCGTTCGGATCTGGCGGGATCGGCACATTGCCGGTGAACCCGGCAGGCACGTCCCCGTGCGCTTCGGCAAGCTGGTTCGCAGCTTGTTGACGTGGACTGACAGTGGGTTTGGGGCCCGGACTGGTTGTGGTGCGTGGCGACTGATTTGGTTGCGCGGGTTTCGAAGGTGCAACCGGAGGGACTTCGCCGTGTGCTTGGGCGAGTTGGTTCGTTGCTTGTTCCTGAGAGGTCGGCGCGGGCTTCGGTCCAGGTTTGGTGGTGGTGCGCGGTGACTGATTGGGAGATGCAGGTTTCGTGACCGGAGCGGAGCCTTGGGTGGTGGTCCCGGCGTACTTACCAGCGGTGGTGCCGCTGTTCGTGGCTCCGGAAGTGTTGCCCGAGTTCGTGTTTCCACTGTTCTGCGGTTTCTGCGGACTTGTGCGCGAGGTCATCGAATTCGGCTTGGGTGCGGCGGTGTTCGTATTTTTCTGGACTTGTTTCGAAGCGACAGAGGTGGGTGCTTTCGCCTTCTTTTCCGGCGGATCAGCCAAAATCGGGTACGCGGTCGCTTCGTCGGCGTACACCGTCTGAATCAGGCGGCCGTCGCGAACTTCGTAGTCGGTGGGAACAGGATTGCCGTTGGCGTCGTACGCCCACGGAGCTGCCACGACCGAGACCGGGTTTCCGTCCGCGTCGAAGACGGTGACTGAGCCGTCCGGATTAACGCTCATATGCCCGCCGGGCGGGACGTCGACGGGGATTTCCGCTTCGTGTGAGGACGTCGCGTCATGGATGAGGAAGAACGTACGACGTCCCCCGCCCGGTTCGGTGACCGTGATCTTCGACTGGCCACCCTTGGCGTACTGCATCAGCGGTGACGCGAGGGTACCGACTGTCTGGGAGAGGATCGATTCCGGCGTACGCCCACCCAACGGTATGCGTGGGCCGAACGGTGAACGACGCCCACGTACTCCGATCCCGCCGGCTGTGAATGCGGCGGCACCGACCAACACGAGTTCGAGGTAACGATCGCGCCCGTCGTCGTCGCTGAGTCCCGAGGGCGTGACTGTGGGATTCGATTCCGACTGTCCGGGAACAGTCTTCGGTGTTCCAGAGGGAACAGGTCCGGGACCACGATCGGGGACCGCTGTGGGTGCGGTCGATCCAGCGGGCTGCGGGGTGGTCGGGGCGGGTCCGCTGGTGGTCGTCGGAACCGGGACTCCTGCAGGGTTGTCGATACTTGGCGCTGTCGGCGTATTCGGCTGTCCAGGCAGCGCGGCGCCGGGGACGGGGACGATGGGGGTGCCGTTGTAAGCGGGGAAGTTCGTCGGCGCGTTCGCGCCGACGTTCGGGCCACCGCCCGGAGCCTGTGCACCCGGTAGTCCGACGGTGGTTGTCGGGGCCGCCGTCGGAGTCGTGGTGGGTGCGCTCAGGCACGGGTTGATGTACTCGGGCGGGACGGGGGCACCGGGTGGCAGTGACGCGATCAGGTTCAGGTAGATCTGATGATCACGTGCCCGCACCGCCGCGCAATCCTCCGCCGGTCCCGCAGTCGCAGGTCCAGCGGTCAGCGCGATTCCCGCACCGATCACCCCCGCCACCCCGGTCAACAGTGCTCCGGCGGCGAGTGCTCCCGCGATGGACCTGCGCAGCTTCAGCACGGACTTCACCGGCGATCGCCCGTGTTCGACTTCTTCCGCGCCTCGGCGATGAGCTTGTCCGCGCCCCACCAGAACACCCGGCCCGCGATCGACATCCACAGAAAGAACGCCAGATACACCAGAATCGTCCCATAGTCAGCGGCCCAGCCCCCGAGACGTCCGATCACCGCGAACGCTGCAATCAACAATGCGAGACCGAAGACGGTGGCGATCATGGCCTTCGAGGTTTCGCTCAGCTCACTGGCGGGGTCCCAGTCGTCGACGTCCGCACTTTGACCACTGTGCACTGTGGCCGGCGGCTCCGTCATCGGGCGGGACCGAGCGTGTTCAGCGTTGCGGATGGTCATGACAGAAACTCCAAACGGCGGATAGGTGAAGTGAAACAACGAGATCGGCGGCAGCAGTCAGGGTCCGGAGTTACCGGCCCTAGTTCAGTTCCAGTGCTGGTAGGTCTGCACGATGTAGCCCCCGGTGACGGGGTTGTTCGGGTCGGACACGTAGATGTTGACGTAGCCACCCGGATGCGCCGCAGCTTCGGCGATCACGACCCGATCGGGGGCGCTTGCCCTGCCATCGACGTTGGTGATGACCGAACCCGGAGCCCGGCCAACCCAACGTTGCGAGCCGGGAACAATGTTCGCGATTGCATCGGGGATCGGGCTCGCCGCCAGTGCTGCGGTCTCCGCATTCGAGAGCGAAAGCCCGATCCGACCCTGCTCCGGCTGCACGATCGGGGTAGCAGCCGATGCCACGCCCCCGCCGATAACACCGACGAGGGCGATACCTGCGGTAAGCGCTCCGGCTGTGGCCAAGGTACGAATCTTCATGAACTTCTCCTGTGATGCTGATTGATGGGCAAACCCGTGACTCGGGCCTCGTGTGACGGGGTGTGGAGGGCATGGTGGCCTGCGCAGAGTGGGTTGAGAATGCAGCGCTGACGACGGCTGCGTGGGTCAGAGCCAGGTGGGATCGGAGTACACGAACAACGTGTTGTCGGACGTCGCCGTCGACACCGAGAGTTGTGCGTACGAGCGGATCGTCACCGGCCCCATGCACGCATCAACCTTCACGTGCACGTTCTCTGCCGTGATCGACGCCTTCGACGACTCGAGATCCTTCTTCCCCAACGGAATCGTCGTGATCGTGCCCGGCGCAATCGTCGACTGAATACTCGGATTCACCGACGCATTCACACCCACGTTCGCCGACGGGACACCCGAAATACTCACACCGACAGACGGGCCGAGCGAAAAACCGAGCCCCAAGCCAAGTCCGGAGGAAACATCGATCTGGCAGCCGATCTGCAACCCCTGCTCGACATAACCGGTCTTCACCGCCGAATCGCCCGCACCACCGATCGTGCCGGTCACCTTCGCCGACACGAACCCCTCACGAGTGAACGCCGTCGTCGCCAGATTCGGCACCGGGTTCGCCGACAGTTTCGTGGCGACAAGATCCAACGACCAACCGTCATCGGTGACAGTGCTCGCGAACTTGTCCGCCAACGCCATCGGCGTTGCCGATGCGCTCCCTGCGAAGACCACACCCGACGACAGCGCGGCAACCGCACACGCCGCGAGCCCTACCGCGGCCCTCGATCGACGGCGAGATGTTCGTGCTTTCAATTCGGTTGCCATGAGTAACTCCTACGTCGCGGACCAGCAACCAATTCGGTAGCTGAACACTAACTAAATGCAAGTTACCGGACAGTACCAAGCGTTCCGTTTTATCAACAGGCTCCCGCGACCAACTATCGGAGACTTGCGGTGAACTTCCGGTAACAGATACATATCGACAGGGCTCAGAGCAGGGAATGGGACTTAGGTCCCAATGTGGCGAACGACACCAAACTTGGACCATCCGCCCATTGGTGACAGTCGAGCAAACGTGCAAACAAGGCACGATCCGGAGCATTTCAGCAGATTGAATGCAACGTGGTCTCTGGCGATATGGCCACGCAAACTTATTGAACGGTCAACAGTTAATTGGTGGCGCGCAGCTCATTCGGACACCAAGCGCAAGGAGGCCGCGTAAACCACGAGCCCATCTAGCCAAGGAGGGAATCGAATTGACCACCAGCCGCACGATGCGATCACCTGGAACTCTCGTCGCCGAGCGCCGCAATGGCTGATCGTTCACCACAGCACAACGAGAACCGGCAGATTGCCGCAACATCGGACGTAGCACCGAAGTGGCGAAGCCATTGCTTCACCCGGCGACCCCAGGGCGGCAAAGATTGCTACACATCCGACTCCTCGACGCTCCTGCGCTTCGTAGGGCACGAAAAAACCCAGCCCACGCTTTCGCGCGGGCTGGGTTTGAACAACGAACATTTGGCGGAAGCGGAGGGATTTGAACCCCCGGTGGGTTTAACGCCACGCTCGCTTTCAAGGCGAGTGCATTCGGCCGCTCTGCCACGCTTCCGTGGGCGATCCTATCGGGTGTTCCCACGGACCGCGAAAACGGCTCCAGAAGTCAGCGCTCGCCGATGGCTTTGTCGACCTTCTCGAAGACGTCTGCCAGCACGTCCAGTTCCTGGGGAGTCAGCAGATCGACCAGATTGTTCCGCACCCCGGCCACGTGAGTAGGCGCTGCCTCGGCGAGGCGACGCCTACCCTCTTCCGTGATCCGCGCGAGCACGCCGCGACCATCTTCGACGCAAGTGTCGCGCACGACGATGCCCTGAGATTCCATCCGCCGGATCTGGTGCGTGAGGCGACTGCGCGAAGACAGCACGCCGTCTGCCAGGTCACTCATCCGCAACGACCCGTCAGCTGACTCCGAGAGCATGACCAGAATGCGGTAATCGGCCAACGACAGGTCGTGTGAATCCTGCAGTTCGCGGTTGAGAACCTCCATGAGGCGCTGATTACCGTCCATGTAGCCGCGCCATGCACGCATCTCGCATGGCGTCAGCCACGGTGTCTCACCGTGCGCCGCCTGCGAGGTCTCCTCGGTTGTCGCTTCAGCTGTCACAGGTTCCAAGTTTAGACCTGTGTCCGCCCGTCACAGTAAGACTCACCCTAAAGTCACGAATTGGACATCAGGATCGAACGGTCGATTTCGGCGACCGATGCCAGCCCCGCCAGCCCCATGGTGAGATCCAGGTCGGCCAGGAGACTTCGGAGCGCATGACGCACTCCGTCAGCTCCGGCCAATCCCAACCCGTACACCCACGGCCGCCCGTACAGCACTGCGTCGGCACCCAAGGCCAGAGCCTTGATTACGTCTGCGCCACAACGAATTCCGGAGTCCATCAGAATGTCCACCTCATGCCCCACCGCATCAGCGACAGGACCGAGAGCATCGAGTGCCGAAATCGACCCGTCGACCTGACGCCCACCATGGTTGCTCACGACAATGCCGTTGGCGCCGGCCGCGACGGCCTCACGTGCGTCGTCGGGATGGACAATTCCCTTCACCGCGATCGGAAGTGTCGTCCACTGGCGAAGTTTCGCGATATCCGCGATCCGCACCGCGTGATTGCCGAACAACGACACCCACGTGAGAACCGCGATTTGCAGGGCTTCTGCGCTCTCCTCGGGAGGCGTGGCCAGTTTTGCGCGGAACACCGGATCCGACAGATAGTTGGCAATACCCTTCGCCTGCAGGAACGGGAGGTGACCGAGTTCGAGATCCCTTGGACGCCAACCCATACCGGGAGTGTCGGCAGTCAGGACGATTGCCTTCGCACCCGCCGTCTCCGCCCGACGGACAAACGACTCGGCAAGCTCGTCGTCGGCCGGCCAGTACAGCTGGTACCACCAGTTATCGCCCGAGGCCGCCGCTACGTCTTCGATGGTCGAAGACGCCGCCGTCGAGAGAATCGATCCGATCCCCAACTCGGCAGTGACCGAACCGACCGCAACCTCGGCGTCGTCGTGGACCAAGCCGAGCACTCCCACCGGAGCCGTCAGAATCGGTGCGGCCAACCGCGTCCCCAACACCTCGACGCTCAGATCGCGCGCGTCGGGCGCCGCAGTCCCCCGCAACATCCGCGGCACGATCGCATGCTTGTCGAACGCCCGCAGATTCGACACCGCGGTCCGTTCGGTCGACGCGCTACCGGCGATGTACCCGAAAGCCTCTGGTGAGAGTTGCTCGCGCGCGGCATCTTCCAAGCCCGCCGCAGTCATCGGCAAAGCCGGCTTCGCGCCGCTCAGTCCCGTCAGATAGATCTCGTTCTGCATGTTCCCGAAGTAAGTCACGTCCGCGACGGTAGCGGCAAAACACCCGTCAGCGGGGAGATTCGCTAGCGTCGTATCCATGTACGCCATAACGATCGATCAGCCCGGCGGTCCCGAGGTCATGAAATGGGCGCAGCAGCCCGATCCTGAACTACCTCGCGGGCACGTACTCGTCGAGGTCGCCGCGACCGCAGTCAACCGCGCCGACCTGCTCCAACGTCAAGGCTTCTACCCGCCGCCGCCCGGCGCGAGTGACATTCTCGGCCTCGAATGCTCGGGTGTGATCACCGAACTCGGCGAAGACGTCACCGGTTGGTCCGTCGGCGACGAAGTCTGCGCATTGCTGGCCGGCGGTGGCTATGCCGAGAAGGTTGCGGTCCCGGCAACACAACTTCTCCCCGTTCCCGCGGGCGTCGATCTCCGTGTCGCAGCGTCTCTGCCGGAAGTTGCGTGCACGGTGTGGTCGAACGTCGTAATGCGCGGCGGCCTACGACGCGGACAGGTACTACTCGTCCATGGCGGTGGCGGCGGAATCGGCACCCACGCCATCCAGGTCGGCAAAGCCCTCGGCGCCCGCGTCGCAGTTACCGCGGGTTCGGAGGACAAATTGAACCGCTGCCGCGAATTGGGCGCGGATATTCTCATCAACTATCGCGACAGCGACTTCGTAGCATCACTCGCCGAAGCCACCGACAACCACGGCGCCGACGTGGTTCTGGACAACATGGGAGCGTCGTACCTCGGGCGCAACGTCGACGCACTCGCCATGGACGGCCACGTCGTGATCATCGGAATGCAGGGTGGTCGCAAGGGCGAGGTCGACATCGCCAAGCTGATGGGAAAGCGCGGAAACATCACGTCGACGGGCCTGCGCGGGCGTCCGCTCACCGGCCCAGGCGGTAAAGCGGACATCGTCGCCGACGTCCGTGCGAAGTTGTGGCCGTTGATCGCCGATGGATCGGTTCAACCGATCGTGTCGACCGAACTTCCGATCACCGAGGCGCCATTAGCCCATCAGTTGCTGGATTCGCCGGAAACCGTAGGCAAGGTCATCCTCACCGTGAAGTGAGCCGAGCGGGATCGATCAGCCCAGGGCGCCGAGTTCGGCGACCAGCTGATTGATCTCGTACCGCGTCGTGTACGGCGCAAGGCCGACGGTGACCGCGCCGCCTTCGTCGTTGACACCGAGGGCGTCGAGCAGCCTGGAACCACCATGCGTACCGCTGACCGTCGCGATGCGCTTGTCGGCCAGGTGCGCGGCGACCTTGTCTGCCGCCATCCCCTCGAGCGTGAAGCTGAGCGTCGGCACCCGCGTGGGTGCGCCGCCGATCACCATCACGTTGGGCAGGGCTGCGAGAGAACGCATGAGGTGATCGAACAGACCGTCCTGATAGTCCTGCAGCGAGCTGATCGAGGTTTCGAGGCGCTCACGCCTGGTTCCCGTTGCCGATTCGTCCAAGCCCGCCAGGAAATCGATCGACGACGTGAGACCGGACAGCAGCGCGAACTGATGACCGCCCACCTCGAGTCGCTCGGCGCCACGCGCGTACGGGTTGAGCGACACGGCCGGAATCCGGTCGAGCAGTCCGGGATCGCGGAAGACGAGTGCGCCCACCTGTGGACCGCCCCACGACGGCGCGCTGACGGCAACGATGTCCGCCCCGAGATCAGCCATGTCCACATGCGCATATGGCGCTGCACCGACGGCGTCGACCACCATCAGTCCGCCGAATTCGTGCAGACGATCAGCTGCGGCACGGACGTTCGGAGCCGAACCGACGACCGGTGATGCGGCCGTCAAGGCCACCAAGCGAGTCGTCGAGGTGATGAGATCGTTGAACTGCCAACTCGGGAGCTCACACGTTTCGATTTCGACCTCGGCCCATCGCACCTGAGCGCCGTAGCGACTGGCCACACGAAGCCAGGGCGCGACGTTCGCCTCTTCGTCGAGGCGCGAGAGCACGAGACCGGTTCCGAGGCCCAACCGCGAACTCAGCGACTCGGCGAGCCAAGCCAACAACACCGCTCGGTCTGATCCGAGAACGACTCCCGCAGGATCTCCGCCGACCAGATCGGCGACCGCGGTGCGCGCACTCTCGAGAATGGCAGCACTACGACGGTTCGAGACGTGGCGACCGGAGGAAGAAGATGCAGAGGCACGGAACGCGGTGGAGACCGTCCGCGAGACGGCGTCCGGGATCTGCATTCCGGCCTGCGGATCGAGGTGGATCCAGCCGTCACCGAGTGAGGGAATCAACCCCCGTACGCGGGCAACGTCGTAAGCCATGCTCGACACTCTAGGTGCAGACGCCCGCTTAGTCGAAGGCAGTCACCCAATTACCCGTCAGTACAGTTATTCGATAGCTAACTTTTTGGGGGTTACGCGGCGTTTGTCGCCCACACACGACAAGATGGAAGCATGACGAACCCCGACAAAGAGCAGGTACTCGTTATCGGACCCGACGGTCGACCCGTCGCGATGCCGGCGGCCGAGGCAGAAGCCGCCACCTCCGGCACCACCGAAGGCGCGGAAACAGAAGCCGAGTCCGTCGCCGAGATGGTCGAGCAGCCGGCGAAGGTCATGCGAATCGGCACGATGATCAAACAACTCTTGGAAGAAGTTCGCGCCGCGCCGCTCGACGACGCCAGCCGCAAGCGCCTCAAGGACATCCACACCTCGTCCATCCGAGAACTGGAACAAGGCCTGGCACCCGAACTCCGTGAAGAACTCGAGCGACTGAGCCTCCCGTTCACCGACGACTCCATTCCCTCCGACGCCGAACTGCGAATCGCGCAGGCCCAACTCGTCGGCTGGCTCGAAGGACTGTTCCACGGAATTCAAACCGCACTGTTCGCCCAGCAGATGGCAGCGCGCGCTCAGCTCGAACAAATGCGTCAAGGCGCACTGCCTCCCGGCATGAGCATCGGGGCTCCGCATTCGCCTGCACATCCGGACCAACAGAGCCCAGGAACCGGCCAGTATCTGTAACCCGGACCACCACTAGATCCGAGGGAAATCCGGCGCCGACGCCAGGCCGGTAGGCTCGACCTCCGTGTCAGCATCCGCAATCGAATCCGAGACGCCGGACGCACCTGCGCCCGTGTCCGACTCCCAGACGTTCCGTCGTGCGTTCAAAGACCTTCGCGACGGTCTGAATCAGCGTGAGTTGTGGCTCAGCCTCGGCTGGCAGGACATCAAACAGCGCTACCGCCGGTCGGTGATCGGTCCGTTCTGGATCACGATCGCCACCGGCGTCCAGGCCACCGCCATCGGCATTCTGTACGCGGCCCTGTTGGACATGCCACTCCAGGAGTTCCTGCCGTATGTGACGGTGGGCCTGATCGTCTGGAACCTCATCAATGCCTCGATCATCGAAGGCTCCGAAGTCTTTGTCGCCAACGAAGGCCTGATCAAACAGCTGCCATCAGCCTTGAGCGTGCACATCTATCGACTGGTGTGGCGGCAGATGTTGTTCTTCGCACACAACCTGCTGATCTACGTGATCATGGTGATCGCGTTCGGGGTCTGGCGGAACCTGAGTTGGGCGTCGTTGGCTGCGATCCCGGCGTTGGGACTGATCGTGCTCAACGCACTGTGGGTCTCGATCGTGTTCGGAATCTTCGCCACTCGATACCGTGACATCGCACCGATTCTGTCTTCGCTGACGCTGCTGCTTTTCGTGCTGACACCGATCATGTGGACAACACAAAGCCTCGAGGCTCAGGGCGGCGCGGTCCGAGATCGTGCAAAGATCGCCGAACTCAATCCGCTGTTCCACTACCTGGACATCGTCCGCGCGCCGATGATCGGGCAGCCGCAAGAGCTTTACCACTGGTACATCGTCATCACGATCACGGTGGTCGGCTGGGCCGTCGCATTGCTGGCGCTTCGCAAATACCGGGCCCGCGTGCCCTACTGGGTTTAGGGACATCGCAATGACCGAACATGTGAACATCTCAACGCACAACGCCTGCGTCGACTTCCCGATCTTCGACGCGAAGTCCCGGTCGATGAAGAAGGCATTCCTCGGTAAAGCGGGTGGCGCCATCGGCCGCAACAGTTCCGACGTTGTGGTCGTGGAAGCCCTGAAAGACATCACGATGACGCTCAAAGAGGGCGACCGTGTAGGGCTGGTCGGCCACAACGGCGCCGGAAAGTCCACCCTGCTGCGCTTGCTCTCCGGGATCTACGAACCCACCCGGGGATCCGCCACCATTCGCGGACGCGTCGCACCTGTTTTCGACCTCGGAGTCGGCATGGATCCCGAGATCTCCGGCTACGAGAACATCATCATCCGCGGCCTGTTCCTCGGTCAGACCCGCAAGCAGATGCTCGCGAAGATGGATGAAATCGCCGACTTCACCGAACTCGGCGACTATCTCGACATGCCATTGCGCACGTACTCCACCGGCATGCGCGTGCGCATCGCTATGGGCGTGGTCACCAGTATCGATCCCGAGATCCTGCTACTCGACGAAGGCATCGGTGCCGTCGACGCCGAATTCATGAAGAAGGCCAGAGTTCGGCTGCAAAAGCTGGTGGAACGCTCCGGCATCCTGGTATTCGCCAGCCACTCCAACGAATTCCTCGCTCAGCTGTGCAACAGCGCGATGTGGATCGACCACGGCCAGATCCGCATGCAGGGTGACATCGAGGATGTCGTGCGCGCCTACGAAGGCGACGACGCCGCCGAACACGTGCGCCACGTCATCAAGGAGATGGAACGGGAGAACACCCTGTGAGCGCACCCGAGAAGATCATCGGGGTTGTCGTCACGCACAAGCGTCGTGAACTGCTGGCCGAATCCTTGAAGGTCCTCAGCACCCAGTCGCGGTCGCTCGATCACCTGGTTGTCGTCGACAACGCCGACGAAGCCGATGTGAAAGACCTCGTCGACAACGCTCCACTGCCGACGAGTTACATCGGTTCTCAGCACAACCTCGGCGGTGCCGGAGGATTTGCTCTGGGCATTCTCTACGCACTTTCGCTCGGCGCCGACCGCGTCTGGCTCGCCGACGACGACGGGCGTCCGGAGGGCCCCGAGGTCCTGGAAACCCTGCTCGACTGTGCAATTCGGAACGACCTGGCCGAGGTCTCCCCCGTCGTCTGCGACATCGACAACCCAGACCGCCTCGCGTTCCCCTTGCGCCGCGGCACGTCGTGGCGCCGGTTGCGTTCCGAACTCGGCGACGAGGATCTCCTGCCAGGCATCGCGTCCCTCTTCAACGGTGCACTGTTCACCGCCGATGCGATCGATGCTGTCGGAGTTCCGGATCTACGCCTGTTCGTCCGCGGCGACGAGGTCGAGGTACATCGTCGCCTCGTGCGCTCCGGCCTGAAGTTCGGCACCTGCCTGCAAACTGCTTACGTCCACCCCAACGGCGCGGACGAGTTCAAGCCGATTCTCGGCGGACGTATGCACACGCAGTACCCCGACAACGACACGAAGCGCTACTTCACTTACCGCAACCGTGGATACATCCTCGCCCAACCGGGAATGCGGAAACTGCTTCCGCAGGAATGGGTTCGGTTCGGCTGGTACTTCCTGATCACCCGCCGCGATCCGGCAGGACTACGCGAGTGGATGCGACTGCGCAAACTCGGCCGGGAAGAAAAGTTCGAACGCCCGAGTTAAATCAGTTGCACAGTCGCGTCTGCGGCTGAGACGATTCTGATCCGACGCATGGTGCGTCCTGAGAATTACGAGGAGTGAGTATTGATGACTGTCGTGTTCCGCAGTTTCAGCGCCGTCAACGTTCACACTTCTTCGTACTCGAGGACACAATCACCATGCCGGAAAACAGCACGCCCCTGACCGAATACGGTTGGAACGCAACACTCTCGAACACATTCACTACCCTGGCCCCACCGGACTCCGCACCCGGGCGCGTTCTTCGCGTCGACCGCGGCCGGTGCGACGTGGCCATCGCCGAAGGCACAGTTCGCGCACTCAGCGGCAGCGATCCACGCGGTGCCAGCCAACTGTGCACGGGTGACTGGGTGGCCGTCGCCGAGGTACTGAACTCACGCGAACCCGAGATGCACACGGTCACTTCAATACTCCCCCGATCGAGCAGCATCGTTCGATCCTCGGCGTCCGGAAAATCGGAAGGCCAGATTCTGGCTGCGAACGTCGACACCGTCGTCATCGCCACGGCTTCGGACGCCGACGTCGATCTCGGGCGCATCGAGCGACTACTCGCACTCGCCTGGGAAAGTGGCGCAACACCTGTCGTCGCACTCACCAAATCGGATGCAGCTCAATATATCTCCGACACTCTAGCTGAGGTCTCTGCCATTGCGCCCGGCGCAACAGTGCTGGCCGTCAGTGCCGAGACCAACGAAGGAATGGATGTACTCGATGCAGTTCTGGACGGCACCGTGGCGATACTCGGTCCATCCGGCGCCGGTAAGTCGACGCTCGCGAACGCACTCCTCGCGGACACCACAGGCGCCGATCGACTCGAGACCGGCCGCGTTCGAACCGGCGACGGAAAGGGACGCCACACCACAGTCACGAGAGAACTGATCCCCTTCTCCGGCGCCCGGACGTTGATCGACACACCCGGCCTGCGAGGGGTTGGCATGTGGAATGCGGCGGAGGGAATCGACAAGACGTTCCCCGAGATCGAGGAACTGATTGCAGAGTGCCGGTTCTCGGATTGCGCACACAACTCCGAGCCGGGATGCGCAGTCCTGACCGCACTCGGGCGCGGCGATCTGGACGAGCGGAGACTTGCGAGCTACCGGAAACTACAGCGAGAGAACGCGTGGAACGCCGCCCGAAGCAATGCTCGGCTGCAGGCAGAGAGGACGCGGGAGATCAAGGTGATCTCCCGCCATCTCAAGAGTCACTACCGTGGTCGGGACCGGTAGCGAAGAAAGCCTGGCAGCATGGGGGGTGATCCCGACGAGAGGTTGTCATGTTCGAGCGGTTCCGTTCCAGCGCCAGGACCAAGCTTCAGCGTGCGGTATCCGAGGTGGTCGAGACCGCCGACCGTCGCAACGCCGATCGCACGCAGCAGATCCTCGACGCGCTGGCACTCTCACGTGACGAACTGGCCGAGGCCCGCGTTGACATCGCGGGCCTCCGGTCCAGGATCGACGAGCTGGAATTTCGCCAGCGTCGGGATCTGGCCTACGCCGTGGATCTGGAAGCGACAGCGTCGACTGCCGAGTTCATCCTCGAACACCTTCGAGTCGCGGAGACATTCGGCCACCCGCACGACACGCTGCGCCACGCATTGGGCTTGATCGAAATACCCGGCATGGCACTCGAATTCGGCGTCGCCAGCGGAACCACACTCAGGATCGTCGCGGAGGCTTTCACCGAACGCGAGGGGACCGTCGCAGGTTTCGACGTGTTCTCCGGCCTTCCGGAGACCTGGCGCACCGGGTTCCCGGTCGGCGAGTTCGCACAGGAATCCATCCCCGAAGTGCCTGGAGCGCAACTTGTTCCGGGCCTCTTCGAGAACACCTTGCCCTCGTTCCTGAACGACGAATCCGGCCCCGTTGCGTTCCTGCACCTCGACGCCGACCTCTACTCGTCCACCAAGACCGTGCTCGATCTCCTCGGCGACCGACTGGTCCCCGGGTCGATCGTCGTCTTCGACGAGTTCTTCAACTATCCCGGATGGCAGCAGCACGAATACCGGGCGTGGACGGAGTTCGTCACACGCACCGGCATCTCGTTCGAATACCTCGGGTACACCGTCGACAACGAGCAGGTCATCGTCGAGATCACCAGCTGAGAATCACTTCTCGTACAGACGTGCCCAGTTCTCTCGACTCGTGAGTTCCGGCATCGCAGCACGGTACTTCGCCGACACGGCAGGTGCTTCCTTCTGGAATCGACGCAGTAGCTTCACCGTTCGGATCAAGAGAGCACGCGCCGTAGCCTTGTCTCGCTGCCGGATACGTACCCCCGACTGCGAAGCATCGGTGACGACTACATGGTCGAACTGCGAGATGTGCCACCAGTGCGCATCCTCGCGCGGAATATTGACCAAACCGCCACGGGTGCGCCCCAGCCACTGATTCAACCCACGTTTGGCCAGAATCACTCGCATCAGGCTCGGTTCACCACCGGCACGCTCGGTGTGGAGTTCGTTCGAGGCGATCGGGGCGGTAGCCGCATCGTGTTTGATCGTCTCGGCATACTGCGCTCGGCCGGCACGGATGCTTGCCATGGCCTCGATGCCGCCGTCCCGCAACGCTTCCGGACCGTCGAGATAATCCTCGATGCCCTTCAACGTCGTGAAGGCAAGGCCGTATTGCATTCCGACGAGGAATTCGGAAATCTGGCGGAAGAACTGACGTGAAAGTCCCTTGGTGTCGAGATCGCTGTGCAAAGACCCGACGACGAGGGAGTTACGCGTACTGAAGTAGCGGGCCCAGTCGTCGAAGTCCTTCCAATAGAAATCGGCATGCCACACAGCGGCGTTGGGCAACGTGACGGTGACAAACCCTGCTTTCCGGGCCCTGATTCCGTACTCCACGTCATCCCACTGAAAGAAGATCGGAACGGGTAACCCGATGGCTTCGACAACTTCGGCGGGGATCAGGCACGTCCACCAGGCGTTGTATCCCGCATCGACTCGACGCTCTTGACGCTTCTTGAGCATGCTCGTGTTGATGAGAGCCTTGGGCACTCGTTGCCCGTGATGGAGAGTCTTCAGATCTACGTCTTCGGCACCGACATTGAGGAAATCGGGATTGAGCAGATACATCATCTGTGCACCCACCAATGTCGGTTCCACCGTCATATTCGCAAAAGCGTTGAGGCGCAACACTGTTTCTGGTTCACAGAGAATATCGTCGTCCATCAGGATGACGTCGGCGAGATCTGTCCCCTCGGATGTAGCCTCGAAAAGCCCACGTGAAAAACCGCCCGCTCCGCCGAGATTCGGCTGCTGCAGATATTTCAGCTTCTCACCGAGCTTGTCTGCCGCCTCGACGAAGCGCGCCCGATCTTTCACCAGGTCGTTACCCTGATCGACGACGTACACGGAGCTGACGAGGTCACGCACAGTGGCATCGGAAGCCAGTGCAGCAACAGTCTCGGCACAATCGTCGGCCCGATTGAAGGTGCAGATCGCCACCGAGACCGGGCGAACCGTCTCCGGAGCGGCCACGGTCCATTCCAAGTGGTCGATCGTCATCGGAGCGTCGACAGAATCCACCTCGAGCCAGAGGGCGCCGCCGTCGACGAACTTGTCCAACGATGTGGTCAACGTGACCTCCGAGGACCCCGATCCGTCGCGGGTCTCGAGAATACGGCGATGCCCGGCGATATCCGAAGCAACCATCCGGACGCGGAACCGACCCTCGCTCTCGATCCGCAGCGAAGCCTCGACCTCAGTGACAGTCGTCCACCGCTGCCAGTAGCTGGCAGCGAAACGCCCGAAATAGGTGTTGGTGCTGATACGTGCGCCCTTGTCCAGAGCGACTCGGTGCCGGGTCCGCTCACCGGAGCCCTTCCGGAACTCGACGTA
Organism: Rhodococcus sp. 66b; assembly: GCF_002076325.1. Classification (NCBI taxonomy): domain Bacteria; kingdom Bacillati; phylum Actinomycetota; class Actinomycetes; order Mycobacteriales; family Nocardiaceae; genus Rhodococcus; species Rhodococcus sp. 66b. The sequence goes on from NZ_MUZB01000003.1 coordinate 29,096, forward strand.
CAGGTCGTCGTTGACTATCGGCGACATTCCGACGAACACGCCGCGCTGGACCACCAAACGGCGAGCCATGACCTGCCCGTTCTCCGGCACCCCCACCTTTACCTGCTCGGGCATATGACTCCTACGTGAATCTTGAAAAAGCTGTACCTGTCACTCGCAGGGTATCCGAGGTGGAATTACCCCCGAAACTCGAAAACACAGCCTCGGCTACTGTCTCTGGTGCATCCACCCGTGCGACCTGGAGATCCCTTGACACTCGAACTACCCGCTCCCACCCGTCGGGAACGCTGGAGCTGGGGCGCTGTGATCCCAGCAGTCGTGTGCCTCGCATTCTTCGCGATCGTCACGGTGGACCCTCGCTACTTCTATGTCGACGACACCGAATCCGGTGCGGTCGGCAACTGGGTTCAGCTAGGCCATCTGATGCGAGAGGGACAATTCCCCTCGCTGGTTCTGGATCAGTGGATGGCCGGAAACTATCCGGTCGAGGGTCAGGGTGGGCTGTGGAACCCGGTCCAGATCTTCATCAACTACATCGCACCGTCCGTCGACAATCTCGCTTTGCTGGCCACGCTGGTGAAGTTGGCATTCGCGATCATCCTCGGATGGGGCGTCTATCGAGTCTGCCTCGAATACGGCGCGCGCCCCTACTGGGCGGCCGTCGCCGGAAGCGCAGTGCCCTTTGCCGGGTTCACTCTGTACTTCGAGTACCCGTCGTGGGTTACGTCGGTGATCGGAATGGCCTGGGTGGTGCAGGCGTGGGCCAGCGGAATTCGCTATGCCCGCGGCCGGTCGGGGCCAATACCCGTCTTCGTCTTCCTCTATCTCGCGATCAGCGTCGGATACGTCCATGCGGCATTGATGGCCGGAGTGACCGTCGGGGCACTGATGGTGGGCGAATACGTCCGCAGTCCGCAGTGGCGGACAACAGTGAAGCTCGGACTGGTCGGCATCTCGGCCGCCGCCTGCGGCGCGATCACCTTTCTTCCAGGTCTGCTCTCCTCGGCCGTCACATGGCGCACCGGCGAAGAAGGTACGTTCAACGACAATTTCCTGACGGCACCGTGGTCGGAAACGCTCACGGCGAGTATTCCGTCGTCCGTCTCGAGCATCGAGTCCTGGACGGGCGAAACCACCTACGCACCGATCACCTACATCGCCTGGTTCGCGATACCGGCACTGGCATTCATCGGCTGGCGGAAAGCACAGGGTTCACTGCGAGAGTTGGTGACCCCGCTGCTGCTGTTGGCCTTCATTCTGCTGTTCACCGCGGGCCCCAGCGACATCGGCCAGATTCGGTGGCCGGCACGACTACTTCCCTTCGTCGCGGTGTTCTCCCTGGTACTACTCGGTGTGCTGCTGAGCCGATTCGGGACTTTGGACAAACTGCGATCACGCGTCATCGCTGCATCGTTGATCGTGTTCGTCTTGATGATTCGCGCCAGTTCTTCGGGTCCGCAGTACTTCATCCGACATCTCACGTGGGCTGTCGTGATCATCGCCGTCGGAGCACTCGCCATCTACCTCGGTCGTAGATACGGCGCCCCGGCGATCGCAGGTCTACTGATTCTCACCATCGCTCCGGTGACTCTGTATCAAGTGATCGCGTATCCCCAGGCGCTGAACAAGTGGTACCTGCCGACCAGCCAATCCGAAGCCAAGGCGAACTTTCCGGATTTCCCGGGCACGACCCTTCAGCTCGGCAATCGCGCGCTGATCCGAATCGACGCCGAAACAACAGAACTCCCGTGGACTTCGCAGGTGTACGGAAACTACGCCAAGGTGCTCGATCTCGACTACGTCAACGCGTACACCCCGGTCGGCCACGCGGACTTCGCTTCGCTGCTGTGTATGGGATTCGACGGGTCGACGTGCGACGACGCCTACCGAAACGTGTTCAGGCCGGATGAATACACCGGTCGAACCAGCGCAGACCTGATGCTGCTCGACCGCGTCGTCCTTCAACGGAAGCAGTACCCGGGCGCTGACAACGAACCCGCCCCACCCGGGTGGCACTGGGCAGACGTGCCCGAGGTCGCCCAGGACCAGATCTACATCCTCGAACGCGACGCCGGCCCGATCTCCGGTCAACCGGGCCGTGTGTCGGCAACTGCCAATGCCGACGCACAGTCCGAGTACATGAGCGTCAAGAACGAGCGTGTGCGAGTCAGCTCACCGGGCGGTGGCAGCGTGGTATTCGCACGGTTGGCATGGCCGGGCTACACCGCGACCCTCGACGGCGAACCCATCCCGACCAAGGGCCTTGGCGGAACGTACCTCTACGTCGATCTGCCGCCTGGCACCGACAACGCGGAACTGGTGATCAACTTCCGTTCCCCAGGACAGAGGATCGGCTATGTCGGTATGGGCTTCGGGCTCGTTATCCTTGCCGGCCTCTCCGTGATCTACTACCGCGACAGGCGTCAGAGCCGGGACGGGACCTCCGCGATCACCACAGACTCGTTGTAGATGAACGGCTTTCCCATCCACCGCGGAAACGGGAACGACAGCGAGCGCCTGACTACAAGACCGTTGTCCGCACAGATCTTTTCGAGGTCGACGCCGTCGAGGAAGACGGTATGCGTGGGATCGCTGGCGAAGCCACGTTCCTGAGGGCAGATCAGCATGACGGTCGCGCCCGGTTCCAGGAATGGAAGGTACTCGGCGACGATGCCGGAAGCTTCTCCCGCCGGCAGGTGCTCGAGGAGATGCGCCATCAGCATTCCGTCGAAGGTTCGCTGACCGCTTTCGGAGTGAAATTCCGCAGAAGAGTACGCCTCGAACCCGAGCGATCGACAGAACTCCACCGAATGTTCGTTATGGTCCACCCCGACACTGCCAGGGGGAAGATTTCGCAGATTTCGGCCGATCCCGCAGCCGACGTCGAGCACCTTCCGGCCGCCGAGGAAACGTCGGATATTCCACTGATACGGCGCTTGCACGTTCAGAACGCGCTTCCATTTGGCGCCTTGAAGCTCACGCAACCGAGCCGTGTACTCGGTGTCGGTGGTATCACCGCTACCCGTATCGGCTCTCCCCGGAAGGCCTGTGTTCTCGCGATTGTTCTCGCGTCGATCGTTGGTGTGATCTTCGAACTCGGCCACTGGAGACTCACTTTCGTCGAGTGATCCGGATCATAACTTCACGATTCTCCGACATGTACGCCCCCACGCCGAGAAGCCGACCCTCGGCGACGTATACACTCCCCGCCTGTGAAGACCGATGGCACACCCGAGTCGGTGCAACCGCACCGAATTTCCGTCGTCGTGCCGGTTTACCAGGGCGAACACACTCTCAATGCACTCATCGACGAGATACTTCCCCTGACGAAAACCCAGACCACTCCCGGCGGGCGGCTGTTGGTCGTCGAAGAAGTCCTTCTCGTCTTCGACCACGGTCCGGACGGATCAGCTGCGGTCATCCGTGAACTCGCGAGACAACATGACTTCATCCGACCCATCTGGCTCTCGCGCAACTTCGGCCAACATCCGGCAACACTGGCGGGAATGGCGTCGAGTGGTGGCGAATGGGTTGTCACCATGGATGAAGACGGCCAGCACGACCCGGCCGACATCGGTGGACTCCTCGACACTGCACTGGATCAACAGGCCACCCTCGTCTACGCGCAGCCCGTGAACGCGGCACCCCACGGTGCGCTACGCAACGCGGCGTCGAAGTCGTCGAAATGGTTGACCACCAAAATTCTCTCGTCCGAGAACTCCGTGAAGTATCAGAGCTTCCGACTGGTCCTCGGAGAGGTCGGACGGTCGGTCGCCGCATACGCCGGATCCGAGGCTTACCTCGACGTGGCTCTGGGCTGGATCGCGGGAGAGGTCACCACCAGCCCGGTTCAACTGCGTGAGGAACGCGGACGCGCATCCGGATATCACCTCAGAAGCTTGCTGTCGCATTTCTGGCGAATGGTTCTCTCCAGCGGCACCAAGGGCCTGCGAATGGTCAGCTTGATCGGCTTCCTGTTCGCTGTCGGCGGTCTCGTCATCGTCCTCTACGTGTTGGCGTCGTACGTGTTTTTCGACGCCGGCGTCGAGGTGCGGGGATGGGCGTCGACGATGATCGTGATGCTGTTCGGTTTCGGGGCAGTGCTCTTCTCGTTGGGTGTGATCGCCGAATACATCGGTGTCGCAGTCAAGACGGCAATGGGAAAGCCGCCGTACCTCATCGTCAGCGACCCCGCGTCAGGCCCGTTGGGGCGCCGGAACGCCACCGAGCCACCCGCGTAACAATGAATGTCCCCACGTGGGTAGTCGGCAGCGGCGGCCTCCTCGGCAGCTCCGTGGCCCGCGAACTCGAGCGCCGTGGGGCCGACATCCGCACCAGCCGCGTCCCGTGGGGCGAACCCGCTCTGGCCAGAGAAATCCTGTTCGCCGATGCCAGGAAACTGGTTACTGACGCCGCCGGCGGCCCGTGGCGAATGGCGTGGTGCGCCGGTGCAGGTGTGAACGGTACGAGCAGTGACGAATTCGCTCGCGAGAACCAACTCATGAAGGACGTTCTCGACGAGCTGGGGACGGCGGACGCAGGCGTCGGGACCGTCTTCCACGCTTCGTCTGCCGGCGGCGTCTACGCCGGAGCTCCCGGAGCACCGCACACCGAAACAAGCGCGACCAATCCACTGGCCGACTACGGGCGAGCAAAGCTCGATGCCGAATCCATTGTTCGCGAATTCGGCGCCAGAAGCGGAACCCGCACTGTCATAGGAAGATTCGCAAATCTCTACGGCCCGGGTCAGAATCTGGCGAAACCCCAAGGCCTGATTTCGCACCTCTGCCGAGGCTATCTGCTGTCGATGCCCATTTCGATCTACGTTCCCATGGACACGCTTCGGGACTACGTCTACGTCTCCGACGCGGCCGAAATGGTGGTCGACAGCTTCACCCGAGCGGAAGCGTCGCAGGAACCGACGGTCACCAAGATCTACGCGTCCGGACGCAGCGTCACCATCGGAGCGATCCTCGGCGCGTGCCACACCGTCTTCAGAAAACGCCCCAACGTTGTGCTCGCCAGTTCTCCACTCGCTTCGGCGCAAGCCCGAGACCTACGGCTGCGATCGATCGTGTGGACTGATCTGGACCAGCGCACACATCGCCCGTTGCCTGCCGGGATAGCGTCGACCCTCGACTCCATCCGCCGCAATCTGGCTGCACGCTAGGAAGTGGTCTTCTCGCCGGCTGCCACGTATGCCTGCTCGGTCGCGTCCTTCTGCGGACGCCACCACTGTTCGTTGTCGCGGTACCAGTCGATCGTCGCTTCCAGACCACTGCGGAAGTCCTCGTAGCGCGGGGACCAGCCAAGTTCTTTCCGGAGCAGACTCGAGTCGATCGCGTACCTCACGTCGTGCCCCGGGCGGTCGGTGACAAAATCGAACTCGTCGGCGCCACGGCCCAATATCTGCAGAATCGACTCCATGACAGTTCGGTTGTTCACCTCACCGTCAGCGCCGATCAAGTAGGTCTGACCGATCCGGCCACCGTCGATGATCGCCCAGACCGCGCTGTTGTGATCGTCGACATGGATCCAGTCACGGACGTTCAAGCCGTCGCCGTACAACTTGGGACGCAATCCGGCGAGAACATTGGTGATCTGCCGCGGGATGAACTTCTCGACATGTTGATAAGGGCCGTAATTGTTCGAGCAGTTCGACAGGGTGGCCCGGACGCCGAACGAACGGGTCCACGCGCGCACCAACATGTCGCTCGATGCCTTCGTCGACGAGTAGGGGCTCGACGGGTTGTACGCGGTCGACTCCGTGAAACGGTCCGGATCGCCCAGTTCGAGGTCTCCGTACACCTCGTCGGTGGAAATGTGGTGATACCTGACGTCGTGCTTGCGCACAGCCTGCAGGAGCGTGAAGGTTCCCACGATGTTGGTCTGCACGAACGGCCACGGATCAGCGAGCGAATTGTCGTTGTGGGACTCGGCAGCAAAATGAACGACGACGTCGGCAGCGCCCACCAGTTCGTCGACGAGAACTGCGTCGGTGATGTCGCCGTGAACAAACGTGATGCGGTCGGCTATCGAATCGAGCGAAGACTTGTTGCCCGCGTAGGTCAGCGCATCGAGCACCGTGACCTCGGCGTCGGGGCGCTCTGCCACCGTCTGATGGACGAAATTGGCGCCGATGAAGCCTGCACCGCCAGTCACGAGAACTCTCACGTTTGCGCCTCCACGATCACCGAATCGAACCGATCTATCTACCGGCCACGCACGATACCGTGCGCCCGAGATTTGTTTCTCCAGCGAACACTGGAACACTTCGAGGCATGCGCGGAATCATTCTGGCGGGCGGCACGGGGTCGAGGTTGCACCCCATCACGCTCGGCGTGAGCAAACAGCTGGTCCCCGTCTACGACAAACCGATGATCTATTACCCACTCAGCACCCTGATGCTGGCCGGGATTCGCGACATCATGATCATCACCACAGAAGACGACGCACCGCAGTTCCAGCGGTTGCTCGGCGACGGCTCGCAGTTCGGCGTCGACCTGACCTACCAGATCCAGCACGAGCCGAATGGTCTCGCACAAGCCTTCGTACTCGGAGCCGGCCACATCGGTTCGGAATCCGCGGCCCTCGTCCTCGGCGACAACATCTTCTACGGCCCAGGTCTGGGCAGTAAGCTCACGCGTTTCGAGAACATCGACGGTGGCGCCGTATTCGCGTACTGGGTTTCGGACCCCACGGCTTACGGAGTCATCGAGTTCGACCGCGAAGGCAAAGCCGTCTCGCTCGAGGAGAAGCCGGCGAACCCGCGCTCCAACTATTCGGTGCCTGGCCTTTATTTCTACGACAACGACGTTGTCGCCATCGCCAAGGACCTCGAACCATCGGCACGCGGCGAATACGAGATCACCGACGTCAACCGTGCGTACCTCGAAGCTGGCCGCCTCCAGGTCGAAGTACTTCCTCGCGGCACCGCGTGGCTCGACACCGGAACTTTCGATTCGCTTCTCGACGCATCGAACTACGTGCGCACGATCGAGGAGCGTCAGGGACTCAAGATCGGCGCGCCCGAAGAAGTTGCGTGGCGGCACGGATTCATCACCGACGACGAGCTACGCATTCGTGCTGAGAAGCTCCTCAAATCCGGATACGGAAAATACCTTCTCGAACTTCTCGACCGCGGCAAGGACTGGTGACATGGCAGATACTCACGTGATGAGCCAGTATCGCGAACTGAAAGTGCCAGGGGCCTGGGAATTCACACCCAAACAGTTCGGCGACGACCGTGGAGTCTTCCTCGAGTGGTTCCGTGAACCCGGATTCTCCGAGATCACCGGCCGCACCCTCGACCTTCAGCAGGCCAATTGCTCGGTCTCGGCTGCCGGCGTCCTACGAGGCATCCATTTTGCCGACGTCCCTCCCGGACAGGCCAAGTACGTCACGTGTGTCAAAGGCGCGATACTCGACATCGCCGTCGACCTCCGCGTGGGATCGCCGACCTTCGGCCAGTGGGATTCGGTCCTTCTCGACGACGTCGACCGCAGAGCGATCTTTCTGTCCGAAGGGCTTGGGCACGCCTTCCTGTCCCTCGAGGACAACTCGACAGTGGTTTACCTGTGCTCGACGGGATACGCCCCCGAACGTGAGCACGAAGTTCACCCCCTCGATCCCGACATAGCGATCGACTGGCCCACCGTGGGTCGCAGCGGTGAGCCCCTGAACATCACGCTCTCCGCGAAGGACACAGCGGCACCGTCGCTTCAAGATGCCGTGTCGGCGGGGCTGCTGCCCACGTTCGGCGAAGGCTGATGGCTTCACCGGATTCGACTGCAACACCCCCCGCTGGAATGACCGGCAGGCCGGGTCCGTTGATGCGCGTCGTCAAGAATCAGGCCCTTGCCTTTCTGCTCGTCGGTGGCGTCAACACGGCGCTCGGAACCGCCTGGTTCATTGCCTGGCAGATCGCGCTCGGCGATCAATTCGGCTACCACTTCGCGATCGTTGCCGGGTACGTCTGCAACCTGCTGTGCGCTTTTGCGATGTACCGCTACCTGGTGTTCGAAGTTCGCGGTCACTTCCTCCGTGACTTCTGGCGATTCGTCGTCGTCAATTTCGGCGCCTTCGTGATCAACCTCGCGCTGATGACCGTCGCGGTCTCGGTCCTGCACTTTCCTCCCATCCCGTCACAACTCGTCATCACTGCGGTAACCGCAACAGCAAGCTTCTTCGGTTACCGCGATTTCTCGTTCAGTCGAAACAAGAGAACAGGCAACTCATGACTCCGCGTGTTTCCGTCGTCGTCCCGGCTTACAACAATGCCGACTACATTGCCGAGACGATCGACTCGATCCTGAATCAGACCTACCAGGACTTCGAACTGATCATCTCGGATCATTCGTCGACCGACGACACCGTCAAGGTCCTGGCGCGATACGCCGACGATCCGCGGATCGAGATCCTGTCGACCGAGGCCGGCGGCGGAGCGAAGCGAAACTGGGACCGGGTCAGCGAAGCCGCGAACGGAGAGCTCCTGAAACTGGTGTGCGGTGACGACACCATCTACCCCGAGTGCCTGGCGGAACAGGTCGCGGCTTTCGACGAGCACCCCTCGGTGGTACTCGTGGCCTCGCAACGCAAACTGGTCGATGCAAACGGAAAGACCATCCTCTCCGCGCGCGGACTTGCAGGGCTGAAGGGACTGGTCACCGGGCGCGACGCGGCCCGAAAGACGGTAACGGCGGGAGCGAACATCTTCGGCGAGCCCGGATGTGTACTCATGAAGCGATCCGCCTTGAAGGCCATCGGATGGTGGGACGACACCAACCCGTACGTCATCGACGAAGCCACGTACACCGCCGTCGCACTCCAAGGCGACGTCTATGCGATCGCCAAGCCCCTCGCGTCCTTCCGCGTCAACGCCGGACAGTGGAGTGTGCGTCTGGCCAAGGATCAGGCACGCCAGGCAGCGGCATTCCACAAAGATCTCCGGGAATCGGATCCGACTCTCGTCTCCGCAATGGACGTCCGAATCGGCGACGCACGCGCACTCGCCACCTCGTTCATGCGTCGCGGCGTCTACATGCTGTTGCGCCATCGCATGTCTTGATCGTTGCCGGTTGGGTAATCTTCACCTTTCACACTCGATGGGATGACGACCGGCGGGACGGACGGCTGGATGACCAAACGTGCGGGCAGACGCGGTCTGTGGATGGCCGCCGTTCTCGCAGCCGGACTCGGCGCCCTCGCACTGGTCGCACCGCCTCTGACGCCTGGCACGATCGAGTCCGCACCGGTCACGGTTATCACCACCACCCCACCGGCGCCGGTTGTTCCGCTCACCCCGGAAGAGCTCTCGGCCCAGGTGGTCCCCACCATCGTCACCATCACCGCGCCGGCCGGATTCACCACCACCGCCGGAACCGGGATCGTGCTCTCCCCTGACGGAGTTGTGCTCACGAATCACCACGTCATCAGCGGGGCCTCGGACGTCACTGCCGTCAGCATGTCCAACGGACTGATCTACGACGCCGAGATCCTCGGGTACGACAGCGTCAGCGACCTTGCCGTCCTTCGACTCGCGGGCGCCACGGATCTGCCGGTGGCTGTGGTCGGCAAATCAGCAGAAGCCACTCGTGGGGATGCCGTCACCGCAATCGGAAATGCGGAAGGCGGCGGAGTGCCCGTCCCAGCTCCCGGCGTCATCACCAACCTCGGTGTCACCGTCAACACCCGCAACGTGTCCGACGGATCGCGAAACCAGTTGAAGGGCCTCATCGAGGTCGACGCGGACATCCGGCCTGGCGATTCCGGTGGCCCCCTGGTCAACGCCGTTGGCGAGCTGATCGGCGTCAGCAGCGCGGGCAACGCCGTCACCGACCGCACCGAAACCTCGCCGGCGCCTCAGTCCTACGCGATACCGATCGACACCGCGCTGCCGATCGTCGAGCAGGTACTCGGTGGCCGCTCCTCCGAAACCGTGCGTGTGGGACCGACGCCCGTGCTCGGTGTCGCAGTCAAGGATCACGCGGAGATGCCGGCCGGCGCGGAAGTTGTTGCCGTGAGCTTCGATTCGCCGGCCGAGCGGGTGGGGCTGATCAAAGGTGCGGTCATCACCGAGTTCGGTGGCAGCCGGATCGCGTCGTCCGCTGATCTCAACGCGGCGATGAGCTCGCGCCGCCCCGGCGACACCGTCGCGGTGACGTGGGTGGACGCAACCGGGCAACCCGGGACCGGTTCCCTGGTCCTCGACGAGGGGCCACCTCGCTAGTCGGACAAGGCGCCAGCCGTGAAAGCATCGTGGCATGACCACGGTTCTCCTGCTCACCTGTGACGGCGCCGCCCGCGAGGCGGATGTCGAAAGCAAACTCGTCATGGAAGCTCTCACCACCTACGGCGTTGCGTCGACAATGGCGCCGTGGTCGAGCCGGTCCCTCCTCGATATCGACGCCGACCTGGTTCTGATCCGGTCGACCTGGGACTACACCCAGCGCCTCGACGAATTTCTTGCCGTTCTCGATCAGCTGACCGCCCCGATCGCCAACCCGCTCCCGATCGTCGAGTGGAACGCCCACAAGGGATACCTCACCGAACTTGCCGCGGCCGGCGTACCTATCGTCCCAACTGCTGTGATCGCTGCCGGAAAGAGCGAAACACTCACCCTCCCTTCGTTCGAGGGTGCCGACGTCATCGTCAAGCCTGCAGTGTCCGCCGGCGCTGTCGGAGTGGGAAAGTTTGCCGCCGGGTCCGAGCAGGCCCACGCTCACCTCAGTTCAATCCTCGAGAGTGGCAACGACGCTCTGGTCCAGCCCTTCATCTCGGATGTCGTAGACGGCGAGCGCTCGATCATCCACCTCGGCGGACGCTACTCGCACGCCGTCCGGAAAATCCCGGCCACCAACGACTTCCGCGTGCAGGAATTCCACGGCGGAACCAACTACCTCCACGAGCCTTCCGCCGCCGAACTCGCGGTGGCCGACGCGGCACTGGCCGCGACCCCACGCGGCCCCGGCGAATTGCTTTATGCGCGTGTGGACGTCGTGGGGCCGGTGGATCAACCACTGCTCATGGAAGTGGAACTGATCGAGCCCGAACTCTTTCTGCCATTCGCCCCTGGATCTGCCGACGCCCTCGCACGGGCAGTTGTCGCGTCACTGCGCACGTGACTCCTGGGGCGGGACCGCATCGAGCCTGGCGCGAATGAACCTGGCAACGTCACGTAGCGCGGCCCGGCTCTCCGGCAAGCCAGGCCAGACGGCGGGAAACGCGTGAACCTGGCCGTTCCAGATCTGCAGCGAGCACGGCACCCCCGCGGCGGCGAGCCGTTGCGCCATCACCTCCGAATCGACTCTGAGCACCTCGGATTCGGCGGCGATCAGCAACGACGGCGGCAAAGCTGCAAGATCGCCGTCGACGGGCGAGTTCGTCTGTCCGCCAAGCTTTCCGATCGCCATCAATGCCGACACCGGGGCGATCACGTCGCGTCGAGCGTTGGCATGGACCGATTTGGTGGTGCAATCGAGATCGAGGAGCGGCGAGAGCCCGACCAGGCCGGCCGGAACCTCGAGCCCCGCGGAAACTGCTGCAAGCGCCGTCGCGAAGACCAGGAAACCTCCGGCCGAATCACCAACGAAGACAACCTTTTCCGGAAAAGCTCCCTGTTCGAGAAGCCACCGGTATGCATCGAGGCAGTCGTCGACGGACCCGCTGATGCTCGTGCTCGGCAACTGCCGATACGCGATGTGCAGGACCGGAAGGCCGGTTCGCTTGGCGATGCTGGCCACGACCGGCCGATGCGTGTTGAGCCCGCAGCACATGAACCCGCCGCCGTGCAGGTATAGAACTACACCGTCGCGCAGATCGGCCGTCGAGCCTGCTGTCCGGACGAGTTCACCGTCGAAACCTGGAAAACGAATCGCTTCCCGATCGATCCCGGAGGGAATGCGTACACCCGCGGCCGAGTCCAGAACTGCGGCGCGGCGCATTGCGCCAGGCGTCAGCGGCGCGATCCCAACTACGGGCCGAAGCATCCATCGACACGCGTTGTAGAGGACCTGCGATTCGATACTCGGCCTGCCGTATCGAGTTCCGGTCCTACGACTGACTGTCGGCAACAGAGACATCTGTCCAGATTAGAAGCGATCAGGCGCCGAAGAGGTCGACTTCGTCGAGATCGTCGACGATCGTGACCTTTCGTTTCCGCCCGCCGATGACCTTGCCCAGACCGCGCAGTCCACCGGACTGAGCTTTCGGGGCGGGTTCGATGCGCTGCGGCGCAACTCTCGTCCGCGCTGCGCGCTGTACGGGCTTGGGTGCGGGAGCTGTTGCCGGTGCCTCCGGAGCGATGGGCGCCGCCGGAACCTCGGGTTCGGGAATCTCTGTTGGAACGACCGCTTCCGGCTCCACGAAGCCCCGAGCAACCGGGGCCTCGGGCGCGACCTCAGCGACCTCAGCCACCTGCTCCACCTGCACCGGTCCGTCGATCACCGGGATGTCCGACGCCCAGCGGACCCGATACTCGAGGCCGCGCGATGCCAGTTCACGTGCGAGATCCGCGTGCCAGACCCCGTCTTCGCCGTCGCCGTATGCCCGCGCGTCGGAACTGACCCAGATGACGTCGACCTCCGGGTTGCGGTGGGCGAGATCGAGCACGGTCAGCCAGTTCAGCGTCGCCGGGTAGCCGTCTCGCTTCTTCTTGTCGGTATAGGGCCGACGCAGCGAGATCGCCCTCTCGGCCACCTCGAGATGCGACACGTCGACTGGATCGACCACTTCGACGCCGATCGCCACGAGGTCTTCGATCACGTCGTCGACGTAGCCGTCGGCCTTGTCGTGAGCAGCGTCGACGAACCTCGTGAGGTCGCGCCGCAACCCCAGTCGGTCGTACATGCGCGCCTGGACGCTCAGGGCCGCGATCATCTCCGCCGATTCCTCGCGGTAGCGGCTCGCAACCTCGAGTACGACCAATCGCGGCACGACGACGCGGTGTCCGAGTGCGCGAGCGTCGGCGATGGCGGCGTCGAACCGTGCGCCCCTGGTCAGGGCCGAAGAATCGAGAACGATGATCATGGGCTCGATTCTCTCTCGAGAAACCGGACGAATGCGCTAATCCACCCCGAACCGTTACTTGATCTTGAAGATCACTGCCCGCTGAACGATGAAGTTGATGACCGTCGCGGTGCCCTGCGCGATGACGAAGGCCAGCGGTGTCCGCCACCAATGCTCGTCGAAGACATGGACCATCAGTTCGTTGAGTCCGACCTGAACCGCAAAAGTGACCGCGTACAGCGCGACTACAGCGATGAAGCGGGCGCGAGAAGGCTCGGCCTTGAACGTCCACCGACGATTGATGAGGTACGCCGTCGTGGTGCCCGCAACGAAGCTCAGCGATTTTGCGGCGACGCGCGGCAACCCCAACGCGAGGAGCAGCACATACAGCCCGTAGTCCACGACAGCCGACAGCCCACCCGTCGCGACGAACCGGACGATCTGCGTTTTCAGGTCCAGCGCGTCGTCGGCGATGTCCGTCGTGACAGGAATCTCGACGGGCAGCGGGACGTGGGGTTCGTGCTGGTGACTTGCAGGTGTTTCGGGCACGACGACGAGAGTAACCACTCGAGTCGGAGCCGTCGGCACTACTCCCAGGTAACCTCTACCTTGATGTCCACGACAGCAGAAGAGACGCCGCAGCCGGCTCTCCACACCCAAGCCCGCACCCTCACCGGTTGGGGACGCACCGCCGCCACCACCGCACAGGTGCTGTCCACCCCCGACGTGGAAGTGATCGCCAACGCGGTCGCCCAGGTTGCGGAACAGAACGATTCCAAGCCATCGCATCTGCGACGCGGTGTCATCGCGCGCGGCCTCGGCCGCTCGTACGGCGACCCGGCGCAGAATGCCGGTGGGCTGGTCATCGACATGAATGCACTCAGCCGCATTCATCGCATCGATCGCGACACCGCCCTGGTGGACGTCGACGCCGGTGTGAATCTGGATCAGCTGATGAAGGCTGCTCTGCCGTTCGGCCTGTGGGTTCCGGTCCTGCCGGGTACTCGCCAGGTCACGATCGGCGGCGCCATCGGCTCGGACATCCACGGCAAGAACCACCACAGCGCAGGTAGCTTCGGCAACCACGTCGTGTCGTTGGATCTACTGACGGCCGACGGCAAGGTTCGCACGCTCACCCCCAAGGGCGGGCGTAACGACCCGAAGGCCGCACTGTTCTGGGCCACGATCGGCGGCATGGGCCTGACGGGCATCATCTTGCGGGCAACCATCAAGATGACACCGACCGAGACGGCGTACTTCATCGCCGACGGCGACGTCACCAACAGCCTCGACGAGACCATCGCGCTGCACAGCGACGGCAGCGAGGCCAACTACGAGTACTCGAGCGCCTGGTTCGACGCGATTTCCGCGCCCCCGAAGCTCGGCCGTGCGGCAGTCTCGCGCGGATCTCTGGCGAAGCTCGACCAGCTTCCGGCCAAGCTGCAGAAGAACCCGCTCGCCTTCGATGCGCCGCAGTTGCTGACGTTCCCCGACGTCTTCCCCAACGGGCTGGCCAACAAGTTCAACTTCACCGCGATCGGTGAGGTCTGGTTCCGCAAGTCCGGCAAGTACCGCGGCAAGGTCCAGAATCTGACGCAGTTCTACCACCCGCTCGACATGTTCGGTGAGTGGAACCGGGCGTACGGATCCAACGGATTCCTGCAGTACCAGTTCGTGGTTCCGCCGGAGGCCGTCGACGAATTCAAGAAGATCATCGTCGACATCCAGCGCAGCGGGCACTACTCGTTCCTCAACGTGTTCAAGCTCTTCGGCGAGGGCAATCAGGCGCCGCTGAGCTTCCCGATCCCGGGCTGGAACATCTGCGTCGACTTCCGCATCAAGCCGGGCCTGAACGAGTTCGTCACCGAACTCGACAAGCGTGTCCTCGAATTCGGTGGGCGCCTGTACACGGCCAAGGATTCGCGGACGTCCGCGGAAACCTTCCACGCCATGTACCCGCGCATCGACGAGTGGATCGCGACGCGCCGCAAGTACGACCCCACAGGCGTTTTCGCCTCCGATATGTCCAGAAGGCTGGAACTGTGATCAACGCTGTAGGTAACCCGCAAACCGTTTTGCTTCTCGGTGGAACCTCCGAGATCGGCCTCGCCATCTGTGAGGAATACCTGAAGAAGGCGCCGCTCCGCGTCATTCTTGCGGCACTTCCCGGCGATCCGGGACGCGAAGCTGCGGTCAAGCAGCTCGAAGCGAAGGGTGCCACCTCGGTGGAGCTCATCGACTTCGACGCCGTTGATTTCGAATCGCACCCGAAGGTGATCGACCAGGCGTTCTCGAACGGGGACGTCGACGTCGCGATCGTCGCCTTCGCACTGGACGGTGACTCCGAAGAGCTGTGGCAGAACCAGCGCAAGGCGGTTCTGGTCGCAAACGTGAACTACACCGCATCCGTCTCGGTCGGTGTTCTTCTCGGCGAGAAGATGAAGGCTCAGGGCTTCGGCAAGATCATCGCGATGTCGTCGGTTGCCGGCGAGCGCGTCAAGCGTGCCAACTTCGTCTACGGCTCCACCAAGGCGGGCCTCGACGGTTTCTACCTCGGACTCGGCGAGGCTCTCGCGGAATTCGGACCGCAGGTCACCGTCGTCCGTCCCGGCATGGTGCGCACGCAGTTCAGTGCCCACGTCAAGGAAGCTCCGCTGACGGTCAACAAGGACATCGTCGCGAAGCTCGCTGTTGCCGCCTCGGACAAGGGCAAGGAAATCGTCTGGACTCCCGGCCCGTGGCGTTTCGTCATGATGGGTCTTCGCCACGTGCCGCGCCCGATCTTCCGGAAGTTGCCGGTTTAAGCTCCTCCCGTGCCAGAAACAACAACTGCTCCGAGTACAGAACTTTCGACCCCGTCGCCGTGGCGTAATGCCGCGGCGACGGTGGTGGAAATGGCCCTCGGAGCGCTGGTCGCCGCTGTTGTAGCCGCTGTCGGGCTCTTTGCTTTCGGCCGAGTGCAGTGGCCGGCGTTCACGTCTTCCAACGTCACGCAGGCCGTCACGACGGTGCTGCAGGTGCTCTGCATCGCAGTGGTCGGTGTTGCGGTTCTGATGTTCCGCGCCCGCAAGGCCGAGCGGGTCGCAAAACTCCTCTCGTGGGCCGGGCTCTCCGGTTTCGTCACCACGACGCTCGGACTTCCCCTGGCCGCGACGAGTCTGTATCTGCACGGCGTCTCGGTCGATCAGCAGTTCCGGACCGAGTACCTGACCCGGCTGACGGATTCGGCTGCGCTGCAGGACATGACGTACGTGGATCTGCCGCCGTTCTACCCGGCCGGCTGGTTCTGGATCGGTGGACGCGTCGCGAACCTGCTGGGCATGGACGGTTGGGAAGCCTTCAAGCCCTACGCGATCGGCTCGCTGGCTGTCGTCGCCGTCGTTGCACTCGTGTTGTGGACCAAGCTGATTCGACGCGATTGGGCCGTAGTCGCAGCGTTGGCCGTCACTGCCGTCGTGTTGGCGTACAACTCCCCCGAGGCGTACGGCGCCGTCATCAACCTCCTGATCCCGCCGGTGCTGATCCTGGCGTGGGGGGCTCTCGATCGCCCGGGTGCCTCTCGATTTGCCGGAGCCGGCGCAATTCTCGGGACGGGCCTGTTCCTCGGTTTTGCCGCAACCGTCTACACGCTGTACCTCGGATTCGCCGCATTCGCCGTGACTCTGATGGCAGTCGTTGCCGCAGTACTTGCCGCCCGCGCTCAGAACACGTGGAAAGCCGCACTGGGTCCCCTTGTCAGGCTCGCTGTCATCGCCGTGATCTCCGGACTGGTCGCTCTGACGGTCTGGGCGCCCTACCTGTTGAAGGCACTCTCGGGTGCCACTGCAGAATCCGGCACGGCAATGCACTACCTCCCCGATTCCGGTGCGGTACTGCCCTTCCCGATGCTGAGCTTCACCCTCGTCGGCGGACTGTGCCTACTCGGCACGGTCTGGCTGATTTCTCGTTTCCTCTTCTCCCGCCGCGCCCGGGCACTCGGTATCGGTGTCATTGCCGTGTATCTGTGGGCACTGCTGTCGATGACGTTCACCGTTGCCGGCAGTACGCTCCTCGGCTTTCGACTGGAGCCGGTCCTGATCGGACTCCTTGCGGCCGCCGGCGTGTTCGGATTCGTCGAGTTCGCCGGTTGGATCGTCCTGGCCACCAGCGAAAATCCCCGCGTCAAAGCGGTACTGGTTGCACTCGGTGCCATCGGAGCCATCGCCTTCGCGCAGAACATCCCGCAGGTGCTGGCGCCGGATATCGCTGTGGCATACAGCGATACCGACGGCAACGGCGAGCGCGGGGACAAGCGACCTCCCGGGGCCGAAGCCAATTACGCGGACATCGACCGGATCATCCGCGAACAGTTGGGACGTGAACCCCATGACACGGTGGTACTCACCGCCGACATCGGCTTCCTGAGCTTCTACCCGTACTTCGGTTTCCAAGGTCTGACGTCGCACTACGCAAACCCCCTCGCCGATTTCCGTGCCCGCGCCGCACTGATAGAGCAGTGGTCGGAACTGAAGACCCCTGACGAACTGATAGCTGCGCTGGACGCGTCGCCGTGGCGCAGTCCCGACGCCTTCGTCTTCCGCCAGGGCGCCGACGGGTACACGCTGCGGTTGGCCGAGGATGTCTACCCCAACGACCCGAACGTCCGCCGCTACACGGTCACGTTCCCCAAGGAACTGTTCGACGATCCTCGTTTCACAGTCACCGAGCAGGGCCCGTTTGTGGTCGTTACCCGCTCTGACGCGATCTAACCAGGAGATACGTCACAAAAGGCTTACCGTCGGGGTCGTTGACGCGACCCCGACGCACCCCTAACTTCATACCGTGACTCGAACCGATGCCCGAGCGGCAATGATCGATGCAGCCGAGCGTCTGGTTGCCGAACGAGGTCTGGCCGCTCTGACGCTTCGTGATGTTCAGACCGAAGCCGGACAGGCCAACAAATCGGCTGCGCAGTATCACTTCGGTTCACGTGAAGGTTTGCTGGCGGCCGTCGTCGAGTCCAGAATGCGACCTGCCGGTGAGCGTCGACGCGAGTTGCTCGACACGATCGATCTCGACGCGAATCCACCGACGATGCGTGCCCTCGTCGAGGCTCTCGTCCTGCCGTTGGCGGAACAGACCATCTACCGCGAGGGCACGTTGTACGCACGGTTCCTGGTGCAGTCGATCTTCGACCCGGCCATGTCGTCGACCATCCGTGATCACATGCAGGCCGAGAGTTTCCGCGAAGTTCAGCGGCGGATAGTCACTGCGTCCTCGTTGCCGGCAGAGATCGCCGAACTTCGGGCGGCAACTCTGACCGTGCTCGCCGTCGTCACTTTTGCCACGTGGGAGGGTCGCGTCGACAGCCGAGAACGTGCTCACGTGATTGTTGCCGACCTGATCGAAAGTTGCCTCGGAGCACTCTCGGCCCCGGCTGCGCAAATCTGACACGCTGTCCGGCGAGTTTGTTTCCGAAACTGCCGGGGTACTCAGCCCCTCCAAGCGCAGTCGAGCAAACGGCCGCATCAACCACCGGCGGGGTAGGTGATGACAGTGAGCGAACTCGTTACGCAAAGCCGCGAGCTTGTACCGCATCGTGCAGTTCTCGATTCCGCAGAACATGTTCTGGTCATTGCGCGCGGCAAACCGTTCGGGCGCGAGCAGGCCTTCCACGAAGTGTTGAGCGTCGCGATTCGCAATCGCATCGAAGTACTCACTCTGGCAAGGGCTCTCATCGACGTTTCCGAGTCCCGCGACTACCGCGCGATCCCGACCGACACCGCACACACCGTTGCGGTGCTCGAATGGGGTGAGCTACTCGAGATCCCGACCGAACACCACGAGAAGTCCAGAGCCGAATCGGCTGGAGACGCCGATGAATCGAACGACTTCGACGATCCGATCGAGCCGGAGTATCTGGTCGAGACCGACGTGGGAGGACGCGTCGTCTTCGTCGCCCTCGCGTTCACGATCGGCGGGATAGTCGGATTCTTCGCGCACGACTGGGCGCTTCTGCTTCTGATCACCGCCGTGTACCTCGTGTGGATCGCGGCACGGCTGGTCGCGAAACTCGTCAGTGTTTCCCGCAGTGCCCATTGGGCGGACGCCGAGCCTATTCGTGGCACCGATTCGACAACTCACAACGCGGAACGCTCCCACCACCACGCTGTTGCAGCGTGAGGGCGGGAGCGCCGGCACTGCTTTACAGTCGTTGCGGCACACCGTAAGTGACGACGGTATCGCCATTCGACGTGACAGCCTTCGCGTAGGGCCTGATGGTTACCGGCCCGATTGCTCCCTGTACGTATCCGTGAACTCCGGAGAGCCGGACGGCTGCTTCAGGTCCGTCGAATTCCTGGTCTTCGAGTAGCGCGACGTCGGTGATACCGCCCGGCGCCAGATCGACGTCCAGTTCCTGTGAAGGAATGATGTCGCCGCCGATGGCGAACCCGTTCGAAATGTCCAGGCCCAGTTCGAAGTCCGGAACCAGACCGATACCGAGGTTGGTTCCACTCTCGACAGCCCAGTCGAGACCGGGGCTATTGAGAACGACCGTCGCGCCGGTCAACGCGATCGGGTAGCCGATTTGATAACCGATCGTCAGCTTCGTGCCGGTGAAACTTGCTGCGTCCGGCCCGTCGATCTTCACGCCGGCAACCCCGTCGTGGAAGAACTCGACGCTCAGCGGTGAGCTGTCGAGAGGCGGAAAGACGTGGATAGCGGTATCAGCCTGATAGACCTCTATCCGATTTCCTTTGACGTCGGTGATCGAACTGGTGTTGTCGACGCCTGCCGACGCCGTCCCACCCCCCAGGACAACGGCCAGTAAGGCCACTGCTCCCACTGCGCTACTGCGAACTGCTGTCTTCGACATGCACAAGCACCATCCCATCCGGTATAGGCCCCGGACGTTGGTTCCAACTCTTCGTCGAGGATGGGATTCGTCGGGGCTGCCTGAACAAACGCGAGCAAGATCCTTGTTGCGATACCCCGGTCACGAACCCGTCAAACGATGCACGAAAACATTACTTTCCGGACAAGTCGGGTGGCCCGGTTTGTCCCGTCGACTGCGCCCGCTCGCGGACGCGAACCGTTTTGTTCGTTACTCTGACAGAGGAAGTTATCGAATCGAGACCTAAATAGGCCAGCCCGAACTTCTGAGAACTGCCACTTCAGGGATGGGCGCCAGAACCGAAAGGCACCGACTGCATGACCGAGACCTTGCCCGACGTCCAACTGCTCGAAGAAGCACGTCCAGGGCGAGTCCGTTCAGCAGTGCGGCGCTCGGTCGTCCAGCGCGGGCGTCTTGTCGACCTCGCGATCATGGCGACGTTCACCGTTGCGGCGATCTACGTGATGTCGAACCTGTGGAGCGATCTGCAGTCCGGCTATCTGTTCAACGCGGGCCGCGACCAGGCCATGTGGGAATGGTTCTTCGCCGATACCGCTCACGCCCTCGCCCAGTTCCGCAGCCCGCTGTTCAGTGACCTGCAGAATTACCCGCTCGGCGTGAACCTGATGGCCAATACCGCGATGTTCGGCATCAGCATCCCGTTGGCCCCGATCACGCTGATCTTCGGACCGACAGCCACGTATGCGATCGGGCTGACCGCCGGCCTCGGCGGCACCGCCATCGCTTGGTACTGGGCATTCTCGCGGCACGTACTTACCGGCGTCTCCGTCCGCTCCAAGATCGCCGCCGCCGTCGGAGCGGGGTTCTGCGGATTCGCGCCCGCCATGATTTCGCACGCCAACGGTCATCCGAACTTCGTCGCGTTCTTCGTACTCCCCTTCATCTTCTTGCAGGTAGTACGCATCTCGAACGGCAAGCGTCCGGTTCGCGACGGAATCGTTCTCGGCCTACTCGTCGCGTGGCAGATCTTCCTCGGCGAAGAGCCGCTCCTCATCTTCACGATGTCAGCCATGGTGTTCGGCGCCGCCTATGCACTGCCTGACCTGGCCAAGTCGCGCCAGGCGATCAAGCGCGCGATGCCCGGTCTCGTGATCGGCGGCGCGGTCACACTCCTGATCACCGCGGTGCCGCTGTGGTCGCAGTTCTTCGGCCCTGCGAGCTACGACGGCGTCTCACACGGTCAGGCAGGCAACGACACCGCTGCACTCACCACGTTCCCGACCGAATCGGTTGCGGGTGATCCCGAGGGCGCGGAGTTCCGAATGAACCCGACCGAGGAGAATGCGTACTTCGGATGGCCGTTGGTGCTCCTGCTTCTCGGTGCAACGGTGTGGCTGTGGCGCATCCGTCTGACCCGCGCTGCCGCCGCCGTGATCGTGGTGATGGGTGTGCTCTCGCTCGGTTCCGAACTGACCATCGACGGTGACAAGACCGGCATCACCCTGCCGTGGAAACTCCTCGCCGACTTGCCGTTGTTCGAATCGGTGCTCGAATCCCGATTCGCCATGGGCGCGATTCCGGCGATCGGGCTGCTGCTCACCCTCGGCACCTACCGCGCTTTTGTCGAACTTCGTGGACCGCGCCGCACGGCAGCCGGTGTCTGGCTGGTGGCACTCGCCGTCGCGATGATTCCCCTGATCCCGACCCCCATCGACGCCGATCAGCGATCTGCGACGCCTGAATTCATCACCAGCGGCTCGTGGGAGAACTACGTCAGCGACGGCACCCTGGTGACGGTCCCCGTCGCGAGCGCCGAAGACGCCCGCGCACTGAGCTGGCAGGTCGACGCCGACTTCGGCTTCCCCATCGCCGGCGGGTACTTCGTCGGCCCGGATTCGAAGACCCGCGCCGGAATCTACGGCGCCGAGTCACGGCCCACCTCGACCCTGCTGGTCAATGCCAAACAAACCGGCAAGGTCCCGTTGATCGATGTGGGCACCAGAGCGAACGCCCTGACCGACCTGCGGTACTGGCACGCCGACGTACTGGTGCTTCCCCGATTCTCCGGCGACGACGCCCTGCGCCACACGGTCGACGAGCTGGTCGGCTTCGACGCCAAGCGCGTCGACGACGTGTGGGTGTGGGACGTACGAGACCTCGTGAGCGGCAAGACCTCCAACCAGAGCTGAGCGGGTTGATCAGCGGGTCATGATCACCGGACCGTCTTCGGTGATCGCGACAGTGTGCTCACTGTGCGCAGCCCTGGCGCCCGAAACGGTGCGAAGGGTCCACCCGTCGGCGTCGTGCCGGTAGTCGTCGGTTCCGTCGGCGATGAGCATCGGTTCGATGGCGATGACCAGGCCGGGCCGTAACCGGAAGCCTTTGCCTGCTCGACCTTCGTTGGGCACGTCCGGGCCTTCGTGCATCTCGCGGCCGATGCCGTGCCCACCGTGATCGGCGAGCATGCCGTATCCGAGGCCACGCGCGTACTGTCCGATCGCGGCACCGATGTCGCCCAATCGGTTTCCGGGCTGGGCGGCGGCAATGCCACGGGCAAGTGCCTCATCGGTCGCGTCGATCAGTGCCTGATCCTCACTACTTCCCTGTCCGACGGTGAAGCTGATGGCAGAATCGCCGCACCAGCCGTCGAGTCTCGCACCGCAGTCGATACTGACCAGGTCACCGTCACGGAGTCGGTACCCATTCGGGATACCGTGCACCACAGCATCGTTCACACTGATGCAGGCGACGCCGGGAAAGGGTATCGGCGCCGTCGCCGGCCGGTAATTCAAGAACAGCGCCGAGGCGCCGGCAGCCGAAATGACCTCCGCGGCAACGGCGTCCAATTCGAGCAACGTCACTCCGACGCTCGCCGCCTCACGCGCCGCAGCCAGCGCCTGCGCGGTGATTCTCCCCGCCGCCGCCATCGCGTCGATTTCCCCTGCGGTCTTGATTTCGACCATCTCGAACACCTTCCTTGTCGAATAACTATACCGGTATTACTATAAGCACATGGTGCGCGTGCCGCTGACGGCGGAAGAACTCGAACGAGGACTACGACTGGGTGAACTCCTGCGATCGGCGCGGGGGGACCGAAGCATGGTTCAGGTAGCGCTCGACGCCGGTATCTCCGTCGAAACGCTGCGCAAGATCGAAACCGGACGCATCGCGACACCCGCCTTCTTCACCATCAGCGCGGTCGCGGAAGTGTTGGGTATTTCACTCGACACCATCGCCCGAACACTTGAAACACCACAATCCGAACAGGAAGTTGCATCCTGAGTAGTTCTCTCAGGATGTGTGGGCCCGCACTCGCCTAACATCGTTCCTTGTGCCGTCTGAAGTAGTAGTGCCCCCGAAACCCGTGCCCACTGGCCCCGAAGCTCCCCGAGAATCGGATTCCCAGAGAGTCCGGACGGCACGACTCATCGCGATAGTCACCGGCCTTCTTGGCCTGCTTCTTGCACTCGCGACGCCGTTCCTGCCCGTCAAGCAGGAAGCCGCGAGCATCGACTGGCCGCAGGGTGGGACCGTCAACAGCGTCTCGTCGCCGCTGATCTCCTACTCGCCCACATCGCTCGACATCAGCATTCCCTGTTCCACCCTCGGCCAGTTGGGCGGCAGCGGCGGCACACTGCTCTCGACCATGCCGAACGGTGCGCCGGACCGAAACGCTCGCGGCCTCACCGTCCGCACCACTGCCGACCGCCTCGAAGCACTCACTCGCGATTCGGTGTTGATCTCGGCTCCGCTCGATCAACTGAGCGGGTGCACGGCGATCACCATCACGACCAACTCCGAGCAGACCGTCGCGGCGGTCACCGGAATCGACGGCGTCGGCACCACCCTGACCGGTGACTACCGCCCACAGGTTGTCGGCATCTTCACCGACCTGCAGGGCGCAGCGCCCGCCGGATTGTCTGCCCACATGGACGTCGACTCGCGGTTCTCGTCCAGCCCCACACTTCTCAAACTGTTCGCGATGATCGTCGCGGCACTCTCGACCATCGTCTCGCTGTACGCACTGCACCGGATCGACGGCGTCGACGGCCGTCGTGCCCGGCGGTTCCTTCCGGCACGGTGGTGGAAGTTCACCGGCATCGACGCCCTGGTGATCGGCACGCTGGCGCTCTGGCATGTGTTCGGCGCCAACACTTCCGACGACGGTTATCTGCTCGGCATGGCCAGAGTCTCGGAGCACTCCGGGTACATGGCCAATTACTTCCGTTGGTTCGGCGTCCCCGAAGCGCCGTTCGGTTGGTACTACGACGTGCTGGCGCTGTTCGCGAAGGTCAGCACCGCGAGCATGTGGATGCGCCTGCCCGCATTGATCGCCGGCATTCTGTGCTGGATGGTCATCAGCCGCGAGGTGATACCGCGACTCGGTGTTGCGGTGCGCCGCAACAAGGTTGCCATCTGGACGGGCGGGCTCGTGTTCCTGGCCTTCTGGTTGCCGTACAACAACGGCCTGCGTCCCGAACCCATCATTGCCCTCGGCGCCCTGCTCACGTGGTGCTCCATCGAGCGCGCCATCGCCACCGGACGTCTGTTGCCCGCCGCGATGGCCGTGCTGATCGCCGCATTCTCGCTGGCCGCCGGACCTTCGGGGCTGATCGCCATCGGCGCGCTGATCGCCGGAGCCCGGCCGATCCTGCAGATCCTGATCGCCCGCGGCAAACGCGTCGGCTTCCTGTCCCAGGTCATGCCGATCCTCGCAGCCGGAACCGTGGTTCTTGTCGCAGTCTTCGCAGATCAAACCCTCGCAACGGTTCTCGAATCCACCAGGGTGCGAACCGCCGTCGGGCCGAACGTTCCGTGGTTCGAGGAGCGGTTGCGGTGGGACGCACTGATGACCATCTCCCCCGACGGCTCACTGGCCCGCCGCTTCGGCATGTTCGTCATGATCGTCGGACTCGTCTTCTGCGTCATGATGATCCTGCGCAAGGGCCGGATCCCCGGTACCGCGATCGGGCCCTCGCGCCGAATCCTCGGCATCGTGTTCGCGTCGCTGCTCCTGATGCAGTTCACCCCCACCAAGTGGACTCACCACTTCGGTGTGTACGCCGGTCTGGCCGCTACGGTTGCCGTGCTCGCCGCCGTCGGCGTGAGTGCGTCGAGCATGCGTTCCAAACGAAACCGCGCGCTGTTCGCCGCGGGCATCCTGTTCATCCTCGCTGTGGCGTTCACCAGCTCCAACGGCTGGTGGTATGTCTCGAGTTACGGCGTCCCGTGGTGGGACAAGCCACCGTCAATCGCCGGCAAGGGATTCTCGACGGCCTTCCTCGGCCTCACGATCCTCACGCTGCTGCTGGCAGCCTGGTACCACGTCATGGAGCCGCGCGAGCGAAACGGTGCGGAAGACAGCGTCAAGAAGACAAGGCGACTTCGCCTTCTCGCCCCGTCACCGTTGACCATCGCGGCCGGAGCCGTCGTGCTCTTCGAGGTGCTGTCCCTACTCAAGGGAGCGGTCGCTCAGTACCCCGCGTACTCGATCGGCAAGTCCAACATCGAATCCGTCTTCGGCGGAAGCTGCGGTCTCGCGGGTGAGGTACTCGTGGAATCCGATCCCAACACCGGCGTCCTGCAATTGCTGGACAGGCCCACCGACCTCGCCGGCGCCGGAGCTTTCGGTGCAAGCGAATCGACCGGATTCTCGCCGGACGGAGTCGCCGGCGACCTCACCGCAGACGCCGAGGACTCGACGGCGGGCAGTGCAAACAGCCTCGACACGACAACATCTCAGTCCGGCACCACCAGCACGCCCGGCACCGGATCCGGAACCGCTGGCGGCTCGCAGTCGACCTCGGGCGTCAACGGCAGCAACGTCGCGCTCCCGTTCGGGCTCGACCCCGCAAAAACGCCGGTGCTCGGTAGTTACGGAGCGCCCCAGAACGCGTCACTGACCACAGGTTGGTACTCACTGCCCGAGCGCAACGACGCCGCACCGCTCCTCACGGTCGCCGCGGCCGGACGAATCCGCTACGTCAACTCCGACGGCATCGTCACCCCCGGCGCGGTCTTGCAGGTCGAGTACGGCAAGAAGCAGGCCGACGGAAGCGTCGACGCGCTGGGACGAGTCGATCCGATCGACATCGGCCCGTCGCCGTCGTGGCGCAACCTGCGCGTTCCGATGGATCAACTGCCCGCCGACGCCGACACCGTGCGTCTGGTGGCCAGTGACACCGACATCAGTGCCGACCAATGGCTGGCGGTGACACCGCCGCGAGTGCCGACCATGCGCACGCTGCAGGACGTCGTCGGATCCACCGATCCGGTGCTGATGGACTGGGCCGTCGGTCTCGCCTTCCCGTGTCAACGCCCGGTCGATCATCTGTACGGCGTCGCCGAGATCCCCGAGTGGCGCATTCTGCCCGACCGCATCGGCGCGGAGTCCACCAACGCCTGGCAGGACCACTACGGCGGCGGACCGCTCGGTTGGACCAGCGAACTGCTCTCGGCCAGGGCATTGCCCACCTATCTGGACAACGACTGGGATCGTGACTGGGGTTCGCTCGAGCAGTACACACCGCTCGATCCGGACGCAGTTCCCGCGCAAATGAACGTCACCACCGAGACCCGTTCGGGCACCTGGACACCGGGCCCGATTCGTTACCAGTCGTAACTGTTACGCGTGGACCTACCAACCACCCGGTCACGGTAGGTCCACGCTCAGCCCTGACATACCATCGGTAGCCGTGCCCGACGCCGTGACAGCTTCACCCCAGACTTCGAGTTCGCCGCCTCCTGCTGGTCAGGATGCCCGCGAGCGTTTCCATCGCACTCGATGGGTTGCGATCATCGCCGGCTTGCTCGGCTTCGTACTCGCACTGGCAACTCCTCTGCTTCCTGTCGTGCAGACGACGGCGACGGTCAACTGGCCACAGAACGGCGTGATCGGCGACGTCGAGGCACCGCTGATGGCGCAGGTTCCCATCGACGTCAACGCGTCGATCCCCTGCACCGCGGTCAGCTCACTCCCCGAGGGCGGCGGCATCCTGATGTCGACGGCACCTGCTCAGGGCGACGGTGCCGCGCTCTCGTCGATGTTCGTCCGCGTGTCCGCTACCAGCGTCGACGTGCTCGATCGCAACGTCGTCGTCGCTTCGGCAGCGCGCGAGGACGTCGAGTCGAGTCGCTGCGGCGCCATCGCGTTCAGCTCTGACGTCAACCGGACCTCGGCAGAGTTCGTCGGACTGACGTATCCCGACGGCAACCCGATTCGTGGCCAGCTCGACGGCGACTTCCGCCCGCAGGTGGTCGGCGTCTTCAGCGACCTGCCCGACGGCGCTGCCCCCGAGGGCCTCGGCTTCTCGATGACGATCGACTCACGTTTCTCGTCGAGCCCCAGCGTCCTGAAGCTGGTCGCGATGATCGTGGCAGTGCTCTCGACCATCGTCGCGCTGGTCGCCCTGGCTCGCCTCGACGGCACCGACGGCCGCAAGCACCGACGCTTCCTGCCCGAACGGTGGTGGAAGTTCTCCGGTATCGACGGAGTTGTAGTCGGCACGCTGGTCGTCTGGCACTTCATCGGCGCGAACACCGCCGACGACGGTTATCTCCTGACCATGGCCCGAGTCTCGCCGGACGCGGGATACATGGCCAACTACTTCCGTTGGTTCGGCGTTCCCGAGGCCCCGTTCGGCTGGTACTACGAAGTCCTGGCCGTGATGGCGAAGATCTCGACGGCGAGCCCGTTCATGCGTCTGCCCGCTCTGCTCGCCGGAATCCTCTGCTGGATGGTGATCAGCCGCGAGGTCGTCCCGCGTCTCGGCCGGGCGGTTCGCCGGAGCAATGTCGCCCTCTGGACCGGCGGTCTGGTATTCCTGTCCTTCTGGCTGGCGTACAACAACGGTCTTCGCCCCGAGCCCATCGTGGCTCTCGGCGCACTGCTCACCTGGTGCTCCATCGAGCGCGCCATCGCCACCGGACGCCTGCTGCCCGCGGCCACGGCAATTTTGATCGGCGCCTTCACTCTTGCCGCCGCACCCACCGGATTGATGTGTATCGCAGCCCTTCTCGCCGGTGTGCGCCCGTTGGTGCGCATCGTCGTCAAGCGTCACCGACTGGTCGGCACACTGCCACTTCTCGCTCCGATCGCCGCTGCCGGAACCATCGTGCTGGTGGTCATCTTCGCCGACCAGACCTTTGCCGGCGTCATGGAAGCCACGCGCGTCCGAACGATCATCGGCCCCAATCTCGAGTGGTACCAGGACTTCCTGCGCTACTACTACCTCTTCGTCCAGACGGTCGACGGCTCGGTTGCCCGACGCTTCGCGTTCTTGACGATGATCCTGTGCCTCTTCACGACGCTCTTCGTGTTGTTGCGGCGCGGCCGCGTCCCCGGCGCGGCAACCGGTCCGTCGTGGCGCCTGGTCGGCGTCGTCTTCGGCACGATGTTCCTGATGATGTTCAACCCCACCAAGTGGACTCACCACTTCGGTGCGTACGCGGGCATCGCCGGTTCTCTCGCCGCGCTGACCGCCGTGGCTGTGTCCGCGTCTGCCCTGCGCTCGCGTCGTAACCGATCGGTGTTCGTGGCCGGACTGCTCCTGATGCTCGCGTTGACGTTCGCCGGCATCAACGGCTACTGGTACGTCTCGAGTTACGGCGTGCCGTGGTTCGACAAGACCATCTCCTACGACGGCCGTGAATCCAACACACTGTTCCTCGCGCTCTTTGCTCTCGCCTTGGCCTTTGCCGCCTGGCAGTACCTGCGTGAGGGATTTGCAGCCCCGCCCGAGAAGCCGAACACGGCCAAGGGCAGACGAATTCGCAAGTTCGCGGCCGCTCCGCTCACCGTGATTGCCGGTCTGATGGTCCTGTTCGAGGTGCTCTCGCTACTCAAGGGCGCAGTGTCGCAGTACCCGGCGTACTCGCTGGGCCGAAGCAACATCGAGGCACTCGCGGGCAGGACCTGCGGCATGGCCGAGGATGTTCTGGTCGAGACCGACGTCAATTCCGGGAATCTGCGGCCTCTGCCCGCTCCCGGATTCAACGCGGAGGATCCGTTGTCCGGAGTCGATTCGAAGGGCTTCTCCCCCAATGGGGTTCCCAGCGATCTGACTGCGGATTACATCGAAGTCAAGCAGGGCATGGGTAATACCGACAGCCAGAGTGTCGGCCCCACCTTCGCCACCGGTTCCGGCGCCGGAACCAGCGGCGGCACCGGTAACCTCGGCGTCAACGGCAGCACGGCCAAGCTCCCCTTCGGCCTCGATCCGTCGAAGACACCGGTCATGGGCAGCTACCAGCCCGGCGTGCAGGAACCTGCTTCCCTCATCTCGAGTTGGTACGGATTGCCCACTCGCAGTGAAGAATCACCGCTGGTGGTCATGTCCGTAGCGGGCCGCGTGTGGTCCGTCGACAACACCGGTGCGATCACGTACGGCCAGTCGCTTCTGGTCGAGTACGGCAAGACTCAGCCCGACGGAACCGTGCAGGTTCAGGGTTCGTACATGCCGCGAGACATCGGCCCGGCGCCGTCGTGGCGCAACGTCCGTATCCCGATCGACGAACTCGCGCCAGATGCCGATGCCGTTCGGGTGGTCGCGTTCGATCCCAACCTCACGGGCGATCAGTGGATGGCGTTCACGCCGCCGCGCGTGCCCAAGCTCGAGTCCCTGGACTCGTACATCGGCAGCGAGCAGCCGGTCCTCCTGGACTGGGCTGTCGGCCTTCAGTTCCCGTGCCAACGTCCGTTCACACATCAGAACGGTGTGGCCGAGATGCCGAACTTCCGCATCCTCCCGGACCGTCCCCTGGCCGTCAGCTCCACCGATACCTGGCAGTCCGCAGACAACGGTGGACCGCTCGGATTCACCGAGGTCCTCGCCGGTGCTACGACGGTTCCGACGTACCTGAAGGACGACTGGGCACGAGACTGGGGATCACTCGAGCGCTACGACCGGTACTTCCCGAATGCTGTTCCGGCAGAGGTGGAGACGGGCACCGCAACCCGCTCGGGCATGTGGATGCCCGGCGAGATGCGAGTGCACTAGCCTGCGCTACCTACTCGGGTGACTGCTCGGGTGCGACGTATGGAGACGGCCGAGACCGCTCCGACAACGACGACGCACCCGAGTAGTTGCCCAACGCCCGGCCGTTCGCCGAGCAGCACAACCGCCAGCAGTACGGCGAGGACCGGTTGCATGAGCAGGAGCGTCGCGCCCACCTCGGCGGGCAGCCGAGGGAGCGAGTGCCCCATCAGCATCCAGCCGAACACCTGGCCGACCAGCGCCAGTGCCGCGAGCCAGCCGAACGCTTCCCAACCCGGGACGAAATCGATCCGGCCCCACAGTGATCCGATGACGGAGCCGGCGATGCCCGCGGACGTCGTCGAGATCAACACCTGGCTCGCGGCCCGATCCGCCTCGCCCGTACGACCGACCACGAAGATGTAGCCGCCGTACGCGATTCCGGAGACGAGCGAGAGCGCCGTTCCCCACAGCAGGTCGTCGCCGGTTCCCCCGCCCCCGAACACGCCGCCCGCCAAGGCGATTCCCGTGAACATGAACGGTAGGGCGAAGACGAAGCGCATCGGCACCCGATTGCCGAACACCAACCAGGACAGTGCGGGCACCACAATCACCTGCACGTTCACGACGACGCTCGCCATACCCGCGCCGATCATCAGAATCGACTGCGACCACAACGCGAAATCCAGTCCGAGCAACAGACCGCCGAGCACCTGCAGAACGGCTGCCCGCCGGCTCGGTTTGCCCACCCGGCGGTACTCTCGCCACGCCAACCACAACAGCGGCGGCAAGGCCAGGAAGCAACGGAAGAAGACGGCCGTCGAGGGCCCGACATCGGCCAGCTTGATGAGGAGCGAACTGATCGAGATCGCGGCTGCGCCTCCGACGACCAGCAATCGAGGGTCGATGCGCCCCCGAGGAGTTCTGGTGGGTTTCGGTGTCTGCGCAGTCACGGAGGTCAGAGTGGTCACTCGACAATGTTCCTGCCGCTAACTATTCAGCACAAGCAAATGTTCAGACCGTATATTCGGTAGCATTACTACTGTGTTGAATCTCGAAAGACTTCGCGCCCTGCACGCTGTCGCCGAGAACGGATCAGTAGCGGCTGCCGCCCGCACCTTGCATGTCACACCCTCCGGAATTTCGCAGCAGTTGAACAAGCTCGAGCGCGAGGTCGGTGTTCCGCTCCTCGAACCGCAGGGCCGCGGTGTACGACTCACCGAAGCGGGCCGGATCCTCGCGCGCCGAACCGCAGAGGTTCTCTCGACGCTCGCCCAGGCCGAGGCGGAAATCGCGTCGCTGCAGAGCGAGGTGACGGGCCGCGTACGCATCGGGGCCCTGGTCTCCCCCAGCAGGACAGTGCTGCCGCGAGCCATCGCCGAGATCAGGCACGCGCACCCCCAGCTCGAAATCACCTTCAACGAAGGCGAATCCGAAGAACTCCTCCCCGCACTGATTCGCCGCGACCTCGACGTCGTGGTGGTCGACAGTTGGAGCACTCTGCCCGTCGAACTTCCCGACGGAGTCTCCTTCACGCCCGTGTACGACGACGTGGCGCTGCTCGCTCTCCCCGCGTCACATCCGCTGGCGGAGAACAAGGTCGTCGCGCTCAGCGAGCTGTCCGAGCATGCCTGGGCGACGTGGACCCGGGGAACGGACTTTCACACCTTCACCGTCAGGACCCTGCGCGCGCAGGGGTTCGACCCACGAATCGAGTACGAGGTCGCCGAGTTTCCCACCCAGGTCGAATTCGTAGCTCAGGGCCTCGCCGTCGCTTTGATCCCGCGCCTCGCGAGAGTTGTACCACCGGAAGGTGTTCGAATGCTCGACACCCTTCCGCCGCTGGGCCGCGACATCTACCTCGCCTGGCGGACCGACAGCGAAAGACCTGCCGTCCTGGCGGCGATAGAAGCGCTACGCCGCCAGTTCGACGCCCTCGGTGACAAGAAGAATTAGAGCGGCATCAAGTTGTGCTTGCGCGGGTTCTTGAAGATCGTCTTGTCCTTGAGCAACTTCAGAGCCTTGCGGATTTCGAGACGCGTCTGCGAAGGCTCGATCACCGCGTCGATGTATCCGCGCTCAGCCGCGATGTACGGCGTCGCGACGAACTCGTTGTAGAAGTTGATCAACTGAGCACGCACCGCGGGTGCGTTCTCTCCCGCCTCGGCGAGCTGACGACGTCCCATGATGTTGACGGCACCCTCGGCACCCATCACGGCGATACGAGCGGTCGGCCACGCGAGGTTGATGTCGGCACCGAGCTGCTTGCAACCCATGACGGCATAACCGCCGCCGTACGCCTTACGAACCACCACAGTCACCTTCGGGACAGTGGCTTCGATGTACGCGAACAGGAAACGCCCGCCGCGCTTGATGACACCGACCTTTTCCTGATCGACGCCGGGAAGAAAGCCTGGTGTGTCGACGACAAAAACGAGCGGGATGCTGAAAGCGTCGCACAGGCGCACAAAATGGGCAGCCTTGTCGGAGCTGTCCGCATCGAGGGCGCCGCTGAGGTACGTGGGCTGGTTGGCCACGACACCGACGGGCAGGCCGTCGACGCGGGAGAACCCGGTTATCACGTTGTGCGCGACCTGGGCTCCGATTTCATGGAAGGTTCCGTCGTCGAAGATCCGCAGAATGATGTCGTGCATGTCGTAGCCGGCATTGTCGGCATCCGGCATGAAGGCGTTGAGTTCGAGATCCGACTCGGTGATCTCGGGTTCGAGACCCGGGTTGATCAACGGCGCCTTCTCCGTGCACGAGGACGGCATGAAGCTCAGGTACTCACGCACCCAGTCGAATGCAGCCTTCTCGTCGGGAGCGACGTGATGGATGTTTCCGTACTCCGCCTGCTTGCGCGCTCCGCCCAGATCCTCGAGGCTGACCTCTTCGCCGGTGACCGACTTGATGACGTCGGGTCCGGTGACGAACATGTACGACTCTTCGGTCGCGACAACGACGTCGGTGTTGATCGGTGCGTACACGGCACCGCCGGCGCACTTACCGAGGATGACCGAGATCTGCGGGCAGACGCCGGACAAGGGCTCCTGACGTGAACCCATGTTGGCGTACCAGGCCAATGAGGAAACGGCATCCTGGATTCGAGCTCCACCGGAATCGTTGATACCGACGACCGGGCAGCCCACCTTCAGTGCAAAATCGTTGACGGCGGCGACCTTACGGCCGAACATCTCTCCGGCGGCACCGCCGAACACAGTCTGATCGTGCGCGAACACGGCAACCGGACGCCCGTCGACAGTTCCGTGACCGGTCATGACGCCGTCGCTGTACGGGTTGTCCTCGCCCGCCATCTTCACCAGGGCGCCGACCTCGACGAAGCTACCGGGATCGAGCAACATGTCGATGCGCTGGCGCGGCGTACTGTGCCCTGCTGCATCGCGCTTCGCAATGGCCCGAGCCGAGCCGGGTTCCTTTGCCTTCTCCAACTTTTCGCGGAGTTCAGCGAGCTTCTCCGCGGTGGTTGTCGTCACTTCTGAACTCCGGTTTCCGCTGCTTTGGTCTGAGCTGTCTCGATCTGGGCCAGCTTGGTGGTGAGGTCTGCCGCAACCTTCGCGATGTACGGCTCGTCGACGATCTGCAGGTGGTCCCCGCCGATGTAGACGACCTCGAGGTTCTTCACGTAGTCACCCCAACCACCATCTGCCTTGCGGGTCTTGAATGCGGGCTCGAGCGTCATCAGCTCGTCGTGGTACTTGTCGGCCATGTAGAGCACGACGTCGCCGTCGTAGCTGCTGAACTCGGCCGTCTGGATGGCGCGGTTGTCCAACCACGACGTCCGCTGATGCTCGATGATGCCGCCGGGAATCTTGGCGCCGCTCATCTTGATCATGTCCATCAAGATCTGGATCTGATCCTCGTCCGCTTCGGTGGAGGCCAGAACGTCAAGCGGCAGCGGAACATCCAGGTTGTAGGTGCGCTTGGCGAACTTGCCGTAGCGCTCCCAACGCTTGCGTCGTTCCGCCTCGGTGTCCGGCACGACCTCGCCGGCCATGACGGTGTCGAGAAGTCCAACCACACGCACGTCGGCGCCCTGCTCACGCAGCAACTTCGCGACCGCATACGACATCACGCCGCCGAACGACCAGCCACACAGTACGTACGGTCCGTCGCCCTGGATCTCACGCAGCAGCGGAACGTAAGCAGCAGCACGGGTTTCGATCGAGCCCTCGACCCGCTCGAACCCGTACATCGGCGTGCCGGCGGGCAGGCGCTTGAGCAAAGGCTCGTACGTCACCGTCGAACCACCGGCAGCATGGAAGACGAATACCGGTACGGCAGTGGAACCTTCGGGACGGGCACGCAGAGTGCGTACGAGTCCGTCGATCTTGCCGTCGTCCTCGAGGTACTGGCGCACGACGTCCGCAAGCTCTTCGATGGTCGTGGAATCGAGAACGTCGTCGAGAGTGATCTCGCCGCCCGCACGCTCGGAAAGCCGAGCAGCAAGCTTCTCGGCGACCTCGTCACCGACGATCGGCAGATCGTTGAAAATACCCTTGGCGGACTTCCCGGTGACGACGGCCCACGTCGCAAACGTCAAGCGCTCGGCCGCATCTCGCGGCGGAACATCGGAGCCGGCATCGTCGGCAGTTCCGGCTCGAGAAGGATCGGAAGGCGCAGCAGCAACCGGAGCAGTCGCCGGCAGTTCCACCGACTCCTCAGCGGGAGCAGCGTCCTCGTCAGCCGCATCGGCTGCCAACTTCTCGGCAGCCTGCTTGTCGGCCATCGCCTGAACCTCTTCGCGATTGTCGATCGCGTAGCGCAGGTACTTGTTGACCTCGTTGAGGCTCGCGTCCTTGACTGCCTGGAGCTGGAGCTGCGGAATGTCGAACTCGTACTCGACGCGGTTCTTGATACGCATCGCCATGAGCGAATCGAGACCCAGTTCGATGAGCGGAACCTCGGCCGGAAGATCTTCCGGCGAGTACCCCATCGACTCGGCCACAACGATCTTGAGGCGGTCGTCGAGGCTCTGCGAACCGTTCGGATCCCACTTGTCTCCGGCGTCTTCGACGACCTCGGCCAGGGTTTCCATCGGCGCGCTGGTCTTGACCGGCGCGCTGACGACCAGCTCGGGCAGCGGCTCACCGGACGTGACGACGGCGTCGAACAGCAAACGGAACATAGCGCCCTCACGAGCATGCACCTGCACCGACGCTCCACCCGGGTGCGGGTTGAGAGTTGTCGTCAGGGTCGCAGCGCCGGCCAGTTCACCGTGCGGAACGGCAGCGGTGAGAGCGACATCCGAGAGCACCTGTCCGGCAGCAGCGCTCACGAGCACAGCCAGATCGGTGACGGCGGATGCGTCGACCTCCCACACGTGGCGGCCGTCGGGCAGAGCGACGTGCGAACCGGGTACGCGAGCCGAACCGCCGGCACTGACGCGAATGTCGAGCCAGTACGGCTTACGCAGGAATGCAGTACGCGGAACCGAGGCGAAATCGCCTGCAGGAAGCAAGGACTCGAGGTTCACGGCATGGCCGTGCACGTACAGCTGCGCGAGAGCGGCAAGCACACCCGCGGACTCGTCTTCCTTACGCTTGAGCGTCTGGATGAGTTCCATGTCGTGCAGGCCCGAATCGAAAGCGGTAGCCGCCACCGACATCAGCGTCACCGGATTGGGTGCAAGCTCGACAAAAGTGGTGTGGCCGTGGGCAACTGCACCGCGTACCGCATTGGTGAAGTACACGCTGTGGCGAAGACCCTTGACCCAGTACGCCTCTTGATGGATCGGCTCGTGACCGGGACGGTAGAAGGTGTCCTTGTCGACGGACGAGTAGACGCCGAGCTTCAACGTGGTCGGCTCGATACCGGCCAACTCCGCGGCAAGCTCGCCGAGCAACGGATCGACCTGTGAGGTGTGGCTGGCGCCCTTGGTCTGCAGGACACGCGCCATCTTGCCGTCGGCCTCGGCGGCCGCGACGATCGCCTCGATGTCCGGCTGCGGTCCACCGATCACCGTGTGCGTCGGAGCTGCGTAAACGCAGACCTCGAGCTTGGGGTACGTGGGCAGCAGCGCCTCGATCTCGGATGCGCTGTACTCGAGCAGTGCCATCAGACGGATGTCGTCACCGACGAGTGCGCCCTCGGCCTCACCCATCAGCCGTGATCGTGAACAGATCACGCGCACAGCGTCTTCCAGGTTCAGACCACCGGACACGTATGCGGCAGCGGCCTCACCCATCGAGTGCGGAACCACGGCTTCGGCCTCAGCGCCGTGGTGACGCAGCAATGCGGCC
Organism: Rhodococcus sp. 66b; assembly: GCF_002076325.1. NCBI lineage: Bacteria > Bacillati > Actinomycetota > Actinomycetes > Mycobacteriales > Nocardiaceae > Rhodococcus > Rhodococcus sp. 66b. Next base: position 65,170 of record NZ_MUZB01000003.1, read on the forward strand.
AGACCGACCTGGATGGTGAAGATTCCCACCTGTGCGGTCTCGACGTTGTACTCGATCGAATCGTCGAGGAACATCTCGACCATCGAGTAGCCGGCCTCGTCCTGGATCAGCGCGTCGACCTCGTCGACGGCTGCCTTGAAGGCCGAGTTCTCCGTGTAGAGCTGCTTGGCCATCTTGCGGTGCTGCGAGCCGAAGCCCGAGAACACCCACACCGCGCCCTTGGGCGACGGCGAGTCGGCCGAGAAGACTCCTTGAGCCGGCTTGCCTGCGGCGACGGCGCGCAGCGAGCTGATGGCCTCGGACCGCGTCTTCGCCAGAACAGCGGCGCGCGAGCGTCCGTGGTTGCGACGCGCGAGTGTGCGGGCAACGTCGGAGAGGGGCGTCTTGCTTCCCTCTTCGGTTTCGAGCCAGTCGGCCAGATCTGCAGCTGCGCGGCGACGACGCGAAGGCAGCGCACCGGACACAGCCAGCACAACGGTGCTCTCGTCCTCTGCTGCCGGTTCGTCAACTACCGGGGCATCCACGACTGGTTCATCGACTGCCACGTCGGCGGGCACGTATTCCTTGACCACGACGTGCGCGTTGGTTCCGCCGAAACCGAAACCGGAAACGCCGGCGACGGCCTTGCCGGTGTAGCGCGGCCAGTCGGTGGCCTCGGGCGTCACCTGCAGGTGCGCCTTCTCGAAGTCGATGTGCGGGTTCGGGCCCAGGTAGTTGATCGTCGCGGGAATCTTGTTTTCCTGCATCGCCAGAACGACCTTGATCAGGCCGGCGGCGCCCGCAGCTGCTTCCAGGTGGCCGAAGTTGGTCTTCGCACTACCGAGCAGAGCCGGCTTGTCGTCGTCACGGCCACGACCGACGACACGGCTGAGCGCGTCGGCCTCGATGGGATCACCGAGATCGGTGCCCGTTCCGTGCGCCTCGATGTAGTCGACTGTGGTCGGCAAGATTCCGGCGTCGCGGTACGCGAAACGCAACACGTCGGCCTGGGCGTCAGGGTTGGGCGCGAGCAGACCGTTGGAACGGCCGTCCTGGTTGACCGCGGATCCGGCGATCACCGCGAGGATGGAATCGCCGTCACGCTCGGCGTCTTCGAGACGCTTGAGCACGACGAGTCCGCCACCCTCACTGCGAACGATGCCCTGAGCGTGTGCGGAAAATGCACGCAGTTTTCCGTCGGGAGCGAGCATCCCGGTCTGATCGAAACCGAGGGTTCCGGGAGGGGCCAGCAGCATGTTGACGCCACCGGCCAGCGCGATGTTGGAATCACCACTGCGCAGCGAACGCACAGCCTCGTGAACGGCAACCAGCGAAGACGAGCACGCGGTGTCCAGAGCGATGGACGGTCCACGGAAGTCGAAGAAGTACGAAACCCGGTTCGCGACGATGGCCGTCGACGTTCCGGTCAGTGCGTACGGATGCGCCGTCGTCGGATCACTGACCGCGAGCAACTGGTAATCGTTGGCGGAACTGCCGATGAAAACACCGACCTGCTTGCCCTTGAGCCCGCTGGCCGGAATGCGCGCGTGCTCGAGCGCTTCCCACGCGAGTTCCAGGGCGAGGCGCTGCTGCGGATCGACGTTGACGACCTCGAGCGGAGACATCGCGAAGAACTCGGCGTCGAAGCCCTTGACGTCGTCGAGGTACCCGCCCTTGGTGTTGGCATTCTCGACCGCGGCCTTGACGGCGGGATCCGACATGAACTCGGCCCAGCGGTCCTCGGGGAGGTCGCTGATGCCGTCGCGTCCGGCCGCCAGCATTTCCCACATGTCCGAAGGCGTGTGCCCGGCACCGGGGAATCGTGTGGACAGTCCGACGATGGCGATGTCGTGGGCGTCCGTCGTGGCGCCTGAGACGTAGTACGACGCGTCGACGGTCTCCTCCGGCGCCTCGGGCTCACCTTCGATGATCCGAGTAGCCAGCGAAGCGATGGTGGGGTGTTGATAGGCAACCGTGGCGTTCAGCGTGACGCCGAGCAGATCCTCGATGTCTCCGCTCAGAGCGACTGCGTCCCGCGAGGCGAGCCCGAACTCTTCCATCGGGCGATCGTCCGTGATCGACCCAGCCGGCTGACCGGTCGCATTCGCGATCCAATTGCGAAGCCACTCACGCAGCTGCGCAACACTCATCTCGCTCACAACGTCTTTGCTCTGCACACCATCTTGTTCAACCATCAACTCACCAAGCCACCGATCATGAAGGGACTGCTCCTCAAACGCTATCGGGGAATGCGGTCTGCTGATAGCCGCCTCGCAACGTTCCCTCGATATAACTCGCCTTACACGCGCGGCGAGCGATCTTGCCGCTGGACGTACGCGGAATCGAACCCGCGGGGACGAGCAGGATGTCTCGGGCCGTAACACCGTGACGGGAAGAAATCGCCGCACGCACAGTGTCCGCGATCGGCTGCGGATCGGCCTTGCCTGCGCCGGGAGCACGCTCGGCCACGATGACCAACTGCTCCGAGGAATCGTCGTCGTCGAACTTCAGACCGGAGTGCGTGTTGGAGAACACGACAGAAGGCAGCTGGTTGGCCGGTACGGCAAACGCAGCGATGAAGCCGGGGCGCAGGGCGGGGCTGGCTTCCTGAGCCGAAGCCTCGAGGTCCTGCGGGTAATGATTGCGACCGTCGACGATCACGAGGTCCTTGACGCGACCGGTGATGTACAGCTCGCCGTCGACGTAGACACCGAAGTCGCCGGTACGCATCCAGTTGGCATCCGTCGGCGTGCCCTCGGTGTGGCTGTCTTCGCTCAACCGATTGTCCAGCTTGTTGTGGAAGGTCTCCGCCGTCTCGTCGGGGCGACCCCAGTAGCCGATGCCGATGTTCTCGCCGTGCAACCAGATCTCGCCGACGTGATTGTCGGGGACCTCGGTCAGAGTTTCGGGATCGACGATCGCCGCCCACTGACTGCGCGAGACGTACCCACAGGAGACCTGTGCGATGGCGTTCTCGGAGTACTGGTCGACGATGACCATGCGGCCCTTGTTGAGTTCCGTGCGGTCGACGTAGATGACCTTGGCCTCGTCGGAATGCTTGGTCGAGGAGACGAAGAGCGTCGCTTCGGCCATGCCGTACGACGGCTTGATCGCAGTCTTGGGCAGACCGTACTGAGCAAAAGCGTCGTTGAACTTGCGCATCGACGACGTCGTGACCGGCTCACTGCCGTTGATCAGGCCGATGACGTTGCTCAGGTCCAGGGTCTCGCCGTCCTTCGGCAGGCCGCGCGCGGCAGCGTGCTCGAAAGCGAAGTTGGGAGCGGCGGCAAAAGTGCCTGCGCCGTCGGAAACCGCAGCCAGTTCCTTGATCCACCGGTACGGCCGCTGCACGAAAGCGCGCGGGCTCATGATGGTGATGTACTTGCCGCCCAGAGCAGGCAGGATGACCGTCAGCAGGCCCATGTCGTGGAACAGCGGCAGCCACGTGACGCCGCGTGAGTCCTCGTTGAGTTCGATGGAGTCGACCATCTGCAGCGCGTTCGTTCCGACAGCGCGGTGGGTGATCTCCACGCCGGCGGGAACTCGGGTCGAACCGGAGGTGTACTGCAGGTACGCGATGTCGTCGAGTTCGATGTCGGGACGAACCCACGTTTCACCGACAGTGTCGGGAATCGCGTCGACGGCGATGATGCGCGGACGCTCGGCAGCGGGAAGCGAGCGGAACAACTGACGAACACCGGCTGCCGACGATGCGGCAGTCAGAATCGCAGTCGGCTTGCAGTCACCGAGAACAGCGTGAAGACGGTCGGTATGGCCAGGCTCGTCCGGATCGAAGAGCGGCACCGCGATGGAACCTGCCTGAATGGCGGCAAAGAACGAAATGACGTAGTCGAGCCCCTGCGGCGCAAGAATCGCGACACGGTCGCCACGCTTGGTGACCTGCTGCAAACGGGCTGCAACAGCGCGCAGACGCACACCGAACTGCTCCCAGGTCAGCTCCAGGGCTTCACCGTCACGCTCGCGTGAGTAATCGATGTACCGATACGCGAGCTCGTCCGCGTTGACACGCGAGTGTTGCTCGACGTAGTCGACCAGCGTGAAGCCTGGTTGCAGGCGGATCTGGCCCTTCTCGTCGAGAAAGCCATCGAACAGCGCGTTCATTCCATCTCCTCCGAAGCGATCACACAAGCACTGTCTTTCATGCCTGCGCCCCAGACTTCCTTCGCTCTCTCGGGTCCATCTTCGATCAATCGAATCGCACTTTGTGCGCAACTCACCTGAATCACTTCATCGATCCCAAACCATCGATATGTTACAGATTCGCATCGTCCGTATTCTCCGGCCTACTCGCCCGCCAGTAACGGGATGATCGGGGCGAACGCTTCCATCTGCGTCGGGAAGACCCCGACGTACGACATCGACGTCTTCTCACGGACCAGTCGAATCTGGTCTGCGATTTCCTCGAAAGTGCCCACAGCCAGGTATGGAGAGTTCAGCAACTCCTCCACGCTCAGCTTACGATCCACTTCGATGTTCGGCGGAAAACCTTGGTCCAGAGCGGCGATTGCCATCTCGGCAGCCTGCTCTCGATCGTCGGTGATCATGATCATGGTGATGGTCCAGTTGAGTTCGATCTCATCGAAACGCTCGCCGGCAGCTTCGCGGATCCGCTCGACACGTTCGATGGTCTTTTCCATCGTGATTCCGGAGAGCAGAAGCCGCCCGTCACGGTTGGTCGGTGTGGCGACCGAGATGATGTCCGCGTACTTCGCGGCGAGAGCGAGCATCTTCGGTCCACCGCCACCGACGATGATCGGTGGCCGCGGGCCCTGCCGCGGCCGCGGGCTGCCCTTGAGGCCACGCACCTGATAGTGCTTGCCTTCGAAAGTGCATTCCTGCCCGCGCAGCAGTGTGTCGAGAATCTGCAGAGACTCCTCGAGTTTCTCGATGCGAACGCCGGGGCTTTCGTATGCGATGCCGCCCTTGTCGAACTCTTCCTTCATCCAGCCTGCGCCGATACCGAGTTCGAGTCGACCACCGGACAGCACGTCGATAGTCGCCGCGTCCTTCGCGAGCACAGCAGGATGACGGAAGCCGTTGGCCAACACGGCAGTGCCCAGACGGATCTTGTCCGTGGCCACTGCGAGCGCTCCCAGAGCGGCGATCGGTCCGACCTGATTACCCAGGTGGTCCGGAATCATGAACGAGTCGTAGCCGAGTTCCTCGGCCTTCTGCGCAAGCTTGACGAAACGTCGCGCACCACCCTCTTCGGCGTTGCCCTCGCCACCGGCCGCAAACCGGAATTTGCGTAGGGCATCGCTGCCGTGGGTGGAACTCATATAGCGATTCTCCTGTGATGGACACGTACGTCGTACTCGGACTTCGAAACCGGACAAATCGAACCTACTCGCCAGTCACTTACGTGACAGCACTGTAGAGGACGCCCCCGGACCGTGCAGCACTCTACCGGGACCAAACGAGCAGATTACCCGCGAGCGAACTCCCGAGACGCCCGATTGTGACGAATCAACAGTGCGGCGGTGACTCAACTGTGGGGCGGTGTCGGTGCGGCGTCGATCTGCTCCGCAGCCCACTGTGCCATCCATTGGGTGGCCGTCGTGCCGTTCGGATCGACTTGGAAGGAGTTGTACATCGCGTGCACAGGGTTGTTGTAGTACTCGAGAAGCCGCGGCGCCGAACTCAACCAGTTGGTCGGATTGAGAGCGGCGGCCGGAGCGTCGCAGATACCGTCGCTCGGCGCGCAGATCTGATAAGTCCGGTCGTTGAGGTCACCGAATCCGCCTGGCCTCGGGCCGGTCATCGTGAGACCGGGAAGCTTCAGCCCGTTCAGCGACAGCTCGGCACCGACACCGGCAACGCTCGGGCCAACCGTGTTCCCGAACGCCGGATCGCGCCGACCGTCGGCAATCAAGCCCACGCCCAGAACCAGATCGGCAGGCACCGCGCCGGTACCGTCGCCGATACTCGCGGCGACGTCACCCGCGATCACCGCGCCCTGGGAAAATCCGGTCAGAACGTAGCTCGTGAGCGGGCACTCGGCGTGCCGCTTCATCAGAAAGTCGTTAGTGGCAGCAGTTCCCGCAGCCCGGCTGTTGTTGTAGGACTGCTGTCCGTCCGGCGGGATCGCAACCGGATTCGAAAACTGTGCGACGTAAGGAACGGTGTAGACGTCGGCCCTCGAACTATCGAACTTCTCCTGCAGAGGACGGGTCACGTTCAGCATCAACGACGCCGGATTGGCCGTCGGGTTGTACGGGTCGTCGGTAGCGCTCGACTCCCACGTACCCGGTATGGCTACTACCTGGACATCGGGGCAACTGGCCGGCTGAGAGACCGGTGGCTCCGGACTCGGCGGGATCGGAGTCGGCGAAGGCACCCGCCCGGCCAGGATGTACCAACCGCCGATCACGACCGCTGCGACCACAAGAATGATCAGCAGCGGGATCAGGCACCCACGACGCTTTCCAGACCTCGCCATGACCCGCGCCTACTTGCAGTAGGTGGTGTTGGCGACGTCGATATAGATCTGAGCGTTCGCACCTGCCTGCTCGGGAGTGATCTGCTTGCCTTCCGCCGACGCTTCCTGGCCGACGAAGGCAGTCACGAAGGTCAGGACCTCGTCGTCGGTCTGAGGACCGGCAGCGCAGATGTAATTGGCCGTGTTGACGGCGATGCTTCCGTCACCGGCTGGGGTGATGCCCTTCGCCTTCAGTCCGTCGAGGAACTTCTGTGCCACTGGACTGACCTCGACGACTGTGGGGCCTGGGAAGCCTTCGATGCTCTGCGGCTGCTCCGGCGGCGCAGTGGCTGCTGCTCCTGGACTGGTGGGCGCAGCCGACGCCGTCGTGGTCGCAGAGGCGGACGCAGACGCCGAACCGCTCGAGGACGAAGCCGCAGCGGACGTCGTGGTGACCGGATTGGAGGTTGCAGTGGAGTCGTCACTACCGCACGCGACAAGCGCGCCGCCCGCGGCGAGCGCCAAGGCGCCGACCGCGATCGCGCGTGCACAAGTGTTTCGGTTACCCGAGAAAAGCGACATCAATGTCCGTCCTTGCCTTCAGTCGAAAGTCCATCAACAGGTTACGCAACGCACGCGGGCGGGCACCGATCCGTGATCGGGCCCGCCCGTCGTGCACCACTGTGAGTTAGTGAACTTCTGTCTTGTCACCGATCACCGTGATGTAGCCGAACTGGAAGTTCTGCTGGACACCACCGGGGATGTCGAATTTGTCACTGATCGGGAATCCGAGGCGGCCGCCCTCGTATCCGACGCTCTTCCAGCCGTCGAAGAGCGGGCCGTTCTCGACGGACCATGCACCGGTGCCGGGGCTCCAGTAGATGTTGCCGCCCTCGAACTCGGTGAAGCGTCCGTTGTCCTTGATCGGAACCTCGTTCGACTTCGGGAATCCGAGCCAGCCGTTTTCCCAACCGAGTTCGCCGTACTTGCCCATGATCATTCCGAGAACCGCGTGAGTTCCGTTGGCGCTGCTGTACATCGCGCCGATCTCGAATCCCTGAACCTTGCCCGGCTTGCCGGGCGTCGCGATCTCGTCAGCGGTCGGGTAGCCGAGCGGGCCACCTTCCCATCCCTGTGCGGACCACTCGGCGAGGATGTCGCCGCTGACGGGGTGAGCACCGGTCTGCGGGGTCCAGTAGATAGAGCCGTTCTGGAAGTGGTTGAAGCGTCCGCGTCCGTCGGGGGTACCGAGTTCGGGAGTACGCGGGAAGCCGAGCGGGCCGGCCGCTGCTCCGGTGTTCATGTACGCGCCGGCGATACGACCGGCGACAGGCTGGGCGCCCGTTCCACTGGTGAAGTAGATGCGACCGTTGCGGAAGTCCTGTGCCAGGCCACCCGCGACGCTGTACTCGGGGGTGATGCAGTCGCCGATCCAACCGTTGGCTGCGGCCGTCGCACCGATCTCACCCGAAGTGCCGCAAGCCGGCTTCTCGACCTCGACGCCGATGGCGTTGGCCAACTGCGGCCACAGCTGATGAAGCTCGAACTGCCAGTACGGCCACGAGTGGGTTCCTGACGGGCGGTAATTGACCTGCGCGGGGATGCCGAGCTGGTTGAGCTTGGTCGCGAAGGTCTGCGAGGTCAGCCGAGCGAGGATCTCGAGGCCCATACCTGCGTAGTTGGTGCTGACGCCGGGAATTCCCGACGGCTGGTCGTACGGGCCGGTCGTACCGCTACCACTCGAGACGTACAGGCTGACGCCCTTGAGCTTCTCGGCGAGCGCATACGGATCGTGTGCAGCCCACTGTGCGTTGGACGGCGGTCCCCACATCGCGGCGGAGTTGTATCCACCGGCGTCGGTCATCGCGAACTGGATTGCCTGAGGCATGCCGAGCGAGGTGGTGGTGAGGATGCCGGACAGCGAAGCCGCGAACTTGAAGAAGCCGGGGTTTCGCGCCGTGAGGAACATCGCGGACGTTCCGCCCATCGACAGTCCGACGACACCGCGCGTCTGCGTGGTCCGCCAGTCCTTTTCGAGGATGGGGGGCAGTTCCTTGGTCAGGAACGTCTCCCACTGGTAGTTCTTGCCGTTGTCGGGCTGCAGCCAGTCGGAGTAGAAGCTGGACTGACCGCCGACGGGAAGAATGACGTTGACGTTCTTGTCCGCGTAGAAGGACTCGGCGTCGGTTTCGTAGGTCCAGGCGTTCTCGTTGTCGGTCGCGCGAAGACCGTCGAGCATCCAGACCGAGGGGAAGCTGGCCGACGGATTGACGTTCCAATCGCGAGCCAAGAGGATCTGCACCTGAATCGGGGTGCCCATCGCGGGAGAGTTCACCCACAGCGCGACGCGACGCTCACTGAGCCAGTCGACCTTCGTGACCGCTGCGCCGGTGGGGTTCTGGGTCACGGCCGGTGCGGCCTGAGCAGGTGCCGGCGCGGCTGCCGCGGTTCCGGCCGTCGTCAAGCCCGCGGCGATCGGCAGTACCAGCATCGCTGCCAGTGCGCCGACGACCTTTGTCCGGAAGGTTGCCCGGGACCGGCGACGGTCCTCCGTGGCAAGGCCTACTCGCATGAGCTCACTCTCTTTCCTTACGTTCGGTCCGCGCGTCGATCGTGTAGCCGCCTGAGCAGCCAGACCCCCGTTGAAACTATTTCTACACGCAAACGATCCCCGCTTGGGGTAGCCGCGCTGTTACTGGTGGTGCAATTGTTACTGACCTCAGGCGATCGTGCAGCACCTGAATACACAAGTGCCGTCCCGGTTTCCCTTGGAGGGAGTCCGGAACGGCACTGGTGAAGTGACTAGGTCACGGGATGGCGCACGATCACCAAGCGTTCATGGTGTCGAGGATCTGGCCGCGAGCCTTCCACAGCTCTGCCGACCAGTACGGCCACGAGTGCGTGCCGTTGGACGGGAAGCTGTAGGTGGCCGGGATACCCAGCGAGTTCATGCGGATCTGGAATGCACGGGTGTTGACCAGGGCGAGTGCTTCGAGGCCCATGCCGTTAGCCGTGTTGTAGTAATCGATCGGTGCGCGCGGGTGGTCGTATTCACCGGGCAGGCCGCTTGCCGACGAGATGTACATCGACAGGCCCTGCAGACGCGGTGCGAAGACGAACGGGTCGTTGCGCAGCCAGGACGGGCTCCACGGCGGTCCCCACATGGAGTCGACGTTGAAGCGACCGGCATCGAGCATTGCGACGCGGATTGCCTCGCGCATGCCGGGAGCCGAGATGTTCAGGTAGCCCGACAGCGAGCCGGCGAACTTGAACTGGTCGCGGTGGTAAGCAGCCAGCGTCAGAGCAGCGCTGCCACCCATCGAGAGACCGAGAACCGCGTTGTTGTTCGGCGAGACGCCGTAGTTCGCGAGGAAGTTGGGGAGTTCCTGCGTGAGGAACGTTTCCCACTTGTACGTGATCTGCTGGCCGTTGAAGTTCGACGGTGCATACCAGTCGCTGTAGAAGCTGGACTCGCCGCCGACGGGCATCACGAGGGTGATGTTGTCGTTGCGGTACTGGTCCATCGCGTTGGTCTCGAAGCTCCACGCGTTGGCGTCGTTGCGCGCACGCAGGCCGTCGAGGAGGTAGAGGGCAGCGTTTCCGCCGCGTGCGGCCCACTGGACCTGGACCTTGATGTTGCCCATCGAGGAGGGCACCCACAGCTCGTCGTATCCGCCGGAGGGGGCGGTGTGGCTGGGAGCAGTGTGCGCGGGCGCAGCAGAGGCGACAGCACTACCGGCAACTCCTGCAGCAAGGGGTAGCACAAGTGCTGCGGCACCGATGGCCAACGCTCGGTGCTTGAGGCGCTGGGTCAGCCTCTTTCTGGCAAAACGCATGGATACTGCTCTCTCTCTTCGTCTGCGGCACTCACTCGGTGGAGTGGCTCCGGCGGATTCCGTCGGGGAACAGGCTTTTCTGCCAGCCCGAACAAGTTCGGGTCGGCAGCGGACCTCTTCCAAGTCACACTGCGCTCGCTGGACTTTATGTCACAGGTTCAGCTGTGACAAATAGACAGACCGTTACGTCTCAGTCCGCGGGCGACGCCGTCATCACCCCTAGGGAGTGATTCAGGTTAGGTGAATCGTCTTCGAGTACATCGTGGCCAATCGATTCGGTGTTACTGAATCGAAATATTCAAACCTTCAACCGTCGGTGATGCTGATCACATCACTTGGGTGGCTCCGGCGGAACGAGCCCGCAGCGTTCCAATTCGTAGGCCGGAACCCGGTCGAATCGGTACTTCGCGAAGTCGAAAGCCTGCTGGAAGTTCTGTTTGAATCTGGCCCAGGTCAGCTCGGAGCGATACGACGTGAGCAGCTCCTGCGTTTCCGGGCACGTGATGGCCAGCTTCGCGTCGGCTACCCAGTCCTCGTCGAGGAAGAACGGCAGCCACGGGCGAACGTCGATCATTCCGGTATCCGCGACCACCCAGTCCGGATAGAGATTCTTGTCGTGCCCGATCCGGCCGTCCTCTAGTCGCTCGGTGTGAGCGGCCAGGGGGTACGCCAGCCCCATCTGATCGAGCACCCGAACGTCGAGGCCCACGTTCATGCTCGTCATTCCGAGGTTGAGGAAGAAGACGACGTGCTCGGCAGGCTCCTCGAGCGGCCCTGGCGGTGGGACGACGAACCAGGAGTCGTAGCTCGCCGACGGCAACAGCAGCCCACCCTCCGGAGTCCGCGCGATGGTCTCCACCATGGCACGCATTCGCGGATAGTCGAGGTAGTCCTCGGCAAGAATCGGGTGCTTGTGACCGGTGTTGAGTGCATAGAACGCACGCTCGTCGACGATTCCCGAGCGACCCACCACGGAGCCTTCCGGCATGCCCGTCGTGTTGGCAGCGAAGAAGGCCCAGATGATCGTGCCGATCCACAGCACCGCCGAGACTCCGAAGATCGCGGTGTCGCGGTTACTGCCGAACGCTGCCCGCGCCGGAACCCGCAGCGGAATGACGGCGACCGGGATGAGCAGGCAGAACAACACCGGCAACAGGACGCGGCCGTGCATGAAGTCGCCGCCGACGCGCAGAGAGTAGATCCCGAGGATCAGCCCACTGCCGAGGATGAACGTGACGACGGCCCGCGGCGTGCGCAGAAACTGCTGAAAGCGCTGCCACAGCGAGCGTGCGGGTTGATCGGTGGCGGTGGCAGGTGCGTCCGCTCGGCTTCGCCACACGAGCAGCAGCGCGCCGATGAGCAGGAACAGCAGCGGCAGCCAGAGCAGGTACGGCCCGACGAGGTTCCACAGGTACGCAAAACCCTGCGCCCACTTCGCGCCACCGGCGTCCTTCGACACCGCGGTGTTCGGGTACGGCAGGGCGTAATAGCCCATTCGCCAGATCTGATAGCCCACCGGCACAAGTCCGGCGACTACCACGATCAGTGCGCGAATCTTCCAGGTCAGGCCTGCGGAGAGAACGATCATCATCAACGCGGCAGCACCGGGAATTGCCATCTCGGGTCGAACCAATGGTCCGAGGCCTGCCACGAACGAGAGAGTCAGGATCGACGCCGTGGACGGCGTCGACGCCTGCGCCCACCGAACGAGCAGTAGCCACAGGAGCGCGATCCAGAAGATCACCAAGCAAGTCTCGAGCCCGGAAGTGGCGAAATCTCGCGCAGGCGGAACCGCGATGTAGACGAGAACACCTGCCGGTACCAGCAGGATCGTTCCGCCCGCCGACGGCCGAACGCCTCGGTACAGACGACCGGTGCCGAGCATCGCCAGCACGACGGCAGCAGTCGAGAGTACGAGCGCGATCGTCAGAACGACGTATTCGAGGCGGATCTGCGTGAGCCAACTGAACGCGTAGACGATGTATGTCCACGCGGTACTCGTGTTCGCCTCGACACGCTCCCCCGCATTGAAGACCGGGCCGTTCCCCGCGAGCAGGTTGCGGACGGTTCGCAAGACGATGAGTCCGTCGTCGGCGATCCAGCGACGCTCCCACGCCCCCCAGAACATGAGGGCAGCAGCAAGCACCACCCCGCCGAGAAAAACTCCTCGACTGAGGGTGGTGCGATTCGCCGCAGTGTCGACGTGCGGGTCGGCCTCGGTGCGTGGCTCAGACGAGGTAGACAGCGACACCCACTACTCCGATCCACGCAATCGCGAGGAGTTGCAGCACCCGGTCACCGAGCGCGATCTCCTCAGGCTCTCCGGCTTCGCCGCCGTCGACGTCCACCGCATATCGCAGCACCGCGATGGTGAAAGGCACCATCGAGATGGCATACCAGTTGGTGCCCTTGATGGCGTCCTGTTGGAACGCCCACAGTCCGTAGCAGAGGACCAGCGTCGTCGCTGCCATCGTCCACACGAAACGCAGGTACGTCATCGTGTAGCTCTCGAGGGACTTACGGATCTTCGCGCCGGTCTTCTCGGCCAACTGCAGTTCGGCGTAGCGCTTGCCTGCCGCCATGAAGAGTGAGCCGAACGCCATCATCAGCAGGAACCACTGCGAGAGATCGATCTCGGCGGCAACGCCACCGGCGATCGCTCGAAGCAGGAAGCCGGACGAGACGATGCAGATGTCGATGACGGCCTGATGCTTGAGACCGAAGCAGTAGGCGAGCTGGATGACGATGTACACGCCCATGACCACGGCGAGTTGCCAGTTGGCCAGGAAGGACAGCCCGATCGCACCGGCAAGCAGCACGACTGCCATGCCGTACGCGATGTTGACGGGTAGAACTCCGGCCGCGATGGGACGGAATCGCTTCGTGGGGTGAGCACGGTCGGCTTCGACATCCATCGCGTCGTTGACGAGGTAGATGCCCGATGCCGCCATGCAGAACACGACGAACGCCAGCGCGACGGGCAGGAGCACGTCGGCTTCGGTGGCGGTTCCGGCCGCGATGGGCGCTGCCAGCACAAGGACGTTCTTGACCCACTGACGTGGGCGAAGCGCCTTGACGATGCCGGCGGGCAGGGACTTCGGGGGTCCGCTGACCGTAGCCGGTTCCTCGCTCATTTATCTCCACATTTCTGTTCGGCTCTGGCTTCTTCGACCCGGCGAACTACCGCCGCGGATGCGGCTCCCAGTGCCGCTCCGGCGAGTACGTCGGTCGGGTAGTGAACTCCCAGGACCAGACGCGAGAGCATCATCGGGGGCACCAGCAACGCCGGTAAGGGTAGCCCGGTGAGTCGACCGATCAGCACAGCCGCCGCCGTCGTCGACGTCGCGTGTGACGACGGGAAGCTGAGCTTGCTCGGTGTCGAGACGTTGACCTGCACCGAAGGGTCGGAAGGTCGCTTGCGCCTGACGACTCGTTTGATCACCACGGAGGCGGCGTGTGCACCGAATGCGCCGACGGCTGCTCCGGCCCACTCACGTCGACGCGGCTTGTCCACGGCAGCTCCGACGGCAGCGATCGCGATCCACCCGAGGGAGTGCTCACCGAAGTGAGACATACCGCGGGCGACCTTGACGGCTCCCGGCAGCTGCCCGACGGTCGATTGAATACCGGCCAGAATCTGTACTTCAGGAGATGCCGAAGACACGTTCCCACCTTTCCGTGCTGGTCAGTGAAGGAACGGCGTCCTGGTACTGCTTCTTGAGCTCGGGGAAACGCGCGGCGAGTTCGCGGCGCAAACGCATGGCTTCCTTGAGCAGTTCGAGCGCAAGCTTGGGGTTTCGCTTGCGGTAGACGACGCCGCGACCGTCAGCGGTGGTGACCGTGACGCCGTCGACCTGTGAGAGCAGGTACCACCTGGCGTCGATGGTCGGCACGTTGAGCTGAGGACGCTCGTGATGCTCAGGGTGCGCAGGCTTGAGGTTGTGTACCACGGCCTTGCCGACGCGGACGATCTTGGCGACGGGGTTGGTCGGCGCGCTGACGTCCCCGACCTCGGCGCCGGAGGGCAGCGGTAGTGCGGTTGCCGAGGGCACCACGACGGCGTCGGGGTACTCCTTGCGCTGGGCATGGACCTCACCGAGTGCGGTGGGCAGCATGTTCGCGACGTGTTCCGGTCCGGCAAGGAAGTCTGCGATGGCCTTGTTCTGGATCGCAACGGTGGAGTACTCGAGGCACAGCAGGTGCTTGAGAGTCGCCTTCACCGTGTTGACGACAAGGCCGCGGCCGTTGCCCGGCATGTGGAGCGCGGCCACCACCAGACGGTTTCGGAGGTGGAAGTACGCCTGCCAGTCGATGGCGTCGTCCTTGTCGCTCCACGCCATGTGCCAGATCGCGGCACCGGGCAGCGTGACGGTCGGGTATCCGGCTTCCTTTGCGCGCAAACCGTATTCGCAGTCGTCCCACTTGATGAACAGTGGCAGCGGCTGCTTGAGCTCTTCCGCGACCTGGCGCGGGATCATGCACATCCACCAGCCGTTGAAGTCGACGTCGATGCGACGGTGCAGCAGTTTCGAATCTCGCAGCGAATTCTTGGAGAAGTCGTGGTCGTATTCGACGTTCGGCGCCGCAGACCACATGAAGATCCCGCGGTTGACCACTTCACCCATCACATGAAGGTGGCTGCGTTCCTGCAGGTTGAGCATCTGCCCACCCACCAGCATCGGCGACTTCGCGAAGCGCGAGAAAGCAAGCGCGCGAAGGATCGAGTCGGGTTCGATCTCGATGTCGTCGTCCATGAACAGGATGTGCTGGCACTGCGTGGTCTTGAGTGCCTCGTACATGATTCGGCTGTATCCACCGGAGCCGCCGAGGTTGCCCTGATCGTGAATGGCGAGCCGATCACCAAGTGCTGCAGCAGCTTCGGCGAACCCGGGCTCGTCACGCACCTTACGAGTGCCCTGGTCCGGCATGATGACGGCCTTGATCACGTCGGACACCAGAGGATCCGAGGACAATGCAGCCAGCGCCTTGACAGCGTCGGTCGGGCGATTGAACGTCGGAATACCAACGGCAACAGTCGCTTCGCCGGGCGCCTCGACGGGCGCGTACCAGCCACCGCTCTCGACGACGACGGCCGTATCGGTGGTGATGTCGAACCAGATCCAGCCACCGTCCTCGAACGGCGCCAGTTCCACCTCGAACTCGACCGCGGCATCGCCGTCGGCAAATTCCTTGCCTTCCACGTGAATTCGCGAAGAGTCCGCCTTGGAACGGTAGACATCCACGCGGCCGTGTCCGGACAGTTCGAGTCGAAGGACCACAGATTTCAGAATGGACCAGCGGCGCCAGTAGCTGGCGGGGAACGCGTTGAAGTACGTGGCGAACGAGACCTCGGTCTCGGCGCCGAGCGCGACGGACGTCCGCGAGGTGGAGTGAGCCCGACGACTGTTGGTCGAAGCTTCCTCCAAGTACAGCGTGCGGACGTCGAGAGGTTCGCCGGCGCGGGGAAGGATGATCCGGGAGAGCAGGGACTTGCCGAGGTAGGTCACCTCGTCGCCGGTGACGACTTCTTCGCCTTCGAGTAGATGACGTGCGTTCATTCGCTCTCCCCTGCCAATTCCGCACCCGTTTCGAGATGCGGGCGCAGGGTGTTCTCGAACATCGTCAGTGCGCTGGCGATCGCCATGTGCATGTCCAGGTACTGGTAGGTGCCGAGACGCCCGCCGAAGAGGACCTTGTTCTCCGCGGTCTCCTTCTTGGCGCGGGAGCGGTACGCGGAGAGCTTCTCGCGATCCTCGGGCGTGTTGATCGGGTAGTACGGCTCGTCCTTCGCCTCCGCGGCACGTGAGAACTCACGCATGATGACTGTCTTGTCGGTCGGGTACTCGCGCTCCGGGTGGAAGTGGCGGAACTCGTGGATACGGGTGAACGGCACGTCGGCGTCGTTGTAGTTCATGACCGGGGTGCCCTGGAAGTCTCCGGTGGGCAAAACCTCGGTCTCGAAATCGAGGGTGCGCCATCCGAGCGAACCTTCGGAGTAGTCGAAGTAGCGGTCGAGCGGGCCCGTGTAGATGACGGGTGCGTCGGGGCTCGCGGTGCGCAGTTCGTCGCGGACGTCGAAGTAATCGGTGTCGAGGCGGACCTCGATCTTCGGATCCTTTGCCATGTTCTCGAGCCACGCCGTGTAGCCGTCGACGGGCAGGCCCTCGTACGTGTCGTTGAAGTAGCGGTTGTCGAAGTTGTAGCGGACCGGCAGGCGGCTGATGTTCGCCGCGGGCAGCTCGGTGGGGTCGGTCTGCCACTGCTTTGCCGTGTAGTCACGCACAAATGCTTCGTAGAGCGGGCGTCCGATCAGGGAGATCGCCTTCTCTTCGAGGTTGGAGGCATCCTTCGAATCGATCTCGCTGGACTGCTCGGCGATGAGGGCCCGTGCCTCTTCGGGAGTGAAGTACCGACCGAAGAACTGCGACACGAGGCCGAGGCCCATCGGGAACTGGTACGCCTGTCCCTTGTGCAGCGCGAAGACGCGGTGCTGGTAGTTCGTGAACTCCGTGAACTGGGTGACGTAGTCCCAGACCTTCTTGTTGGAGGTGTGGAACAGGTGGGCACCGTACTTGTGGACCTCGATGCCGGTCTCCGGCTCAGCCTCCGAGTATGCGTTCCCCCCCAGGTGGTGACGGCGGTCCAACACCAGCACACGCTTACCCAGCTGGGTAGCGGCACGCTCGGCGATGGTCAGCCCGAAGAATCCCGAACCGACGACGATCAGGTCGTACTGGGCACGGGCGGTCTCTGAATTTGCAGCGGTCACGATGAACCAGGGTATCGGACCTGTTCGGACGCCGAGGGTTGGATGCGTCACCAGGGACGATGCGGCAAGTCAGGACGTTGCAAGACCGATCAGACCGGAAGCACTCGGTGCACCGCTCGAATCGAATTCGATGGTGATCGGTTCGTCGACGGGGAAGTGTGCGGGAAGTAGAAGCAGTCCCTCCGACGCGCAGCGTTCGAGAAGTTCGCGGCGGGTGACCCTGGCGATCTCGGGATCGGCGTCGCCGCCCTGGCTGAGGTCCGGGTACAGAAACTGGATCGGATGGTGGATCACGTCGCCGGCGATGACGGCGCCGCCGTCGGCAGTGCGGATCTCGATCACGACGTGGCCCGGCGTGTGGCCGGGCGCGCTGCGCACGACGACGCGTGTGCCTTCGGACTCGGCCAGAACGTGGCCGTCGTCGACCGCCTCCCACTTCGCCCCGTCCAGAACGGGACGGACGCTGTCCTCGAAGGTCTGCGCCAGATCCGAGACCACTCCTTCGTGTGGACCGTCGGCGGCGAGTTTTTCGAGCGCGGCCAGTTCGGTGCGGTCGAAAATGTAGGTCGCGCGGGGAAAGGTGGGCCGCCAGGTTTCGGCCTCGAGGTTGGTGTTCCAACCACAATGATCGGGGTGCAGATGTGTGCTGACCACCAGATCGACGTCGTCCACGTCGACGCCGGTGTCGGCGAAGCGCGAGAGGTAGTCGGTACCGAACATGTGGTGCGGCAGGAGGTTCGGCCGGTGCTTGCTGTTCCCGTTGCCGGTGTCGACGACGATGGCCTTGCCGCCGATCTCCACCAGGTAGGTGTGGATGGCAAGTACGAGGTCACCGCTACCCGCGTCGAAGAACTCCGGTGTCAGCCGCGCCGACGCGTCCTCGATCTCCGCATCACCCGCGTGCGGAAAAAGCTCTCGCGGCGGGAACGGCCAGTGCGCCAACTCCGTCAGTTGGGTGACGCGCGCCGATCCGACGTCGATGGTGAAGCTCATCAGTGATTGCCTTCCGAACAGCTCGATCCCGCTTGTAGGCACACACAAAGGCACCCACCGAAATGCTCGGTGGGTGCCTGGTCGGTGTCAATGGTTTTCGACGCCGGTGATCAAAGACTCTTCGCGATGATGCCCTTCATCACTTCGTTGGCGCCGGCGTAGATCTTCTGGACGCGGGAGTCCTCGTACATGCGCGCGATCGGGTATTCACGCATGTAGCCGTATCCGCCGTAGAGCTGCACGCACCGGTCGACGACGGCGCACTGCTGTTCGGTGAGCCAGTACTTGACCATCGCGGCGTCTGCGCCGTCCAGCTCGCCGTTGAGGTGATCCTCGATGCAGTTGTCGAGGAAGACACGGCAGGTGCGCGCGATCGTCTGGCACTCGGCCAGCTCGAAGGCAGTGTTCTGGAACTCGAAGAGGCTGTGCCCGAACGCTTGACGCGCCTTGGTGTACGCGACGGTCTCCTCGACGGCACGCTCGATGGTGCCGATGGCCTGCGCGCCGATGATGAGACGTTCCTGCACCAGCTGCGCCATCAACTGACCGAAACCGAGCCCCTCGGACTCGCCTAGGAGGTTCGAGACGGGAACGCGAACATCGGTGAAGGACAGCTCCGACGTATCGGCGCCGTGCTGACCGACTTTGTCGAGGACGCGGCCGACCGCAAAGCCTT
This sequence comes from Rhodococcus sp. 66b, assembly GCF_002076325.1. Taxonomy (NCBI): domain Bacteria; kingdom Bacillati; phylum Actinomycetota; class Actinomycetes; order Mycobacteriales; family Nocardiaceae; genus Rhodococcus; species Rhodococcus sp. 66b. Next base: position 83,862 of record NZ_MUZB01000003.1, read on the forward strand.
CGCAGTCACGCAGATCCACGATCAGGAGCGAGACACCCTTGGCGCCCGCCTTGGGATCGGTCTTGACGGCAAGCACGATCATGTCTGCGCTGCCACCGTTGGTGATGAAGGTCTTCGACCCGTTCACGACGTAGTGGTCACCGTCGCGGATCGCGGACGTGGTGATGGCCTTGAGGTCGGAACCTGTTCCCGGCTCGGTCATTCCGATGGCGCCGAGGATCTCGCCCGTCGCCATACCTGGCAGCCAGGCCTTCTTCTGCTCTTCGCTTCCGTACTCGAGCACGTAGTGGGCGACGATGCCACTGTGCACGGAGTTCCCGAGTGCATAGTCCCCGCAGTAGCCCTGCGCCTCGAAGACTGCAAGATCGTGCGCGAAAGTTCCACCGCCCCCGCCGTATTCCTCGGGAATCGAGCAGCACAGCAGGCCGAGCTTGCCGGCTTCGAGCCACACGGACCGGTCGACGCGATGCTGAGCGTCCCACTGCTCACGCTTGGCGATCAGTTCACGATCGAAGAAACCACGGGCCAGTTCGGCTACTGCGGTGATCTCGTCGTCATGCCACGACGGCTTGCGCTTGGTCGCCATGATCAGACCCGCTTCAGCAGGGCAGCGAGTGCCTGACCGCCGCCGATGCACATGGTGACGATGCCGAATTCGAGGTCGCGACGGACCATGTCGCGGGCGGCGCGCAGGGTCAGGATGGCTCCGGTGGCGCCGACCGGGTGGCCGAGGGCGATTGCTCCGCCGTACGGGTTGGTCTTTTCCGGATCCAGGCCACTGTCGCGGATGACGGCGATGGCCTGCGAAGCAAAGGCCTCGTTGACCTCGGCGGTGCCGATGTCGGACGGCTTCAATCCTGTTTGCGCAAAAAGCTTTTCGAGAGCGAGCACGGGAGCGTAGCCCATCAGGCCGGGCTCCATGGCTGCCGTCGTGACGGTTTCGAGCGTGACGAGTCCGGTGAGGCCGCGCTTGGCTGCCTCGGTGCCTGTAGCGAGGACGAGTGCGCCGGCGCCGTCGTTGATGCCCGACGCGTTACCGGCGGTGACGGATCCGCCCTCTTCGAATGCAGGGCGCAGCTTGGCGAGGGTTTCGACAGTGGTTCCGGGCTTGGGGTGCTCGTCTTCGGTGACGGTGACGGAGCGCCGACCACCGGTCTCGACGGGAGTGATCTCCTCGGCGAATGCTGCCTTGGCTGCGTCGGTAGCAGCGCGGCGCTGAGATTCCACGGCGAACTCGTCCTGCTGCTCGCGGCTGACGCCGTACTTGCGGGCGACGGCTTCGGCGGTGCGGCCCATATGAGCCTTGCTGAACGGGTCGGTGAGCATGGCGACGGTGCCGTCGACGAGGCTGCGATCGCCGAGCTTGTAGCCCGAGCGGGCGGCGAAATCGTAGAACGGCATGCGGGACATGCTCTCGTCGCCGCCGGCGAGGGTGATGGCAGCTGCGCCCCAGCGCATCTGCATCGCCGCAGACCACACGGCCTGCAGGCCGCTGCCACAGAGGCGGTTGACGGTGTAGGCGGGAACGTTCTCGGGCAGTCCAGCGGCGATGCCCACGCGGCGTGCGTTGTAGGCGTCGGGGCCGACCTGGCCGATGCAGCCCATGACGACCTCGTCGATGTCTTCGGGTGCAACGCCGGCGCGGCTCAGCGCGGCCTTGGCTGCTGCGGCACCCAGCTCGTGTGCGGGTACGTCCTTGAAGACGCCGCCGAAGCTACCGACGGGGGTCCTGGCCCCGTCGACGATGACGATCGGTTCGGGTGTGGTCATGATTGTCCCCATCTGCTGTGCTCACGTCGATTTCTCTGTCCGTGGCCGATACTAGGACATCTAAGTATCTCGCAGATGGGGACGTTGGTGTCAGGGTGTGGGAGCGCTCTCGGACACGGGTACAACCTCGGCGTCGGCGCCTTCGGCGTCCTCGGTCTCTTTGTGGTTCCGGTATCGGTAGAGCCCGATGCCCACGAGGATCGCTGCGAGCCCCATGGACACGATCATCTGACTGCGCGTCGAGTCCAGGGTGAGCATGCCGATGCAGAGCGCGATGATGGCGGCGATCGTCGCGTAGGTCAGGTACGGGAAGAACCACATCTTGAGTTCCAGCTCCTGGCCCGAAGCTTCGAGCTTGCGGCGGGTGCGCAGCTGGGACACCGAGATGACGAGCCAGACGAACAGAGCGATCGCACCGGAGGAGTTGACCAGGAACAGGAAGACCTTGTCCGGGGAGAGGTAGTTCATGCCGACGGTCAGGAAGCCGACGATCGTCGAGACCAGGACAGCGCGCATCGGGACGCCGGTCTTCTCGATACGTGAGAGCGACTTGGGGGCGTCGCCGCGGCCGGCGAGAGAGAAGATCATGCGGCTCGCGGTGTAGAGACCGGAGTTGAGGCAGGACAGAACCGACGTGAGGACGACGACGTCCATGATGTTGCCCGCGGCCGGAATGCCGTAGGAGTCCATGACGGCGACGTACGGGCTGAGCGCGACCGATGCGCTGTCCCAGGGAAGCAGGGTGACGACCACCGCGATCGAGCCGATGTAGAAGATGAGAATTCGCCAGACGACGGACTTGACGGCAGCGCGAACAGCTTCGAGCGGGTTGGCCGATTCACCGGCGGCGATGGTGGCGATTTCAGCGCCGAAGAACGAGAACACGACCACAAGGACTGCGGCGAGCATGGCTCCTGTTCCGTTCGGCAGGAAACCGCCGTGACCGGTCAGGTTGGTCATTCCCGGTGCTTCGACGCCGGGCATCCATCCGCAGATCGCCACGATGCCCATGCCGAGGAACGCGATGATGGCGACGACCTTGATGGAAGCGAACCAGAACTCGAACTCGCCGAACGACTTGACCGAGATGATGTTGGTCAGCGTCAGCACGATCATCAGAATCAGAGCCCAGGTCCACTGGGGAACGCCGGGAACCCAACGATTCATGATGAGGGCACCGGCGGTGGCCTCGATGCCCAGCACGATGATCCAGAACCACGCGTACAGCCAGCCGATCGAGAAGCCCGCCCAGCGGCCGATGGCCTTGTCGGCGTACGACGAGAACGAGCCGGTTTCCGGCGACGCTGCCGACATCTCGCCGAGCATGCGCATCACGAGGATGACGACTACGCCGGCCAACGCGTAGGAAACCAGGACACCCGGTCCCGTCTCCTGGATCGCCACACCGGAGCCGACGAACAGTCCGGCGCCGATGACGCCCGCGATCGCAATCATCGACAGATGCCGCTTCTTCAGCGTGTGCTGAAGTGCCGGCTGGTCTGTACTGGACATCAGTACTCCTTGTGGGCTGTTCGGGAGGGTGGATCTCGGTGACGCTCTTCTGGAGCGCATTTTCGATAGCGCCAGTGTCGGACCTTCGGCAAGCTCGCGTCAGGCTCCACTTTGTACAAACGTGACCGCAGGCACTACAAAGTGGCGAGCCGGAGGTGTCAGACTGGACCCATGCCCATCACGCTCCGCCAGCTTTGTGCGACCGAACAGTTCGGCCTTCGCGTCCTGGCGGGGCACGATCAGCTCGATCGCACCCTGACCTGGGCACATGTCTCCGAACTTCCCGACCCGACGCCCTTCCTCGACGGCGGCGAACTACTACTCATCACCGGGGTGTCGCTACCGACGACGGCCGCGGAAACGACCCGTTTCGTACGCACCCTGGTGGCGGCCGGAATTGCCGGAATCGGTTTCGGAACCGGCCTCGGATACGAGCAGGCGCCGCAGACTCTGGTGGATGCGGCCACCCGTTTCAGTGTGCCCCTACTCGACGTCCCATTGCGAACACCTTTCATCGCCCTGACCAAAGCGGTGTCGAAGGCGCAATCCGACGACGACATGAAAGCGCTGCGCAGCAACTACCAGAGCCTGCGGCGACTGCTTCAAGCTGCAGTGACGGTCAACGGCACCCGGGCAGTCGTACGACGGGTGGCGGAATTGATCGGCGGATGGGCGGCCCTGCTGGACTCGGCCGGCCATACCGTCGAGATCTCACACACCGCTGCTGCCGCAGGAATCGAGCGAACGGCTCCCGAGCGCGACGCCCGCCCGATGGAAGTCAGTTTCCTCACGAGTGAGAACGAGGACGTCATCTCGCACCCTTTGATGACGTCGAGGGGAAAGCTGATGGGGTATCTCGTCGCCGGCTGCCCCGGCGCCGTCGGCTCTCTGAATCAGGGCATCGTCATCGCCGCCGCGTCTCTGCTCACGTTGATGACGGCTCGAACCCGAGATGCGCAGTTGACGATGAACCACTTGCGTACCGTGGCGATGCATCAGCTGTTCGAAGGACAGAATGCGCTCGCCCGCAACATCTCCGGGGAACTGTGGGGAGGATTTCCGGTCGAACCTTTCCAGGTCTTCCACGTAGCGGGCCCGAGTGGCCTGCTCGAGAGCGTGTCCGTCTCACTGCTCGACGGCCTCAGCCGCGATCTGGCGTTCGGCATCACCGACGGAGCGTTGATCGCCGTCGTCTCGGCTACCGACAGCGGGCGAATCCTCGCCCGTGTCAACGAAATCGACGTAACCGTCGGCGTGTCGGACATGCTGTGGTGGGACGATCTCTCGCGCGCCAGACGCCAAGCCGCGCAGGCAGCAGCCGAGGCCGGCGCCCGCAACCTGCCTTCGATGCGGTTCGCCGAACTCTCGGAGAGCGGATTGTCCGCGTTTCTCGATCAGGATCGCTCGACGGCATTCGCGGCGGCACACTTGCGCCCGCTTCTGGAAGCGAAGGGCGGTAGCGATCTCTACCGAACCTTGGCCATGTGGTTGGCACACAACGGTGTGGGCGACGCCGCAGCCACAGCGCTGAATATTCATCGGCATACGTTGCGCAGCAGACTCGCTCGGATCGAGAGCCTTCTCCAACTGGACCTCGGCTCCCCCACGGAACGTGCGGAGTTGTGGCTCGAGTACCGCTTGCTCGGCGACGCTCCGACCATCTGACCGACAACCAATGAGCCCTGAACGACCTGAAGGGCCTCCGCCGGGTTACGGCAGAGACCCTTCAGAGTCGATACGTGCGAGTCGCTACCGACCGACCTTCCCCTAGCTTCCGCCCGTCGGTATCCACTCGCGGAGCACGTTGGCATCAACTACCTGCGCACCCAAAACCTTTGTCCAGATGATGGTTCCGTTTTCGTAGACACGGAAAGTGCCTGCTTCGGAGGGCAACTGCATCTCCGGGCCGGCAGGAGCACCGAGAGAGCCGCTTTCACCGCCGAGCTCCCGATACTTCTTCTCGATCTGCGTCTCCGTAACCGTACCCGATGGATCGCCGGATGGCGAATTAGATTCCGGCACTGTCGATTCCGAATCCGGTGCCACTACCACACCAGCGCCGTCGCCGACGGTAAACCAGTCCGATTTCAGGCCGAGTTTCTGACGGAACTGCATTCCGGTGGCGCCAACAGTTGCATCTGTTCCGACCACCTCGACTGCCGTCACTCGCCCGCCGTCGGTACCGAATCCGTTGCGCGAGAGAATCTTGAGCGATTGCAGCTCGCCCACATCGAAGGCGTCCGCAATCTCACCCGCGGTCAGATTCACTGTCCAGTCGTGATTGGGCGAAAGGGCGTCACCGAGATCCTCGACGGCCGGGAATTCACCGCCGGAGCTGTAACCTCCTGTGGACGAAGAGAATTCGGTGGCAACGATCTTGCCGTCACGCGACAGAACGGCGCCGGCGGTGGACCGAACGGCTTCAGTGGTCCGGGGATCTTCCTTGCCAGCTCCGCCGTAGACCTGGCAGTCCTGAGTGTCGCACGTGTCGGCGTACGAGCTGCGATGCTCGGTAGCAGCGTACGAGCGCGCCGCCACGGCTTGCGCCCGTAGTGCTTCGGCCCCACCGGAATCGGCCCATTCGGCTTTCGCCTCGACCGGCACCACGCCGAGCAGGTAGTCCTCCATGTCGAGGAGATTGACCGTCCGAGCCGAGCCGTTGTCGAGCACTACGCCGAGGGCGCCGCGATAGGGCGCGTCGTTGTTGCACAGCTTCAGGAACTGGTCGGCGGGTCGATCGGGACTGAGATCCACAGGATCCACCCACGGATGCTCGGTGACCGCTTCCCAGACAACCCCGCCACCACACCCGCTGGTGACAACCACCTGCGCACCGCCACCGGGCAGTGCAGTGAGATGGGCAGCCTCGCCCGGCGCGGTGCGCTGACCGTTGACCACGAGGCCGGGGTCGGAGTAGACGTCGAGCGTCGAGTTGTCCTGGGCTGTGAGCCGCACACTCATCTGGGCGGGCGGCAAGGAGTCCAGGACGGTTCCGCCGTAGTAGTGACTGAGGATTCGCTCGCCGGACCAGCCGTCGTTCTTGGCGTAGCCGTAAGCGCCCCACTGCCCCATTCCGCGGCCGTGTCCGTTGCCATGACCGGAGAGCGTGAATTGTGTATCGGCGGCGACGGCGTGCAGGATCGACGGCTCGTCAGCGCGGATTTGCGTGAAACCTCCGATCGCGACGCCGAGCGCAAGAGCCGGAACGAGACCGAGTACCGAGACCCGCATCAGCGAGGTTCGCCTCCCGGGTCCGCCCACCAGAAAGCGACCTGCGCGACCGGACACAGGCTTCTTACCTGCAGTTCCGCTTCTTCCGCTTCTCGCCATCAATGCTCTCCTCATCGCTACCGGCCTCACGAGTCCGCGAAGTCGGTACTTCGCGCGCAGGCCAGTCCACAACGATTTAACTAAAGTCTCACCCTAAGGTTGAGCGTTATGGACTTTTGTGACTAGTGTGGCAAGAGTGTTTGGAGTTAGCAACACCAGTCACACGAGTCACATCAGCATCACGAGTTGCAGACGTACGCGTCCGAAAACTGGAGTTCAACCCCAGAACATGGCATCCGACCTGCTCGGATCCGGTTTTGAAGGATTCCGTTCACGGCCGTCATCGGCCCTGAAGTTCGCTCGCAAGTAACTACAACCGAGGAGTAATCCCTTGCCACACCGTCGACCGAAGCCCTCGCTCGTACTCGGGGCTGTAGCCGCAGTGGCTGTCGCAAGTCCTTTTGCGGTCTACGGCTTCACGAGCACTACGTCCGATGTACGTTCCGCGAACGAAACGACGTCAGTAGCAGTGCCGACCCAGATCGCAGAGGTGCTCCTCGCGTCGGTGCCCGACATCATCATTCCGGTCAAGGAGCTGACCGGTCTCGATCTCCCCGACATCAACCTGGGCGATCTCAGAAACCTCAAGCTCCCGACCGAAATCCCGCTACCTCCAGGGATCACGTTGCCGACCGAGCTCTTCCCGGCACCCGCTGCTCCCGGGGCCCCGACCGAAACCGCTCCGGTTCCCTCCGAGGAAGAGCCAGGTGCCGTGGTCAAGGAAGTCACCCGCGACACTCCGTTCAGCATGGTCGCGTTGACCTCGGACACGCTCGCCTCGGCGCAGTCCAAGGTCCGCGCCCTGGCCGAGGACGGCACCTGGGGTCCGTGGTTCACCCCTGACGCCATCGACTCCGCCAGTTCGGATCAGGCCACCAACGCCGGTACCGCCACCGAACCTGTCTTCGTCGGCGCCACCAAGTCCATCCAGATCCTCACCCCGCAGGGTGTCGCTGCCCCCGCGGCCGAAGCTGTGCCGGCTCCGGAAGCCGCACCCGCACCTGTCGAAGCACCTGCTGAAGCGCCTGTGCCTGCCGAAGCGCCGGCCGAAGCGCCGGCCGAAGCACCTGTGCCTGCGGAAGCACCCGCAGCCACCGGCGAACTCGGGTACACCCCGGCTTCGGTGTCCAAGCCGCTTCGCCAGGCGACGACGGCAGCAGATGCCGTTACCGCAGTGTTGATCGATCCGGGTACCAGCGACGCGGACAGCAATCTGCAGGCAGTCGCGGCACCGCTCGGCGGCAGTGGACCCTCCGTCATCACCCGCGCACAGTGGGGAGCCGACGAGTCACTTCGCTGCGACTCCCCCACATACGACGACTTCACCGGTGGAGCAACCGTTCACCACACCGCGGGCAGCAACAACTACACCAAGGAAGAATCGGCCGGCATCGTCCGCTCTATCTACGCCTACCACGCACGGACTCTCGGCTGGTGCGACGTCGGATACAACGTCCTCGTCGACAAGTACGGTCAGACCTTCGAAGGCCGCGCAGGCGGACTCGACAAAGCAGTTCAGGGCGCGCACGCCGGCGGCTTCAACGAGAACACCACCGGTATCGCGATGATGGGTGACTACTCCACCGTCGAGCCTTCGCAGGCGACGCTCAATGCCGTCGGCAAGTTCCTCGGTTGGAAGCTCGGCCTGGCCGGCCTCGACCCGAAGGGTCGAACGACGATGTACTCCGAGGGCACGGAGTTCACTCCGTACCCGCAGGGCGCAGCAGTGGATCTGCCGATCATCTTCGCCCACCGCGACGTCGGAAACACGGCTTGCCCTGGTGATGCCGCATACGCACACATGAACGACATCCGGAACATCGCGGCCGCGAATATCGGGGGATCGTTGAACCCGTCGAACCCCTCCAATCCGTCGACGCCTGCGCCCAAGCCGACCACTCCGGTCGACACGGTCACCGGTGGCACCGGATCGTCGATCCCGGATCTGGTCACCCAGATTCTGAAGATCACCGACAATTCACCGCTCGCGCAGAAGTGGATCGCCGAAGGTGGTGACCTCGGACGCCTCGGCCAGGCGCTGTCCGGAATCCTGCAGGCGAAGCTCGGCAACCAGGGTGCGTTGTTCCAGAACGGCGCTGTCTACACCTCACCCAACGGCGGAGTGTTCACCGTGCTCGGCGAGATCTTCAAGTCGTGGCAGAGCTTCGGTTCCGACGCGGGTGAACTCGGATTGCCGATCTCGGACGAATACTCGATCCCGGACGGCCTGCGCAGCGACTTCGAGAACGGTTCGCTGATCTTCAACCAGATCACCGGCATGGTCACGAAGGTCCTCAAGACCTACAACGAGACCTTTGCCCAGGAAATGGCCAACAGCGCGCCTGTCGGCTGACACTCGAGCAGTACACGTCCTCGGGCGCTGGTGGGTTCTACGACCACCAGCGCTCGAGGACTTTTGCGACCCCGTGCGCCGAATTGGTGTCGGTGACCTCGTCGGCTGCGGCTTTGGCTTCGGGGTGAGCGTTGCCCATGGCAACGCCGAGGCGTGCCATCCCCAGCATCGGGATGTCGTTGGGCATGTCCCCGAAGGCAACCAGACCCGACAGGTCGAAGCCGAACCTTTCAGCGGCGGCAACCAGGCCGGACGCCTTCGTGATTCCCGGCGCCGAGAGTTCGATCAGTCCGTTCTCGGTGGAGTACGTCATGTCGGCGAGCGCACCGACGTGCGGGGCGAGCGTGTCGTACATCGCCGTGCTGGTCATGCCTGGACGGCGAATCAGGAGTTTGACGGCCGGCGCCGCAAGCACTTCGTCCTCGGACATCTCGGTGTTGTCCGGGTTGAGCCAGGCGTGTTCGTAATCTGGTGAGCTGACGAACTGTGGGGTGGCGGCGTCGTGTGCGCTCTCCCCCACCCGTTCCGCGGCCAATCCCGACCCGGGAAGTGCAACCAGAGCCAACTCGGAGAGTTCGGTGAGTGCGTCGACCGACAAGGTCGCGGCGCTGAGGACGCGGTCGGCGTAGCTGTCGTAGACAACGGCTCCATTGGCGCAGACGGCGAGTGGCGCGTATCCCAAACCTTCGACGACTGGCGAAATCCATCGCGGAGGACGCCCGGTTGCCAGCAGGAACGGCGTGCCGGATTCGACGACGGCATGCACGGCGGCGCGGGTGCGGGCACTGACCAACTCGTCGTGATCGATGAGGGTGCCGTCGACATCGGTCGCAACCAAGGTTGGGCGGTCAGGGCTGATACGACGGTCTGGGCTCACACCGCCATTGTGCCTGCCCGGTACGACGGTCTCGCTCAGCGCGCCCGCTTCGCGCGTCCTCACCGGAGATCGCGAACCCCGAGAGATTCCCGCAAATCACATTTCAGTCCGACCGGTCTGGTATCTATTGCGGGAGAACCAGACATTCGGCCTTACCTGGGTACCGCTGCCCTGCTCCTTCGGCGCACCTGACTCAGGGTCCTTTCGTCCTCGAACCCGAGACGATCAACCTTCTCAAGGAGAACACCCCATGTCCGTGCCACCCGATCTGCCGCCGCCTTACGGGGGCTCACAGCCTCCATTCCAGATTCCGCCACAACCGCAACCTGAGACCAAGAAGTCGAAGAAGTGGCCGTGGATTGCGGGTGCAGTCGTCGCGTTGCTCGTCGTCGCAGGCATTCTCGGCGGACGAGACAAGGACGACGCAAAAACCACCAGCGCTGCACCGAGCTCGAGCGCCTTACAGGCCACTACCAGTGCCGTTACGTCGCGCGCCTCTGTCGCACCGATCGTCAGTTCGCCGACCGCTGCTCCTGCCCCGCCATCCAGCAAGGTGGCGGAGCCCACGACGACCACGTACCAGGCGCCCGCACCTGTGGTCACTCCGACAGTTGCGCCTGCCCCGGCCAGGCCGCAGGTCAGCTCCGGTCAGCGCAACGCCGTCCGATCCGCCCAGCAGTACATCGACATGACTGCCTTCTCCCGCAGCGGACTGATCGAACAGCTCGAGTACGAAGGTTTCTCCACGGAGGATGCGACGTACGCAGTAGACAATTTGAACGCCGATTGGAACAAGCAGGCTGCGCTGAGTGCCGAGCAGTACCTCGAGATGACGTCGTTCTCCAGGTCAGGACTGATCGAACAGCTCGAGTACGAGGGCTTCACGAGTGCGCAGGCCGAGTACGGAGCCAACGCTGTGTACTGACCGCATCAGCGCAAGCGCCGTCTATTCAGCGCGCCCGCTTCGCGCGCTCCTGGGCATCCATGGCCGCGGCTTCCGCCGGCGTCGGCGCGCCACCGCCGAGTCGGCGAGGCACCCAGTACGCCCCGGGCTCGTGCACGAACCCGTCCTGAACGTGGCGCAGGATTGCATCCATCTCGATGCGCAGGATCTCGCTGAGCGCTTCGGCGGGTTCGACCGGATCGATCGGTGCGCCCACCTCCACCGAGATCGGGAAATGATTGCGGCCCAGATTTTTCGGTCCGCCCTTGGTGACGATCCGCTGGGCGCCCCAGACGATCAGCGGAATTATCGGCACGCCGGCGTCGATGGCCATCCGAGCTGCTCCGGATTTCATTTCCTTGATCTCGAAGCTCCGACTGATCGTCGCTTCCGGGTAGACGCCCACCAATTCGCCACGCTCGAGGGCGTCGACTCCGGCTCGATACGCCTGCGCTCCGGCGGAGCGGTCCACTTCGATGACGCCGCATCCACGCATAAGGAAGCCGAGGACCTTGTTGTCCGCCAGCTCAGCCTTGGCCATCACTCTGAGCTTGCGTTTCGCGGTGCCGACCGCCAGGGCCGCCGGTATGAAATCGAGGTAACTCGTGTGGTTGATCGCGATGACGGCACCGCCGGACACCGGGACGTGTTCCGTCCCGGTGCGGGTGACTTTCACGCCCTGGAAACCGCTCAGACCACGCGCGACTACCTCGACGGCGGTGTAAACGGGTTCGAAGGACATGGGTCAGCCTTCGGACTTCCGCGCCTCACGTGCTTTGGCTTTCGCCTCGGCCTCGTCGGCATCCATCTTGTCGGCCTGCTCGAGCGTCGGCGCGCTGCCACCGAGGCGGGCCGGTACCCAGTACTCGCCGGCGGGATGGTCGTAGTCCTTCTGCAGATCGAGTAGCAACTCCTGCATCGTCGACCGCAGCTTCGCCGTCAGCTCACTCGCCGGCTCGAAAGGTGCAATCGGCTCGCCGACGGCAATCGAGATGGGAGTGTTGGTGCGGCCCAACCGCTTCGGATAACCCTTCGTCCACACGCGCTGAGCGCCCCAGATGACGACGGGAACGATCGGTACGCCCGCCTCGATTGCCATCCGGGCGGCTCCGGACTTGAATTCCTTGATCTCGAAGCTCCGACTGATCGTCGCTTCGGGGTACACGCCCACCAATTCACCGCGCTTCAGGAAATCTACGGCCGCCTTGTAGGAGTCGGCGCCCGCGCCGCGGTCGACCGGGATGTGCTTGAGGGCCCGCATGATCGGTCCGGAGATCTTGTTGTCGAAGACCTCCTTCTTCGCCATGAACCGGATGTAGCGCTTGGGGGTCCGCGCCGGCAGTCCCGCATACGTGAAGTCCATGTATCCGGTGTGGTTGATCGCGATCACGGCGCCACCGGACGCCGGGATGTTCTGCTCTCCCTTGACGGAGAACTTCAGGCCCTCGAAAGCGAAGACGGTACGGGCGATGCCGATGACTGTTCTGTAAACGGGATCCACAGTTCGCTAGCGTAGACGGGAATCCGTGATCTGACCCGCAGCAGTTATGGGGTGGATGTTGGTCAGAATGTCGCAAAAGGGGCGTAAGAACGAATGAAGTCGGCAGGACGAGCGGCAGTGGGGGCAGTCGCACTCGCCATGACGTTGGCGATAACCGCATGTGAGGACGACGGACGGACAGGAATCCTGACGGACGAACCGTCTCCGCCTACGACGGAAACCACGACGACAACCACTCTCGCGCCCACGACCACCACTGCGCCCGCCGCGCCGGTCGCGCCACCTCCGGTTGGTGACGTGCCCGGTAATCCGGCTGCTGCGCCGGCCTTGGCGGCCTGGGCAACGGACCTGGTGTCTTTGGACGTCGACGCGCTCACGAACGCATGCTGGACGATGCCGCCCACAACAATTGCCGACCGATACTCGGATGTGCCCGCCATCTTGACGGCCATCGCCGCACCAGGCGTCGACGGCCAGTACGCGGTCACCTGGAGTGGAGACGGACTCTCCGTCGCCGCCAAGCGCTCGGAGATCGCTTCCGGCTATGCGTGCCCGTTCGTCTTCCCTGCGGGGCAATCAAACTTCTACACCGCGGCCGACGCTTCCCACGCCGTCGTCCGGTTTCTCTCACGCGCCACGGGACGGCCGGTCAATACCCGCGACGTCGAGACGTTCTATCCACTGATCTGCCCCGGCAACAGCCCGTGGGATCCCGACGGCACCGGCGCCACCGGCCAGCCGCCACTCAAGCTCGATCCGAATCAGCTGGCCGGTATCAAGTCTTTCGACGCCGACGCTGCAACAGTCACTCCGGTTCGCGGCGACTACGTCCGTGTCACCCTGCCCGTCAGCGACGGAACCGGTAACTCACGGTCGATGCAGTTCACCCTGTCGATCGGCCCCGAGGGATACTGCCTCGGGGCCGCGACCTGAACCGCTTCGGTCAGGAACCGAAGGGAAGGAAATCGCTCGAGCCAGCGCTGCCTGAACCGAGGCTGCCCGTGCCACCACCGGTTGCAGCCTTGATCTGAATTGCGTGGGCCGCCGAGGTGGAGCCTGTGAATCCGGCTGCGCCGCTGTAGATTGCCGAAATCGAATGCGCGCCGGTTGTGGTGAAGGTGTGGTTCAGCGCCGCGATCCCGTTGACCACTGGCACAGCGTCACCGATCGGGGTGTCCCCATCCATGAACTGCACCGTTCCACCATTCTGCACCGAACTGACAGTCGCCGACAGGGTCACCGACTTGTTCACCACACCATCGGCAGGCACCGTCACCACAGTCTCCGTGGTGACATCCGAAGGCGCAGGGTCCGTCACATTCACCGTCCGCGCCTGGGCCGAGGACCCGACTACACCGGCTCCTCCCGAGTAAACCGCCGTGATGCTGTGCGCACCCGCAGAGGTAAACGTATGCGACAGACCAGCAGCGCCGGCCGTAACCGGTTCAGGACCGCCGATCGCGACGCCACCGTCGTAGAACTGCACGGTTCCGACGCCGACAGCGTCATCCGACGACGTTCGGACTGTTGCCCACAAGTCGGTCCCCACACCAGTTTTGGCATCGGTGGGGATATTCAGTTCGACGACGGATTCCTGGTCGGCAACACTCACCTGAACTGACTTCGCACTCGCAACCGAGTTCTTGAATCCGGAACCAGCGGTGAAGTCCGCGGTAATGCTCTGAGCACCAGCAGCATCGAAGATGTGCGAGAGCGTCGCGGTCCCACCGGAAACTGTCACCGGTGAACCAATGGCCGTGCCGTTCGACTTGAACTGCACCGTGCCCACAGCATTGTTCGGAGCAACCGTCGCAGTCAGATCAACCGCCGCACCCGTAGTTGCCGTAGCAGGAACCGAGAGCGACGTCGTGGTCTCGACATCGACCGGAGCCGGATCCGAAACGGTCACCGTCTGAGCCGACGCCGACGAACTCACAAAGCCAGCACCGGCAGTGAAGTCAGCCGTAACACTCTGAGTGCCAGCAGCATCGAACGAATGCGAGAGCGTCGCGGTCCCACCGGAAACTGTCACCGGTGAACCAATGGCCGTGCCGTTCGACTTGAACTGCACCGTGCCCACAGCGTTGTTCGGAGCCACGGTCGCCGTCAGATCAACAGCCGCACCCGTAGTTGCCGTAGCGGGAACCGAGAGCGACGTCGTGGTCTCGACATCGATGGGAGCCGGATCCGAAACGGTCACCGTCTGGGCCGATGCCGAGGAGCTGACGAAGCCTGCACCGGCGGTGAAGTCAGCCGTAATGCTCTGAGCGCCAGCAGCATCGAACGAATGCGAGAGCGTCGCAGTCCCACCGGACACCGTGACCGGGGAACCGATCGCCGTGCCGTTCGACTTGAACTGCACCGTACCGACAGCGTTGTTCGGAGCCACGGTCGCAGTCAGATCAACCGCCGCACCCGTGATTGCCGTAGCGGGAACCGAGAGCGACGTCGTCGTCTCCACATCGATGGGAGCCGGATCGGACACCGTCACCGTCTGGGCCGATGCCGAGGAGCTGACGAAGCCTGCACCGGCGGTGAAGTCAGCCGTAATGCTCTGAGCGCCAGCAGCATCGAACGAATGCGAGAGCGTCGCAGTCCCACCGGAAACTGTCACCGGTGAACCAATGGCCGTGCCGTTCGACTTGAACTGCACCGTGCCCACCGCATTGTTCGGAGCAACCGTCGCAGTCAGATCAACCGCGCTGCCCGTGATCGCAGCAGCCGGAACTTGAAGCGTTGTAGTCGTACTCAGCGCGGAGCTCGAGATCTCGATGGTCTGAGCTTGCGCGGTCGAACCACCAAAACCGGCAGTGCCTGAGTAGACCGCAGTGATCGAGTGCGATCCCGTCGTAGTGAACGTGTGATCCAGGGTCGCTCCGCCGGCAGTCACCGCGATCGGTCCGCCGATGTCTGTGCCACCGTCCTTGAACTGGACCGTTCCGCCGTCAGTTGCCGGAGAGATGTTTGCGGTCAGCGCGACCGAGGTCTGCTCGACGGCGCTGCTCGGAACTGTCAGCGCCGTGGTCGTCTGTACATCGGCAGCAGCCACGCTCACTGTGCGCGCAGGTGACGTTGAGGTCAAGAACTCGAGAACTCCGTCGTACACAGCGGTGATGGAGTGATCTCCCGCCGCGGTGAATGTATGTGGCAGTGTGGCAACGCCATTGACGACGGCCACCGGGGCGCTGATGTCAGTCCCGCCATCCTTGAACTGAACGGTGCCGCCTGTCGGCGCCGGGGAGACCTGCGCAATCAAATCCGTCGATTGACCGATCGTTGCCGACGCGCCGGACGTCACTGCGGTCGTGGTCGCCACCTGCGAGACGACGTTGACGGTGGCCAATGCCTGACCACCCGCATTCAATCCCGCGCTGCGTGAGTCATGCGGAGAGCAGTTGTACCTCTCCCAGTATGCGACGGTGAAGACGTCCTTCTCGCGCTGCAAGAAGGTGAAGGCATTTTTCGGAGAATCAAAGGATCCCGAATTGCCATCCGTCACCCTTAACTTCGGCTGCACAGTGCTACCCGCACCACCCGCAATCACCGTCACATCGATCGCCGGCAACCGGAAAGTCTTTCCAGCCTCCGCGCCGATTCCGCCATCATCGTTCTTACTTGTACTCGGACCGTTTCCACCACCGCCATTGGAGTCAGCAGTCTGATTGTTCCCCGAAATACGCAAGTGAGTGCCCGCAGCATCCGGCGAACCACCGTCGTTGATTCGAATTACCGAGGGCGCCGCACCCGACAAATTCGACGACGTACCCGCCACTACCTGAGCATCGACCAACGACACCCCCGCAGGAATGTCGAAGTCGTACTTCATCCGTGTCCACCTGATCGCCGAACGCCCCGCATGACCACTCGTGGGAACAGTCATCGCACCTGGCTGGACTCGGTAGGTGAACGTCGACCCCGCCGCGACCTTCTCCGGAGCCGAGATGGTCACGCCCGTGGAGTGGAATTCGTCGGAGATGCTGCCCAAGCCAGGGTGCTCGTAACCATCGCAACCCAGCTTGAACCCGATCGTGTTCTCCACCGCGGGAGATGACGTCGGAGCAGCCGAAGCAACACCACCTGCCACCAGCACGCCACCGACCAACGCTGCCACCACAACCGCGGAACTTCTTCTCACCAACACGAACTCTCCTCAGCTAGCAACAGACGTGGATCGGGAACCGCACGGAAGGAGGTCACTCGAACAGAGCGGAAATCAGAATGGAGCTGGACGCTCGTACAGTACCCGTCGAAAGTAGTACTTGTATCAGTTATTTCAGACAAATATTCACGAATTGCCGATAGTTCTGCTAACGACCAATCATCGATTCGCGAAGAGCGATGCCCCTTGCACCCGTCGGACGCAAGGGGCATCACATCATCGGAGAATCAGGACCCGAACGGCAGCGACAACGATCCGAGCGAACCGAAGTCACCGCCCCCGTTACCGACGTCCACAACCGATGCAGTCGACGTGGAACCCGTGACGCCCTGGGCTCCGCTGTAGACCGCGGTGATCGAATGGTTGCCGGTCGTGGTGAAGGTGTGGCTCAACACAGCCTGCCCACCGACAACATCGACGGCCGTTCCGATCGGAGTCGTTCCATCGAAGAACTGGACGGTTCCCGACGTCGCGCCGGAAGAACTGACCACAGCCTTCAGCTGCACCGACGTGCCGACCTTTGCCGAAGACGGAGCCGTCAACGACGTAGAGCTTTCGACATCCGACGGGGTCGGAACCGTGACATTGACGTCGACGGATTCCGCGGTGGACGACGTGAACACGCCGGAGCCACTGAATACAGCCGAGACTACAAAGTTGCCTTCTGCTCCGAACACGTGCGGCAGCTTGGCAACTCCGTCAACAACCGCAACCGGGGCACCCTGATCGACTCCACCGATCTTGAACTGAACCGTTCCGCCGGACGGCACCAGGGCGTCCGAGGGATCTTCGGACACTGTCGCGAAGAGATCAACAGGCAGTCCGACCTTGGCTTCACCCTGAACGCTCAGAACCGTCTTCGTCGCCTTGTCGACCGGAGCCGGATCGGACACCGTCACCGTCTGAGCGGACGCCGAGGAGCTGACGAACCCTGCACCGGCGGTGAA
>NZ_MUZB01000003.1:101587-472106 GCF_002076325.1 Rhodococcus sp. 66b
CTCAATGTCGCAACACCCGCGGAGACTGCCACCGGCGAACCAATGGCCGTGCCGTTCGACTTGAACTGCACCGTACCCACAGCATTGTTCGGAGCAACCGTCGCAGTCAGATCAACCGCCGTACCCGTGATCGCCGTCGCCGGAACCGAGAGCGACGTCGTGGTCTCGACATCGACCGGAGCCGGATCCGAAACGGGCACCGTCTGAGCGGACGCCGAGGAGCTGACAAACCCTGCACCGGCGGTGAAGTCAGCGGTAACACTCTGAGCGCCAGCGGCATCGAAGGAATGTGACAGCGTCGCGGTTCCACCGGAAACCGTCACCGGCGAACCGATCGCAGTGCCGTTCGACTTGAACTGCACCGTACCCACAGCATTGTTCGGAGCAACCGTCGCAGTCAGATCAACCGCCGTACCCGTGATCGCCGTCGCCGGAACCGAGAGCGACGTCGTGGTCTCGACATCGACCGGAGCCGAAGCAATGCTGATTGTCGCGAGCGGACCCGCGCCGGCATTGAGCGGTGTGGTGTCCTTGTTCTCGCGGGGCGAGCAACGGGTCGGCGCCCACTGTGTACCAAGGAAACTCGCCTTTGCGAGCTGAGTGCTGAAGTTTTCGCTGGCACCGAGGTTGCCGGCCGTACCCGCGGTCCTCACCTTCGGTTGGATCACTCCCGTCGCACCAGCGACCATTGTCACGTCGACTGCGGGAAGCCGGAACCAGGTGTCTCCGTTGCCGTTTGTCGAGCCATCGAGGTTCTTCTTGGACTTCGGTACTCGAATACCTCCCTCCGAGTTGGTACTCGTCGTCGGACTGTTGCCGATCACCTGGTTGTTTCCGGACAGCCGAAGGATCCCGCCGCTACCGTCGACGTTGCCAGAGTCGTTGACCCTGAGAACATTCGGTGCGACGCTGTCGAGTCCGACCGAGGTGCCCGCGACGACGGCCGCGGAAACGAACGTCGCGTTGGCCGGGATTGCGTAGTCGACCTTGAGACGTGACAGGTTCGTAGTCGTCGCGCCGGAATCCTTGTCTGGATACGACGTTCCGCTCGGCTGAATTCGGTAGGTGAAAGTCTCGCCGGGTTGGACAGAAGCGGGTGCGTCGACCGTGATGAGGTTGTCGGTGACCTTGTGGACGTCTCCGATGATGGAGCCTGCGACACACGCTGTTTTGAAACCGGTGGTCGAGATCGCGGCGGATGCGGGCGTGCCGATCAGCAGCATCCCCGCGACCATGGCGGTTCCGGTTATGGGCACGGCGAATCGCCGCAACTGAGAGATTTGGGGCATGGGCACTTCCTTCGGAAGGGCAAACATAAGCAGTGGATTCGGACAAAACGTGTGCGCGCCGTCACAACATAACGAAAAAACTAGTACGTGTACTACTTTTGGCAAGACACTTGTCCAATTCACCCCGGACTCACCCTCACATCACCTGACGGGGGATGGAAAAGCAGGGTATGGAAGCCCGATTGAACGCAAAACTAACGCCAAAGCGGTCTATCGACAACGCTTTTGGTGGTCAACTCGTCAATCGGCGGGAAAAATATGATATTCCGCCAGTTCAGAAAAAGTTCCAAACCTACCAGTACGAAAGTACGAATCAGGGCCGCGACGGAGTCCGTCGCGGCCCTGATTGTGTTTGTTCAGTGTGTCAGCGAAGCACATCCGTGCCGACGAACGGCACCAATGCCTCGGGCACTCGCACCGAGCCGTCGGCCTGCTGATGGTTCTCGAGAATCGACACGATCCAGCGCGTCGTTGCCAGGGTGCCGTTGAGAGTGGCAGCCGTCTGCGGCTTGCCGTTCTCGTCGCGGTACCGAACTCCGAGGCGGCGGGCCTGGAAAGTCGTGCAGTTGGACGTCGATGTCAGCTCGCGGTAGGTGCCCTGCGTCGGAACCCATGCCTCGCAGTCGAATTTACGCGCAGCCGAAGAACCGAGATCTCCGCCGGCGACGTCGATCACGCGGTAAGGAACGTCGATGGCCGCCAACATGTCTCGCTCCCAGCCGAGGAGACGCTGGTGTTCGGCGTCGGCATCCTCGGGACGGCAGTACGTGAACATCTCTACCTTGTCGAACTGATGGACACGGATGATGCCGCGGGTGTCCTTCCCGTAACTGCCGGCCTCACGGCGGAAGCACGAGGACCAACCGGCGTAACGCTTCGGGCCTTCGTTCAGTTCGAGGATCTCGCCCGAGTGGTAGCCGGCCATGGGTACCTCGGAAGTTCCGACGAGGTACAGGTCGTCATCCTGCAAGTGGTAGATCTCGTCCGAGTGAGCACCGAGGAACCCGGTGCCCGCCATGATTTCCGGGCGTACGAGCACCGGCGGAATCATCATCGTGAATCCGTTGGCGATCGCCTTCTGCGCCGCCAACTGCAGCAGTCCGAGCTGGAGCATGGCCCCGTAGCCGGTCATGAAGTAGAAGCGCGAACCCGAAACCTTGGCGCCGCGTTCCATGTCGATCAGGCCGAGCGACTCGCCCAGCTCGAGGTGATCCTTCGGCTCGAAGTCGAACTTCGGAATCTCACCGACGTGTTCGAGCACGATGTAATCGTCCTCGCCGCCGGCCGGCGCACCTTCTTGTACGACGTTGGAAATCGCGCGGTGTGCGGAGTCGAGCGCGGCCTGCGCCTCGTGCTGCGCGGCCTCGGCTTCCTTGACCTTGGCCGCCAGTTCCTTGGAACCCTCGAGCAGCGCGGGACGCTCCTCCGGAGATGCCTGTCCGACCTTCTTGCCGAAGGCCTTCTGCTCTGCGCGGAGGTTGTCTCCGGTCAGAACGGCAGCGCGTCGGGACGCGTCGGCTTCGAGCAGAGCGTCGACCAGTCCTGGATCTTCTCCACGGGTGCGCTGCGACTCGCGGACGATTTCGGGGTTCTCACGGAGAAACTTGAGGTCAATCACGACTTCGAACTTTACCCACTCACCGCAGCTCGCCGACGGTCACGTCCATGTCGGAGAGGGGGAGATCACGATTCGAGCAGACTCAGGTAGTCCTCGCGTCCGAACATCCGAGCCGCGTCGACGGCAGTCGGGTGTCCACCTTTCGGGTCGGCTCCCCCGCTCACCAGCGCTTTCACCACCGCATCCTCGCCCTTGAAGACGGCTCCGGCGAGGGGTGTCTGGTTCTTGTCGTTGGGCCGGTTGACGTCGGCGCCGCGCTCGATCAAGGCAACGACGGCGTCAGCGTGACCGTGATACGCCGCCAACATGACGAGCGTGTCGCCACTCTCGTTGGTCAGATTGACGGGAACTCCAGCATCGACGTACGACGCCAGCCCGGCCGCGTCGCCGGTTCGTGCCATGTCGAAGAGCCGGCCCGCCAGCTCGACAGCCTCGGGATCGAGTGGGGTGTTTTCGCTCATGACTACAAAATACTCACAGACGCGTTTGTGAGTTTTGTAGTGAAGGTTCGATATCGCCACGGCAACAGGCATGATGGAATCGATGTCCGAAGACAAGATCGAGAAGTCGCCAGATCCGGCAGATCCCCAGGGGACGCCGGCGAAGAAAACTGTCTCAGCGAGTCGCACCCGTCGGGTCCTGGCTGCTGTGGCGGTAGGTGCGGTGGTCGCCGCGATCGCAACGATCGCGATTTCCGGTGGATTGAACAAGGACGACTCGTCCTCGGTCAGTGTCAGTGGTGGCGGTCCAGCAGCGACGGGATCTACTCGCGACGACGCCTTCACCGCGGCTGCGGCCGGCGACTGCCTCAACTGGACGCCTGCGACCGAGTCGGGCGGGGACCGCACGGACATGTCAAAGGTTCAGTGCGGAACTGAACACCGCTTCGAGGTTGCCGGACCACTCGACCTCTCGGTGTTCCCCGGCGCCGAGTTCGGCCCCGGTTCCCGGTACCCGGGCGCCCTTCGATTCGCCGAACTCCGCGACGAGCACTGCACACCCATCGTCATGTCCTACCTCGATTCGAAGTTCGATCCCAAGGGCAAGTTCAGCGTCGGCCTGATGTTCCCGAGCGAATCGGGTTGGGCTTCGGGCGAGCGCGCACTGCGTTGCGGCTTGCAGTTCTCGACCACGACCGGCGAACTACAACCGTTCGTGGGCCGCGTGGCGGACCAGGACCAGTCGAACGTGTGGGACGTCGGCACGTGCATCGGCATCAACCAGAACCTCCCGACCGATCCGGTCGATTGCGCGAAACCGCATGCATACGAGGTTATTTCGGTGATCGACCTCGGCACTCAATTCCCGGGCGCAATGCCGTCGGTCGAAGATCAGGACCGTTACCTCGAGGGCGTCTGCACTCAGGCGTCCAACGAGTACCTTGGTTCCGCAGACGCGCTTCGCGACAAGACGCTGACGCTGTTCTGGGACAACATTTCACTGGAAAGCTGGTTGGCCGGTAGCCGCCGAGTCAATTGTTCGATCGGCAAAGAGGTCGAAACCGGCGGGTTTGCCGCGATCACCGGAAGCGCCAAGGGCGAAATCCTGATCAACGGCGCCGCTCCGGTCCCGCCACCCGCTGCACCGGAAGGTCGGTCGCTGCCGACGCCGTTGCCCGGCGCAGCTCCGCCGTCGTAAGCCATGACGGTGACTATGACGCCCGACCGGTTCGAGGAACTGGTCGGCGAGGCGCTCGATCTGATTCCGCCCGAACTTGCCAAGGCCATCGACAACGTCGTGGTGCTTGTCGAAGCACGTGACGAGGAAGAACCGGGGCTGCTCGGTTTGTATCAGGGCGTCGCTCTGACCGAGCGGGATTCTCATTACGGTGGGTACCTGCCGGACACGGTCACTATTTTCCGCGATTCGATACTCGACATCTGTGCATCCGAGGACGAGGTTGTTCACGAGGTTGCCGTGACCGTCATCCACGAGATCGCGCACTACTTCGGCATCGAAGAAGACAGATTGCACGAACTCGGCTGGGGCTGAGGGCAAAGTCGTCCGATTTCGGGGGAACCAAAAGCGGCCGGTATGCATCAAACTATGTGCGGGGGGATTTCTACGGCTGTGTGCACGACCTCCCGGCCACTTATCCGCCCTGGTCAGGAAGGAGTTCGGCACTATGTACGTCGACCCTCAAGCCCTAGTTGCCGCCGCAATGGAACTCGAGTCTGCGGCGACGCGATTGCGCGGAATCGTCTCTACTGCGCAGCCGACGCTACGCGTTCTCCCAGCCGGATCCGAAGAAGTGTCCGGTAGCGCGGCAAATTACTTCAACACCATCTCGGGCAGCCTTGCCTCGTCCACCGATCGGGCAATCGAGGAGCTCACCGAGGCTGCGGCAGCTCTGCGCAAGAATGCAGCTGCCTACGAGCTCGAAGACCAGCTCACCAAGTCCAGCCTGGCAGCCGCACCGATCTGATCGACAGAAATCGAACTCGGTAACTCGGTAACTCGGTAACTCGGCAACTCGGCAACACAGTCACACTTCCTGGGGGGAAGAACAATGGTCGGCATCACCGGCGTCATCTGGTATCCACGGGGCGCAGCACCCAACTCTGCAGCACTGGTCGCCGGGGCCGGGCCGGTCCCTCTCGGTGTGGCGGCCGGGGCCTGGTCCACCGTGTCGTCCGGACTGACCGACACCGCTGCGTCCATCTCTCGCGTGATGGCGGACCTTCGCACCGGGTGGTCAGGAGAAGCCGCGGATGCCGCGTTGAGCAAGTTCGCACCGTTCCAGGAATGGGCTGCCTCGGCCGCGCTGCTCGCGGGAGAAACCGCTGGTAAAGCCCAAGTGCAGTCCGGTTCCTACACCGTCGCCACCCTGGCCATGCCGTCCCTGGCGGAGATCACGGCGGTTCAAGCGGCCAAGGTCGCCGCGTACTCCATCGGCGGGGCCCTGGTCGGCGGGGCCGCTGCCGCCGAGGCTGCCGAAGAAGCACTCAAAATTCGAGCGGCGGTGACGATGGAAACGTACGACGCCGCAACGACGCATCTGGCCGTGCAGCAGAACTTCGATTCACCACCGTCCATCGCGGAACCCACAGCTGGGGCATCCGCTTCGGCCGAAAGCCCAGGCAGTGCTGCACGACAGTCCGTCGTGCAAGCGGCATCAACGCTCGCTGACGTAATCGCGGATCCCGTGCGCGCCGCAACCGCTGCTGTCGCATCCGTAGCTTCCAACCCGGTATTTGCCGCCGCTGCCTCACAGGCCGGTGCCATCTCCGGTGGAGCGTCGGCCGCCGTCAGTGCCGCGACCACCGCCGTCACGGGCGCCACCACTGCCGCATCAACTCTCGCGACGGCCGGAGCAGGACTCACCGGACTGGGCGGCGCAGGGCTCGGTGGCGCAGGACTCGGCGGTGCGAGACTCGGCGCTTCCACACCATCACTGTTCGGCACCCCCTCGGCAAGTCGGGCAACGGCACAGGTCAGCGCAGCTTCCGCGACCACCGGAGCCGGAGCATTCGCGGGCTCGTCGTCGAGCAGCAGCACCGGCCGGCACGCTCTTCCGGATCCCTCCACCGGCCAGAGCGCCGCGCGCCAGAACCCCGTGACCTCGCCGGTTCAGGGCACCGTCGATACCGTCAAAGTGGATCCGGCCCGAACCGCAGGCGGATCTGCGCCGATCGCCGGCGGCCGTCATGCGGCCCAATCTGAAGACGAGACCGAGCACGACACACCTGATTATCTGAAGCACTTCGAGCACTTCGCCGACGGCCGAACAGTCATCCCGTCCGTGATCGGTGGCGCACTCGAAACTGCAGAGCGTTGATGGTGGACCTCGGCACCTCACCTGATGGGTGGAATTTGCCTGTCGTCGCCCTGTCACAGGACGAAATGGACTATGTACGTGAGCGACTCGGGCTCGATGCGCTTCCCGTGGTTCTCGGTGGCGCGACGGTTCACGCCAGTGCGAGCGCTCACCGTATGGCGATGCAGTCCGCGGCAGATTCACTCTCCGAGCGCGATCTCCTCCCCGGCGGGGAGATCCATCACGAACTCAGCGCCCGCCTACGCGTCCTGACCCACCCCAAGTGGGAGTTGGCGCTGCGTCGGCATGTCGGTGGAAGGATTTCACGCCTCTGCGTCGCACAGGGCGAATTCCTTTGTGTCGAAGCAACTTCAACCGATTCTTCGTTCGCATTGTGCAGCGTCACCGCCGAACCAGCTGCACCCGTCGTCACCGCGCTCGGCAGCGCCGAAGCAATGCCGATTGCCGTGATCAACGCACCGACCGAGATGCTCAGCCTGGCATTCGGCGCCGGCCCGGATGCAGACAGCGTGACCTCGGCCTTGATCAACGCCGGGATACCCGAAGACGACGCGCGCCAACTGGGTAGCGCAATCGTCACATGCACCGCCTTCGCCGAATTGGTTGGAATACCACACAGTTTGGGAGCGACGACGCTCATGACCGGCGCAGTGACTGTGTACGACACCTTGGCCGGCCGGCTCGTGGGTTCGACTACTCGGGCTGCCGACGGCACCGAGTGGACGTCCATCAGTTCCGGAACACCGCATCGCCTGCGACAAGCCGTGAACGCGCTGGTAACCGAACTCGAGGAATCGACGCCGGAGACTTCCGGGTAACCTCGGGGCGTCCCTTCAACGCCCGGAGCCTTACTTCAGCATGCAGTTCTCGCGTCAACCGTCGTCACCGGGCGAACAAGGCTCGGTCGCCACGATCGACCGGCCGAACGAAGAACGGGCAACAACACCGCACCGACAAGACCTGAACGGACTGCGTGGCCTCGCCATCGGTTTGGTGGTCGTATTCCACGTGTGGTTCGGACGGGTATCGGGCGGGGTGGACGTCTTCCTGGTTCTGTCCGGATACTTCTTCGTCGGCTCACTGGTTCGACGCGCCGAAGCCGGGGGTTCACTCAACCCGGTCCCGGCACTGCGGCGGGTGTTTCTGCGGCTGTTCCCCCTTATCGCGGTGGTCAGCATTTTGACCGCACTGGGGACCGCGTTGCTGCTGCCACGCACACGCTGGGCCGATCTGGGCGATCAACTGATCGCGGTGCTCGGGTTCTTCCAGAACTGGCAGCTCGCCAGCACCGCAAGCGACTACCTGGCCGCCGACGGCTCGGTCACTCCCCTGCAGCACCTGTGGTCGATGGCCGTGCAAGGTCAGTTCTATCTCCTGGCCATCGCACTCGTCTCCGTGATCGCTTATGTGGCTTCACGCGTGAATCCCAACTATTTCCGCCCGTCACTCGCGGTCACCCTTCTGGTTCTGACCGCAGGATCTTTTCTCTACGCACTCGCCAAATCTTCGCGTCACCAAGCCTGGGCGTACTACGACTCCGGCGCCAGGTTGTGGGAATTGGCCCTCGGTGGTCTGCTGGCCGTTCTGATGACCAGCACGCGCAGTCGGCAGATCGCATCCCTGCCGTTCTCGGTCAGAGCGACGATCGGCTGGGCGGGGCTTTCGTCGATCCTGTTGTGCGGCATAGTGCTCGACGGCGCCCAGCAGTTCCCCGGCCCGTGGGCGCTGGTACCGGTGCTGGCCACTCTTGCGTTGATACTGTCCGGAGTCGGCGACGACACACCTTGGACGTCGAAGACGCTCGCCCATCCGGCACTGACGTGGCTCGGCTCGTTCGCATTCGCGCTGTACCTGATTCACTGGCCGATTCTGGTGTTTGCACTCGTGATCACCGGACGCCCCGAAGCCGGCCTGCTCGGCGGGGCACTGATCATCGCCCTCTCCGTCGCGGGGGCGCTTGCACTCCGGCGCCTGGTCGAGGTTCCGGTGGAGCGCGGAGGCCGCTCGCGCCGGTACACCGTCCTGGCATGCGTCGTCACCGCTGCCGCGGTCCTCGCCGCTTCAGTCGCCTGGCAGTCGTACGCGAGCAGCCAGACGACGGGCCAGCGGGCGGTCGACACCCTCGACCTCCCGACCCATCCCGGCGCACTCGCGCTCACCGACGGTGCCGAAGTACCCAAGGCGTCGATGGTTCCCTCGATCTTCGATGCGCCACTGGACCTTCCGGCCAGTACGCTCGACGGCTGTATCGCCGATTTTCTCGAGCGGGACGTCGTCCACTGCACCTATGGCGACGCCGATGCAGACAGAACCATCGCGCTCGCGGGTGGTTCGCACTCCGAGCACTGGCTCACTGCGCTCGACGAACTCGGCAAGAGTCACGGGTTCCGCGTCGACACGTATCTGAAGATGGGCTGCCCGCTCACCGTCGACTCCATGCAGACGTTGTCGGACAACGACTATCCGGATTGTGTCGACTGGTCGCGTGGAGTGCTGACCGAGTTGGCCGACGCCTCACCCGATTTCGTGTTCACGACGGCAACCAGGCCGAGTTCCGACGGCCCTGGTGACGTGACGCCAGAGTCGTACGTTCACGTCTGGCAGGAACTGGAGCGCGACGGTATCGACGTCCTCGCCATCCGCGATACCCCCTGGCTGCACCACGACGGCGTCGCCTACCGCGCGATCGACTGTCTGGCGACAACCACGTCACCCGATCACTGCGCGATGCCACGGTCCGAAATGCTCAGCGACGTCAATCCGGCGCCGTCGGCAATTGCCGATCTGACCAACGTCCGCCTACTCGATCTCAGCGACGGTGTGTGCGGACCGGAGTTGTGCCGCGTCGTGGAGGGAAATGTGTTGGTGTATCACGATTCCCACCACCTGACAGCCAGCTACGTGAGCACACTTTCCGCTGAACTCGGGCGCCAACTGAGCGTCCAGACCGGTTGGTGGTGAAACCGGCTGTCAGCCCATCACGTCGTCGGCGCCGGGGATGAGTCGGTGCTCGAACGGCGGGTTGACGGCTCCCCAGCGTAGGCATTCCCAGCCGCCATCAGCTGAGGGCAACAGTTCGACGGTCTCGGTGTTGGCCAAGTGGTTGTTGGCTGCGAACAGTCCGGGGACACCGGCAAGCTGGGCGGCGACAAGACGAATCGCAGCACCATGACTCACCACGACGATGTCGCCGCCGTCTCGTGAGCCTTCCAGAAATTCTTCGCGCAGCGCATTGACGACGGGGACGTACCGTTCCAGGACGTCGTATCCCGTTTCACCGCCGGGAATGCGAGCGCCGAGGTTGCCGGTGTGCCAGTGATGGAACGTCTCCATGAACAGTCGGTGCGCGGCCTCGTCGGTGCGATCCTCGAGGTCACCGGCCTGGACCTCGTGCAGTCCGTCCCGCACATCCAGGGATACACCGGCGGCCTGCTCCACAAAACCTGCTGTCTGCCGGGCACGCAAAGCCAAGGACGATACGAGCGCCAGAGGAGGAGCCGAAGCCAGGCCGATGCCCAACGTCTCGGCCTGCGCCAACCCTTCCGGCGTGAGCTTTGCTCCGGGCAGAGCGGTGTCGAGACGTTTGGCGACATTCGCCTCCGTCTGACCGTGCCGAACGAGGATGAGCCTTCCGGTCATCGTTCTCCCCCTCCATGCTTGAGTTCGTCGATCCACCGAATCGCTTCTTCGTCCGAAGGAGGTTGTGGCCCGGTCGAATTCGCTGTCGCCCACGACCCCAGGAAGCGGACTCCGGATTTCCGATGCAGTGCACGCATCGCCTCGGCCACCAGCGAGTCCTCGACGTGTCCGACGCAGTCCACGAAGAACCGGTACGTACCCAATTCCGTTCGCATCGGACGCGATTCGATCCGAGTCAGATCGATACCGCGAGCGGCGAATTCGGAGAGTGCGCGCACCAGGGAGCCTGGAGCGTTGTCGAGGTGAAGCACCAGCGCGGTGCGATCGGCACCGGTCCGTTCGGGAACCGGAGCCGGCTTGGTGACCAGCACGAAACGTGTACGGGCGCCGCCCACATCGGCGACGTTGTCCGCCAGGCTGTCGAGTCCGAGCATCTGACCGGCCAAAGCCGTGGACACACCGGCGTCGACCGTTCCAGCCTGCACGTCCAGCGCCGCACCGGCGTTGGACGAGGCCAACACCACCTCGGCCTGGGGCAGGTTCTCGGCGATCCATCCGCGGACCTGTGCGCCCGCATGCGGATAGGCCCCGATCGTGCGGACCTGGTCGGCGGTCGTCCCGGCCCGAACCAGGATGGAGAAACTCACGTCCAGATCGGTTTCGGCAACGATCTGCAGGGGCGAACCGAGAGCGAGTGAATCGAGCGTCGGCGCTACGCCGCCTTCCACCGAGTTCTCGAAGGGAACTACGGCCCCGTCCACGGAACCGTCGCGAACCATGTCGAGAGTCGCCGGCGGACTGCCGGCCGGTACTCGCTCGACGGTTTCGCCGAACGCGCCCTCAGCCTCCAACTGGGCGAGAGCTATCTCCGTGAAGGTTCCCGACGGACCGAAATACGCGATTCTTGGCACGCCTAAAAGATTACGCATCGACCCACGCCGGTCACTGCAAACCCGCGGCACGCAGAGCCGTTTCCACCGCAGGCAGATCCGCGACCTCGATCGTGAGCAGCACCTCGCGCATCGCGGACGCGGCTTCCGGGATCAGCGCGGCGAGTTTTTCGGGCTTCGGATCGACTATCGCGGCGCGCACGTCGTCGCCGCGCAGTGCAGCGACGGTGCCACACAGTAGGGCGATCACCTCGTCGCCGTCGGCTGCGCGGGCTACGAAACCGACGGACTCGTGCGCGAGTACCGCCAGGAAATCAGCCACTTCGGTGGGCGTACGACCGGCGGCGAGTCCGGGGATCCGTCCACCTTCACACAGGCGCAGCGCCGCTTCGGCGGGTGTCAGATCCTCTTCGCCGCCGTCGACGTACACCGCGAGCGGAGCGGGCAGACGTAGCGCGATCGCGTCGTCGATCTGGTCGGTGGTGACGTCGACGTCGAAACGGACGGCCTCGTACGACGCTTCCGTGTCCGCACGCAGTTCTTCCGGATCGATATTGAGGCGAACGACAACCCGGCCTGCTGCTTCGCCACCGATCAGCGCCGAAGCCGGAACGACCGGGAGAAAGAGTGCTTCGAGAAGTCCGCGCGAGTTTCTCGGGGCGGGCAGCCCGAGTGAAAGAGGAATGGCCACAGACAAACCGTAACCCCGGCGCAGGCGGCGGATTCCACGCGAGTTGCGCAAAAGTCTTGCGATTCACACCGAAGCGCCTTAGGTTAGGGTTACCTCATCATCCGATGGAGTTCGAGAGAACACCCGCCAAGGGGGCAGCATGGCAACGAAGACCAGCACCGGCCCGTCCACCGCCGAACGCGTCCGCAGCGCCTGTGTGCGCGCACAGGACGCAGTTCTCGCCATCGAAGGCAGCGATCCCACCGTCACGTCGGTGCATCACCTGCGTTCGAACGGTGACGTCGTCGTTGCAGTCCCACATGCCTCCGCAGCTGCGGCCCTGGCCTGGAACTCCGGCGGCGGCGGACTGCCTGCCGTCCTCGAGATCACCGATCACGCACCACTGCGTCTGCGTGAGCCCGTGCGCTCCCTCGTGTGGCTTCGCGGCTCGTTACACGCCGTGCCCGACTACGAGGCACGCGTTCTCGCCGACGACGTCGCATCCGAACACCCCCATCCGGGGCTCCTCGACATCGGCCACACCTCGGTCCTCCTTCGCCTGAGCCTGGCCTCGGCCGTTGTCGCCGACTCGACGGGGGCAGAGCCCGTCGCCGTGGACGAACTACTGAACGCCAGCCCCGATCCCTTCTGGGAAATGGAGACGGCGTGGCTGCAGCATCTCGACGAAGACCACCGCGATCTCGTGGACCTGCTCGTGCGCAAGCTTCCCCCGTACATGCGCACCGGACGCGTTCGCCCACTCGGCATCGACCGCTACGGACTGCGCCTGCGGGTCGAGGATCACACCGGCGACCGCGACGTGTGGATGCCGTTCGCCAACCCCGTCGACGACGCTCCCGCGCTGAGCCGCGCCATCCGAATGCTGGTCGGGTGCCCTTTCCTCAACGGCCTCCGGTCGGGTGGCGCATCAAACGGCTAGCGTTGCGCGGGTGAATGCCCGCGAAACCGTACGCACCTGGTTACGGCCGCCGTCTCCCGTTCGAACGGACCCGGAACTCGATCCCGCCGCCAGACGCGGAATCCGGATCGAGATCACTATCGTTCTGCTGGTCACCTTCGGGCTCAGCGGATTGTCCGGGATCCTTTCGCTCGCCGAATCCTTGGCGACGCCGGTTGCGCTCTCGGATCAGACGGTTGCACTCAACCCGTCGCGAGCTGCCATCGACTGGATCGACCTGGCGCGCCAATTACTGGGCGTCGCAAAGCTTCTCGCGTGGGCAGCGCTGGGACTCTATCTACTGTGGCGTTCGGGGATCGGTCCGCGTGCTGCGGGCCTGACTCCCAAGCCTCGATTCGGGCGCGACATCGCTCCGGGATTCGGCCTCGCCGCTGTGATCGGCCTCCCCGGCCTCCTGTTCTACCTCGTCGCTCAGGCACTGAGCATCAACCTCACCGTCCAGGCCAGCGCGCTCGACGACCACTGGTGGCGGGTTCCGATCCTCGTACTGTCCGCAATCGCGAACTCGGGCGCCGAAGAGGTACTGGTCGTCGCCTACCTGATCACTCGCCTCCGGACACTCGGCTGGAGCGAGAACAAGTCACTGCTCGCGTCCTCGCTCCTGCGCGGTAGTTATCACCTCTACCAAGGGTTCGGCGGCGGTGTGGGAAACGTGATCATGGGGCTCGTGTTCGGTCGATACTGGCAGCGCACCGGCAAGCTGTGGCCGCTGATCATCGCCCACGCGCTCATCGACATGGTGGCGTTCATCGGTTACGCCCTCCTGCGCGATCACGTCTCCTGGCTGCCGTGACCGGTACCGTGAACTGGTGACCGGCGACTCCGAATATCCTCAGCGCCCTCCGCGGCGCCAGCCGCCAGGGCCACCTCCGCGGCGCCAGCCGCCCCCGCGTGGACCGATGCCACCCCGTCAGGGCCCACCCCCGCAGCGGCGCCCACCGATGCCGCCCGAAGGGCCGACGGTCATTCGCCGCGACGGACGTCCACCGCAGCAGAATCCGGCCAATCAGGCCTGGTCACAGGTCCCACCAGAAGCGCCGCAGCAACCCAGGCGTGAGGACTGGGCGCCGACCCAACGCCCGCAGCCGTTCCAGGACGACCCCCGCAGGCAGGGGCCGCCGCGTCAGGATCCGCAACGCCAGGCGAAGTACGCACCCGCGCCGCCGCGCCGAACCCCGCCGAACGCCCCGCCTCGCCCTCCTGAACCCCCGAAGCAGCGACGCCCACGCAAGCGTCGTAGCTGGGGTAAACGTATCGGCATCACGTTGTTGGTCTTGCTGCTCGCGCTGGCCGGCGCGGTCTATTACGTCGACAGTTCGCTCAATCGAATCGACGCGCTGCCCGACTACGCGGGACGCGTCGCCGATACTCCGGGCACGAACTGGCTGATCGTCGGCTCCGACAGTCGTGAGGGACTCACACCCGAGCAGGAGCAAGCGCTTGCGACAGGTGGTGACACCGGCCCCAAGCGCACTGACACGGTCATCTTGGTCCACGTTCCCAAGAGCGGGAAGACGACGATGGTCAGCATCCCTCGCGATTCGTACGTTCCGATTCCCGGCTACGGCTCGGACAAGATCAACGCCGCCTTCGCTTTCGGTGGTGCCCCCTTGCTGGTGCAGACCGTCGAGGAGGCAACCGGACTTCGCATCGACCACTATGCCGAGATCGGATTCAGCGGGTTCGCCGGCATCGTCGACGCCGTCGGTGGCGTCAATGTATGCCTGACGCAGGCGATCGACGATCCGCTGGCTGGGATCAACCTCCCCGCTGGATGCCAGGACTTGAAGGGTTCGGATGCACTCGGGTTCGTGCGGACCCGAGCAACCGCGCTCGCCGACCTCGACCGCATGAACAACCAGCGCCAGTTCATGTCGGCGTTGCTGTCGAAGGCGACGAGTCCGAGTACGTTCCTCAATCCGTTCCGGTTGTGGCCGCTCGTCTCCGATACGGCCAAGTCCCTGCAGGTCGACGAGGGCGATCACATCTGGAATCTGGCCTCACTCGCCTGGGCGCTTCGCGGCGGGATGACCACCACGACGGTTCCGGTCGCCGGTTTCGAGGACGTGGACGGGTCGGGCAACGTGTTGTTGTGGGACAAGGCACGCGCTTCGCAGTTCTTCGACGCCCTGGCCAACGATCAGCAGATTCCGCAGGATCTGATCACCACGGGGTGATCGCCCTGAGTTTCGGTAGTACCCCGGGAGGACAGGCCGAGCGAACAAATCGCTTTCCGGCAGGACGCGGAACGGCCGGCGGAAAAATACCGTGAAGGTATGAACACAGCACACCGCCGATTCCGCACTGCCGCCGTCATCGCCGCCTCGGCCGGAGCGGCTTTACTGGCCACGTCCTGCTCGGGCACCTTCGACAAGTTCGACGAGTCGAAGGCATACAAGAAAACCGAAACCTTCTCTTTTGCACAAGCATCCAGCGGAATCGACACACTGCCGAGTTGGGTTCCCGCCGGCGCGACGGGTATCGACGAGGTCATCCGCACCACCGGCAACGAACGCATCCTGCGAATGACTGCGAACATCACAGAGATAGATCACAACAGCTGCATCGCACGACCCACCGTCGAAACTCGTCCGGCATCGCTGTCCGCACAGTGGTGGCCGACGGGGGTCGAGAAGGGCAGTTCTTTCCAGTGCGGCGACTGGTACGTCGGCGAAAAGGACTCGTTCGTCTACGGATACCGGCCGGAAACTCTCGACTTCATCATCGATCAGCTCGACAACAAGTAGCTCCCTGTCCGTGCCGCCGACCCAGTAATCTGTTGGGATGACACAGGCGAAGAACTCGAGCGAATTCACCACTCTGCTGCGTCAGCAGATCCGTAACGAGTTCACTGCATCGCAGCAGTACATCGCGGTAGCGGTGTACTTCGATGCACACGATCTTCCGCAGATGGCCGCGCGCTTCTACAGCCAGGCCACCGAGGAACGCGGTCACGCGATGATGATGATCCAGTACCTGCTCGACAACGACCTCGACGTGGACGTACCGGGTGTCGACGACGTCGTGACGAAGTTCGACAGCGTCCGCGCCCCGGTCGAATTGGCACTCGAGCAGGAGAAGACGGTCACCGAGCAGATCACGCAGTTGGCGCGCACCGCGCGCGATACCGGCGACTACCTGGGCGAGCAGTTCATGCAGTGGTTCCTCAAGGAGCAGGTCGAGGAAGTTGCAAGCATGACAACACTTCTCACCATCGTCGACCGTGCCGGCGACAACCTCTTCCACCTCGAAACGTTTGTCGCACGCGAGATGAACACACCGGCAGCTGCCGACGCAATGGCGCCGACACCCGCCGGCGGCGGCGCCTGAGGGCCACCGGCCTACCGAGTTTCCGGCCGCTCGGCGGCGCTCAGTGATCTGAGGAAGTTGTTGTATGCCTCCAGATCACTGTCGCCGTCGATCTCGGCGCGGCGGTCCTGGGCGGCATTCATCCGTTTGTCGTCC
The DNA here is from genome assembly GCF_002076325.1 of Rhodococcus sp. 66b. Lineage (NCBI taxonomy): Bacteria > Bacillati > Actinomycetota > Actinomycetes > Mycobacteriales > Nocardiaceae > Rhodococcus > Rhodococcus sp. 66b. The sequence goes on from NZ_MUZB01000003.1 coordinate 117,916, forward strand.
CGGTTCCAGCGCATCGCGAAGATCACGACCACCACCAGCGCGACGGGCTCACCGTACGACCACGCAAGGGCACCGGCCAACTGCTGGTCCTGCATCACGTCCACGCCCCACTCGGGAGGCGGATTCACGAACGTGGTCAGCAGCGGCTTTGTCGCCATCATGAGGACGACTCCGATGAACACGTGCAGCGGCATCTCCACGAAAAGGTCGAAACACCGGCCGAGATAGCTTTGCCGCACCGGCAGTGGTCCGGTGGCGAGCACGGGCATGATGAAGAGCAGACCGCTGGCGAGAAAGAAGATTTCGAGAAAGACGTGTCCGGCCGCCGGACGGCTGCGCAATGCCGATAGTGCAAGCGCCAGAACATTTCTCCCGGGACCTCGATGCGACGTCGAACGCAGTATCAGCAGTCCTGGCGAGCCCAGCACCCACAGCGGCGGGATCGCCATCGAGAGCGTCAAATGCTGGAACATCCAGACACTGAAGAGTTCGTTCCCGCAACTTTCGACCTTCGAACCGGACACGGCGATCAACAGCAAGCATCCGGCCAGAAAACACGCAGTTCGATACCAGGGCCATAGCCGTCCCCGCGCACGCACACGGTGCATTGACCACCAATACCAAAGCGCCAGAACAGCTCCCAGCAGAACAAGAGGTGACAGGGACGAGGAGTCCCAGGTCAACATCTGTCCGATCGACGGCGGCGCCAGACCTTTCACCTCCGATCCACGGGCGAACCCTCCTTCGAATCCTTTCGGGTACCGTCGACTCTACACCTAAATACTATGTTGGATAGTATTTAGGTAATCGACGGAAGGTCAAGGTACACAGCAGTGTCCAGAAGCATGAAGATATCCGCCGCCCTGATCGCGTTGTTCGCGGTAGCACTGATCACGTTCATCACCGTCGATCCGATCAGGGCGGACAACGAGAGCACCGATCGGGCAGCACAATCCACCGCCGTCCTGACCGACGACGCGTACCGATTGACCTCGGCCGCTGACGACAAAGTGAATCTTGTCGAGTTCCTCGACTTCGAATGTGAGGCCTGCCTCGCGCTGTACCCGACGATGGAGCGAATCAGAGCCGAGTACGAGGATCGAATCACATTCGGTATCAGATACTTTCCGATTCCGAGTCACACCAACAGCACTCTCGCGGCGCAGGTCGTCGAATCCGCATCTCGCCAGGGCAAGTTCGTCGAGATGTATCGGCGGATGTACGAGACGCAATCGCAGTGGGGTGAATCCGCCGAATCGCAGGAGGCACTGTTCCGCTCCTACGCACAAGATCTCGGCCTGGACATGACCCGATTCGAATCCGACCTCAGCAGCCGCGGCGTCCGCGAGCGGGTCGAGCGCGACTTCAACGAGGGCAAACGCCTTGGCGTCCAGGGCACCCCGACGCTGTTCCTCAACGACGTGAAGCTGGCCCAGATGCCGAGCTACGAAGATCTGAAAGCCCAGATCGACTCAGCGTTGGAGCAATGATCAGGTCAGAACAGCGCAGATACCCGCGGAGACGGCCACCGTCACGGCTACGGCAACGGCCGTCGTGACGGCCGCCGGCACGCACGCCGCAACCGCGCAGGTCAGTCGCCGAGGCGACGCCACGTCGCCGTCGACCAGGGAACGCAATCGCACTGCGGTCGCGCCGCCGCGATCGCCCAAGCTCCAGTCCGGCTGAGGAAGCGGCGATTTCGACACCGCGGCAAGGGCGGAACGCACTGCAGCCGGGCTGGTGACGCGAGCGGCGTGCCGGTCCGCCGACAGTTCCACGATCGCGCCGACGGCAGCAGGTGCCGCCGCGAACAACGGCACTCCCGGCAGAACAGCGGCCAAGACTTCACAGGCACCGACGATTCGGTGATGACCGCCGCTCAGGTGCGCACGCTCGTGCGCGAGGACCGCGTCACGCTCGCCCCCGGTAAGAGCGGATGACAAGCCTTGTGTCGCAACAACAAATCCAGGCTTTTCGGCGACACTGTAGGCCATCGGCAGCGGATGATCCAACCACAACACGTCGGACTCCGAGTTGTCGCGGCGCGCGACGATCGAGAGAAAATCACGATGGAAATCTCGGACTCTCGCGTGCTCACGTGCCTGTTTGCGGCCGGCCAGCACGATCCGAACAGCGATCAAACCCACCACACCAACGGCTGTACCGGTGATCAGTTCACCCACCCATGAACTCGTGCCGTGCGCGAAGGCGCTGAAACACCGAGCGATACCGTCGACCAGCCCCTCGACCGGCGCGTGGCTCGGCCACACCAGAACCAAGACCGCAGAGAGAGCGAGATACAGAGCCGACGCCATACTGCCGAGCCACGCCGCGAGCAGCACCGTCGGTGACAACGTCGAGGAAACGGCCCGTAACGCTCTCGGAACCAAAAATCCGACGAATACCGCACCGAGAAGCATCGGCAAGGCCAGTGTCATTGCGCACCTTCCCCGGAAAGTCCTCGGCGCAGGGCCTCGTTCTCAGCGTCCGTCATTGTCTTCGCGAAGTGCAACAGCACGGCAGCGGAATCGGAACTGCTGTCCAACAATTCGCGCAGTGCCCTGGATGTGGCCTCTTCACGGCTGCGACTCGGCCGATAGAAGTAGGCGCGACTCTTCTTCTCACGACTCACCCAGCCCTTGTCGTAGAGATGAGTCACGACGGTCAGGATGGTGGTGTACGCGAGTTGTCGACGCTCACCCAAGATCTCGACCAGATCCTTGACCGAGAGCGCGTCGTCGGACTGCCAGAGCACATCCATGACCTCGGCTTCGAGTCCGCCCAGCCCCTGCATTGCTCCTCCATCGCGTCGTGACAGAACTTCAGCCGCTCGCGGCCTTCTCCCCGAACGACACGCCCCGGGAATTCAGATACGCGAGCGGATCAGTCTTCTGCCCGTCAGATTGCCACACCTCGTAGTGCAGGTGCGGTCCCGTCGATTGTCCACGATTGCCGACGGTCGCGATCAGTTCACCCGCCCGCACCTTCTGACCGGCAACCACGAGCGCCTCGTTGATGTGCCCGTAGACGCCGACGGTCCCGTCGTCCTGCTGGATGCGGACCCAGAGCCCGAATCCCGCGGCGGGACCGGATTCGATCACAACACCGTCGGTCGCCGAGACGATGGGCGTACCGATCGAGTTTGCGATGTCGAGACCGTAATGGGTTGTTCCCCAGCGTGGACCGAAGTTGGACGTCATCGTCCCGCTGACGGGGGCCATCACCCGCGGCTTTTCTGCCTCGTACGCCAACGCCGCCCGTTCGGCTTCGAGTTGTCTCGTCTTACCGAGTTGTTCGGCTATCCCGGCAAGATCCGTCGTCCGAACAAGGTCGAGTATCTCCGGCACCGACACCAGCGCTGGACCTTCCGCTGCAACTGGAAGCGGCGATGCGTGCCCGATGGAAGTGCCGGACGCCAGGATTGCACCCGTCGCCACGGAAACCGCGGCCATGCGCCCGCCGGGTCTGATCGGCTCGGATTTTCGATGTCTTCCCACTTCTCGGTCCTCGCGTCGATGACAAATGAAGGTCTACGCCGCCACCTTACAACTATGTTGCATAGTTTTTAAGACATGCACTATTGCGCATATATGCATATGTGTCTAGGCTGACGTCGACGAAAGGACCTTCGATGTCACACGGACACGGGCACGGAATCTCTCCCGCCGAGGCTGCGACCAGCAACAGCGGCAAGCATGTCAACAAACTGTGGATCGCCGCCGGCCTCGGGTTGGTGACGTTCGTGCTGCAGGTGACGGTCGGCTTCTTCACCTCGTCGCTGGCGCTGCTTTCGGACTCGGCGCACGTGTTCACCGACATCTTCGGCATCTTCATGGCGCTCGCCGCGATCCTCGTCGCACAGCGCGCAGCACGGCGCCCGGATCGCACTTTCGGCATGTACCGCACGGAAGTGTTTGCGGCACTGGCCAATGCGATCCTGCTCTTCGCAGTCGCCGGGTGGGTGCTCTACGAGGCGGCCAGCCGATTCTCGGATCCGCCCGAGGTTCCGGGCCTCCCCGTCGCGATAGTCGCCGTCGTCGGTTTGGCGATGAACGTCATCGCCTTCCTGATGCTCCGCAGCGGCGCGAAGGAAAGCATCAACATCCGCGGCGCCTACCTCGAAGTCATGGCGGACATGATCGGGTCCATCGGCGTCCTCGTCAGCGGCTTGGTCACGCTCGCTTTCGGTTGGCGCTACGCCGACCCCGTCATCGGCGTCGCCATCGGCCTTTTCGTCTTGCCGCGCGCCTTCAACCTGGGCCGCCATGCGGTCCGCATCTTGCTCCAGCAGGCTCCCGATCGCATCGACGTCACCTCGATACTCGAGAAGATCAACACACTCCCGGGAGTCGTCGACGCGCACGATCTGCACGTCTGGACACTCACCTCGGGGATGGAAGTTGCTTCCGTTCACGTCACCGCGGCCAGTGACGCCGATCCCACTACGGTGCTCGCGGCCACCCAAACCTTGCTGGCCGAGGTATTCGAACTGGAGCACGCCACTGTGCAGGTGGAACTACAGGGAAGTGACGGTAAATGCACGGAACTCGCCTGGTGAAAAGGACATTCCTAAATGAAACATTCGCTTTCGGGCCAATGGATAACCGCACCGAATTCGAAAAGAAATTAGGTCTTCTTTAGTTTGGGAACGCTTACCACAATAAGGTCAGACTGGGATGACAGGGCCTCTGACCTGCACTATCTTGGAATTCATGACTTCTGGGGAGACTCACATGACCAAATTCCACGCACTACTCCGAGACCAGATTCGCAACGAGTTCAACGCTTCGCATCAGTACATCGCGACAGCGGTTTACTTCGACAATGCGGACCTGCCACAGCTGGCAAAGCACTTCTACAAGCAGGCTGTGGAAGAGCGTAACCACGCCATGATGATCGTTCAGTATTTCCTCGATCGCGACATCAACGTCGAACTCACCGGCGTCGACGCCGCGAAGGCCGACTTCAAGGATGCCCGTGAGCCCATCGCTCTCGCGCTGACGCAGGAGAAGACGGTCACCGAGCAGATCGTCCAGCTCGCGAGCACTGCCCGCGAAGAAGGCGACTACCTCGGCGAGCAGTTCATGCAGTGGTTCCTCAAGGAGCAGGTCGAGGAAGTTGCCAGCATGACAACACTTCTCACCATCGCGGACCGCGCAGGCGCCAACCTGTTCGACCTCGAAGACTTCGTGTCCCGCGAGATGAGCACCGTCGGTGACACCACCGGTGCGCCGAACGCAGCAGGCGGAACCATCTAGCCTGCAGCACTCACGGATTTTGCCCTCGAGCCGAACGGTTCGCTTCCTGCCAGCAGGATCGAACTGATCAGCTCGGGGGCATCTGTCATCGGCACGTGCCCCAGTCCGGGCAAAACCATCAACTTCGCCTGCGGGAACGGCTTTTTCACGCGCTGCGCTTGGTACACGGGCAGAATGAGATCGCGTCGACCCCACGCAACCGTCACCGGCACAGTGGGATCCACGATGGGCGGCAACACGAAGTCCATCTCGAGACCGAGATCGACGAGTTCGTTGGACACGAGCGAACGGCAGTCGGCCAACGCCGCCGCATAACCGACATGACTCGGATGAGCGAAGAACGCGGCGAGCGCCGGATAGCGAATCAGCTTGTACCGCAATGCACGTGGCAGACCATCGCCCATGAGCTTGGCCGTGCCGCGCAGTGCACGGAACGTGTTGATCGCCCGCACCTGATCGAGGTGATTGACAAAGAACCCGGCCGGCGAAAGAGCTGTCGCCGACGCGACGTCTCCGCGCGCTGCCAGCGAGAGTGCAATCCATCCGCCGAGTGAGTTTCCGGCGACGTGGGCACGCTCCCCCGCCGGAGTCACTTCCTTGACGAACTCACTGACGTCGTCGATCAGCTGTCCCATGACGTCCGGACCGAGTTCGGGTAGCAGGGACTCTCCGTGACCTGGCAGGTCGACCGTGACCACACGGCGATACGGCGTCAGCTGGTCCAAAAGCGAATCCCACGCCTGCCGTCGATGGACGATGCCATGAACGAGCACAAGCGTGGGACCGCTACCGGAGATGTCGTGCGACAAAGTCATGCCGCCAACATTAACCGTAACTTTGCGTAACGCCTATAGTTCTGGCGAAAAAATCAGCGCAGCGTGACCTGGCGTCCGCGCAGGCCGTCGCGCGAGCGCAGCTCGGCCGAGTTCAGTGGAGCGTCGACGGCCAGAGCCTCGGCAAGACGCTCACCGAGCTCGACGGTTGCCGCTACCCACTCGTTTGCATGCTTTTCGCGGTCGAGGTCGAAGACGGGGACCAACAGGCCGTGGGTGCGGAACGAGCCTGCGTAGCGCGAGCCCTCACCCAGGTGCAGTCCACCGGTCGCGTGCACGCGCGCCAACGCGAGCATCAGGTCGTCTTCGCTCTCGGGGCGAACCCAACGCAGGTGCGCCTTCTCGCCGGCGTCGACCCACCACGCGGCAACGAGGCCGTCTCCTTCGAGGCGTGCAGAGGGCATGATCGCCGAGTTGGCGTGCTGCACGGTGGCGGCAACCTCAGGATCGGTTTCGACGCCTTCCGGAATCCACCAGTTGAAGTTCTGGTGCACCGTGATGTCGAGCAGAGCCGATGGATCGACAACCTCGGTGACGGCGGGTGTCTCGGAATCGGGGTTCGCGGCAGAAAGCGCGTCGCCGGGGGCCGCGTCCTTGATCCAGTTCACCGAAGCGGCGAGGTCTGCGCCGAGGTCTGCAGAGTGCGCCTGAACCTGGACACCGACAAATCCGGTGGCCGTCTCGCCCTCGTCGCGGACGAGGGCGGCAACAGCGCCGGGGAGGACCGTCGCCAACGTGACGGGACGGTCGGAGCCGATGACCGGCAACGGAGCCGTGGCGGACGGAACGAATTCGCGCAGCGCGACCAGATCGCACTCGGCGGCAAGGCCCTCGAACGGGCGGTTCACTGCGCCGGCAGCGGCTTCACGCTCTGCTTGGCGTGCCGCCAGCTTCTCTGCGCGTGCGCTGCCCTGCTTCGGTCCACTGTTTCTTTTGCTCTTCTTGGCCACGAGGGCAAAATCTACACGCTGCTCAGCCATTGCTTCGTGCGCCCGGGATGGTTGGTGGCCACCCAACTGACCCCGAGCTCACGACACAGGTCCACATCCGCCTTGTCGTCGACGGTCCAGCAGTACGTCGCGCGACCCGCAGCGGCAGCCCGATCGACCAGATCGGGATGTTCGCGCAGCGCCTTGATCGACGGCCCGATCGCCGTGGCGCCGACAGCCGTCGACGCACCACCGCCGAGGTACCGCGACGCGTCACCGAGCAGGACCGTCGGCAGCAGCGGTGCCGAACGGCGCACTCGCCAGACCGCAGTAGCCGAGAAAGACATGACCACCGCGCGAGAGTGATCGGCCGACGGCGGCGACGCGATCCCGAAGCGGTGCAGTTCCGCGAGAAGTTTTGCTTCGACCAGGCCGCCGAACCGCACGGGGTGTTTGGTTTCGATGAACAGCTTCACCGGGCGAGCGAAATCCAGGGCGAGGGTGATGAGGTCGGAGAGAGTCAGCAGTTCGGCCGGTTCGCTCGTCGACCCGTAGTCCAGAGCGTTCAGCGAATCGAGCGTCATCTCGCTGACTATCCCCGTGCCGCTGGAGGTGCGATCGACCTTGCGGTCGTGAACGCAGACCAGGTGCCCGTCGCGGGTGAGCCGGACGTCGCATTCGAGCCCGTCGGCACCCTCCTCGAGGGCCAGTTCGTAGGCGGCGAGGGTGTGCTCCGGCCGCGCAGCCGACGCACCTCGGTGCGCAACGACGAGTGGACCTCGACGATCTGGGCTCACAGGGCAGCGGTCTCCTTCTCTTCCAACACCGTCTTCTCTTCCAACACCGTCTTCTCTTCCAGCACCGAGCGCGGCACTGGCACCCATCGAGTTTCCGATTCGGGTTCGCCGCGCCAACCCCTGCGCTCGATCCGTCGGATCACGACGAGCGTCAACGCCGCGGTGACTGCTGCGACCAATGCGATGAAGGCGTTCAGCAGAACCCCGTCGGCCATTGCCTGAATCCCCGGGCGTGATCGCCAGTACGCGTTGACCACCAGCAGCAGAGCGCTGAACCCCCAGAAGCCCCACCAGATCTTCACCAGCAGAGTTCCGCGCGGATCGCGGCGGACCAACTCGAAGAGATAAACCGCCGGCATCACGAGGTTGAGGATCGGCACAGCGCAGCCGACGACAACTTCCGACGCTGTGCGCGGATCGGATTCCCCGGCACCTGCGAAGTGTTCATGACGCCGACGAAGTAGCCAGCACACACCGGCGACAGCCGCGAAGACCGAGATCAGCAGTCCACCCAACTGAGTGAAGTACACGGCGGCGTCGGAGACCGTGAGAAGCCACTGCGGGATCAGCGTGGTGCGGTTACGCACCAGGATCGCGTATCTGCCCAGTTCGGCGAACACAGCGAGTCCGTAGAGGATTGTCGCGAGTGTCAGCAACGGCCCGACTCGGTCGGCCATCCGGTCCGCTCGCGAGGGCGGCACCGGTGAGGTGTCGACGATGTCCTGGAGTCCCCACTGCGGGACGGCGTCGTAGCGCGGGGTGGTGAGGCTACGACGCACTGGTGCGTCCCCCACGCCGCGTGGGTCGGACGGTGAGCGCGCGATCCAGCGGAAGCCTCGACGGTTGGGTGGTTGGTAGATCTCGGTGCGGGTGGGGATCAGCAGGACGCCGCTGCAGCGCGGGCACCACTGCGTTGGGCCGCCGACGACAGGCCATCGTGCGGCGCACCGGGCGCAGACCTGAACGACACTCACAACTTCGATTCTGTCACGCCGTATCGGTAACGGCAGCAAATGGATTCACTCCCGATTTGTGATCGAACCTCCACCGCGTTCACCTGCATTGTTCGAATAATGTGACCTCCGCCACTTAAAAACTCGAGTTATCCACAGTTTCCACAGGTTCATCCACAGTTCTGGATGAATGAATCGGGCTTTATCCACAGGTCACGGGCAAGACCCTGAGAATTTGCTGACAGGTGTTAGCGAACGATGCACAGGCTCGAGGATGAATTTGACACCGCAGGTCAGTGAACTTTTGGGCGTCGGCGTCATTTATCCCGGCAAAGTTCACAATCCATTCAGAAATTGCTCCCGAAAAGACAGAAAAGACCGTTATCCCTTTTTTGCGGGAAGTCGGTTTTTGACACACCTGGAAGCATGACCGTCGATGACTTCTCCACAGCCCGAGCCAACTCTGACGTTCACCCCGAAACGGGTCGCGCAGCTCGCGTTCGTGTTGATCGGATGTCAGCTCGTCATTCGCGCCTGGGTTGCCGCGAGCAATTACTTCTACTGGGACGACCTCATCCTGATGGGCCGCGGAGGACGCTTCCCTCTCTTCTCGAGCGAACTCCTGCTCTACGACCACGACGGTCACTTCATGCCCGCGGCCTTCTTCTTCACCGGGTTGATCACCCGCATCGCGCCGTACAACTGGGCGCTGTCGGCAACGCTGCTCGTCATCGGCCAGGCCGCGGCGTCGTTGGCGCTTCTGCGCACTCTTCGGTTGGTCCTTGGTTGGCGACCGGCGCTGTTGATTCCGCTGATCCTGTATCTCTTCGTCCCGCTGACCCTTCCGTCGTTCTCGTGGTGGGCGGCCGCACTCAACGCCTTGCCGCTTCAGATCGCGCTTGCCTGGGCATGCGGCGACGCGATCAAGCTGTACCGCACCGGACATGTGCGCTACGTGTTCTCGGGCACCGCGGTTTTTGTCGTCTCTCTGCTGTTCTTCGAGAAGGCAGTGCTCGTTCCGTTCGTGGCACTCGCTTTTCTGGTGCTGTACTTGCGCACACAAGGTGAAGGAACGCCGATACGAAGTGCGGTCACGAAGTGCCGACGCCTGTGGACGGCCTGCGCCGCCGTGCTCGCGATCTGGATTCCGGTGTATCTGACAACTGTCGAATCTCCGATCACCGGCAACGGCCGTTCCATGTCCACCGAACTGCTGCATCACGGCACGTCTTTGGGGATGCTTCCCACCCTTCTCGGCGGCCCCTGGCGCTGGGAGCGGTGGATCCCCAGCCCCGCCTGGGCCGATCCGCCGACGGTCTTGGTGGCCGCGGCCTGGGCCGCGCTGCTGACGACGGTCGTGATGACCGTGCGTGCCCGACGCGGCGCTGCCTGGATCTGGGTCGCCGCGGCGCTGTACTTCCTGGCCTCTGTCGTGGCGATGACCGCTACCCGATCCGACGCCGACACCACGTACGAGTTGGCGCAGACCTTGCGTTACTTCACGGATTCGGCGACGGTGTTCGCCCTCGCCGCCGCTCTGATTCTCGCTGCACCTCGGCGGCGTCCGGCCCGGATACCCGTCGCAGTCGCCGCCGGCCTGTCGGCGCTCTTCGTGGTCAGTTCGCTCGTCTCGACCGTCACGTTCGTCGACATCTGGCGCGAGAACCCGACTCGCGACTACCTCGCCAACGCGCGAATGTCGTTGTCACAGAATGAGGATGCTCCACTGCTCGAGCAACCCGTCGCGATCGAAGTGCTCCTTCCCGTCGCCTTTCCGAACAATTTGGCAAGCAATGTTCTCGCGCCACTGCCTGATCGCCCCGAATTTTCTTCCAGCACTCCGATTCTGCGCAACATCGACGACAGCGGACGGATTGTCGATGCCGAAGTGACCTGGACGAGAAGGATTCCCGAAGGAGCGGCACCGAACTGCGGCACCCGTGCCGAAGGCCCGACCGAACTCCCCCTCGACGGCCCCCTGGCCGGCTGGGAATGGACGGTGCAGCTCAATTACCTCGCGAGCACCGACGGAACGATCGATGTCGCGTTGGAGTCCGGCGACGCAGTATCGGTACCCGTGACGCAGGGTTTGCACTCGGCATTCGTGCGCCTGGTCGGCCACGGAAACAGTGTGAAGATCACGCCGACAACGCCGGGACTGACGCTGTGTTTCGGCGCCGGACAAGTCGGTGCCGTCGTCCCGACCTCCGCAAAATAGTGGCAGAGTAGAAGTCATGGAGCTGCGTATATTCACCGAACCCCAGCAGGGCGCTACCTACGAACAACTACTGACTGTTGCCCAGACTGCCGAAAAACTCGGCTACGGCGCATTTTTCCGCTCGGACCACTATCTCGCCATGAATTCCGACGGCCTTCCCGGACCCACCGACGCGTGGATCACGCTCGCCGGAATCGCCCGCGAAACATCCACCATCCGCCTCGGCACTCTGGTGACGTCGGCTACGTTCCGTCACGCCGGACCGCTGGCCATCTCGGTCGCACAGGTCGATCAGATGAGTGGTGGCCGCGTAGACCTCGGCATCGGTGCCGGCTGGTACGAGGAAGAGCACCAGGCGTACGGCATCCCGTTCCCGGCGCTCAAGGATCGCTTCGAACTGCTCGAGGAAACTCTCGACGTAGTGACCGGCCTGTGGCGTACGCCGGTCGGCGACACGTTCGACTACGACGGTAAGCACGTGCAGATCAAGAACTCTCCCGCGCTTCCCAAACCGCACCAGGTCGACGGTCCGCCGATCCTGATCGGTGGCACGGGCAAGAAGAAGACTCCGGCGCTCGCCGCTCGGTTCGCGAACGAGTTCAACATCCCGTTCAAGTCCCTCGCGGAAACGAAGGACATCTTTGCGCGGGTTCGTCAGGCTTGCATCGACATCGAGCGCGATCCGAACGAATTGGTGTACTCCAACGCTCTCGTCCTGTGCTGCGGCCGCGACGAGGCGGAGATCAAGAAGCGCGCCGAAGCGATCGGACGCGACGTGGACGAGCTACGTGAGAACGGTCTGGCCGGAACACCTTCGGAGCTGGTCGACAAGATCGGCACTTTCGCCGAGGCCGGTTCACAGCGCGTGTACCTGCAGACTCTCGATCTGGCCGATCTGGATCATCTCGAACTCGTCGCAAGCGAGGTCATGCCCCAACTGCAGTGAGAAAAGGTCCGGGATCTACAGCGCGTTCGCGTCGAGGAACGCGCGTAGGTCTCGGTCCCACTGGGCCGAGCGGGAACGATCGAGAAAGACCCGCACCAGCATGAACGCGATGACCAACAGGGACATCACGCTGAACCAGGTGAAAACCCCGGTCACCACGGCTGCGACGTCGGCAGCACTCTGTGTGATCGGAGCTACGGTCTTGTCGCCGTGATCGTTGACGTAGATGGGGACCTCGGTGCCGACGGGCGTCGCCGAGTCGACAGTGACATCACCCGTGTGAACCTCACCGTTCCAGTTCCATTGCGCGCTGGCCATTTCAGTGGTCGGTGCAATGTAATCGGCTGTCGAGGGGGTGGTCTGCGTCGAGTCTGCAGTCGTCGTCGCCGAGATGCTGTGTAGTTCGGCGGATTGTTTGGCGATCAGTGCGTTCTGGCTCGAAGCCGTCGCAGCCCCTGCCCATACCGCGAGAGGCAGCAGAAGAATCGCGAAAATGATCAGACCGAAGGACATGAATCCTTCGATCCGATCACTGCGGCGAACCATCGGATCGTGGCCTACATGAATGGTGCGTCGGAGCAGCGACGCAGTTCCTCGCGTACTACCTGACATTATTAGCTCAGTTCTCTCGACGACACACTCTTACATCGAGATTCCCTTTGTTTCGATCTAGTTGCAAGTGTTAACGAGCTGAATCACATGTGTCCTCCAACACCTGTCCAGTTATTCACTCGGCGGAAGGATGTCCGTCTGCGCCGGAACCTGATCCTGACGGAGCAATCCGACCGGGCAACTGACGCCGGTGGCATGCACCGGGCAGTAGCCGCCGGGGTTCTTCGCCAAATACTGCTGGTGGTAATCCTCCGCGTAGAAGAAGTCGCGCAGCGGACCGATTTCGGTGGTGATCGCGCCGTATCCGGCTTCGGCAAGTCGTTCACCGAAAGCGACGGCCGACGCATGAGCGATTTCTTCCTGCTCGGCGGACGTCGTGAAGATCGCCGAACGGTACTGCGAGCCCTGGTCGTTACCCTGACGCATCCCCTGCGTCGGATCGTGGTTCTCCCAGAAGTGCGCCAGGATCTGCTCGTAGGAGATCACTGCGGGATCGAAGACCACCAGCACCACTTCGGTGTGACCCGTACGTCCGGAGCACGTTTCTTCGTACGTCGGGTTGGGGGTGAAGCCTCCCGCATAACCCGCAGCGGTTGTGTACACACCGGGAAGCTGCCAGAACTCCTTCTCGGCGCCCCAGAAACAACCCATCCCGACGACGACGGTCTGCAGTTCGGCCGGAAACGGCGGCGTCAACGGATGCCCGTTGACGTAGTGCGCGGTAGGTACCGGCATTTTCTGCTCTCGCCCGGGCAGGGCGTCCTCAGGCGCGATCAGCGTGGATTTTGCGGACGCTCGTCCCAGAATGTCGTCGTACCAGCTCATGCTTCGATGCTACGCGTGAGCGGCTGTTTCGCCACGCCGTGACCGCGCGGGCGCCGGGCAGCTCCACCCACCGGTAGCCGATTTCTGCTACCGCGGCCGTTGCCAGAAGGAACAGCGCGAACGCCAGCGTCGGTCCGACGTACAAAACGGTGTTCTCGACAACGCGGTACAGGATCAGGGTGTGCACGAGATAGATGATGTAACTGCGCGTCGAAAGCCATTTCACGACTGACCAGCGCGTCGGGACACCGTCGTAGCGGCCGATGAGAACTACCGCTGCGGCGACTACCGAAATGGTCCACAGGTAGTGCTCGCCGGCCCAGTAGACGCGGAACTGGGTCGCCACGATGATGACGTGCATCTGAACGAGGACGGCAACGATCAGCCAGCGGCCGGGAGCGAGCTTGGCCCACGCGAGGTACATGATCTGACCGAGGAAGACAGCCGGCAGCGTCGCGGCGATCTTGGACAGCATCGGCACCGTGTACGGCAACGGCGCGTAGACGTTGTAGAGCAGCACCAATGAGCACAGTGCTCCGCCCGCGAGCGGCATGACGATTGGACGCAGACGCAGTATCGGTCGAGCCGCGACGCAGGCGAGATAGAAGAGGAACTGGACGGTGAGCGTCCAGGTCACTCCGAGAACCGCTACCTCGGGCTTGAGAAAGAATCCGCCGAGAAAAAAGCTCATCAACGCTTCGGTATCGGAAATACCTTCCTGACCGCTGAACATTCCGTTGATTCCGAGGCGGACCAGAAGAATGGCAATCGCGGTTGCCACCCAGAATGCAGGCAGCAGGCGGCTGAATCGGTTGGTCAAGAACTTTCCGGGGCCGTCACGAATCGCGGACCGCGTCACCAGAGCGCCGGTCAGCATCATGAATACCGCGACGCCGACAAAAGAGAGGTGCTGGTTGAGTTCGGCAGGCTCGATCAGAACGCCGTAAACGACGTCGATCACCCACCAACCCGAGCCGAGATCGTCGATGACGTAAAAAGAGATGTGGGAGTAGATCACGGCGGCAACCGCCAGTGCTCGCAGCAGGTCAGCGCCCGGAAGATTCACCCGAGGCGCGGCCGCCTCTGGTGATTCCGGGAGGAAAACTGGTGCGGGCATCGCGCAAGTTTAAGGTTCCGTTCACCTTTACGACGAATTTGCGCATATTAGCTTACCCTTAGATCCGACTAAGTTCGGTTAACCAAACTTTATTCTTTGGTGATTACTACCTGAGCCGGACTGTTGCGGACGGTGTACGAATGTTATTGGGTGGAAACCCGAAGAATGATTTGCACATACGCGAGTGACGTCACGCCGTGACCGGTGATCGACGCACTCTAAAGCACCAGGGCTCACCAGCCCGCAAAGAAGGGACCCTCGTGTCTGTTTACACGCTGCCGGAACTCCCCTACGACTACGCAGCCCTCGAGCCGCACATCTCGGGCAAGATCATGGAGCTGCATCACGACAAGCACCACGCGGCTTACGTTGCCGGTGCCAACGCTGCACTCGAGAAGCTGGCCGAGGCTCGTGAGAACGACACCATCGCAGCGCAGGCCAACCTGCTCGAGAAGAACCTGGCGTTCCACCTCGGTGGCCACACCAACCACACCGTTTTCTGGAACAACCTCAGCGCTGACGGTGGCGACAAGCCCGAAGGCGAGCTCGCCGCAGCGATCGACGACAACTTCGGTTCGTTCGATCTCTTCCGCGCTCACTTCTCCGCGAACGCCAACGCCATCCAGGGCTCCGGCTGGTCCATCCTCGCGTGGGACTCGATCGGACAGCGTCTGATCATCGTCCAGCTCTACGATCAGCAGGGCAACATCTCCATCGGCCTCACGCCGCTGCTGCTCCTCGACATGTGGGAGCACGCTTTCTACCTCGACTACCAGAACGTCAAGGGCGACTACGTCAAGGCATTCTGGAACATCGTCAACTGGAACGACGTTTCGGCTCGCTTCGACCGTGCACGTACCCAGACCGCAGGTCTGATCGTCTAGTCACAGCTCTTCTTGCGAACGGCGGCGCCTCACCAGGGGCGCCGCCGTTCGCGTCAGCAGAGCGCCACCGAGCAGGACCGTCGTGGCTCCGAAGACCAATGCCAGTGTGCGAGTTCCGGAGTCACCACTGCTCGCGCTGGTCTGATTCACGGCCACCGGATCCGACAGCACCGAGGTCAACTGAACCTGCTGCGGAGTGGTCATCGCCGGAATACCGGATTTTGCGCCGTCGAGGCCCGTGACCAATGACTTGGCGATCCCTTGCAGCGTCGTGAATCCCTGGGTGATCTGATCGGTCACGTCGCCGAGCATCTGCGGTGCCTGATCGGCGATGGGGATGAGTCCGTCGTTCAATTGTCCGGCAGCACTGCTCAGTTGATCGCTCGCGCCTTGCAGCTGCCCGACAGCGGTGCGGACTAGATCACCGAGCTCCGTATCGGGTCCGACCGAGCCACCCAACAGCGCCGGAACGGTGCCCAATTGCGCATTCAGCGCACCGAGATCCGAACTCACACCGGCCAGTTGCGCTGTCACGTCGGGCGGGATCGGAAGGCCGTTCAACGCAGTTTGCAACGTGTCGATCCGTGTCTTCAATTCCGCGGTCGACGACGACGCCTCCCCCAGCGTCAGGCCCAGTGAGTCAGCGCGCGTGGCCAGCTCTTCCGCCGACCCCGACGCCTGATCGACCACGCCGGATACCTGGTCCGCCACGCTCATCAACTCCAACGCTCCCGAGCGTGCGGTCTCGAGATACGGCAGCAGAGTGCCTGCGCCTGCCTTCACCTGATCGATGGACTTTCCGGCCTCGTTGGTGCCGGCGACCAGAATCTGTGCGGTGGTGAGGTTTTGATCGATCGAGCGCCGCGCGGCCGAAGTCTGAGCCAGCAAACCCTTGATTCCGTCCGCGCCGACCTGCGCCGATACGGCCCGAGTCAACTCGGCGGACTTCTCCGGGTCCGAGCCATTCACCGCCAGTTCGACACTGGCTTGGCGGGGATCAGTGCCGAACATCGACGCGACGGTTTCGCTGAAGTCTTCCGGCACCGTCAACGTCGCGAAGTAGTTCCCGCCGGGATTGTCGACCACCTGGAAGTCGAAGTCTTCGTTCTTGCCCAACGTGTCCACCAGGGTGTCGCCGGCCCGAAGTTCCTTGCCGTCGAGCGTGGTTCCCGCGTCGGCGTTCACGATCGCGACGGTGTTCGAGGAATCGGCACCGCCCGCGAAGATCACGAACCCGATCCCCGCCACCGCAGCCGCGACAATCGCGGCCACACCACCCACTGCCAGCCGTCGACCGAGGCGTGACGGCTGGCGGTGGGAGTTCTCGGTGGTGTTCTCGGCGCTCATGGGCGAGACGATAAAGCAACAACTTGTAGAAACACTGAGAAGTTCTAGGTGGGCGCCGGGGTCGGTTTCGCTTCTTCTTTCGGGTCTTCATCCGGTTCGGTTCGAGGACCACTGATCAGGATGTCCGCCCAGCGTGTGGCCGGGTCGATGTCGAGCAGGACGGCCTTCACCAGCAACGAGAGCGGAATCGCCAGCAATGCTCCGAGTGCTCCGAGAACCCACGCCCAGAAGACAAGCGAGAGGAAGGTCATCGTCACCGACAGCCCGACGGCGTCGCCGACGAACTTGGGTTGGATGATGGACTGGATCACGAAGTTGATGACGGAGTAGACGACGATCACCCACAGCATCAGCCACGGCCCGCCCTGAAGGAGTCCCAGGAGCGCCGGTGGGATGACGCCGATGACAAACCCGATGTTGGGGATGTAGTTGGTGATGAACGACAGCAGCGCCCACAGGACGGGCAGCTGAATGCCCATCAGCCACAGCGCACCACCGTCGAGTACCGCCACGATGAGGCCGAAGACCGTCGAGACGACCAGATATTTGCGAGTTCCGGCGGCAAAGGTGGAGAGCGCGTAGGAGATTTCGGGACGTTGCTCCGACAGCACATTCAACCGCGAGCGGATACTCATGCCGTCGAAAGCCATGAACAACAACAGCGCGAGGATGAACACCAGATCCGACAGAATGCCGAGCAGACCCTCCAGCCCGCTTTCGAGTACGCCCACGACCTTCGTGAGATCGATACTGCTGAGTGTGCTTTGGATCTGTTCGGTGCTGACTCCGAAGTCGGCCAACTTGTCGCGGCCCTCGTTGAGGAGGTTGGTCATCTCCTCGGAGTATTGAGGCAGGATTGTCGCCAACTGGGCCGTCGACACGATCAACGACGCCGCCAACCCGAGCAGAATCAGGTACACGGTGACCAGTGAGCCGAGCATCCCGACCCACTTGGGCCACCCTCGTCGCTGTGACCAATCCTGAATGGGCTGAACGGCAATCGTCAGCACGAGCGCCAGGAATACCGGTCCGAGGATGCCGCCGAACACCTTCATTCCGCCGACGGCAACCACGGTGGCCGCGAGACCGAGCAGGACGATCAGACCGCGCGGGATCGACCAGTTCGCACTACCGGAAAGCGTGGGGATCGGAGCGGGAGCCGCGGCGGCCGGCTTGCCCTTCCTAGAGAACACCGGCTTCCTTTGCCCGGCTTCTGATCTGGAATGCGCCCACGATCATGAAGAGGCCGAACA
Organism: Rhodococcus sp. 66b; assembly: GCF_002076325.1. Lineage (NCBI taxonomy): Bacteria > Bacillati > Actinomycetota > Actinomycetes > Mycobacteriales > Nocardiaceae > Rhodococcus > Rhodococcus sp. 66b. The sequence goes on from NZ_MUZB01000003.1 coordinate 135,888, forward strand.
AGATTGCGTACCAACCCAACAGCCAGATGAGGCTGATGATGCCTTCGCCTGGTGCGATCAGAAGGATGATGCCGAAGATGACCGCGAGCACCGATGCGGCGAGCAGCCATCCCCAACTGGATCCTGGCAGCGCTTTCATCTTGAAGGCGCCGACAATTCCGAAGATTCCGAACATGATGGCGTAGAAGGCAATTATGTACAGAAGTACCAGCGCCGTGATGCCTGGCCAGACCAGCGCGACGATACCGGCTCCCACCGAAACGACGCCGGTGAACACCCACCATCCCCACGAACTCAGGTGTTCGCGGTCCCGGATGGCTCGAACGAGCGTGATCAAGCCGTCGACAATGGAGTAGATACCGAACAGGAAAACCAAGGCCACCACGGTAATTCCCGGCCACACGAGCGCGATGATTCCGAAGATCACGCCGAAGATTCCGCGGATCAGGATCATCCACCAGATCTCTTTGCCGTACTGCACGAACGGATTCTGCGTGACCATCAGTAGCCTCCGAAGCAAGCGGGTGTCTCTGACCGATTCAACAGCTTTTCAAACAGGGCAATACCGACAGATCGTATGGCTATCGTGACCTTTCCGCCCATCGAAACGCGCGGCTGATACCGAGTTGTGCTCTTCGGGTGCGAAGCGAGGGGACTTTCAGCCCGCTTCCCGAATACTTGCTTCCCGAATACCGGGCGCAGTCCACGATCCCGAAAGCACTGCAGCCTTCGGCCAGTACAGGCGCAGAAAGACGTTGAATTCACCGGACGGAGCCGGCAGCCAGTTCCGCTCCTTCTCGCCACCAGGCGACTCGTGCTGGAGATAGATGTCCAGCGAGCCGTCGTCGGCGAACACCAGATCACTTCGATCGCCGATGGCATATCGATCGATCGGGTTGTCCACGAAGTACTGTCGCTCGTTCATCATCGTGAGCGACCAAAATCCCTCGACCGGCGGGAACTCGTCCTTCTCGAAATGAAGTACGTACTTCTTCTCACCGGTCAGAGGCTTACCGTCGACGTCGGTGGTGGCGTGCGGGTACACGGCATCTGCGTCGAGGTTGGCCCCGAAACCGAGCCAGACGATCAGAGCCCGCTGAGCGTAATGAGTCCCGTAATGCCCCAAGCCGCGGTGCATCGTCCAGCCGTTCTTCGGATTGCCTTCCGCCTCCTTGGCGATCTCGCTCAGCACGTCCATTCCGGTCCGCGCAGCCCGGTCGAGGGCATCACGCACCTCTTGCGGGCGCGACTTCCAGGGCAGCGAGGAGCCGATTCCGATGTCGGACAGCTGTTTCATCATCTCGGTATCCTCCGGACGCGGAGGATTGTCGTCGAGAAGTGCGTCGAGCGTGGTGAAAAAGGCCTCGCCGTCCATTGCTGCCACCTGGTCCACCGGCGGTGTGCGCGTGTCGACAGCGGAGTTCACCGGAACTTCTCCGGGCGTGTAGGCCTTCGGGTCACCCGTCCATTCCGACAGTGGTGTGAGTCGCGTCCGGTCCTGCAGGCTGTGCACTTCGGCCAGGTCCGTTCCCCCTGACGTCGCGTAGCGGGCGACTATCCAATTCATCGCCGTCGGCGACCGCAGCAGCGTCAAACCCTTGGGCACGTTGCCTTTCCAATTCGGTCCGGCCACCAGGTACGGCCCCCCGGTGCGTCCTACCGTCCGAGATCCCGGCACCGTGAAGACGTCGCTCCACGCGTCGAGGATGGGGACCAACCAGTACCGGGTGCCGAAGTCCGGCAGCGAGAGCACCTGCGGTTCCGTCGAGACGTCCAGCCACCCCGACGAGTAAAGAGTGTCCGCGTTGGGCGAGACGACATCGGTGAAGCTCGCGTCGGGCGTCGTACGCGCATAAGCGAACTGGTTGAGCGGGGCTTTCATCGCCACCGGGGTCGGCGTCGCCGTCATGACGTCACGCGATACCGCCGCAATCAACAGGGGATACCCGAAGATCCACGCCTGCGTTGCCAGGTCTTCGAGCCGAGAACGGTTCTTCGACAGAGTCATGCCTGCGCATACCACCGCTCTCACCAGCGCAAACCTGGCTGGCACTCTCCCTGTCTTGTGTGCCAGTACCGAATAGGTGCATATTTCGATTACCCAACGAGGTGTGCCGGACCGACGCATGCGCGTCAGACCGAGATTTGCCCCAGCACCGAGGGAGGAACAGAAATGAACAGAAACGAAGCAATAGGCATTTCTCCGTTCCAAGCCGCTGGGTCTTTGCAGGGTTTCGTCATTTCCGGCCGTTGGCCGGACACCACCCAGGAGTGGGCGCAGCTTCTCGCCCTGGCTGTCCGAGTGGCCTCGATGCCGGGATTGTTGCCGACGACGACGGTCTTCGGAGTGCGTGAGGACGTTCCCGAGGATCCGCAACCCGGCACCGTCGGTCTGGTGGTTGCCGAAGGTCCGGTGCTCGGCGATTTTGCACTGACACCCGGCCGTTTCTCCGACCATCAGCCGCCGGCACTGATCATGCTGCACCCGCCGTCGGAAACTACCCCCAGCCTGCCGGAATGCGAGGGAAGCGCGTCGGGGTGCGTACTACTGCCAGGACTTCCCTACCTGGGCTTGGAGCATCGTGCGGCCTGGGTGGAGGCAGAGCCGGACGGCACGGTCGTCTCCATGATCAGCCGCGTCGGCATCGATTTGATCAGCGATCCCGACACCGCTGTTTTGGCCATGCTCCTCGCTTCGTGACGGCCGCGGTAAGCGATAAGTTCGGACTCCCAAACTTGCTGTGCGCTTTGCCAATTCGAGCCGACCGCGCTAACGTGGGTAGCAACGAAGGGGAGTAGCCCCCAATCGCCTGTGTCGACATACTGGTTCGACGCGCTCCGCCTGGTGTGGATCGCGAAGCACCCGGCCTGGCGAACCGAAGGTCCTGTGGCCTCGGTGGGCGAGACCTTCGGCCGGACAAGCGCACTATGCGCCTGCCCAGGCCGGAGGCTCGCATTTTTCCTCCGACCTACACCGACCGGAGGAGTAAACCTTGCTTGCCGCAATACTTTTGAGTTTCGGCGTCATTTTCGTCGCGGAACTCGGCGACAAGTCGCAACTGATGGCAATGACGTTTGCCTTGCGATATCGCTGGTGGGTCGTTCTCGGCGGAATCACCGTCGCCACCACCCTTGTTCACCTTGTCTCGGTCGCCGTCGGCCACTACCTGGGCGTCGCACTCCCCACCGCGGCAATTTCCATCGTCGGCGGGATCGCGTTCCTGATCTTCGGCCTCTGGACCCTGCGCGGTGACGATCTCACCGACGACGAGCAGAACAAAGCCGGTCGCGTCACGCGATCCGCCTTCATCGCCGTCGCGTCGGCCTTCTTCCTGGCAGAACTCGGCGACAAGACCATGCTCGCCACCATCACCCTTGCGACAGACAACGACTGGATCGGCGTCTGGATCGGGTCGACGGTAGGCATGGTGGCGGCCGACGCTCTCGCCATCATCGTCGGCTCGGTACTGGGCAAGCACCTCCCAGACGGATTCATCAAGATCGGCGCCGCGGTGCTGTTCTTCGTCTTCGGTGTCTGGCTGCTGCTCGAGGGCATCTTCCCCGACTCGTCGGCCGGCATCATCGGCGGTGGCGTTGTCCTGGCAGTGTCCGTACTGGGTGCGCTGGCACGGATGATCTGGAAGCGCTCCCGTGCGACCGACTCCGATACACACCTCGTCGACGACAATCGGACGCCGATCGACTGACGCTCAACGAATAACGTCGCCGGCGCCCCAAATCGCGACCGGGACATGACCTTCCGCCACTCCGCTCGGTCCGAGTAGCTGCCCGAACCGCTTCATCGGGTACAGCGAGACACGTCGATCGAGGATCCGCACACTACCGATTCGGCGGAGTCGATCCTCGACGACAAGACTCTGCGCGAGGCTGCTCAGCCACACGCTGATCAACATGTTCGCTGTTCCGGTAGTCGCCACCAACAATCTGATCTCCGGCCAACTCGACACAAGATTGCCGAGTTCGTCGGTGGAACCGTCCACAGCGACATCGAAGATCACTTCGAACGGTGAACCGACAGCCTGTTGCGAGACATCGCAGCGGAAAATCAACTGTCGCGATGCAGTCAGCTGGGCCAAGCGCCGTCGAATCGCAGTCTCGTTCGTTCCACAAATCGCGGCGAGACGCGCATAGCTGGCACGTCCGTCACGGCCGAGCGCCTCCAACAGGGCACCGTCGGACTCACGGAACACTGTCGGATCTGCCGGCGCCGCAGCGGTTGCCAGCTGAGCGCGACCTGCTTGCCCCAGAGCGCCCGGCTCCCAACTGAAGCCGTCTCGGTACACCTTCACCCCGACCCGGCTTCTGATCGACAAGATTCCAGGATCGGCAGCAAGGTGCTCACACACCAAGGCGTCCAAACTCTTGTGGTCGGCGGCCACAACTCCGACGAAGTACTCGTACTCACCTTCCGTCCTGGCCAACAGATAAGCGCAGGCCAGCTCACGTAACCGCTCCCCCACGTCGGCAACCGCATCCTGAGTGGTCCTGATCAGGAGATAGCCGAATATGTGGGTTCGACCGATTGCGACCGCGTTGACCCACGAATGACCGTTCGAGACGAGGCGACGCCACCGGCGGGCGATCGTCGTCGAATCCATGTCGAGTACCGACGACAACTGTGTCCACGACGCGCGGGGGTTGAGTTGGAGTGCATTGATGATCTCCAGATCAGATTCCGCGATCACAAATGCGTCGGATTCCGGCTTCATCTGCCAAGTATTGCTGGATTACTGCATTCTGGCCGGTGATCCCTGCCTGTTTGCCGAAGATATGTGAATCACTTCACAGGTTCACCACTTGGAGGCCCAGTGCTTCGCTCCACCAAAGTCACGGTCGCGCTGCTGTTCGTCGCCTACGCGATCGACTACATAGATCGGCTGGCGATCAACCTCGCCCTCCCTTTGCTCGGTGAGGAGTTCGATCTCGACTACTCCCAGCGTGGATTGATCATCTCCACGTTCTTCATTGCATACACACTGGCCCAACTGCCTGGTGGACTGCTCGCCGATCGATACGGCGCAGTCCGGATGGCTCTGATCGGGTTGGTGGCGTGGAGTGTCTTCACCGGCCTCACCGCCCTTGCGTGGTCGTTCGGGACGCTTCTGGTTGTTCGCTTTCTCTTCGGTCTCGCACAGGGCGTGTTTCCGGCAGCCGCAGTAAAGCTGGTTGCCGAACGCAGCATCCCGGAGCAACGTGCCACCGCAACCGGATGGATGAACAGTTCCAACGCCGTCGGTACGCTTCTCGCCATTGTCGTTGCGGCAGCGCTTCTCCCGTTGATCGGCTGGCGTGGGATGTTTCTGGCCGTCGCGGCGCTCGGCGTACTCTCGCTCGTCAGCATCAAGTTGTGGCTCCCGCCCGCACTTCCGGCGGAGATCGACCACGGTCCGGATTCCTCCTGGGACAACATGCGCACCGTACTTCGCTCCCGCGCGATGTGGCTCTTCGCCTTGATGTTCTTCGGCTACGACTTCGTGATCTGGGGGATGTCGTCCTGGGTTCCGTCCTACCTCCATGACGAACGTGGAATCGCCCTCTCGAGTGCGAGCCTCCTTCTCATCCCGGCAACCGTGGTGGCCGCCGTGACCACCGTCATCGGCGGCCGAATCTCGGATCGACTGGCAGGCAACAGCCGCATCGTCGTAGTGCCGTCCATGCTCGCGTGCATCGTGATGCTCGTTTCAGTTCCTTTCGCCTCCAACACGGCCTTGTTCGTCGTTCTCGTCACCCTCGGATCTGCCGCTGCCTCTTTCGCTTTCATGCCGTGTTTTGCACTCCCACTTCGTAGCCTGCCTTCATGGGTTGTCGGAGCCGCCTCGTCGATGATCATTTTCGGCGGCATGGTCGCCGGGATAGTCGCACCGCTGGTGTTCGGATTCATCGTGGACCACCTCTCCTGGTCAGCGGCGTTCGTATCGCTCGCGCTCGGGCCCGTCGTGGCGATCATCGCGGTAATGGCAGCGCCGCAGACCCGAGAAAAGATGCTGAACCTGGTGCAACTGAAAACCGCCAACTGATCATCACCAACCGAAAGAAGATCGACCATGAACCAACTGCTTTCGAATCTTGAATTCGGAGACCCGTCGCGGTTGCGAACCGTCGAGCCGCACTGGTTCGATCTGTACCGGGACCTGCACGCACACCCCGAGTTGTCCGGCAACGAAACTCGCACTGCCGCACTTGTTGCCGAAGAGCTTCGGCGGATCGGCGGCTGGGACGTCACGATCGGAGTCGGCGGCACGGGTGTCGTCGGTGTTCTCCAAGGGAGCAGCGGGCCGGTGATCCTGCTACGCGCCGACATGGACGCGTTGCCGGTCGCAGAAGACACCGGGCTGTCATACGCCTCCAAGACGGATGGCGTCATGCATGCGTGTGGCCACGACGTCCACGTCACCGCGCTACTTGCCACGTGCGCAGCACTTTCCGCGGATCCGACGTCGATCACCGGCACTGTTGTCGCGGTCTTCCAGCCTGCCGAGGAGACCGGGTCCGGCGCTCGTGCGATGGTCGACGACGGAATCTTCGACCGCTTCCCGCGACCGGACCTCTGCCTGGGACAACACGTGGGCCCGACTCCGGCTGGGATGCTGGTCAGCAAACCCGACATCTTGATGGCAGCATCCGACACGATTCGAGTGGTTTTTCACGGCCGTGGTGGACATGCGTCATCGCCGTACGCGTGCATCGACCCCTTGTTGATGGCAGCATCTTTCGCGCTGCGCATTCAAAGTCTGGTCGCTCATGAAGCGGCAACCCCGACAGCACCGGTGCTCACGGTGGGAGCATTGCACGCCGGCACAGCTGCGAACATCATTGCCGACGACGCCGAACTACTACTCAGCCTGCGAACTTTCAGTGCGTCGTCGCGAGAACACATGCTCGAATCTGTAGGCCGGATCGCTCGCGCAGAAGCGGACGGAGCAGGCGCCGCCGAAGCGCCGGACGTTCATGCGTACAACGGCTTTCCGGCCACGGTCAATACTCCGGACGCAACGTCCACGGTGATGACCGACCTACGCCGGGCAGGATTGGGAATGCACACCCTGCCGCAACCGCTTTCAGGCAGTGAGGACTTCGGAGTCTTCGGCACTGCTGCCCAATGCCCCTCCGTATTCTGGCATTTCGGCGGGACGGCGCTTCGGAGTTTCGACGAAAGGGCTCTCGCCGCACTCGCCGAGGGACGGATTCCTCCCGGCACACCCTCGAATCACTCACCGCGCTTCGCGCCGGATCCGGCCGCGGCACTACCCGAAGGTGTCACGGCTATGACTGCGGCCGCACTGGGCGCCCTTGCGCGAAGCGCGTGATTCCTACACATACTTCTCCAGGGAGATAACGCAATGTCAGACGACCTGCATTACCTCAGCGCCACCGAAGCTATTGCACACTTTCGCACGCGAGAATTGTCTCCGGTCGAGCTGCTACAAGCAGTCGTCGACCGAACCCAGAAGTTCGAACCTCACATCAATGCCTTCACCGAAGAGATGTTCGAGGAGGGCACTCATCGGCGCTCGGGAAGCTGAGAGCCGATATCTCGGCCACGGACCCGATCCGCGGCCGCTGGAGGGAATTCCGGTAGCTGCCAAGGAAAAACACGCTATTGCCGGAAAGTCTCTGACCGAAGGTTCGCTGGCGGCACGCGGAAACATCGCCCGCGAGAACGCACCGGTGATCGATCGAGTTCTGGCAGCAGGCGGCTTGATTCACGCACGCACCACGACGCCGGAGTTCTGTGTTGCGGCGTTCACGCACTCTCCACTGTGGGGCGTGACTCGCAATCCCTGGAACCTCGATTACAGTCCCGGCGGTTCATCCGGAGGCGCGGGCGCCGCCCTCGCTGCCGGAACTACCACTCTGGCAACAGCATCCGATATCGGCGGGTCGACGCGGGGCCCGGCAGGCTTCACCGGCACCGTCGGGCTCAAAGCGTCGTACGGCCGCATTCCCGGGGTCGCCCCGCTGTCCATGGATTCCTACCGTGGCGACGGTCCGATGGCCCGAACTGTCGACGACGCAATTCTTTTGGCCAACGTTCTGATCGGGCCGGATCCGCGTGACCATTCTTCCCTCAGGCCGGCGATCACGCTGCCACACGAGTACCCGTCGGTCGAGGGAATGCGCATTGCCCTGTGCGTGCGGCTCGGCGACTTCCCGATCGAGCCTGACATCGAGGCGAACACCCGGGCTCTCGCACAGTCGTTGGTCGATGCCGGCGCGATCGTCGAGGAGATCGAGTTGCCGTGGACTCGTGATTCGATGGCAGCAGCGGTGAAAGTCCATTTCGGAACGATCATGGGTGCATCCGTCGCGGAAGTTGCTCGCGTCCACGGTGATCTTCTTGCCGACTACACGCTCGACAACGTCGCGATCACGTCGAAGGGCGCTGCAGAAATGTCATTTCTGGACGGCCTTCGCAAAGAAACCCAGATGCAACGAGAGCTCGCCGAGGCGATGGCTCCATTCGATGCGCTGATCTGCCCGACTTCGGGCACCATCGCCTTCCCGGCAGGCGAGTCTTTGCTCGACGGCCTCACGGTTGCGGGCCAGCACGTGAACACCACCGCCGAAGCACTTCTCACGTTGCCGTTCAACGTCGCCAATCGGTGCCCCGTACTAGCGGTGCCCAGTGGACACGCACACAACGGCGTTCCCACGGGCGTCCAGATCGTCGGCCATACGTACGACGAACCGACCGTGTTCCGGATCGGCAAAGCACTGGAGAAGATCCGCCCGTGGGCATACACCGACCAGCATCAACCGAGGCTGGACGTGGTGGCGCCGGCTTCCTCTTGATTGCTGAGGAGATCAGAGCTTGGCTCTGATCTCCTCAGCGATCGGCTGGAACTGCTCGAGGAACGTCAGGGCCCAACCGAACGACGCGACGCCCTCGTAGTCGAACGAGTACACCTGATCGTTCTTGACGGCGCGCAGACGCTGGAAGATGGTGTCGTTCGCCAACTTCTCGTTGATGGGGCCCTTGCCACTGTTGGTGATGATGACGTCGGCTTCGTCGAGTAGCTCCAACTGCTCCTTCGGGAACCACTCGTTGCTGCCGGCAGGAATTGCGAGTGAGCGGTCGTTGAACTGGAACCCGGCCTCGCTGATGACCGTCGTCTGATACTTGGTCGGCGAGTACAGCGAGAAACCACTCTCCTCGAAGTACGTGGTGTAGACGACCTTCACCTTGCTCAACACGTCAGCATTGTCGCTGCGGAACTTCGCGATCCGCGCCTCGTACCGGTCTGCCAACTCTTGAACCTTCGCACTCTGGTTGAGTGCGTCCGCGACCCCGAGGGCGCGCTCCTTCCACGCGTACTGGCCGTCTTCGGCAAAAACTGCGGTCGGTGCAATCGACCGGATCTGCTCGTAAAGATCCGGGTTGTTCTCCGAAAGGAGGTTGGTCATCACGATCAAGTCGGGAGACAAAGCCGCTATCGCCTCGGCGTTGGGCTCGTACCAGCGTCCCACCTTCGGAAGAGACCGCAGGGCAGACGCATACGGTTCCGGGACACCGTCGGCGTTCTCGTAGTCCACCGGCAATCCGACGGGCGTGAATCCGGCGTCGAACATCGCGGGGCCCGTGTAGTAATCGGCGCTGACCACTCGCTGCGGGTTGGTGGGAACCTCCACCTGCCCCAGGGCCGTGTTGATGGTGCGCATCGAGCCCTCGGCCGATTCACTGGAGCTGGTTCCACAGGCCGTGAGCAATCCGATCCCCGCCAAGGCACCGGCCCCGAGGAAACCGCGTCGGGTAAGTGCTGCGGTGATGCGAGCGAACTCGGCATCGGTGTCAGCGGTAGGCAAGAGAAGTGATGTCATGGGTTTCCTGACGGTATCCGAATTAGGGCTACCTAAAATTACTCTCACCTGCACTGTTACGGTGAAGCGTCATGGCCAACCACTGTTTCGATCGAGCCATCGATACGCGCACCCCCTCGGTCGACGGCCGGAAGCCGGTACGTTCTTGGTTCGTGACGCCTTCGCGACAGGACTTCCCCGGCATCATGTTGTGGGGAGCGCCGACCCTGGAACCGTCGACGTGGAACGAGCCGGTGTCCACCCCGAACCGGATCGTCGCGGAGCCGTGGTCCGTCAGCACCATCCGGTTCAAGAGCACGGCAACTGGCGTCTGGGATTTCCATACCCACCGCGAACATGAACTGCTGTGGTCGGCAGGTGGGACCGTCACCCTCGAAGCGTCCGAACACCTCTGGATGGTTCCGCCGATGCTCGGCATCTGGATTCCTGCCGGCACTGCGCACCGCGTCCGCTCCGACGACGGCGCCGTCATCTTCGCGACGTACCTGACGCCGGATCGAATCGACACCGATTGGGACTCGATAGTCGGCATACCCATGACCGGTGCACTTCGGGAGGTGTTGTTACACAACGAGAACAACGCCATGCCCGACCTGAAGCGACTACGGCTACAGCAGGTGGCAATCGACCTCATCCATCCCGTTCAGGCCGCGAGTCTCGACATTCCGTTGCCGAGAACGCCTGACCTTCTTTCGATTGCCCAGCAGATCATCGCCGATCCGGCGGACGACCGCACCACTTCCGACTGGGCTCGCACCATCGGCGTGAGTGGCCGGACCTTGATGCGCCGCTTCCAGGCCGACACCGGCACGACGCTCACTCAATGGCGAATTCTGGTGCGCGTCCGCGTTGCATTGATCGAGATTGCCGCAGGCAAACCTGTCGTCGCCGTGGCCCGCGGCCTCGGGTATGCCAACCCTGGAACGTTCATCGACCTGTTCAGGCAGGTCATCGGCCACACCCCCGCCGCGTACTTCCGCTCGTTCTCACCTGTCATGAAACCGCATCAGAATGGCACCAAACCCGCACGGGTGACACGTTAGCGTTGTTAGGCAAGGCAAACCATGTTGCCCGAACACGTTGGAGAACACCACAGATGCACCACCGCCGCCGTTTTGCCAGGTCTATCGCGCTCGCGGTCGGCGCGATCCTGATCGGCACGCTCGCCTCGTGCAGCTCGTCCGACGACCAGCCCTCGCCTTCGGCCGAGACCATCGACTACAGCTTCGCGGGGTACTCCGCCCAGATACCTGCCGACCCGCAGCGAGTGGTTGTCATCGACTCCCGGACGTCCCTCGAGTTCGCACTTCTCGCCGATTACCCGATCGTCGCCCTCGATTACGACGAGTCGAGCCATCTCGCATCCAAGGTCCCTGCCGATGCGGGGCATTTGGGCGGCAATCTCAGTAAGGAGGACGTGCTGAGCTACAACCCGGACCTGATCCTCATCTCCGTCGGCTGGTACGAGAGCTACAAGTCACAGAACCTCACTTTCGAGGACATCGCACCGGTTCTGGTGATCCAGGACGGCAGCTCGCCCGACAAGGAGACCGAATCACTCGGCGGGCCTCTGGGATTCATGGGCGAGCAACTGGCACTACTGGGCAAGACCGCCGCCGCCTCGGCAGCACAGGCGCGGTACGAAGCCGCTCTCGCCACTGCCCGCGACGACGTCGGTTCCGTCGCGCAGACCAAGACGATCGCCTTCGTATCGCTGATCGAGGACAAGTTCTTCGTGTTCAACACCCCGAACAACCTGACCGTCGACGTAGCGTCGTCACTCGGTTACACGATCTTGTCCAACGACGCGATCACCGCCGCTCAGTCGGCCGCGATCGGCGGCTACAGCGCCGAATTCGGTTGGGAGAATGCGGATGTGCTCGCCGACGCCGATGTCGTCGTCGCCCAGAATCTCGACTCCTGGCCGGGCAACCCGGCGTGGGATCGTGTTCCAGCCGTGGCCGCCGGCAATGTTGCACCGCTCGACTACGACGACAAGGTGGGATTCGCACTCACCTACACGGACTTCCTGAACAAGTTGGCGGACACCACTCGCAACCTGCAGTGACGCTAACTGGTCATACCACTTGACCTCTCACCAGTTAGAGTTTACGGTCGGTACATGTTCCAACCCGTTGCACGTACCTCCGCTTCCGGCGCAGTGTTCGACCAGATTTCAGTGAAAGTGCTGGCCGGAGAGTTGGCCGCGGGTGAGGCGCTACCCAGCGAGCGCAAGCTCGCCGAGGCATTCGGTGTCTCGCGGCCCGCAGTCCGCGAGGCAATTCAGAAGCTCGCCCAGGCCGGGCTCGTCGAGGTCCGCCAGGGCGAGTCCACGTCCGTGCGAGATTTTCGACGCCAGGCCGGACCCGAGCTTCTCCCCCAGTTGTTGGTTCGAGACGGCGTCCCCGACCTGACCGTGGTGCGCAGCGTCCTGGAAACTCGCGAGTTGATGGGACCGCAGATCGCGGTGCTGGCCGCCCGTCGCATCTCCGCGGAATCTGCCCGAGAACTCGACACGGCCGTGGATCAACTAGGCGCCACCGAAGATCCGGTAGAGCTGCAAGACCGCGCTCTGGCGTTCTGGGACGTCGTCGTCGACAGCGCGGATTCCATTGCCTTCCGTTTGATCTTCAACAGCCTGCGCGCTGCATACGAACCGGCCATGACTGCACTTGCCTCCGTCATGGTCGCCGAAGTCGGCCAGACCGACCTGTATCGAAAACTGGCCTCCGCCATCACTTCACACGACGAGTCAACTGCCGAGGCGTCAGCCGCACAGCTCCTTCACACCGGCACGACGGCAATCGGCGACGCTCTCACCTTCCTGGAAGGACTGAAACCATGAGCAAGCCTCTCACTCTGGCCGACGCAGCACGGACGTTCCGCAAGTCACCGACGCCGTGGATGATCGGCACCATGTTGGTGGTCGCCGCGGCAGCGCGCTTCACGCTGGGCAACTGGCAGATCACCGACGCCCTTGTTCCGCTCGTGATGCTTGCCGCATTCCCCTTCGTGGAGTGGATTATTCACGTCTTCGTTCTCCATTGGAAGCCGCGGACCATTGCCGGCGTCACCCTCGATTCACGCCTGGCGCGCAGCCATCGGGAGCACCATTTCGCCCCGCGAACCATCTCACTCATCTTCATTCCGTGGCAGACGCTCCTGATTGTGATTCCCGTCCTGACTGCCGTCGCACTCCTGGCGTTTCCCCGCGTCGAACTCGGTCTGACCTTCCTGACCTGTATTTCCGTACTCGGCCTCGGCTACGAGTGGACTCATTTCCTCATCCACAGTGACTACAAGCCGAAAACTGCTCTCTACCGGTCGGTTTGGCGCAACCATCGCAACCATCACTTCAAGAACGAGCACTACTGGTTCACCGTCACCACCGCGGGAACGGCCGATCGCGTACTGGGCACGTACCCCGATCCCAAATCCGTCGAGACATCCCCGACAGCCAAGAACCTGCATGGCACCGCGTCGAAGCTGTGAAGAAACGCCGATTCCTGGCCCCTAGCTGGCAATGAACTTGAACTTGACTGTGTATCAGTGATTTTCGTTGAAACCCACCCGAACCGTGCTTAGTGTCGATGGAGTCAGAAGTTCGAAAAACGCTGTAACCGAAGGACACAACACATGTTCAACGATGTATTCAACAACGTCATCCACCCGATGGTCACGAACTTCCAGCAGTTGGGTCCCCAGCAGTTCATTCCTCAGCAGTTCATCCCTCAGGGCCTGTTCCAGCAGGCACCGCAGGCAGCAGAGCAGGCAGTGACGATCTTCGGTAGCTGATACCGCAATCCACAGATAGCGCCACTCAGGGGTCGTCCGTCCAATATGCTGGACGGACGACCTGAGTGCCTCCGCCTGACAAGGATCCCCATGAGCCCCAACACCCCCGTCCACGCATTCACCGATGACGCCCTGGGCGATCTCGACGCCACCGGCGTCGCCGCCCGGATCAAATCAGGCGAGGTGACCGCACGGGAAGTCATGGAGGCGTCGATCGCGCGCGCCGAGGCAGTGCAGGGGCAATTGAACGGTCTGGCCTGCACAGACTTCGATCGCGCCCTCGCCAGGAGCAACCGGCCGGCCACGGGCATCTTCGCCGGCGTCCCCACCGCGATCAAAGACAACACCGACAGCGCCGGCCTTCCCACCCAGCAGGGCAGCACCGCCTTCACAGCAGTCCCCGCCAAGGCTGACAGCGATTTCGCGAAGCAGTTCCTCTCCACCGGGGCCATTTCGATCGGCAAGACCCGACTGCCCGAGTTCGGATTCAGTGCGTCCACCGAGTACATGACGGAAGAACCCGTGCACAACCCGTGGAACCCGGCCTACTCGTCGGGCGCTTCCTCGGGTGGCGCTGCCGCACTGGTTGCTGCCGGAGTCCTCCCGATCGCGCACGCCAACGACGGTGGTGGATCGATTCGCATTCCCGCCGCTGCCTGCGGACTGGTCGGACTCAAACCCACTCGCGGCCGTACCATCGCCGATCCGGCCGACAAGTCGATGCCGATCCGGCTGATCTCTCAGGGCGCCGTCACCCGCACGGTTCGCGACACCGCACGATGGATGTCAGCGGCCGAAAGTTACTACCGCAATCCACGACTCGCACCGGTTCGCCTGATCGAAGGACCCAGCTCAACCCGCCTGCGCGTCGGCGTGATCACCGATTCCGTGACGGTCACCAAGACCGACGACGAGACACGCAAGTCCGTCGAAGCTACGGCTGAACTCCTTGCCGGCCTTGGCCATCACGTCGAGGACGCGGCATTGCCCGTCGGACCGGAATTCATCGACGACTTCAGCATCTACTGGGGCTTTTTGTCGTTTGCCATCTCCACCGGTGGCAAACAGATGCTCGGGCCCGACTTCGACAAGTCCGGCACCGACAATCTCACCAAGGGCCTGTACACGCTGTACCGGAAGAACCTGGTGAAGACGCCGCGCGTGCTCTACCGCCTGCGACGGCTCCAGCAGCAGTACAGCGCCATGTTCTTGAAGTACGACGTCGTGCTCTCGCCGGCTCTGGGGCACACCACCCCCGAGCTCGGATACCTCTCTCCCGCTCAGCCTTTCGAGGAGCTTTTCGACAAGTTGATCGCGTACACGTCGTTCACACCGCTCAACAACATCTCCGGTGGTCCCGCGATTTCGCTACCGATGCACCAGACCAGCAACGGTTTGCCGTTGGCTTCGCATTTCTCCGCCGATCTCGGCGACGAGCGCACACTCCTCGAATTGGCCTTCGAACTGGAAGAGGCTCAGCCCTGGAGAAGAATCCAGGACTGAGCCTCACCGGTAAATACCCTCAGTCTCGCGGCAATCCGAGCATGCGCTCACCGATCACGTTGAGTTGCACCTCGGTTGTGCCGCCGTAGATGGTGGTGGCACGGCCCGAAATGAGCTGCTCCATCGCCTTGTCGCTTGGCTGACCTGGGATGCTGACTGCTCCGGCAGCACCCAGTTCGGCGACGACGAACTCGGCGATCGACTGGCTGATCTTCATCGCCAACAGCTTGCCGACGCTCGACGTCGTACTCACGTCGATTCCCGAAAGTTGCTTGAGCACAACGCGGGAGCCGATGAGGTCGATCGCCTGACTCTCGGCCACCAGCTCGCCGACGCGGTAGCGCCCGATCGGGCTCAGGTCTGCCGACTTCGCGAACTTCAGTAGATCGGAGTCCGAGGCGTACGCCTCCATCTTCTGGCTCAGGGCGACGCGCTCGCCGGCCAGCGTCGTACGTGCGACGTTCCAGCCGTCGTTGACCTCGCCGACCACGTTCTCGTCGGGGATGAACACGTCGTCGAGGAACACCTCGTTGAACAACGCCGAACCCGTCATCTCACGCAGCGGGCGGACGGTGATGCCCGGTGTCGACATATCGAGCACGAAGTAGGTGATGCCCTGATGCTTCGGCTTGGTGGCGTCCGTACGGGCGATCAGCATTGCCCAGTCGGAGAACTGCGCAACCGTGGTCCAGATCTTCTGACCGGTGATCTTCCAACCGCCGTCGACCTTTTCGGCCTTCGTGGACAATGACGCGAGGTCGGAACCAGCACCGGGCTCACTGAAGAGCTGGCACCACACCAGCTCACCCTGCAGGGTCGGTATTGCCAATTCCTGCTTCTGCTTGTCCGAACCATGCGCTACGACGGCCTGCACGGCCCAGGTGCCCATCAGGAGCTGCGGCATCGAGATACCCGCAGCCTTGATCTCCTGGGAGATGACGATCTGCTCGAGCGGAGCGGCGCTGCGCCCGTACGGCTTCGGCAGGTGAGGCTGAACCCAGCCGCCGTCGCCGAGCGCGATCAGCTGGTCGTCCTCGTCGAGCTCGACCAACTTGGCAAGCTCGGCCGCAATGTCGCCGCGGATCTCCTCTGCCTCGGGCGGCAGTTCGAGAACCGAAGCCCGGCTGACACCGTCAAGTGCCTGCTGCGCAACACGGTTGGCACGATCCTCGCGGGTGCCGAGAATGCCGCGGATCGAGAGCGCGCGCCGGTAGTACAGGTGGGCGTCGTGCTCCCACGTGAATCCGATGCCGCCGTGGACCTGCACACAATCCTGCGCTACCTGCACTGCGGCGTCCGGCACGATGACTGCGGCGATATCGGCGGCAAAATCTGCCGTGTCGTCGCCCTTGTCCAATGCGCTTGCCGCATCCCACACAACGGCGCGTGCCTGCTCGAGCGCAATGCCCATCTGCGCACACTTGTGCTTGACGCCCTGGAACTGGCCGATGGGTCGCCCGAACTGCACGCGTGTCTTGGCGTACTCCGACGCAGTGGAAACACACCAGGACATGACGCCGACGTCTTCGGCGCCGAGAACGACTGCGGCAATGGACCGTACCCGCGCCTCGGTGAGACCGTCGAGTATCCGTTCGGCGCTGATCTGAACATTGTCAGCTTCGATCCGCGCACTGCCGCGCAGCACGTCGATGCTGTCCTGCACGGTGATCGCGACTGCGCTGCTCTCGAGCACCGCGTAGCGGACACCCTCGGGCAACTGGATCGGGACCAGCAGCACGTCGGCGTGTTCACCGCCGAGCACACCGTCGAGTGCGCCCGTGATCTTGTATCCGCCGTCCGACGACTCGGCCGTCAACGGTGCACCCAAGGCGACTGCTGCCGTACGACTTCCGTCGATCAGACCCGGCAGGAACTCGGGTCCCGCCTTGGAATCGGCGGCACCGAGAACGGCGCTTGCCAATACTGTCGGAACAAACGGGCCGGGAGAGACAGTGCGGCCCAATGCTTCCAGTGCCACCGCCAAGGTCAGCAGACCGGCGCCGTGACCACCCTGTTCTTCCGGAACCGCGAGCCCGAGAAGGTCTTGCCCGACCAGGGCCGTCCAGAACTCGGGGAACTTGTCCTCGGTCCTCGACTCCACCGCCGCGCGCACCTGCTCGGTAGTGATGGTGCGCTCGGCGAATGACCGCACCGAATCTGCGAGTGCGGTGTGCTCCTCACTCAGCCCGAGGCCGAGTTCGTATGCGTTGCGTGCCATGCGCTTACAGACGTTCTGCGAGGTCGGCGGTGGTCCAGGGACCCTCGCTCTCGATGGTGTTCACACCGTGCCAGCCGGCGAGTTCCGTGATGGCCCCACCCTGAACGGCATACACCTTGCCGGTCAGCTTGCAATCCGCTGCCGCTAGATAGGCCACCAGCGGGGAGATGTTGGACGGCGCAAACGCGTCGAACTCACCCTCGGGGACCTCGGCGGCGAACAACGCGCCCATACCGGGTGTCGCCAGCGTCAGCCGAGTACGCGCGATCGGCGCAATAGCGTTGACACGCACGCCGTATCGATCGAGCTCGTCAGCGGCCACCAGAGTCAGGGCTGCGATGCCCGCCTTGGCGGCGCCGTAGTTGCCCTGGCCCGCGTTGGGCATGAAGGTACCCGAAGCCGAAGCGGTGTTGATGACCGAAGCGTTGACGGTCTCGCCTGCCTTGCTCTGGTCCTTCCAGTACGCGGCAGCGTGGTGCAGCGTCGCCGCGTGACCCTTGAGGTGCACGGCAATGACTGCATCCCACTGGCTCTCGTCCATGCCGGCAATGAAGGCGTCACGGAGAATGCCCGCGTTGTTGACCAGTACGTCGAGTCGGCCGAACTCGCTGACGGCCTGCTTGACGAGGCCCTCGGCCCCGTCCCAGGTGGCGATGTTGTCGGTGTTGGCAACAGCCTTTCCGCCTGCGGCGACGATCTCGTCGACTACCTGCTGCGCCGGGCCGGCATCTGCGCCCGATCCGTCGTTTGCGCCGCCGAGATCGTTGACCACGACGCTCGCACCCTCACGAGCGAAGAGCAGCGCATGCTCACGGCCGATGCCGCGTCCTGCTCCGGTGATGATCGCTACGCGACCGTCGAGACTTCCCATCAGTTCAGATTCCCATCAGTTCAGTTGTCGGACATGAAGACTCATTTGTCGGCGATGACCGCGAGGCCGTCCTTGATGACGAGGTCGCCGACCGCGCTGGTTTCGTACGAGTACGACGTGGCTCCGTCTGCCGAACCCGACTTGTAGAACACCGTCTCGATGTCCTGGGTCGGGAGCACGGGCTTCGCGAATCGCACTGCGAGACGGCGCAACCGCTCGGTCTCTCCGCCCGCCAGTTCGGTCAAGGCTCCCCACGACGTGAACGCCATCGTGCACAGTCCGTGGTTGATGATTCCGGGGAGCCCGGACATCCGAGCGATCTCCTCGTCGAGGTGAATCGGCATCGGATCGCCGGAAGCCGGTGAGTACCGGAACGTCTGGTCCTCGTCGATGTGCTGGTTCACCACCGCTGCGGGACTACCCGCGCGAAGAGCGTCGTCGAATCGGTGTTCGGGAGCCTTCTCGCCAAGTCCGGGGCCTGCGTCGACCTTGCGGAAGAAGGCCGTCATCCACTGCTCGTTGACCAATTCACCCTTGTCGGTTTTGGTTTCGACATAGATGACGACGGTGGATCCGTTGTCCCGGCCCTCGAATCCGATGGGCTTGGCACGAGCGACAAGGTGGTCACCGGGGTAGATCGGACGGTGGAACAGGAAGTCCTGCTCACCGTGAACGAGCTTCATCAGCAGTTCGACCGGCGCCACCGACAGCGCAGCGGGTGCCATCGACATGAAGACGGGTACCACCGCGAAGACCGGTGGAGCGATCTCGCCCTCCAGGTGTCGCTCGATGGGATCGTTGGTGGCAGCGGCATATTCAGCGATGCGCTCGGCTGTCACCTCGAAGTGCTCCGGATCGGTCCATACGCCCAGCCCGGACGTATCGAATTCGACCGCGTTGGTCTTCGGTGTCGTCATTGAGCCGTTACCCGACCAGCTCGGCGAACTTGGCCAGCGAGGCCTCGAGGTCAGCCTTGGCGTTCTTGGCTACTGCCTTGCCGATCGGCCCGACGATCATGGTGCCCTTGAAGCTGGCGTCGACGGTTGCCTTCGAACCGGCACCGTCGGCCTCGACCGAGAGAACGAATTCGACGGTGACGCCGGCCATTCCGGTACCGGCAATCTTGACCATCTTCGGAACCTCGACCTCTTCGACGGTCCACTCGATCTTGTTTGCCATACCCATCACGGAGACGACCTCGGTGAACTTGGCGCCCAACGCAACCTGGGTGGGGAGTTCACTCTTCCAGCCCTGGTGAATGGTGAGCCACTCTTCCCAGCGAGACAGGTCGGAGAGCGCATCCCAGGTCTTCTCGGGGGATGCGGGCAGTACAGCGGAGACGGAAACGGAAGCCATGATGAAACTCCTGGTGGGTAGCTGGCGGGTTGTGGGTGTGATTCAGCGTGCGTAGGGCTTGTATGCGGTCACGACAACTGCGCCGCCGAGTCCGATGTTGTGCTGGAGCGCGACCTTCGCACCGTCGACCTGGCGCTTGTCGGCGGTTCCGCGGAGCTGCCAGGTGAGTTCGGCGCACTGGGCAAGACCGGTTGCGCCGAGGGGGTGACCCTTGGAGATGAGGCCGCCGGACGGGTTGACCACCCAGCGTCCGCCGTAGGTGGTGTCGTCGGCGTCGACGAGCTTGCCGCCGTCACCTTCGGCGCACAGTCCGAGTGCCTCGTACGTCAGCAACTCGTTGGTGGAGAAGCAGTCGTGGAGTTCGATGACGTCGACGTCGTCGGCGGTGATCCCGGCCTGCGCGTACACCTTCTCAGCGGCCTTACGAGTCATGTCCGCGCCGACGAGACTGATCGCGCTCTTGTCCTCGAAGGTGCTGTTCATGTCGGTGACCATGGCCTGCCCGACGATCTCGATCGCCTGAGCAGCGAGGCCGTGCTTCTCGACGAATGCTTCGCTGGCGATGATCGCCGCGCCGGATCCGTCCGAGGTAGGCGAGCACTGGAGCTTGGTGAGCGGCCCGTGGATCTGGCGTGCTTCGAGGATCTGCTCGAGGGTGTACTCGTCCTGGAACTGCGCGTACGGGTTGTTCAGTGAGTGCTTGTGGTTCTTGACGGCGATCTTCGCGAACTGCTCTGCAGTGGTTCCGAAGCGTTCCATGTGCTCGACGCCGGCCGCGCCGAACATGTACGGAGCGGGCGGCATCGCGAACTCCTGCAGTTCGGCGAGAGCGAGGAGGTGCCGCATGAGTGGCTGTTCACGGTCGTCGTAGGTGGATCCGAGGGACCCGGACTGCATCTTCTCGAAGCCCAGCGCCAGTGCGCAGTCGGCCTGACCACTCTTGACTGCCTGCGTGGCGAGGTAGAGCGCGGTCGATCCCGTCGAACAGTTGTTGTTGACGTTGACGATGGGGATGCCCGTCAGACCCAGCTCGTAGACAGCCCGCTGACCTGCGGTGGACTCGCCGTAGACGTAGCCGACGTATGCCTGCTCGACCTCGGTGTAGTCGATACCCGCGTCTTCGAGCGCCTTGGTACCCGACTCGCGTGCCATGTCGGGGTAGTCCCACTCGCGGGCTCCCGGCTTCTCGAACTTCGTCATGCCGACGCCGACGACAAAAACCCTGTTACTCATTGCCACTCCTGAAGAGAACGGTATCTGTGTGTGACACGCTGTCCCACCAAAGTATGTGAGACATCTTGTCCAGTCAATGGCGGGGTGAGTATCGTTCGATTTATGACAAAAACAGCCGAGTCGGCGCAGCCCGACGGGCGCAGCACTCGCTGGAACGATCACAAGGAGCAGCGCAAAGCGCGGATCCTCGACGCAGCACTCGATGCAGTCAACGAAGGTGGCGCCGACGTCGGCGTCCAGCAGATCGCCGAGCGCGCCGACGTCCCACGTTCCGTTGTCTACCGGATCTTCAAGGATCGAGCCGACCTCGACGAGCAGCTGCGAGTTCGCATCCTCGAGATGATGATGACCGACCTGACACCCACCCTCACGCCGCAGGGTACGGTCGGCGAGGCTATCTCACGGGCAGTCGAGACCTACCTCCAGTGGATTGTGAAATACCCACGACTGCACCACTTTTTAGGCAAGGGCTCGCCGAGTACGCGGGCAACCGGTTCGAAAGTGGTGACCGGAACCAAGACAGCCATCGCCGTCCAATTGGGGAACCTCTTGGGCGCGATCCTCGCCAGCCGCGGCAAACCGTCGAAGATGGCGGAGCCCTTGGCTTTCGGCGTCATCGGATTGGTCGACGTCAGCGTCAACCGTTGGCTCAGCCAGCCGGGTTCCGATGTGACCAGTGCGGAATTGGCCGAGTTTCTCGGGCGCTCCATCTGGCAGGTTCTGGACGGCAATCTTCGGAGCATCGGCGTCGACATAACTCTGTCGACTCCGATCGCCGACCTGTGACAGTCAC
Source organism: Rhodococcus sp. 66b (assembly GCF_002076325.1). Lineage (NCBI taxonomy): Bacteria > Bacillati > Actinomycetota > Actinomycetes > Mycobacteriales > Nocardiaceae > Rhodococcus > Rhodococcus sp. 66b. The sequence goes on from NZ_MUZB01000003.1 coordinate 157,497, forward strand.
CGAACTACCCTGGACACTCGACGGACGTGGACTTCAACTGATCCGGGTTCCATCACTCGCCCTACATGCACTGGGTGGAGACAACGCCACTCTCGCAATGGAACTCGAACCCAACCTGCTGACCCCGTATCTCCTCGGCGAAGAATGCCAGGGCTTGTGGCGCTACCGGAGCACGCAGATATCCGGGAACCCACTCGACAGCGCGTGGATCACCCGCATCGCCGTCGATGCCCGCACCTCGACGCCGGTGGGGTTGGCCGGATTCCACGGTCGCCCCGATGCGCGCGGGATGGTGGAGATCGGATATCGCATCGACCCGGTATTCCGGCGACTGGGCTACGCTCGAACTGCCCTCGAGATACTTCTCGACGTCGCGAGTCGCCAATCCGAAGTGCACATCGTTCGAGCGACCATCAGCCCGGAAAACATCGCATCGCGAAATCTGATCAGCCAGTACGGTTTCAACGAAGTCGGTGAGCAGTGGGACGAAGAAGACGGTCTGGAGACCATCTTCGAAGTCAGCGCCTCTCCGGAACCGTGACAGCCGTCAACCCGCTGGTGCTGTCGGTCCAGTGAATGGCACGATCCACGAGCATCACCGGCGTCCATAACCTGTATGTCTTCACCTGATGGTGATGGCGACACAGGCATTGGAGGTTGCTCGCAATGGTCCACCCACCGCGTCTCGGGTCGGAAGGATCGAACTCGGTGATGTGGTCGAGTTGGCACCTGTTCGCGGGCACCGAACAACCAGGGAACCGGCAGTGACCGTCGACGGCCCGCACCAATGCGGCCAGAGCCGCTCCCGGAGCATAGGTCAGCGCGCCGGGAGGTGGATCGGGCTGGGCGCCATGCCCATCCGATCTTCGAACTATGTCCGGGGCTCGCGCGACCAACCGTTGCATCGCCCGAATCCGATCTCCGCAGCCTTTCGGTTCGCGACTCAGGCGATCACGTCGGGTGACAAGCGGCAGGACAGTCGGAGCATGTCGCCGACGCGGTCGATTCCCGGCGGCCTGAGAGCGAAAGTCGACAAACAGTGCCTGCCAAGTGGAATCGGTGGCAAGCTCGCGAGCAAAGTCGGGATCGATTGGCCCGTACCCGTCGATACTCGCGGGATCTGACGTCAATCCGAGGAGCGTCGCCAGATCGCACACGATGTGCAGCAACGGCTTCCGACGTGAGGGCGCAGTTGATCGAGCTGCTGGGGATACTGCCTCGCACGTTTCGCTGCCACACTGGCAAGTCAGCCCCTGTTCGCCGTGCAGGAGAGCGACCAACGCGTCGGCCCGGCGCGTCGAGGCATTCCGAGGATCGTGGTTGCAGACGCTTCCGGCGGCCTCGTTGATCAGGCCAAGCGCTTCGACAGCCTCGTTCGCGCTGAGTGTTGCCTGCAACTGGGCGAGTCCGTGACGGTCTGCACGCGTGCGAACATCGCGGTGTTCCAGCATTTTCCGGCGACGTTCGGCGGCAGCATCCGGATCGTAGGCAAAGAGCTGACGTTCGATGTCGCGCTCGAGTTGCCCGGGCGGAAGACGGTGCGCGGAGGCAAGTACTCGGCGCTCGAGTGCTGCGATCGCCTCGGGGGCGGCCCCGGTGAGTCCGTCGACAATCTTGCGCACACGCGCATAGTCCAGCTCGCCGGCAGCAAATGAAGCCTTGGTGAGCGGAAGGAACTCGCGCAAGGCGTCACCGATCTCGATGTGAACTTCGGCTGTGCGCCGCGAACACGTGAGCATGACCGCGATCTCGTTGCACGCGATCCGCCACGCCTTGTCGACATCACCGGACACGTCGAGCTCCGCATTGAATCTCGACTCCGACAACATGGATGCACCGAGCACCTTCTGTGCGGCTAGCATGTTCTCGCTCTGCGCCGTTGCAAAGAGCATGTCCGGCAGCACGAGTGGATCGACGACAGGACGGCCGTCATCTACAACTGCCCCCACACCGCCCGTCGATCCATTATCGAACATACATTCGAGACTAGACCTGCCCACCGACAAGAAAGCTAGAGTGCCGGTTTGTATCCCTTACCCTGCATCCAGGCGAGCACATCCAGCACCCGGATCGCCGGAACGGCATCGTCCAGTCCGGCCCGAACTCGCAAGTCGAGCAATCTCACGTGTAATTCTCCGTCGTGCAAGGCCTCTCGTACCGGTTCCAGATGGGCAGCCTTCGTTCCCAACTCCCGCCCGATGACGTCGTCGTAAATCGGGTAGAGCCGCGGACGCTTGCGTGCGATCAGTTTGGACGCCATGGTTCGCCCGACGCCGTGAATCTCTCGAAGCGCCGTCTCCAACCGCCACACCGGAGATTCCGGAGTGAAGGGATCGGGTTCGTTCGACAGATCGCGATCGGGGCCCACGTCAGCCAGGAGTCGGTTCAGTTCGGCATTGTTCTCCCCGAGTAGGAAGAAGGCCCCTTGCGCCGGAACCTGAACCGACAGAAGCGTCACCGCAACAAGATCTTCCGCGGTAAAGATGTTCGCATCACGATCGCGGTTGCCACTGGGATCCCAGGAATCCCACAGCGCACCGGTACGGAGATAGCCCGTCTTTCGGAGCGGCCTCGTGAAGTATTCCTGCAGCACGTCGACCGCGCCGGCATCGTCCCCGTCTCGCAGCACACGCGGGAGGCGGATGGGCAACTGATCAACCATGGTCGAGCGACCTTTCCAGTACATATTTGGCGAATCCGGAGTTGTGATACTGCCGAAATGGGCCCTTGCCCTTGGCAACAAGATGCTCCGCGAGCGGACGAACCGTCGTCATGTCGACGGGCAGTTGAGCAAACTGTTCCAACGCATCCGAGTCCTCGAGACTGCAGTCGATCACGGTCCCGTCGCCGTCGGCGGACGCCAACTCGGTGCGTCTGATGGCGACCAGATCGTGCTTGGCATCGAGTTCTTCGATGCTGCAGCCGGTTCGCGATTCCAGTGCCGAACTGGATACGTACACGGACATGACGTGCTCGATCGGCTTACCGCCGACGAGGTGGCACTCGACGCTCAGAATCTCCATCGGACCGATGTTGAGTGTGAACAAGCGATGGCGCTCCGCCGATCGATTTGTCGACGGCAGGCAACTGATCGTCCACTGTTCGATCTCGACGGCGGCGGGCGCATCGAACGCGTAGGAGAGAACCTCGGCAATCAGCTCGGCAAGATCTTCGAAGAGCGGGTCGCGCTGCAACCGCTCGAAATTCTCGACAGAAGCGGCGGGACGCACAGGCGCCTTGCTCACGCAGGTCCCCTCTCGTCCGGTGCTTTGCTCTCAGACCTCGCGTCCAAGGTACCCAGCCCTACGCGGGTCTCGCGCGTTCGCCCTCACATACACCCTCGCGTTATGGTTCTCGACACGCACCACCGCCTTACCGATCGCTAACTCGAGGAGCACACGAAGTGGAAATCAAGGGAACCGCAGCACTGGTCACCGGAGCGGCATCAGGCCTCGGCGCCGCAACAGCCAAGCGCCTCGCCGACGCCGGTGCTACCGTCTTCGGCCTGGATCTGCCCGCGTCGATCGAGCGCGCAGGCGACAACGTCCCCGCCGGCGTCACTCTCATCCCCACCGACGTGACCAGCGGCGAAGAGGTCGAGGCAGCGATCAACCAGATCGTCGAGTCGGGCTCCCCGCTGCGTATCGTCGTCAACTGTGCCGGTGTCGGCTGGGCCGGACGCATCCTGTCCAAGAAGGGTCCGCACGACCTCGAGCTGTTCCGCACGGTCATCACCGTCAACCTGCTCGGCACCTTCAACGTCATGCGCCTCGCGGCCGACGCCATCTCCAAGACCGAGGCCGTCGACGAGTCCGGCCAGCGTGGCGTCGTCATCAACACCGCTTCCGTTGCTGCCTTCGAAGGACAGATCGGCCAGATCGCGTACTCCGCTTCCAAGGGCGGAGTGCACGGCATGACTGTTCCGGCTGCCCGTGACCTCGCGCAGTTCGGCATCCGCGTCAACACGATCGCCCCCGGCATCATCGACACCCCGATGCTCGCAGGCGTCACCGACGAGTACCGCAAGGGCCTCGAGGCCGGCGTTCCGTTCCCGTCCCGCCTGGGCCAGCCGTCCGAGTACGCGCAACTCGCGCAGATGATCGTCGAGCACGACTACCTCAACGGCGAGACCATCCGCATGGACGGCGCTCTGCGCATGGCGCCGCGCTAACCTCCCTGCTGTGCGCCTTTATTAACCGCCCGCGGTTAATAAAGGCGCACAGTTGTCAGAACGAATGAAAATACCCACCGCTGGATTGGGCAGTTGCGCTGAGGTACTCGGCCACTTCCGTCGCCGGCATCGGTCGGCTGACGTAGTAACCCTGAACCAATTCGCAACCGGCGGTACGCAAGAGACTCAATTGGTCGGCCGTCTCCACGCCTTCCGCCAATGACTGCATACCGAGCGCCTTCGCCACCTCGACCACCGAAGTGACAACTGCCGAATCACCCTCGCTCAGTTCGGTGATGAACGACCGGTCGATCTTGAGAATGTCCAACGGCAGTTTCTTCAAACTCTCGAAAGACGAATAGCCAGTTCCGAAGTCGTCCAGGGCAATCGCAATTCCGGTGGCACGCAGACGATCCAGCTCGGCGACGGCAAGCTCCTCTACCGCTCCCGTCTCTGTGATTTCCAGCTGAAGCCGTTTGCTGGACAGACCGGATGCCTCCAGCGCATCGTTGACTGCTGATCCGAAGCCGGACGACATCAGTTGCACCGGAGAGACGTTCACCGTCACGTAGGTATCATCGGGCCAGGTCGTCGCTTCGGCGCAGGCCATGTGTAAAACCTGAAGCCCCAGCGGGACTATCAAGCCTGTCTCCTCCGCGACATCGATGAAAATGCGCGGCGCAAGCACTCCCCGCACCGGATGGTTCCAGCGAAGCAGTGCCTCGAATCCCTCGACGCGGCCGGTGTCCGCACGAACCTGCGGTTGGTAGTACAGCTCGAACTGCCGAGACTCGATCGCAAGCCCAAGCTCTTGCAGGGCCGATGCTCGTTCCCTGGCCCGCGCCCGCAGCGCCGGTGAGTATTTTCCGACCCGGTTCTTGCCGGCGGATTTTGCGGCATACAGCGCCAGGTCCGCGGACATGACAAGCGTGTCCGCGTCTTCGGAATCTGCCGGCGAGCTGGCATAACCGATCGATGCACGAACCTCGATGCGATTCCCCCGCACGAAAAACGGCTCACGTAGTGCGCCCAGATAGCGAGCAAACACCTCGCCGCCGTCCCCTGTTCCCCGCAAGACGACGCCGAATTCGTCGCCACCGATTCGGGCACACATGGCACCGTCGACCACCCGATTGAGCCGTGCAGCAACGGAAATCAGCAATTTGTCGCCGACGGGGTGTCCTAACGTGTCGTTCACCGACTTGAAATTGTCCAGGTCGAGGATGCCGACAAGAACCTGCTCGCCGGTCCGGACAGCGCCGAGCGCGTCGGACAGCTCCGTGCCGAACGTCCGGCGATTCGGGAGCCCGGTCAGTCCGTCGGTTGCAGCGAGCCACAGAATTCGCCGCTCGTAGTTGTACTTCTCGGTGATGTCCGAGCCCACGCCTCGCCAACCCACGAACTCCATGGCCTCGGAAAGCCTGGGATGACCCGACAGAGACCACCATCGGTCGACGCCGCCGACACGAACGGGAATGACGACCTCTCGAAACGGCATGAGGCGGTAGAGGTGATCTCCGATGACGTGGACCGCGGCTCGTCCACTCTTCGTCGAACCGACGTCGAGCCGATCCAACAATCCGCGCAGCGACAGGGTTCGCAGGTCGGAGACAGAGACTCCCGAGATCTGCGACAGCCGAGCGGAGGTGTGCGACAACGTCCCGGTGGTGTCGACTTCCCACAGCCAGTCGCGTGACCCGCCCTCGAAATCGTCGAGAAGCAAACTGACCGTCTGGCGCTCGGCAGCAGCCTCGAACTCGGCAAGACAACGACTTCGGAACGACGCCCAGAGGTACACGACGCCGATAATCAGTGTCACCGAGTAAACGACCAACTGGAACGAGAGGACAGTGTATTCCGTGGTTCTCTTAGGCAGGATAACGACGAGCAATCCGATGCTGTGCACCAGAATCCACGCTACCGCTATCGACCGAACAGTCGACAATGCCACGGCGCCGGCGCCCATGACTCCGGCGAATGTCGCTATAAGCACAAGCTTTCGCGAGTTGTCCGTCACGGGAAGCATCGCGGCGGCGAGAACGACAAGCAGAAGCCCAAGCAGGATCACCTCGAGCATGAGCGCCCAGTAGTCATACCTCGTCGTATGTTTGGGCGTGTACCGGCCCTTCAGGACGACTCGCGGTATCCAGACGCGCACCGAATTGAGGACAACCAAGAAGGCCGCAGAACCCCAGATCACCCGAAACTCGTTGTGACCGGGGGGTATGACGTACGCAAGCAAAGCGCATACGCTGAGTACCTTGACCATGTTGGCCAGTGGCGCGACCGTCGTCACCTGCAGTATCTGGCGTGCGAAGAGGTCGCGCCGCTCGACGTCAGACAGTTCGGCGTCGCTCGCACTCGAAGTCAGCCTGCTCAGCATGCAACACCCTCCATCGTGGAGCCGACCAGATGAAGGTAGCGCGGATGCGGGCTCGGGACACACGATGACGAGAAACTACGAATTGAAACACACTGTTAAATAGGATGTTTCAGACAATAGCGACAGAACGGATCGGCGCTACAACTCGGAAGCCAGCGGAATTTCCTTCTCCGCGCGGTCCGTCATCCACTCACGTAGAACCTTGGTGGCAATGACGTCGTCCTCGTTGTATTGCAGGATGCGTGTCCGCTGCGTCTCGTCCGGCTCACCGTCGTAGCCGATCGCCTCGCGGTACCACGCCATCGACGCTTCACCACCGGCTTCGGCGTCACGCCAGTTGAACCCGGCGACGGGGGCAATCTTCTTGAGTCCCTTGCCGTTCGGGCAGATGAACTGATCACTCACCGCTTGATAGATGTCGACCCACTGCGGACTGTCGATGAACTCGCGGATCTCGTCCTTGCTCGGAATCCCGGGCTCACCGGCAAACCTGCGCGCCGAGTCCAACAACCACTTGTCCTCGGCCGAACGCGAATAGCAGTACGCGGCAAAGGTTTTACCCGAAGCAGCGGCTGCGGCACGCTCCGCCATCAGCCAGCCCCAGAACTCCGCGAACGACCGCGCCTCGTCACGCGTCGGCAGCGGATCCCACGTCGCAAATCCTCGATACATCGAGAAGCCACCGACATTGAGCAGCGTTCCCCACAGGTAGGCGCCGTGCTCCTGATAGCTCTCCATGTCGACGTCGATCTCGATGTCCGCCCGAGTCACCGAGATCTTCTCGAACCGCCGCACCAACGGAGCATCTGCCAACCACGCCTTGGCGATCACGACTGCGTCGTCGAAATTTCCGTGCGGCCAATCCTCGAGCGGCTCACCGTCCCAGGCGGCCAGCTGATCTATCGTGTTGCAGCCGACGTCGCGCAGAAGCTCCGCGCGCGATCCGACAGCCACCAGGCTGACATCGCGGTTGCGAACCAACTCCTGCTTGCATTCGGTCCACCACGGGCACGACTTGCACTCGCTCACCTGTGAAGGGGACGTCAGCACCTCACCGCGGGCAACAGCGATACGGTCGGCGAAACGCTCGTCGTAATCGTCGAGAATCGCACTGAGGTCGTGGACGAGGACGCAGTCTCCGTTGTATCCGATCGCGCCTGCCGTGAGCGACGGGCTCGCCAGCCCACGACGCTCGAGCATCCGATAGACCTGCGCGACGCGCATCTGATCGCGGACCTGACTGCGGACCTTGCGCTTGGGATCGACCGCGGGCTCCCATTCGAAGAGCCCCGAGGTGATCGCGCCCTGGCCGGGATCGGTCACCTTGTGATTGACGACAATGACGGGGATGTACCCGCCGCCCTCGTCGTCACGGATGAGCATTTCGCAGCGGCCCTTGCGTCCGGTGTCGCGCTCGACGGGCAAGACCGCGCCCCAGATCCGGTCCGCGCCGGCCTCACAGGCAGCAAGTGTGTCGCGAGCCTGAGCCGACGCCGATTGATCAGGGTTGATCTTCACCCAACGCTCGGGAGCAGCGCCGATCACGAGTTCGGCGATCTCCGCGCGCTTCGCGATCGCGGCTTCCTGGCGCTGCTTGACGCCGGTGTCGACGGGTTCCGAAGCCGATTTCCCGGGAAACAACCCGTCCAGACGCACCCGATGACGGCATCGGGTCAACGCCCCCGAATCGATGATCGGGAGCTGGGGCGCGGGGTTGTTAACGGAACACACGATGACGAAGATTATGTGCTCCCCTAGGCTGAAGCCGAAGCGCAGGTACCTGGCAACACACAAACACCTGGAAACGGGGTCCTTTTCGATGGGGTTGTTCAAGAAGCGAAAGTCTCGTGCCACCCGCAAGGCGGAGGCAAAGGCTCTCAAGCACAAGGCTGAGGTCGAGGCGAAGCTCAACGCCAAGAGCCAGCGTAAGCGCGACAAGGTCGAGACCAAGTCGCTCAAGAAGCTGGAGAAAGCCGAGATCGAGTCACAGCACAAGATCGAAAAGGCGCAGATCGCGACCCTGAAGGCGCAGGAGAAAGCCGCTGCGAATCAGGGCCTGACTGTCGCCAAGGTGCGTAAGTACCTTGGTGTGGCACGTCTGCTTGCCCCCGTTCTCCTGCCGATCGCCTACCGCGCTGCCACGGCAGTGCGCGCCCAGCTCGACACCACGCGCGCGCAGAAGATGGGCATCGCCGTCGACCAGCTCGGTGACTACACCGGTCACGGCGCGAAGTTGAGCGCTCGTATCGCCGGTGCCGAGAGCTCGGTCACCGAGATCCTCAGCCGCAAGCCCGACGACGCGGAGACGCAGCGTTTTGCCGCCGCCATCCGTGAGCGCCTCGGCGATCTCAGCACGGCAGTTCGCGCTGCCGAGCAGATGCCGCAGGCTCGCCGTAAGGCAGCTCACCAGGCAATTTCTTCCGAACTCGACGGCGTCGAAGCAGATCTGCTCGCACGTCTCGGCGTGCGCTAGACCTGAGAACGCCAGTGAGAGCAGCCGAGCAGACCGCGACCCTCCGGGGGATCTCTGTCGGTTCCGCTTCGGCTGCTCTCGCTGTCGCCGCGCATGGAATCGGCGGAGGCGAGCTGCCACAGTCGTCGTCGCTGACCCTGCTACTCGCCGTCTGCGCAACCGTCGGCGCCGTGACGGCCACCCTTCCCGCCCTCTCCCGGGGGCCCGCTGCCCTGATCGTGGCTCTTGGCCTGGGTCAGCTTGCCGCCCACACCACCATGACGCTCTCCGAGCACGCTCATTCGCCCGCTCCGGGATTGGTGATGCTCGGTGCTCACGCCGGTGCCACCGTCGCCTGTGCGGTGGCGGTCCTGGCCGCCGAGCGCCTCTACCGCGTTGTCACCCACGCTCTCCACGTCGTCCTGGCGTCCCTGGCTCCCGCCGCCGTCACTTCCCGCGGCCACACCGTCTCGACCGGAATCCATCACGGACCCGTCGACGCCCTTCTTCGCGCCAGCATCTCGCGGCGCGGTCCTCCTGCCCTGGTCTGAAGATTCGTAGAACTCCCCACCCCGTCACCAGACCAAGAGGACACTTCCCGACATGAAGAACACCCTGATTTCGCGTGCGGTTGTCACGACCGTCGCTACCGGCAGCGCTGTGCTGCTGGCCGCCGGAATTGCTTCAGCACACGTCAGCGTCGTCGCACCAGGAGCCACCCAGGGCGGATACTCCGTTCTCACGTTCCGCGTGCCCACCGAATCCGACACCGCTTCGACCACCAAGCTGACGGTGGCCCTCCCCGACCTCAAGTCGGCACGCACCGAACCGATGCCCGGTTGGACCGCCGTCGTCGAGAAGGACCCCACCTCGCTGGTCGCGAAGTCCGTGACCTGGACGGCCGACCCCGGCGTCGGAATCGCCCCCGGCCAGTTCCAGCAGTTCGTCCTTTCCGCCGGCCCGCTGCCGGAGCAGGAAGAGGTCGAGTTCAAGGCCGTGCAGACGTACAGCGACGGCAACGTCGTCAACTGGGATCAGGAAGAACTTGCCGACGGCAGCGAGCCGGACAAGCCCGCGCCGACGCTGACTCTCGCCGCATCCACCGGCGATGCTCACGGAGCGCCTGCTGCCGATAACACTGCCGAGACGTCCGCTGCTTCCGAATCTTCTTCGTCAGACAACACCGCGCGCTGGCTCGGCGGCGTCGGCCTGGTGCTCGGCGCCTTGGGCGCTGCACTCGGCCTCGGCGCACTGGTCAGGAGCAAGCGCTGATGAGTACCCGGATCAAGGTCATCACCGTCGGCATGCTCGCGATGCTGGCCACGATGCTCGGAATGGGCACGGCCAGTGCGCACTCCGCGGTTGTCGGCTCCAACCCGGAAAACGGCGCTTCCATTCAGGTTGCGCCTGACAAGGTTTCGGTCACGTTCAACGAGGCTCTGCAGGCGCAGTTCGCGGCACTGACGGTCACCGGCCCGGACGGCAACCTCTGGACCAAGAGCGATCCGTCCGTCGAAGGACCCACTGTCAGTGCAGACCTCGGCGATCTCGGGCCGACCGGCGTCTACACCATCGCGTACCGAGTCACTTCCGCCGACGGTCACCCCGTCAACGGAACTCTGACCTTCACCCTCACCGAGGCGGGGTCGGGCACTCCCGGCGCTGCCGCCGCATCGAGTACGGGTGAGTCGGAGTCCGGCAGCATGCCGGTGTGGATCTTCATCGTCGCCGGCGTCGTCGTGTTCGGCGGTGCGCTGTTCTTCGTGCTGCGTAAGCCGAAGTCGAGCTGATCGCGTGACGGGTACGGCAAACAGGTGGTGGTTGCTGTTTGCCGTACCCACAGCTCTGCTGGGAGTCCTCATCGCCTGGGGCCTCGCGAGTCCGTCGGGACCCGAATCGTCGAGCACTGTCCGCGTTCTCGCGATTGGATGCGGCTCGTTGACGCTCGGCATCGCGACGCTTGCCTGGATGGGCCGCAATGAACGCCGCCCGGCAACAACCCCCGCGATCATGTGGACTCAGCTCACCGCGGCGGCAGCGGTTTGGCTCGTCGCCGAGATCACGCTCCTCGTGCTCAATGCCGCAGCCGCAGACGGCGCCCCGGTCACCTCACTGACCATCGGGCACTTCGGCGCATTCGTCTCCGAGGTCAACGTCGGCCGCGTCGGTGTCGCGATCATCGCGTGCGCGTTTGCCGTGGTCTGTTACGGCATCTACGGGTTCACCAATCCCGAGACGGTGCCCGTCGCACCGGCATTGGTCGTCTCCGCGTTGGCGCTCGCTGCCCGCCCGATCACCGGGCACATGGCGCAGCAGAGCTTCGGATCGATCCTCGACGCCGTTCACGTCCTCGCTGCGGCCTTGTGGTTCGGAGTGCTCGCCGCACTCGCGCTTGCCGTACCGTCGCGCGGTGCCTGGGCGATCTGGTTGCCCAGGTACTCCGCCCTCGCCTGGCGATGCGTCCTCGCGTTGGTCGTCACCGGTATCGTCAACGCCGTCGTGCGACTCGACTCGCTCTCCGCCTTCTACGACACCGCTTACGGCCGGGTGATCCTCGCCAAGATCGTGGCGATCGCAATGCTCGTCGCACTGGGATGGTGGTGGCGCCGGACATGGGTGGTCGCAAGTGCTGCACACCGCATGAGTTCGGACGGATCCCTGCGCCGCGCCATCGGTGAAGTTGTCTTCATGGCCATCGCATTCGGGCTCGCCGCGGCCCTTGCGACAACTGCGTAAGACGTGCCTCAGCACAAGATTTCGTGACCCGCACATTTAACGTTTCACGTCGAGATTTAACCTCTACGTGAGTTTATTTTCCCAGCTTGCGGCGGTTTCCGGCCACCCTTAGCGTTGCTCGCATGACGGAGGCCCAACGCTCGTTTCTCGTCTGCGCTTCGCAGCGCAGTGGCAGTACTTTGCTGGTCGAATCCCTGCGAGCAACAGGGGTCGCGGGTGAGCCGGAAGAGTTCTTCCAGTACCTCCCCGAGACCTCGCGTTCGCCGCAACCGAGGCAGTGGTTCGAAGACGTCACGGACGAGTCCGTCCTGGGGCTGCTCGCCCCGTTCCACCCGGGTACGCCGGACACCCGCACCTCCGAGCAGTGGCGCACACAACTTCTCGAACTCGGCCGAACACCCAACGGAGTCTGGGGCGGCAAGCTGATGTGGAATCAGACACCGCTCCTGCTCGATCGCGCAGCCGGATTGCCGTGGCGCAGTGGGACAGATCTACGTTCCGCACTCCACGACACTCTCGATCACGACCTGCAGTTCATCCACGTCTATCGAGAAGATGTTGTCGCTCAGGCTGTATCGATGTGGCGAGCCGTGCAGACGCAGGTCTGGCGCGACGACGCGACCCCACCGAATCTCTCGGACGGTGCGCAGTACAACGCGCTCGGAATCGCACACCTGGTGACGATTCTCGGTGAGCAGGAACGACAGTGGAAGCGCTGGTTCGAGGAAGAGGACATCTCCCCCATCGAGATCGGGTTCCGCGATCTCACCGAAGACCCGCAGTCCGTGGTCGCAAAAACCCTCATTTCCCTCGGTCTCGACGGACAACTGGCCCCACCACCGCCGCTGCGTCGTCAGAGCGACGGACGCTCCCGCGAATGGGTGCAGCGTTATCGCATCGACGCCGAACAGAACGGATACCCCGTCACATGAGCACCGTCACCGATGTTGTCGACGAACTCCGAGTTCTCGAATCCGAAGCGGTTCACATCATTCGAGAGGTGGTGGCAGAACTCGAAAGACCGGTACTGCTCTTCTCAGCCGGCAAGGACTCGATAGTCCTGCTTCGACTCGCCGAGAAGGCGTTTCGACCCTCCCCACTCCCTTTCCCGGTCCTTCACGTCGACACCGGTCACAATTTCGAGGAAGTCATCGAATTTCGCGACCGCCGAATCAAGGAGGGCGGGCACACACTTCTGGTTGCTTCCGTTCAGGATTCGATCGACCAGGGTCGAGTGCAGGAGTCGACCGAGACAAGCGGATCGCGAAACCGCCTGCAGACCAGAACTCTGCTCGACGCTCTCGAAGGCGGGCGATTCGACGCCGCATTCGGCGGCGCCCGCCGGGACGAGGAACGTGCGCGAGCCAAGGAGCGAGTCCTGAGCTTCCGTGACGAGTTCGGCCAGTGGGACCCTCGGGCGCAACGGGCCGAACCGTGGTCGCTCTACAACGGTCGGATCAGACGCGGAGAGTCCGTTCGTGTCTTCCCGCTGAGCAACTGGACAGAACTCGACATCTGGCGCTACATAGCCCAGGAGGAACTGGAACTGCCGCCCATCTATTTCGCGCACGAACGGCGGGTATTCGAGCGCGACGGAATGCTCCTCGCTGCTTCGGAATTCAGCACCGACGCCGAGAACGCCGCGGCAACGACCGAGTGGGTGCGATATCGAACCGTCGGCGATCTGACCATCACCGGCGCCGTTCGATCGCACGCCACCACCATCGACGACGTCGTCACCGAGATCTCGGCCGCGACGGTTTCCGAACGAGGCGAGACTCGCGCAGACGACCGAACCTCGGTCGCCGCGATGGAAGACCGAAAGCGTGAGGGCTACTTCTGATGACCACCACCATCACTCGCCAACTCCTGCGGCTGGCCACGGCGGGTAGCGTCGACGACGGCAAGAGCACGCTGATCGGCCGACTGTTGCACGACACCGACAGCCTGCCAACCGATCACCTCGATTCCGTGACCGACGAGCACGGTGTCGCCGACCTGGCTGCACTCTCCGACGGATTGCGCGCCGAGCGCGAACAGGGCATCACGATCGACGTCGCGTACCGATTCTTCTCCACTCCGACCAGAAGTTACGTACTTGCCGACACCCCGGGACACGAGCGCTACACGCGCAACATGTTCACCGGCGCGTCCAACGCTCACGTAGCGGTCCTGCTGGTCGACGCGAGAACCGGCGTGCTGCGTCAGACGCGTCGACACGCCAGAATCGCAGCGCTACTTGGTGTTCCGAACCTTGTGGCCGTGGTGAACAAGATCGATCTGGTGGGCTTCGACGAAGCGAGATTCGCGCAGGTACAGGAAGAATTGCGGGTATTGGCACGCCAGCTCGGGCGAGGCGACGTACTTGCCATCCCCGTCTCCGCGAAAGCCGGCGACAATGTCGTGACCCGCTCGGAGAACACCGCGTGGTACAACGGGCCGACACTTCTCGAATATCTCGAAGGCGTCGAACTCCATGCGCCCGCGACACACATCGAGGAACTTCGGCTTCCCGTGCAGTGGGTTTCGCGCCCCGATCCGCAGAATCGGCGCCGGTACACCGGCCGAATTTCGGCGGGCACACTGAGCGTCGGGGACGAGGTAGTGGTACTGCCGTCCGGATCGAAGAGCACCGTGATCAGCCTGGACACCCTCGACGACAACCGCAGTACTGCTGTTGCACCACTGTCGGTTTCGGTGGAACTGGCCGACGACATCGACGTCGGACGTGGCGACGTTCTGGTCAGCGGCGGTGCGCAGGCCCATTTGCCGGTTCTGGCCCGAGAACTCGAAGCCACGATCTGCTGGTTGTCGAACACTCCATTGCGCGCGGGCGATCGGATAGCGCTCAAACATACTTCCCGGACCGTGCGAGCGACCGTTCAAGAACTGCACACCCGACTCGACCCCGAGACGCTCGACGAGCAGGACAGCCCAGTCGAACTGGGGCTCAACGACATCGGAACGGTCACGCTCCGAACTAGTTCCGTGGTCGTCGCCGACACCTACGACCACAATCGGGACTCTGGCGCCTTCATCCTGATCGACGAGCAGAGCAACGACACCGTCGGCGCCGGCACCATTCTCGAGCCACGCGTCGTCGTTCCCGGTGAGCAGACCCGCAACGACATCAAGTGGCATCCGTCTTCACTCGAACGTCAGCGGCGGTGGGCGTCGACGACCCAGAAGGGCGCGACGATCTGGTTGACCGGCCTACCTGCCTCCGGAAAATCCACCGTCGCTGCGGCTGTCGAACGTGCGCTGGTCGACGCGGGACGAACCGCGTATCTCCTGGACGGTGACAACGTCCGCCACGGTATCTCCGACGATCTCGGGTTCTCGCCGGGAGACCGGGCCGAGAACATCCGGCGCGTCGGGCATCTCACTCGGCTGTTCGCCGATGCCGGCGTCGTGGCCATCGCGTCGATGGTCTCACCGCTGCGTTCGGATCGAGCAATTGCGCGTGCTCTCAACGAAGCTGCCGGGCTCACCTTCCTCGAAGTTGCCGTCACCACTCCCGTCGAAGAATGCGAACGCCGAGATCCCAAGGGCCTGTACGCGCGTGCGCGGGCCGGTGAACTGAAGGGGCTCACCGGAATCGACGCACCGTACGAGACTCCGGAGGACCCGGACCTGGCTTTCGACACGACAGGCGCTGACATCAACGAACTGGTCGGGCGGGTCATCGCATTGTTGGAGGAGCGCGAAACCGCTAGGCCCTAGGGGTTTTCGGTGTCCGACTCGAGGTAACCGCGGTCCGCACTGTAGGCGGACCGCACGTTGGGTCGGACACCGATCTTCTCGAGGTACGCCGCCATGCGATGCACCGCCATCGCGCTTCCCAATGCCTCGTCCGGGAGACGATCATCCGTTTCGGCGCGCCACGTGTGAAGCTGCGAGGACAATTCCGCCTGTATTGCCGAGACTTCCGGTCGATCGATCAGATTGATCTTCTCGTCGGGGTCGGCACGGAGGTCGTACAGCTCCCGGGGTGCGCGTACCGCCAGATGCTCGGTGCCGAGCGCCTTTCCGGAAAGACTGTCCTCGATGTCGAGCGGTAGATCCAGAGCGGGGCGGACGGCGTAGTTCTCGATGTAGCTGTAGTCCTTGGTGCGCACCGCGCGAATGGGATCGAAACTGTCGTGAAAGGTCTTCTCCGTGAACAAGGAGGTCCGGACGGGTTCGGACGGCTCGGTTCCACGATCGACGAGGGCATCGGCGTGCGAGCGCCCTTCCACCTCGGTGGGGACGTCGATACCGAGGAGATCGAGAATGGTCGGAACAAGATCCACACCGCTGAACAGTGTCTCGTATTCCTTTCCGCCACTGCGATACCGAGCCGGAGGGCGAGCGATCAACGCAATGCCGGTGCCGGGGGCGTAGAGCGTCGACTTGGCACGTGGGAACGCGGCGCCGTGATCGGTGAGGAAGAAGACCCACGTGTTCTCGTCGAGCCCCTCTTCCTCGAGAGTCCCGAGCAGATCACCCACCGCGGCGTCCGCTACCTCTACGCTGCCGTGGAATTCGGCCAAGTCCTCGCGTACCTGCGGCACGTCGGGAAGGTATCCGGGAACCTCCAGCGCTGCGGTGTCCGCCGGGGTATAGCGATCGGCCGGGTACGGCCGATGCGTTTCGAAGAACCCCGTGGTGAGAAGGAAAGGCTCGGGCGGGAAGCGTCGTAGCCAGTTCTGGGCACGCGGAACCACGTAGTCGCAGAACGAGTTCGTGACGTCGTACTCGTGATAGCCAAGTCGCTTCGGGTACGCAGTCTCGTGCTGCATGCCGAAGAGCGAGGTGTACCAACCGTTGTCGGAGAGGATCTGCGGAAGCGTCTGCACCTCAGCGTGGTACTCCCAGCCGTGGTGCGCCAACCCGATCAGACCGTTGTTGTGCGGATACCTGCCCGAGAAGAGAGAACCGCGCGAAGGTGAGCACAGCGGCGCCGTCGCGTGTGCGTCGGTGAACCGGATGCCCTCTGCCGCCAGCCGGTCCAGGTTGGGGCTGTTGACCCCGGCGACACCGTAACTCGCGAGGTGTCGGCCCAGGTCGTGCCAATGAATGATCAGGACGTTATCTCGCGCAGCCGACACGTGGGCAAGGCTAGTTGCCCTGCCCACGTGCAGCAACAGCTCGAATCAGCAGGATCTCAACTGTTTCTGCCGAGCTGCCTGATCCAGGCGCGGGTGTCGGCGGGATCGATGACATCGTCCAGTTCGAACGTGGTGGCCGCCATCAGCGCCTTGCCCTGTGCGTAGGCCAGTTCCACGAACTGACCGAACAGAGTTTCCCGAGCCTCCGGGTCTTCGACGGATTCGAGTTCCTTACGGAAACCGAGGCGCACGGCACCTTCCAGACCCATCGGCCCGATCTCGCCGGTCGGCCACGCCACCGTGAACTCGGGTGCGTGGAAGGAACCACCGGCCATCGCCATGGCGCCCAACCCGTAACCCTTGCGCAGGATGATCGTTCCGAACGGCACCGTCAGGCGAGCACCGGCAACGAAGAATCTGCCGAACCTTCGGACCGTCGCCTCCTCCTCCGAGTCCGGACCCACCATGAATCCCGGTGTGTCGCAGAGGGTCACCAGAGGGATGCGGTGCGCTTCGAGCAGTTCCAGGAAATCCGAAGCCTTGTCCGAGGCTTCCGCGTCGATCGCTCCGCCGAGATGCTCGCTGCTGTTCGCCAGCACTCCGTACGGAACTCCTTCGACACGAACGAGTGCCGTCACTACACCGCGACCGTAATCTCGACGCAGTTCCAGGACGCTGTCGACGTCCGCGATCGCCTCGATCGCTCCACGAACGTCGTACGAGCGCAGGCGATTCTCCGGGACCACGTGCCGGGAGAGCAGCGGATCCGGAGCCGTCCACTCTCCGCTCGCACCCTGGAAATAACCGAGGTACTGCTTGGCCAGCGCCACCGCATGAGCGTCGTCGTCAGCCACCAGGTGTACGACGCCGTTACGGCGCTGCACGTCGATGGGGCCGATGTCCTCGGGGCGGAAGTTTCCGAGCCCGCCGCCCTCGACCATGGCAGGGCCGCCCATGCCGATGTTGGCGTCGGGCGTCGCGATCAGTACGTCGCAGGCGCCGGCCAGGGCCGCGTTGCCCGCGAAGCAGCGGCCGGACACGACAGCGACCATGGGTACGCGGCCGCTCAGCGCCGCCATGGCACGGAAGGTTCCCAGTTCCAGGCCCGCTCCCGCCCCTGCATCGGTGTCACCGGGGCGACCACCGCCGCCTTCCGCGAACAGCACTACCGGAACTCGCTTGCGATCGGCGATCTCGAGCAGGCGGTCGGTCTTGGCGTGATTGCGCATGCCCTGGGTACCGGCGAGCACCGAGTAGTCGTACGAGATCACGACGCTCTCGCCGCCGCTGATGGTCGCCACTCCGCCGATCAGACCGTCAGCAGGAGTGTTGGCGATCAAGTCTTCCTCGCTTCGCCGACTGCGCTGCGCAGCCAGTGCGAGAGCGCCGTACTCGACCAGGCTGTCGTCGTCGACCAGGTCGTAGACGTTCTCGCGAGCAGTCCGCCGCCCCAGCTTGTGGCGCTTGGCCACTGCCGCGGGCCGCGCCGCGTCCAGGGTCACCTCGTGGCGAGCGATGATCTCCGCCAGATCGGGACGTACGTCGTCGAGGTCCACCTCGTCGACCTCGGCGAGCTTCGATCCCGCGCTTGCGCTACGGACGACGAGCAACGGTTCGCCCGCACTCACCGATCTCCCCGGTGACGACAGGATCCGGACCACTTCGAGGTCACCGGGCGCCGAGAGAACATGCTGCATTTTCATCGCTTCGAGGACGGCGACCTGGCCACCCGCATGGACGCCGTCACCGACTGCGGCAAGTTCGACGACGATTCCCGCCATCTGTGCACGGACCACGTCCTCGTCCGGCGCGATGTCCACACTCGCGGAGGGTGTTTGTGGGCCCGCTTCGGGAACGAGGTCCGCCAATCGAGAACCCAACCAGTCGACGTCGACCAGGCCGTTGCGGAAGTCCTTGTCCGACAGTATTGCCTGCAGGAATTCGAGGTTGGTCGCCACGCCGTCGATGGTGAACTCACTCAGAGCAGCAGTCGACTTGCGCACAGCGGCAGGAAAATCCGATCGACGCGTGTGGGTGACGACCTTCGCCAGCAGCGAATCGTAACGCGCACTCGGCGAGAGTCCGACCGTACCGAAGGTGTCCACTCGCACGCCGGGTCCGCCAGGAGGAGTGAAGTTGTCGAGCGTGCCAGAGGACGGTAGCGCATTGCCGTCCGGCGTCATGGTTTCCATGTTGACGCGGGCCTGTATCGCGATCCCCGACGCCGACGCCACGGATCCGACTGTCTCCGATACCTTCTCGACAGCAGTGATTCCGGTTGGCAGGTCCAGGTCCTCGAACGGAACTCCGTCCGCGATAGCGAGTTGCACGGCGACGAGGTCGATTCCGGTGACCTCTTCGGTCACCGTGTGCTCCACCTGAATTCGGGGATTGACTTCGAGGAAGACGAATCCGCGTTCCTCGACCAGGAACTCGACCGTCGCGATGCCTCGGTAGCCGACCTCGGCGCACAGCCTTGCGGCCGCAGCGTGAAGACGCTCGCGCAGGGCCCCCGACAGCCCCTGCGCGGGCGCAACCTCGATCAACTTCTGATGCCGACGTTGGACGCTGCAATCACGGTCACCCAGAGCGATCGCGTGGGTTCCGCCTTGCCCCGGCGCCGCCACGATCTGCACTTCGATGTGCCGAGCGTGCTCACTGAGTACCTCGGCGAACAGTGCCGAACTGCCGAATCCCGACTGGGCTTCGGCCGCACACACACGGTACGCGTCGTCGAGCGCTTTCGGGTCGCGCACCGCGCGCATGCCGCGGCCACCGCCGCCGCTGAGCGCCTTGATCATGATGCCGCGGGAGTTGCGCCCGAAGAATTCACGCACCTCGTCGAGGTCGGCGTTCGCCGATGTCGACGGCAGGACCGGTACGCCGGAGTCGACCGCCGCAGTGCGGGCGCTGGCCTTGTCGCCGAAAGTCCGGAGAACCTGGGCGTCCGGGCCGACGAAGACGATGCCCGCCTCGGTACACGCCTGCGCGAATTCGGCATTCTCACTGAGGAATCCGTAGCCCGGGTGCACGTGCGTGGCGCCCGTTTCGGCCGCGATCTTCAGCAGTGCGCTCTGATCGAGATACGCGGATGCGCCCGAAGCTCCGAGCGGCACCGACTCCGTGGCCGCCGCGACGTGCGGACTGGACGCGTCGTCCTCGGCGTAAACCGACACCGTTTCGATCCCGAGTTCACGGGCAGTTCGAATGATCCGCAGCGCAATTTCGCCGCGGTTCGCAATCAGCAGTCTCACTTTTCCCCCTGAGTGCGCTCGAACAGATCGCCCTTGCGCACCTTTCCTGTTGCAGTCATCGGAAGCGCCTCGAGCACTTCCACTTCGGGCACCTTGTACGTAGCCATGTTCTCCTTGGCCCACGAGACGATCTCGTCGGCCGCGGTGTCGGAACCCTCGACCAGCTGGACAAACGCAAAAGCCACCTGCCCCTTGTCCTGGTCCGGTTTCGGTACCACCGCAGCCTTTTCGATCGCCGGGTGCAGCATGAGCAGCGCTTCCACCTCGGAGGGGAAAACACTCATGCCGTTGGTCTTGATCATTTCCTTGTTTCGCGCCAGGTAGTGCAAACCACCACGCTCACTGAACTTTCCGACATCGCCGGTCTGCAACCAGCCGTCACGGATGGCGTCGGCGGTGGCAGCCTCGTTGCGGTAGTACGCGGAAAGGATGGACGGGCTGCGCACGATGATCTGTCCGTGCTCACCGACGGGAACCGGCCTGCCGTCGTGATCGACGATCAGAACGTCGGTGCCGGGCACCGGAATTCCGCAGAACACCGGCTCGCTTTTCAGGTCGTAGTCGCCGTCCTGGAAGCCGAGGGTGATCGTGTCCGCGGTGTGGGTTTCGGTCATTCCGTAGCTCGCTTCGCGCAGAACGCCGCCGGTAGCCTCGCGCCACCGCTGGCGCGTGGCCGGATCGAGTTTGAGAACAAACGAGACTGCCATGGCGTTCTGGAGTGTCGAGAGATTTCGCTCCGAAAACCCTGATGTGTCCATCAGTTCGACGTAATTGTCGACGGTTCCGACCAGCGAAGTCACACCGTAGGTCTCGACCGCGTCGAGCGTGGTCTCCGCATCCCAACGATTCAGCAGGACAACGGTTCCGCCGTTGACGAGCGGAACCAGAATGCCGAAGTCCTCACCCGCGATCCAGAAGATCGGCAGAAACACCAGGGATACCGGCGGATTGGCGCCCACCTGGTCACCACCGGCAAGCGTCGCGGTGGCCGCGGTGTAAACCATGTGGCGCTGAGTGTGCTCACAGCCCTTGGGCATTCCCGTCGTTCCGCCCGTGTAGTTCAGGGCGGCGAGGGAATCGAGTTCGGTGGCAACGGGAGTCGCCCGCTCACTGGTGATGATCGACTGCCAGTCGCTCAGGCGCGGATCGTCGACCTCGAAGGGCAGTTCGACGGTGGGGATCGCAGTCAGCATGTCCGATACTGCCGTCTTCGCGACGTGTTCGAGTGGAGTCTGTGAACGAACCTTCTTCACCAGCTTCGAGAAAGTGTTCTGCGTCAGTAGTACCTTGACGCCGGCATCGTTGAGTTCGTGAATCAATTCGTGTTCACGGAAGAGCGGATTGATGGGCACGTGAACCGCACCGGCCTTGAGAATGCCGAGCATCGCGATGTGGAACTGCGGGCAGTTGACCAGGTGAACGCCGACACGATCGCCTCGTTCGACTCCGAGTGAAAGCAGCCATCCGGCAAAACGATCCGAAAGCTCGTCGTACTCGGCGTACGTGATGACGCGGCCGTAAAAGACGATTGCGGGAGTATCCGGCCGCTCGAGCGCCCAATGCCGCAAGTAGTCGACAAGTCCCCCGCCTTCGAGCGGATACTCGACGGCGCGGGGAATCCCGGCGGGCCAATGCGCCTGCTGCAGCGCAGTGATTTCCGCCAGAGCCGCTTCGAGCACGTCTTGTTCTGCCACCGATCACTCCATTCGTAAAAGAAATCTATTTCGACTCTTCGAACCCGATCAACCGTTCGGACATCGTCGTCATATCTGCAATGAACTGGTTCTGCTCTTCGACACTCGCCTTACTCAGTCGTGCTCCACCGGCCATCTGTGCGTCCGAGATCATCTGAACGAGCACCGGGGGCGAAACGCAGGGATCTACATCGTGAACCTGTCGAATACGTTCGACGAAGCGTACGTAGCGGCTCACGAGCTTTTCGCGAACTGCTGACCAACTGCGCTCGACCTCGGAATCCACCCGCGCCCGGTGCTCGATCACCGCGAGCAGGTCCCCGTAGGTGTACACGGCCGTGATGAACGCCGACGTGGTCGTTCTGAGAACTTCGCGTAGATCCTCGGCCGCTGGCCCCTCCATGTGCTGGGCGTCGAGAAACCGTCGGCACATCATTTCGGCGACGGCACGGAAGGCCTCGTCCTTCGACGAGAAGTACGCGTAGAAGGTCGCTCGGGACACATCAGCCCTGGTGGTGATTGTCTCGACGGTCACGGCGTCGTATCCGAGTTCGCCGAAACAGAGAGCAGCGGTGTCGAGCAGGCCGGCCCGACGTGGACCGTCCCCGAGCTTGCGGGCTGTCCGCGCTCGCTCCTGCGTTTCGCTGGTGGTCACCGTCACAGTGTGTGTTGACGTTGACGTCAATGTCAAGAATTGCGGCATCCTCGCCGCCGTTCTCGTCGGCTCAGTCGCGAAGATGGGCGAGAAGAAAATCGTCTCCCGGATCACCCGTGGGGCCGGCGACATGGTCGGCCCCGCGATCGTTGTCGTGGTGATCGGTGCGGCAGCGGTATTCGAGTAGTTCAGGCGTGGGGGGCCTCGCGTGCCGCCGTCTCCAGACGGTCGTTGTACTCGGCCCACCACCCCTCATCACCGGGAGCCAGATTGTTGTCGCCCGCCTTCATCCCAGCAGCTCCGTCGATCAGCTCCCGCACGATGTCCGCGTGGCCGGCGTGCCGATGGATCTCGGTGACAACGTGAACGAGTATCCGGTGCAATGTGACGTCGCGACGATCCTCCGGCCAGTGCTTCACGAAGCCGGGGGCGTCCAGATCGTGCTGCTCGATCGTGGCGTCGGCGAAAGCCCAGGTGCGGCGATAGGTTTCGACGATGTCGGCACTGGACTCATCGGCGCGGGCCCACATGTCGACGTTGAGTTCCTCCGAACGCAACCACGCCGGTAGATCGGGAACCCGACGGCCGAACGTCGGACCGAAATACCCGAGCTCGACGCCGATCATGTGTTTGACCAGTCCCAACAAGTTGGTCCCTGTCCGGGTCATCGGACGCCGAATGTCATACTCCGACAGCCCGTCGAGCTTCCAGACGAGCGCGTCACGTGCTGCCTGCAGGTACCGCTGAAGATCTTCCTTTTCCGAGTTGGTGGTCATGAAACCAACCTAAACCGAGTGGAGCAGACATTGACAGCGGTGGAGGATCTGACCGAGGTTGCCTCCCGGGCCGTCGCCGCCGAGCGTGACGCCCGGTCGGTGCGCTGGCACAACCCGGCAGCCGTCCGCAAGGCCGCCGCGTCCGTGCGTGATTCGCTCGACGACGAACGATCAGCGCTGAGCCGACCGTCGTACAGCGGGTTGTCGCCGTCGCCGCACATGGCTCGCCAACTCGAACTGATCACGACGTTGCAGCCGCCGCTGCCCGCCGACGCCGGCATCAGCACCGCCGCGCAGGCCGAGGCCGACGCCGTCGCCGCGGTGACCACCGCGCGGATAGCCTTGCGCGCCGCCCACCTTGCGGTTCTCGAAGCACGCGTCGCCGCGCTCGATGCCGGAGATACCGATACCGTCGCCGCCGCGATCCGCGGTTACGTCCCGCTGAACTCGGGCAACCCCGTCGTCCGGCACGTGCAGGATCTCGGCTCCCGGATCCGTGAGGAAGCACGGCACGTCGTGAGTGGCAAGCCTCGGTCGATCGCTTTTCGACTGGGGCTGAGCCTCGGAATGGGCTTGGCGTACCTGGCATTCATTCGCCTCTTCCAGTGGGACGCCAAGGAAGATCGACTGCCTTACCTTGCGCTGTACGCACTCTCGGGTGTGGTCGGAAGCGTCGTGTGCACCAATGCGCTCAGCTTCGACGCCGGCCGCGTCCGTGCTGCTTTGTCCGGCGGAACCAGGCTCTGGCACGTCCTCGTCGCGAAGAATGCGATGATGCTGCTTCTCGTCGGCAGCGCCGGGTTCTTGCTCAGTGCCATCCTCGCGTGGCGCTCCGGAAGCAGTGCTGATCTGGTGAAGGCGTGCGGTCAGGTACTGACCATGATCCTGCTGTGGCTCGGCGTCGCCAACGTGATGTCCGTGGCCTTGCCGCTGCGGGCCGAACCGATGACGGCGAGGCGCCACGACGGCACGTGGAAGCAGTTCCTGCTGTCTTTCGTCATCTCGTACGGTGTCGGACTGATCGTCAATCTGATGCTCTACTGGCGAGTCTGGGCGAAGACGACGCTGCTCGAGCAGATGGGCGGTCCGTGGATTCCGGTCCTGTTGCTCCTCGCGAGCGCGGCCGCGACGTGGCTGTTGCTGACCGTCCTTGCCGTACTCCTGGCCGAGCAACCACGCTTCCGGCGCGCCTTGCAACGGGAGATGGTGGTCTACCGCGAAGAAACCAACCACTTGCAGGCGACCATTCAGCACAATTCCGGCTAATGTAACCGTGCGTGGCTGATCCGGGCACGCCGCGAGTACACGCAGTGTCGAGGAAGGCGTGACCCATGATGTCCGTAAAGCCTGGCGCAGCCGATACGTCGGCCGCCGTAACCACCGCCTCCTGGCTACCACTGATCGTGGTGGTCCTCACGCAGATTCAGGCGTCGTTCGCCGTCAATGCGCTGACCGTCTCGATGGCCGGCATCACCACCGATCTCGACACTCCTGCAACAAGTGTCGGCACCGCGATCACCGCAGGCACCTTTGCCATGGCTGCCTTCATTCTGCTGGGCGCCAAGATCGGCGCCCGCTACGGGACGCGTTTGGTCTTCCAGATTGCCGTCGCGATTCACGGTCTCGCGATGGCTGCGGTCGCTCTGAGCCAGAGCCCGGCAATGCTGTTCGTGGCGCAAGCCGCGTCCGGCGCCGTGATCGCTCTCATCGCCCCCGCGTTGACGGTTTTCATCGCCACCAACTTCAATGGCGATCAGCAGGCAAAGGCCATCGGTTACCTGGCAGCAGCAATCCCCGCAGCCGGTGTGCTGGCACTACTCATCGCCGGTTCCTTCGCGACGACCATCGGGTGGCGTTACTCCTTCGCCCTCGTCGTGGCGCTCGCCGTGGTCAACCTGGTCCTGAGTTTCCGTGTCAAACCTGTTCCCCCGCAGAAGGACATCACCATCGATTGGGCCGGCGCCGCACTGGCTGCCGTTGCCGTCATCCTGCTCAGCTTCGGTTTCAGCGGCCTGAACTCGTGGGGCGTCATTCTGGCCACCGACGCTGCGCCGTTCTCGGTCATCGGTGTTTCACCCGCGGCCATCCTGATAGTCCTCGGCACCATCTGCGCGCAGGGATTCTTCCAGTGGACGCGAAGCCGCAAGGCGCAGAACAAGCCTCAGCTCTTCAATCTCGACGTCCTCAAGACCGGCGCCGAGCGCGCCACCACGATTTGCATGGCGACGATGATGTTCGTGGGAACCGCGGCCAACTTCCTCATTCCGCTGTACATGCAGATCATCCAGGGCCGCAGCAGCTTGCAGACGTCGTTCTCGATCATCCCGTACACACTCTCGATCTTCATCGCGAGCACCGTCGTCGCGCGCCTGTACAAGACGTACTCCCCGCGTCTGATCGCACGAGCCGGGTTCGTCGTTGTTGCCGCTGGACTCATACTGTTGGCCTTCACCATTCGTGGTGACTGGCATCAGATCTTTGTTGTCATCGGCCTTATCACCCTCGGCCTCGGGCAGGGCGCCATCGTTGCGCTGGTGTTCAACACCCTCCTCACCGCAGCTCCCAAGGAACTGGCCGGTGACGTCGGCGCCTGGCGAGGACTGGTACACAACATGTCCGGCAGCGTCGGCATCGCGGTGGCCAGCGTGTTCGCCGTCGGAATCCTGGGTACCCTCGTCAGCTCGCAGCTGATCGACAACCCCACCATCCCGGCATCGCTCAAGGTCGAGTCAGGGATCAATCTCGACCAGGTCAACTTCGTCCCCAACGATCAACTCGTCGTGACGCTCGAAAACACCTCCGCGACACAGGCACAGATCGACGAAGCCATCCGGATCAACACCGAAGCGCGCCTGCGCGCACTGCGAACCTCGCTGCTCGTACTCGCCGGGCTCTCTCTGCTCGCCATCATTCCGGCCGGGCGCATGCCCAACGAAGTACCTGCTCTGGACGAACCGCAACCCACGAAGGGCAAGAAGTAACCGATGTCCAACCAAGACCAATTCGGTCCGATCGAATACGTTGCCGTCGAGTTTCCCAGCGGTGCACCGACCTCCGCGGGATTCGAGCAGCTGCTCACTCTCGTCGACTCCGGAGTGATCCGCATCCTCGACCTCGAGTTCGTCACCAAAGCCGCCGACGGATCGGTATCCGTCGTACCCGCGTCCACCTTCGAACTCGCAGATTTCGATCTGGCGCAGTTCGACGGCGCTGCCTCCGGACTGCTCGACGCCGGCGACATCGCTGCCGTTGGTGACGAGTTGGCCGCCGGAAGTGTTGCCGCCGTACTCGTCTACGAGGAACTGGCAATACTGCCGGTCATCGAGGCCTGGACCCGCAGCGGCGCAAAGGTTGTCACCGAAGGTCACCTGAGCGTGGACGAACTGGCTGCTGCACTGGACAACACCGCACCGGATACCACGGAGAAGGACGCATGAGTTTCTTGAGGCGAGCCGGCCGGGTAGCCGTCGCAAGCTCCATTCACGGCAATGTTCAGCGCCGTCAGCGGACCCGTTGGGCCGCCGAAGATCAGGCCCGCGCAGCGCAGGTCCAGCCGGTGCCGCCGATTCCCGATCTACCGCCCCTCCCGCCGCAGGCAGCTCCGGCAGAATCGGAAATGTCGATGGACGCGAAGCTCGAACAGCTCACCAAGCTGGGCGAACTCAAGAATGCCGGCGTATTGACGGAGGCCGAGTTCGAGACCCAGAAGGCGCGCATCCTCGCCTGAACTAGCTGGGCCGCCCGAGTGCAAAAGCCATTACGGGAAGCTGCGTCGTCGCGAGATTCAACAGAGATGCCACTCGCGCATCCGTGAATCCTGCGATGGCGCAGCCCACAAGTCCCATCGCCTCGGTCACAAGGTACAGATTCTGAACCAGCACACCGGCATCCACGTGCATCGTGCGGTAGTGCCGCATCGCGTACTTCTCGAGCGGCGCTTCCACGTCGGCGACCACAAACAAAAGAACCGGGAACACGTCGACGAACTCGGGCTGGAGAAGGCTCGCTCGAAGGTTTCCTTGTACGTCACCCGGCCGGACGGCCTCAGCACGGCCTTCCTGGATGTACCGGTACACCCCGGCTCCAAGCGAGTGTCCGGGTTGGCTGACAACAAACGACAGCCTCAGTTCGCGCATCCCACCTGCCGTCGGGCTGCTGACCAGACTGTGGTGCAGCACATTTGAAAGTTCATCGATTCCCAAAGCATCTTGCGCTGGGTTGTAGTGGCTCCGTCGTGCCTGCAAGATATCCGGAAAGTCCTGGGCCGGCAGTGGCGTCGGCGCCGGTAATTCAACGAACTCAGACGTCACCGGGGGCAGTGCGCCCTCGTCGAACGGTAGCTCCGACGGAGCCACCGTCCGGTCAAGCGCAGCATGCAGCGATACGACGGCCTCGACCCGCTCGAGGGCGGTCAAGACCTCACGAACCCGGGTGCAGCAGGCGAGATACCTCGGCAGCTCCGTCGATCGACACCAACTCACCGGCGAACCACGCCTCCGGGACGGCAAAGATCGCATTCGACGTCCCGGCAGGCGTCCCGGCAAATGCGGTGCGAGCAGCCTCGAGTGTGGATTCCCGAGCCGACTCGGTGGAGTAAACGACAAGAATTGCCTGCGGCGACTTCGCGAGTATCGATTCGGTGGCTACCTGGCCGAAGTACTTCCCATCCGGAAGGTCGCTCTCGTAGAGGTTCTTTCCCCCGGCCGCCTCGAGCACGCTGCTGTAGAGGCCCCTCGCCAGAGCGTAGGACTGCCCCTCCGAAACCTGAACCATCACAGTGGGAACCGGCTCCTTCCCGGCCACGGATGCCTCGGTTTCTGCGAGCGACTTCTTGCCATCTGCCAGGAGAATTGCTGCTTCGTCACTTGTTCCGGTCAGGGCACCGAGACCGTCGACGTCGGACCAGACGTCGTCGATCCGCCCCTCGGTGACCGCCTTGTGGCAATAGCCGCTGTTCACGAAGATCGGGATGCCGAGGTCACGCAATTCGTCCATGCTCTGCAGTCGGTCACCGTCGAACCAGTATTCCCCGTCGGAGACGATCAGATCCGGACGGGCGTCGAGCAATGCTTCTTTCGCGGGAACTCCGGTGCTCAGTACCGGCACGGCCGCGAACTGATCCGCGAGTTCGGGACTGGGAGGAGAGAGGTCGGTATTCGATTGTCCGACAATGCGGTCGGCGGCACCGAGTTGAATCAGAAGCTCCGTCATCGACGGATACAGCGAGACAATCCGCTCCGCCGTCTTGGGCAACGTGACCTCGCGATCACAATTGGTGACGGAAATCTTCTCGGACGACGACGCCGCCGAATCCGCCGTGGAGTTTCCGCATGCGGTCAGTACTGCAGTGGCGGTAACGGCCGAGCACAATAGCGCGGCAGTACGTATCGAGGATTTCAAGACACTGCTTCTTTCGTGTGTAGGAGCGGAGGGGCGAACGAGAGCAGGGGGCGCCCGGTCAACGGATGAGTGCCGAGATGCACCTGAACCCCGAATACTTCGGACAGCAGGTCCTCGGTGAGGACCTCGGCCGTTGGTCCTGTCGCGACAACTACCCCGCCGGAGAGCAGACAGACGTAGTCGCAATACGCTGCGGCCAAGGCGAGTTCATGGATCGCGACAATCGTCGTGGTACCGAGTTCGGCGACCAATTCCATCAGTTCGAGTTGAGCTCGGATGTCGAGGTGGTTGGTGGGCTCGTCCAAGACCAGCACCGACGGTTGTTGAGCGATCGCCCGGGCCAACATCACACGCTGCTTTTCTCCGCCGGACAGTTCGGCGAAGAGTCGTGATCCGAAGCCGTGCATACCGGTTCGTTCCAGTGCGGCACTGACGATGTCCCGGTCGATTTCACCGAGTCGAGAGAATGCGCTGTGATGCGGCGTCCGGCCCGTCGCCACCACCTCGCGGACGCTGAACGAGAAGTCGGATGAATGCTCCTGCCCCACAACACCGATGATGCGTGCTGCGGATCGTGGCGAGAGATCGTCCCACACGTTCACTTCGTCGACCTTCACGATTCCGCTTCTCGGCTTCATCGAGCGGTACAACGCGCGCAGGAGGGAGGACTTTCCACTGCCGTTCGGCCCGACGAGTCCGACCACGCTCCCCTCGGGCGCTTCGAGATCTACGCCGGAAACCACCAGACGCCCACCTCGAACGACGTGAATCCCGCTGGCCGACAATCTCATGACTGCGCACCTCCCTCGCGTCGAAGTAACCAGAGGAAGAACGGAGCACCCAATCCGGCGGTGATGATTCCGAGCGGCAATTCGTTGGGCGCATCCAACATCCGGGCCGCAAGATCGACGATCACCAGGAAGGTTGCACCGACCAGCGCGGTTGCCGGCAGCAGCTTGCGGTGGTCGGATCCGACGAGGAGTCTTACGGCGTGCGGCACGAGCAGCCCCACGAAACCGATTCCGCCGGCAACGGATACAACAACTGCGGTCAGCAACGACGCGATCACCAGTAGTAGCAACCTGGTACGGCGCACGTCGACGCCCACCGATTGCGCGCTCTCGTCTCCCATCGCCAGCGCGTTGAGTTGGCGAGACTGCGTCAACAGCACTGCCGCACAGACGGTGATCACCGCGGCGGGCACACCGAGATCCGACCAACCTGCCCCGCTCACCGAACCGAGTAACCAGAAGAGCACTCCCGAAAGCTGACTCGGATCGGCGCGCAACTGCACAAAACTTGTTGCAGCCGAGAGCAGATAGCCGATGGCAACTCCGGCCAGGACCATGCGCAGCGGGACAAGCATTCCCTCGCGCCGACCCAGTACGAGAACCGCGATCAGGGAAACCATGGCCCCCAGGAAGGCTGCCACCGGAACACCGATCGACAGGCCGGTTCCGATGCCCGTCGTCATGATCAGCACTGCGCCGAAGGACGCTCCCGAACCGACACCCAAGATGTACGGATCGGCAATCGGATTGCGCACCAACGCTTGTAGTACGGCGCCGGCCAGTGATAACCCGGCACCTGCCAGTGCCGCGATCAGAATGCGCGGGACCCGCAGTCCCCACACGATCCGATCGAGCAGCGGGTCGACCGGCGGTCCACCGACGTGCGCGTACAACACCGCGAATACGTCGGCGAAGGACAGAGACGCAGCGCCCGACCACACCGCGACGGTAGAGACGGTGGCAAGGACCACGGCCGTGGCCAACAGAAACGGGACGTATCCGCGGTCGCCGACGGGATGCGCACGCGACGGGGCATCAGGTACTGCTTCGCTGGTCAGCGTCATCGCACTCCTGAAGAGGTGGGGTTCACAGGCATGAACAGGTGGATCTAACCATAACGACAGTCGTTTTCATTAATAGTGACATGCTCATCTGTGCGGACAAGGATCGGTACGCAGGGCGCTCACCCACGCGAAGAGTGCCCCGACCAGCGCAAAGCTGCACGCAACGAGGTAGGCGGTGCCGATATCCCATCGTCCTGCAATTGCCCCGGCAATCAAGGCACCCACCGGCGAACCACCCCAGGCGACCATCCTCGCCGTGGTGTTCACGCGCCCCTGTAGACGATCCGGAGTCAGACGCTGACGTGCACCGATGCCGTTGAGGATGGTGACAGTCGCACAGCCGGAGTAGACGGTCAGAGCGGTGATCGCTGCGGCGGTGTTGCTGGTTGTCGCAACGACGAACAGCACCACCGGGGCGATGGTCAACGCACCGACAGTGATCGCGCCGACCGGCCATTGCGCCGGTAGGCGTGGGAGCAAGACTGCGCCGACCACGCCACCCACGGAGACTGCTGTCCACACGGCCCCGATCATCGGACTCGACGTCGAAATCCCCAGCCTCTCGGTCGCGTACACCACCAGGAGCGCCGTGACAGCACCCTGCGTCAGCGAATTGACGAAGCCGACGCCGGTTAAGGCTCGCAGGAGCGGAGACTGCCAGAGGAAGCTGAGGCCTTCGCGTATGTCACGCGCAATTCCGGGTTCCGACTTCTTCGGCGCCGCAGGAGTACTCGAGAACGAGGCTCCGATCGACGCCATGGCCAGCCCGGCCAATACGTAGGCCAGTGCATCAGCACCCAATGCGTAGGCCGGGCCGATCGATGCCACGAGCACTCCGGCAATAGCCGGAAAGGCAACATCGACGAGCGTGCTGGAAGTCCACAGCGCACTGTTGGCGGCCGGTATTCTCTGCCGACCGACCAGCGCAGGCAAGGCTCCGAAAGCTGCAGCATCGAACCACACGAAACACGTTCCGATGCACATCGATACGCCGACCGCGTGCCATGCCGTCAACACACCGAGCGCCTGAGCCGCCGGAATGCTCGCCAAGGCAAGAGCAGCGACGGCCTGCGCACACAGGATGACTGTCCGCCGGTTGACTCGGTCTGCCACGGCGCCCGCGAACAAGCCGAACACGAGGTACGGCAGAACCGTCCCCGCAGCCGCGAGCGAGGTGAGAAACGGAGACCGACTGATGTCGAACACCAGAATCGGCATTGCCACTCCGGTGACGGCCGCACCGGCCACGGCAATCGTGCGAGCCGTGAAGAACAATCGAAACGATCTGTCCCGAAACACATGTGGTTGCGCTTCGGCGGATCCCGTCGTCGAGGTCTCGCTCATGTATGCACTCTCTTGTACCTGTTGCTCTCCGTGGCGATCTTTCGTACGGTGGCATCGTAATGGAAATGGTTTCCATTACGGAAGGGATGACAATGAGCAACATTTCGTTCGACAGCGTCTCCAACTCGGCTCCGGCCAATGCACTCCAGGGCGTCGGCACCAACGCCCTCGTCGACAACCCGTTCACCTTCGAGCCGGTTGCCGAGGCGACGTCCGCACACGCTCTGCAGGGTGTGGGCACCAACGCCCTCGTCGACAACCCGTTCAGCTTCCAGAGCTGAAACCTTCCCTGATCCAGACCGTTTCGACGGTCTGATCTGCCGATGACCCCGCCCGCATCCGACTCGTCGGGTGCGGGCACCGACAAGGAGATCCGTGTACGCCCTCGCCGACGGACACCACCTGTATCCGACACCGGACGGTGTTTGGCATTACCTGACACCGGACGAGAACGCAGTCACGATCGGTGCGCCGGCCGAAGATCTCGCAGAACTCGACAACTTTCTCAGGCGGCCTGGTTCGGTGCTCGGCGCGGGAGCGATCGAGATCGCCGACGCTCTCGTCACTCGCGGCGTACTGGTTGTTCCAAGTCAAGTGCCAGAGATTCCGCGCCCACAGCGTGTGCTGATGGACGGGGTCGGGCCCGTTGCCGATGCCTGCATCGCTCTGCTCTCCAAGGCTCTTCCGGATCTCGAAGTCGTATCCACCACTGCGCCAATCGAAGACGACGTTGCGTCGTCGGACCTCGTACTGTCGGTTGCCGACGCTCCTCCTCACGACGCGTGGTCGGAACTCGATACCTGGTGCCGCCACAGCCGAACTCCGTGGCAACGCGTCCACGCCGAGCTGGGTGAGATCTGCATCGGTCCCTTCTTCGACGGCATCGACAGCGCGAGCTACCGGGACGTCTGTGGTCGACGCCTTGCCGCGTCACGTGTACCGGATCACCTGCTGGCTCTGTGGAACCACCTCGCCGACAGTGAACGTCGTCCGCTTGGACTTTCACCCACCGCAGCCGCAATGGTCAGTGCACTTGCATGTTCGGACGTCGTGGCTAGTTCTTACGGCGCACCGCCATCACACCTTCACCACCAGATCCGGATGAATCCACGAACCCTCATGATGACTCGCCATCCCGTGCTACCTCTTCCGGGCGGCGTTCTCGAGCCTTCGCCGACGCTCCGGTGATCTCACTCGGAGTGAAGATCCCGGCGGCAGACGGTTCTTCGCTGGCTACGGATGTGCTTCTCCCAGATTCTTCACCTCGAGGATTGATCGTGATCCGAACCCCGTACGGACGCGGGTGGCATCTGGCCGAGGGGCTCGAATGGCGATCACGAGGAATTGCCTTCATCTGTCAGGACGTACGTGGACGGCACGATTCCACCGGATCTTGGGAACCCTACGTTCACGAGCGCGAGGACGCCGCCGCCCTTGCCGAGTGGCTGCAGGATCAGCCGTGGACACCCGAGTGCGTCATCGCAAGCGGGGCTTCGTATGCGGCCGGAACTGCGTGGGCCTTTACTGCCGAGACCAACGGCGCCGATCGGGCATTTCGTGCTCGCGGCGTCGTCTCCAAAGTGCCGACCATCGGAAGCGACCGCGTCAAACGTGATCCCTCGGGGATACTTCTCCTCGCCGAGCATCTGGCGTGGTGGGGCGAGCACGGAGATTCGTCTTCCTCTCGTGAGGGTTTCATCCCTGCCCTGATGCGCTCGGATTCGTCTTTGCTGGAACATCTCCCGGTGCAGTCGATGATCGAGGAGGTTGGCCTGACCTCCGATTCACCGGGCTGGTTGACGCCGATCCGTCGCGCTCGTGAGCGCGAAGACTTCGGTGGCGATGATCTGGTGTCCGCGGACGAACTCTCCGAACTCGACGTCGCCGGGCTGCACATCGGCGGTTGGGACGATGCGATGATTCGGGAGACACTGCGGCACTTCGCATCCGTGTGGCGTGCGCCGCAGAGTTTGATCGTGGGTCCCTGGGCGCACGACCTCCGCCCTGGAATGGTCGGCGAGACAAGTTTCGGCCGCCTTCAGGTCGAGTGGATGGAATCGATATTCTCGGCGCGGCCCGTGACCATCAATCGGGTGTTCGACCGGGGTGCAGGCGATTGGTCGACCGAACCGTATGTCACGGGTGCGAATCGCGTTCGTCTCGAACCAGACCCGAGGACGGCGCCTTTCAACTTCACGCACCACGCAGACGAGGGCCGAAACGACTGTGTTGTCTGGACTTTCGACATGGAGGTCGAGTGTGTGCTGTCGGGAATGCCTTCGGTGGAGTTGACAGTGCATTCGCCCGAGGGCGAAGCTGACTGGATCGTCGAGCTGAGCATCGTCGATAGCGCCGGAGTCACCAGGTCGATCGCTCGTGGGGCCGGCGTCAGCCTTTGCTCCGGCACGTTGACCATAGATCTCGATCACGTGTTGCACACTGTGCGCGCGGGTGATGTCTTGACGCTGCGGATCGCCGGCTCGGACTTCCCACGGCTCGCACGCAATCTCGGAGACGGTGATCGCTATCGAGGAACACGCAGTACCGCACTGCACCAATCATTTTCCGGGTCGTTGACCCTGCCGATACTCGGAGGAACTGCCGGTGGATGACTTGCTGGTCGACGCCCGAAGCGGCGTGCTGACCTCACTGGAACCACACATTCGCTCGGACATGCCGACGGGCTGGGTCGGTTGGGCCGCGAGGGTGGCCGACACCAGAAACTTCGGCGGCAGCGGTTCACTGTTTCGCGCGGACCCTTACGGATTCGGGGCTTCGATACGCGACGACGCAGCAGCTCGCGGTGCTGCAACCGGTGAGGCTGTCGAAAGATATTGCGGCAACGTGGTCCCCGAAGATCTGATCCGCAGCAGTGCGTCAGCGCTGGAACTGGCAGGCTCACGGGTCGTCGATCCCGCGAAATTTGCGTTGTACAGCGAGGACCAGTACCGCCTTCCCGGATTCCCCTTTGTTCCCTTCACATCGGCTCTGGAAATCCGCTGGGCGCTGGGTCACACCATGGACGAAAAAGTGCCCACCTATGTGCCGGCCGCCCTGACCTATCTCGGGTACTACACCGGCACCCGTCGCGGCGAACCACCGATCGCGTCGTTGCAGTACGCCGGAATCGCCGCGGGATGCTCACGCGCCGAGGCCGAGATGTCTGCTCTGCTGGAACTTCTCGAACGCGATGCCACCGCACTGTGGTGGTGCGGGGACCGGTCACAGCCGGCAATCGAACTCGCCGACTGGGAGCGGTTACCTGTGCACCGCCAACTCGGGGATCTGGAGAGCGACACTCGGAGCGTTCGAGTGCTTCTGCTTCCCTCCCCCTTCGGCATTCCCGTCGCCGCAGTGTGGATCCGGGATGACCGACGTGGATTGGTCGCGCTGGGCACAGCTTGTCGACCAACGGTGGAGGCGGCAGTCTCCAAGGCCCTTGTCGAGGCGTACGCCGTACTTGCCATCACGATCGACCTCGCCGACCCCGACGGGCCGACCTGGCGCAGCGTTGTGGACGGAACGCTGCCGGCGCACCTGTACAAACCCTTTCGGGCCGACCGTCGTTACCGGGACGAGTTCGATCCGCAATGGAAAGACGTCGTCGATCTGCCGACCGTCGCCCAACTTTATCTCGATCCCGTGATGGCGCACCTTGCGGAAGAGCACCTCTTCGATTACACCGAAACACGCTCGGTATCAGAGATTCCCGACGAGGATCCTGTGAATCTTGCTTCTCTGGTAGCCCTTCTGACGTCTCGAGGGCACCAACCGATTTCCGTCGATCTCACCACCCGCGACATCTCGATTGCCGGGTTGCACGTCGTCCGCGTCCTGTCTCCCGGCCTCTACAACAATGCGCCGGCAGCTTTTCCCCTTCTTGGAGGTAGCAGATTGACCAGCGCATCGACCACCCATCTCCATCTGCCGGTCCCTCTCGCATGAGGTCTTTGCTCGTCGACCGCCGAACTGGGATCATTCGAGAGTTGGTCGACGCCGTTGTTCCCCAGCACTTTCCGCCGGAGTTCAAGCTCATTCATTCGTATGTCTGCGATTCGGCACGCTTTTCGCCCTGGTCCAGCGACTCGGCGGGCGCCGGATATTGCTTCGATCTGGGTGACCGTGCGCGGCCTACCGCAGCTGCGATAGGCGAAGCGGTGGAACGATATTGCGGGAACATCGTCGCCAAACCGATCGTCCGCGGGTCGGCTGATGCGTTGATCGGAGCAAGCATCGACCTGTCACAACTCGCGCGTTTCGACGCCGCCCAGTACGCGCGGCCACAGTTCCCGTTCGTCGAACCAACCGACGATCTCGAGTTGGACTGGACTCGCGGAGTCGACCTGATCACGGGTTCGGATATCTGGGTACCGGCCGAACTCGTCTGGGGTTCGTATCCTCATTTCGTCGCCCGGACGGGTCCGGCGATCTCTCCAGTAGCGCAGGCGGGTCTCGCCGCCGGTCCCACGACGGAATTCGCGATACGGAATGCATTGCGCGAGATAGTCGAGCGCGACGCGATGACGCTTTCCTGGACCGGAAGACGCGGCGTTCGGATAGTCACCGGCATCCCCGAGGTGCTTCGCCGCCTGGGCAATCACGGCAGCCTCTCGACCAGGTGGTTGTCATTCGACAGCGATTTCGGCATCCCGGTGCTCGGCGCCCTCGTCCACGACCGACTCACCGGATACTCGACCATGGGTACCGCCTGCCACGAAGAAGCGCAGACGGCTGCTTTCAAGTCGCTCGGCGAAGCGCTTCAGCTGCAACTGCTTTCCGCCGACTACGACAACCCGGAGAGCGGCATCGGTCGAGCCGCGGCCTCCCCGACCAGCCCGCTTGCGCCTTGGCGAGCTGACCGAAGCTATGCAGGCGCCTACCGATCGGACTTTGCCGACGTGATGGATTACGGGTGCCACTTGCAGCTCCACCTGGACCCGGAGATCCAAGCACGATTCGAGAGTGAGCTGGCAGGTGCCGTCGTCGGCGAGGTGGACCTCGACTCTCTGACGTCACCCATCGACACCGAAAGCGCACTGACAGGCTCGGGTTTCAGGCCGGCATGGGTCGACCTCACCACTGCTGATGTTCTCCGCGCTGGCTTGCATGTCGTCCGCGCCGTCGTACCCGGTTGTCTCACCAATGCGGCCGCTGGATTGCCGTTTCTCGGATCACCACGACTAGTCGACAGTCTTGCCGGACATCCAATTCGCACCATCCCATTGCCGCACTGACAGTTCCGGAACTGCTAGTTGTAACGACTCTGCGGTCTCCACCGCGTGAAACCACGTCGGCTTCGAGATTGCACGGTCTCGAATCACCTGCACGGCACGCGCGGCGATGGTTGCCGTCGCGGCCGACTGGCTACGCCCCGAAACCCACAGCGCCGGACCGGTATCCGTTCGTGCCATCGCAACCCAACGATCCGAGCCCCACAGCTTCTTCGGCACTACCTTCTGGAGGGCGGGCGCCCACGTCATGGCCGCAAGCCCAAGCGTCGCGGTGGACGTGTCCAATCGCAAGTACGTCCTGACCGGGACACCAAGGTCGCGCGTCAGGGCATGTTGGTCCGAAAAATCGGCCCGCACAGCAGGGCCGGTGCGGTAGCCGGTCGCATCGTCCGGCATTCGAAACCTCTTCATTCCGGTGTAGTTCCGGATCGATCGCCCGTCGGGATCGGGAAAACTCGTCCCCAACATCCCGTACGTCCACGCCGTCGCGGCCGGTCCGTGTAGTTCTCCGCCGCCGAGGCCGATCACGATGTCCACGAGTCCCCCGCCGAGTCGATGCGCCTCGGCGGCAAGGACACTGGTCAATCCCGGTGCCAATCCGACGCCCATCAGAACGGGTCCGTCGACCGCTTCCAATTCTTCGCAGTAGCTCGAGGTCGCCGTGATGTCGACGAATGCCGCCCCACCGCGTACCGCTTCTTCTGCCAGGCGAACGTCCTCGAAACCCGACGCATTCACCACGACATCGAAGTCTCGAACCACCGCCGAGTACGCGCCTGGTTCTTTAAGATCAACGACGACGTCAGCGCGAGCACGATCGCGCCCGGCGGAGTACGCGGAGATTTCGGGGACCTTCGCGAGTTGTTTCATCAGGGGAATCCCGACGGCACCGTAGCCGCCGAGTACAAGAACCTTCGTCATTATTTCGCCTCCCGAGTCGCTAGAGTTCGACTCTAGAGTTAGACTCTAATCATGACTGAGGTACTTCGGGAAGACACGTCGGCGCGGCGCAAGATCATCGAGGCAGCGCGCGAAGTTTTTGTCGATCCCGGCTACGCGGCCGCCACGATCAAACAGCTTGCCGCGGCGGCGGGCGTGTCGGTACAGAGTGTCTATTTTGTGTTCGGCAACAAGCCGAGCGTGCTGTCAGCACTGCTCGACGTGGCCGTTGCGGGCGACGAGGAAAAGACGGCAACTCTCGACCGTCCGTGGGTGGCGGCAGCACTCGGCGCCCCACATCCACTCGGGCAACTCCGGATTCAGGTTCACCACGGACGGCTCATTCTGGAGCGCACCGCGGACATCCTGTTGGCCCTGCGGGCCGCTGCTTCCGCGGACGAGGACGCCGCCCGCCTTTGGCAAATCAACCGCACTCAGCGACGCACGGTGCAGGAACATCTGATGGTCGGCATCGTCGAAAAAGCGCCAACCGTCGACCTCGAAACAGCCGTGAACGTCGCACTCACGCTGCTCAGTCCCGAGACGTACACAGACCTCGTGGTCGGAGCGGGTTGGACCGGCCAAAAGTACGAAGAATGGGTGGTCAACACCCTTGCCGCCACCCTGGGCCTGGACCGAACCGTCAAATCCCGGAAGTAGCTGGGACTACTTGGTGGGCTTGTCGTCGATGTGCCGTGGGTTGTTCCACAGGCGTTCCGTCAGATCGTGAAGGACGGCGAGGGTGATCGTGTCGTCGTCCCGTCGGAGCAGAGACTGACTGACCGTCGCGCGCACCAATGTGCTGTCCGAGTGCACGAACTCCTTGACCGAGCCCGGCTCGGAGCTCAGTTCACGATGAGCCTGCTCGGCACTGACGTCGTCGGCATCCTTGTCGTAGAGAATGTCCTGCAAACGCAACGCCGAGACGGCCTTCTTGGGATATCCCAGCATGTCAGCGAAGGACGGGTTGGCAAAAACGATGCTGCCGTCGCGGTGAACGGCCATAACCGGCACCGGAAGCCTGTCGAGGAGAATCAGAGCAGGCATCTGCTCCAGATCCGCAATCGGCGATTGTGGCGGCTGCGCAACATTGCGGCGGCGTTCCATAACACGTCCTCTCAAGTTGCCCGAGTCGACAACAGTCTAACTGCCCAGCAAATCGCGGGTTGACTTCCCGCCCGGATGCAGTGACGAATGCCCGAATCGTGCCCGCCTGAGTTACGCCGCGAGCGCCTCCTGGTCCTCCGCCAAGGAACCGTCAACAACACGATAGACAGTATCCATCCGAGACAGGTGACTTCGGTCGTGTGTCACGAGAAGGGTTGCCGCCTCGTGTTCCCGCACCACCCCGATGATCAGATCCATGACAGCGGCACCGCGCTCCTGATCGAGCGCGCTGGTGGGCTCGTCGACCACCAGAAGCTGCGGATCGTTCATCAATGCTCGCGCGAGATTGACGCGCTGTCGCTGCCCACCCGACAGCTGAGACGGCCGTTTTCCGCTCTGATCCGCGAGCCCGACAGCGTCCAGCAAATCCATCGCTTTTGATTTCACGGCTTTGCGACGGGTCCGTGACGTGAAAACGGACTGCCCCAGATGCGCCATCACCTCGAGCTGTTCCAGAGCCGTCAGCGACGACACGAGGTTGGACTGCTGGAAGACGATTCCGATCGACGAGCGTCGCAATTCCGACGCCGCCCGCCGACTCAGCGCCGCAATGTCGGTGCTGCCTTCCGGCGTCCGGAGATAGACGTGCCCGGAATCCGGACGGATCAGGGTCGACGCCACCGCCAACAGGCTGGACTTGCCTGAACCCGAAGGTCCGGTGATCGCGGCGATCTCGCCGCGGTGCAGTCGCAGAGACACGTCGTCCAGCGCCGTCACCCGCGATTGCCCGTCTGGAAACGTCAGATCGACGTTCTGGATGTCGAGAACTGTGGTGCCGGTTGTCATGGTCATCGTGCGCTCCCCAATGCTGTGAGTGGATCGGTGGTCGAGAGGAATCGAAGTGCAAAGGCCGCGCCGAGCAGGCCGAGTCCGATCAATGCCACGGCAGGTACGACGGTCGTGGATGCGTCCAGGACAAACGGCATGGCGTCTCCGATCAGCGAGCCGGCCACGGCCGTCAGCCCGATTCCGACGGTGACGCCGGCGATCAGAACGATGAGCGCCTGGCCCAGTGCGTCGCGCACCAGAGAACCGGTGGTTGCGCCGAGCGCTTTCAACGTCGCGATGTCCGGGGTTCGCTGGATCGTCCACACCGTGAAGAACGCACCGATCACCAGGGCCGAGATCGCGAACAACATGAGCGTCATCAGCGTCAACGACCCGTTTTCCGACTTGTACGAACCGATCGCGTCGAGCGAACCGCTGACCGTCGTCGACGTCGTCACGGCTGACTTGTCCGTTGCGGAAGCGTCAGAGGCTCCGGTGACAGCCAGTACTGTCGCAACTCCGCCGCGTGGATTGGCCGCCTGCCAGTCACCGAGCGTCATCCAGACGACGGGCGAATGGCTGTACCAGTCGTCACCGCGAACGTCGCTGACGGTGAACTGCTGCGTACCGACGCTCACCTGATCGCCGGCGCCCGCCCCCAGATCGCGGGCGGCACCTTCGCTCAACACCACCGTGCCTGACGTCGACGGCGTCACGTCACCGAAACCGCCGTCAGCACCGAACAGGGCCACCGACTTCTGATTTCCGTCGGCCAATCCTGCCTTCCCGCGGCCGATTCCGATGGGATCGACATCCTTCGCGGCCCCGGCCCAGGCGTTGACCTGGTCCTGCGTGAGCGCCGATTCGTCGAACGACGCCCCAGCTCCGGTGTCTGCAAACACCACCGTGTCGGCATTCATGGCCTCGATGGCCGACACGTTCTGATGGCGAAGTCCTGCAGTCAACCCGCTGAGAAAACTGACCAGAAGTGCAACCAACAGAACCACGACGGAGATCAGCGCGAAACGACCTCGCGCTGCCCGTAAGTCCCTCATTGCGACAAACACTGTGAATTCCTTTCCTGTGCTTGCCTCTACGCTCTCGCGGATGCAGACTCTTTCCATCGCACCTCGGATCGACATTCCAGCGCTCGAAAGAACCATCCCGGTTTACAACTTTTGATGGATGAACCAGGCCCGAACCTCGCTAAGCTGGGCGAGATGCACCGATCTCCGCTCACGCCTGTCTTCGCCGGCCTACAACTGGGCCTGCATGTCCTTGTCATGGCGCTGGCCGGTGTGGTGTTTCTTCGAGCGCTGATCGACGAATCCGACCTCACCGCAACAATCATCGCGTTGGCCGTGATCTTTGTTGCCGTCTATCTTTTCGGCGTTGCCAAAAGGCTGCGCGGCAACGCTGCCCGCTGGTGGCTGGCCGTGCTGACCCTCGTCTGGATCGCGACGATGGCGGTATCCGCCGACGCCGCCTACCTCGCATTCGGACTCTTCTTCCTCTATCTCCATATTCTGCGGCGCCCCTGGAGCCTGCTGGCCGTCACCGCGGCAACGGCTGTCGCCGTGATCGGCACCGGATTGCATCGCGGGTGGACAGTGGCCGGCGCCGTCGGACCGATCATCGGCGCCGCCGTAGCCGTTGCTATCGGTCTCGGATACCAAGCGCTGTACCGCGAGGCAGCCGAGCGCGGACGTCTCATCGACGAATTGATGAACACCCGTGAAGAATTGGCGTCGACGTCTCGCGATGCCGGAAAATTCGCCGAACGTGAAAGGCTCGCGGCCGAGATCCACGACACCGTGGCCCAAGGACTTTCGAGCATCCAGATGCTCCTCCACGCTGCCGAACGCGCCGATCCGGAAAGCCCGGCCATCCGGCAGATCAGCCTCGCACGGGAAACTGCAGCGGACAGTCTTGCCGAAACCCGCCAACTCATAGCCGAATTGACACCGGCGGCCCTGGACGGTCAGTCGCTCGCCGATGCGCTTCGTCGAATCTGTGAACGCGCGAGCAGTCCCGAACTGGAAGCACGATCCGTGGTCGAGGGTGAGGCAATCCGGCTGCCGATGCCCCTCGAAGCAACACTGGTGCGCATCGCCCAGGGTGCGGTGTCCAATGTTCTCCGCCACGCGGATGCAACCAGAATGGCTGTGACACTGACGTATTCCGACAACACCGTCAGCCTCGACGTGGTCGACAACGGCCGCGGCTTCGACGTGGAAGTTCTCGAACGTGGACCGGCGGAATCTTTTGGCCTCAACGCAATTCGACGACGCGTCGAACTGCAGGGCGGAACGTTCTCCATCGAGTCGGAGCCGGGACACACGGCCGTCGCGGTGACGTTTCCCCTCGATGTCGGTGAACAGTGATCCGCCTGCTGCTCGCCGACGATCACGCGATCGTGCGCGCCGGGCTGCGAGCGCTGCTCGAAAGCGAATCCGACATCGAGGTGGTCGGCGAAGCAGGGACCGCCGAGGAAGCCATAGCCTTCTGCGCCACCACGCCGGTCGACCTCGTGCTCATGGACCTGCGGTTCGGGCCAGGCAAGACGGGGGTCGACGCCACCCGCGCGGTATGCACGCTGCCGAATCCGCCGCACGTACTCGTTGTGACCAACTACGACACGGACGCGGATATCTTGAGCGCCGTCGAAGCCGGAGCCAGCGGCTATCTG
Organism: Rhodococcus sp. 66b; assembly: GCF_002076325.1. Lineage (NCBI taxonomy): Bacteria > Bacillati > Actinomycetota > Actinomycetes > Mycobacteriales > Nocardiaceae > Rhodococcus > Rhodococcus sp. 66b. The sequence goes on from NZ_MUZB01000003.1 coordinate 200,101, forward strand.
CTCAAGGACACACCCCCGGTCGAGTTGCTGTCGGCCGTCCGCGCCGCAGCAAGCGGGGACAGCGTTCTCTCACCTGCCATCGCGTCGAAGCTCATGACTCGCGTCCGTAAGCCCGAAACCAGCCTCAGCCCAAGGGAAATCGAGGTGCTGAAGCTGGTGGCGGCGGGTCGATCCAACCGCGAGATCGGTAAAGAACTGTTCCTGAGCGAGACCACGGTCAAATCGCATCTGGTCCACATCTTCGGCAAGTTGGGCGTGAAGTCGCGGACGTCGGCGGTAGCTCGTGCGCGGGAGCTGGGTTCGATCTGACGTTTGTCCGAATTGTCGAAAGTAGCTGGACAGCAGTAATTTTCGCTTGCAAGTCTCTTGTATTCGAAACTTTGTTCGATTACACTTTCGGTATGGACAGTCGGGAAGCGTGGCAGCTGGATGGCGAGGGCCTCAAGTGTGAGGTTCTGGATCTGGTGCGCGCCCGACACGAGTTGCAGTCGCGGATGGTGTTGTTGATCGTGGAGATGTTTTCCCGTGAGGTTCTCGGCGGGAAGGGTTTTCGGGCGATCGCGCAGTGGTTGCATGGTTCGACGAATCTGGAGATCGGTGAGTGCAGTCTGCTGGTCGGGTTGGCGCGGTTGTTGATGCTCGAACCTGTGGTCGGCGATGCGTTTCATCGTGGCGACGTTGATGCGTTGAAGGCCCGTCAGGTGGCGTCGTTTTGTCAGCATCCACCGAAGAACATGACGCCGGCGGATGTGGACAAGGCCCGCGGGATTCTGCTTCGGTTGGCGTCGCAGAACATTGCCGATTGTGATGCGGTGCGGGCGGCGATTCGGCGGATCGAGAAGCAGTACGGCAAGCGTGAGGACGGTGTTCCGGTCGGGGAGGATTCGGAGCGCAACGAGTTTTACGCCTCGAAAGGCTTGTACGGGCGTGTGTCTGTGAAGGGTGACTTGGATGCTGTGAACGGGGCCCGTCTGATCACGTTGTTGTCGAGCCTGTCCGCTCCGACGCCGGAGAAGGACGGCGTGAAGGACACCCGTACTCCGACACTACGGCGTGCGGACGGGTTCTGCGAACTGTTGCGCCGGTATGAGCGGGCGGGGTTGGGTCCGATCGAGGGCGGCGTGAAACCGCACATCACGGTGACCGCGTCGGCCAAGGACATGACGGACCTGAAAGCTTTGAAAGACCTCCTGCCGTCCACTGAGGAGTTGGGGTTCGCGTGGACGGATTGGGTGGGCCCGATCAGTATCGACACTGCCCGGATGTTGGCGTGCGACTGCACCGTCACCCGAATCTTGTTGGATGAGAATGGTGTTCCGCTCGACTGCGGTAAGGAAGCGAGAACAGCAACGGTGCCGCAGAGGCGGGCGTTGGCGGTTCGTGATGGTGGGTGTGCGTTTCCGGGGTGTGGGACGGCGTCGGGGTGGTGCGATGCCCATCATATTGTTCACTGGGGTGATGGTGGCCCAACAGATCTCGACAATCTGATCTTGTTATGTGGTCATCATCATCGGACGCTGCACCATACGGAGTGGCGGGTGGAGATCGGCCCGGATCGGAAGACGGTGTTCTATCCGCCGATGTCCGTTGACCCGTATCAGCACCCGATCGGCGGGAACAGCCCACCGACAGCCGCCTGAACGGGCATAACTGAAAATGCCAGCGTATGCCCCGGGGAATAACCATGCCCCGGGGCATACGCTGGCATTTTCGGTTGCGCTCGATGTCCGTCTTGCGACAGCATCTGTCTCCACTTCGACACGCAGGACCAATAGGGTCGAGGCATGTCTTTCTGCGAACCCGCCCGCGTTGTCACCGTCACGTCCCTGACCCCGCACATGCGGCGAATCAGCATCGAGGCAGAAGGCGACTGGCACTGGCCGACCGGCGGACAAGGCGACGAGCGCATCGATATCGCGTTCCCGAAACCCGGTGAAACAGAAGCAGATTACGACTACTTCAACAATCCCGACTACGGCAAGGCCGATCTCGGAACCGAGCCACCGTGGCGGCACTACACCGTGCGCAAGGTGCACGACGGCGGCCGACGTCTGGACATCGACTTCGTCGTGCACCCTGGCGGCATTGCAGCGGATTGGGCCCTGCGGGCCGAACCAGGTCACCTACTAGGCGTCTTCTGGTCGGACAGTTCGCGGTCCCACTACCAAGCACCGGCGGGTCCTCGCTGGCAGCTGCTGGTCGCAGACGCCACGGGTCTCCCCGGACTGGGCAGGATTGTCGAAGAACTTCGGGAGGGCGATGTCGCACAGGCGATCATCGAGGTCGAAACCGAAGAGGATCGACAGGAATTTGTCACTCGCGGCGACGTCACGTACACGTGGCTCGTGGGGAGTGGTCTCGGAAAGGCGCCGAGCGCGCTGTTCGAGGCTGTGGAGAAGATCGAGTTTCCCGAATCCGAATCGGCCGACGTCTACGCGTGGGTGGCGTGCGAAAGCGCAACCAGCCGTCGTATTCGTAAGCATCTGAGGGAAGTTCGAGGAATTGCTCGCGACAAGCACAATGTTGTCGGGTACTGGCGAGAGGGCGCCGACGGCCACGTTTCCGGCATGAACAGCGAGGAAGTCACCGTCGGCGCCTGAGCGCCGTAATCACTCTGCCGGCAGTGTGTCGGTAGATTCTGCGTGAGCCTGCTGCACGTCAGCCGGCTTTTCCGCCAGCATCTCGAACAGTGCACGGCGTGCCTCGGCAAGAATTGCCTCTGCCTTGGCGACCTGCTCAGCGGTCCCACCTGCGGCTACCGCGACAGCGGCACCTCGGAGTAGACCCATCGCGGGACGGAGCGCTGCGCCGGCTTCACCGAAGTGAGGGCGGCCGTGTCCGCGCTGGTCGGGACGACCAAATCCGCTCTGGTCGGGCCGACCGCGTCGGCCTTCGGGGCGTCCTTCTGCTCGGTCTTCGAAGCGACCCTCGGGGCGCTCTGCATCGAATCCTCGACGGAAACCGTGTCCGCGATGCGGGCCTCGGCGGCCATGCTCGCGACGTTCTTGCATTTCTGGGTTGTTGTGTGGGGCGTACATGTTGTCCTCCTGGACTGTCTGTGTTTGTTTGACGTATCGACGATATATCGACAATAGATCGAACGCAAGGGTCCGGAGAATAATTCCCGCACCCTCGTCCGGATACGCTGAAGCCGTGAACACGGATCTACAAGCCCAGGCCGCAGACGTCCTACGCCGCCTCGCACTCGACGAATCCCTGAAAGAACGCACCATGGCGGACGCTGCGACTGCAGCACTCGCACGGAAAGTCGCCGCTCGCTACATCGGCGGCGAAACCATCGACGACGCTTTCGACCGCCTCCCCTCGATCTTCGCGCGAGGACACAAGGCGAGCATCGAATACACCGGGGAAAGCGTCCGGGATCCCGAGCTCGCGAACGCCGAAACCGATGTTTTCGTGGAACTCGCGGAACGAATCGGCACGTCGGGTGTCGAGAGCACCGTGTCGTTCGACCTCTCGCACATCGGCTTGGTGATCGATCCGGAGCAGTGCTTTCGCAATGTCGTGCGCCTGGCCGAGACCACGGAACGCGCAGGTGCCGAGCTGATCATCTCCGCCGAAGCGTCCGATCGCACCGACCTGGTCCTCGACATGCACGCGCGGCTGGCCGAGCGCTTCACTCACGTGGGGATCACCGTTCAGGCCCGACTGCACCGGACCGCAAAGGATCTCGCCGCTCTGCTGGACCGACCCGGCCGCATCCGTCTCGTGAAGGGCGCCTTCCTCGAAGCCGAATCCGTCGCCTACCCACGCGGTAGTGCCGAACTGCGAAGCGCGTATCTCGACTACGCAGCCCGAATCGTCGAATCGGGTCACCAGGTTTCCATCGCGACGCATGACCGCGACATCCTCGAAGCATTACGCGCCGAGCATGATTCGAAGCTCAGAGCCGACCACGTGGAGTTCGAGATGCTGCTCGGTCTCGGTACCGAGCAACTGGACGCACTCCGAGCCGCGGGCTACACCACACGCGAATACGTCATCTTCGGAACACAGTGGTGGCTGTACGTACTCAATCGCATCGCCGAAGAGCCGGAGCGTGTCTACACCGCGCTCGTCGACGCCGCGCTTGTCACCACTGCAAACTGATCCGCAGCAACACAAGTGGGGCTGCACTCGAATCGAGTGCAGCCCCACTTGTGTATGTTTCTAGCTCTCCAGAAACGCCTTGATGCGCGCCAGAGTGGTTTCCATTCCGGTCTGCATCAGCTGATCTCGACCCCGACCGAGTAGGCCGCTACCCGACATCATGCGGACGTAAAGCGCAGGCGTCGCATAGATCTCACGAGTCTCGGTAAGCACGGTGCCCGTTCCCGAAGGTTCGAGCACGTATGCCCACCGAGCCTTCGGCTCGTCCGATTCGAAGGAGAACTTCCGGCAGTCGACCACGTCGACCACCGTGCAGTGCGTGCTCCACCGAATCAGGCCGTGCTTGTTGGTGCCCTTGAACTTTGCGCCCACGGTGCCCGGGGTTCCGGAAGTCCATGTTCCACCGGTGTTTTCAGGGCTGAAGCGACCCATACCTTCGATGTCGCTGACAACCTTCCACACCGATACCGGAGTTGCCTCGATGTACGCGCTGGCGGTTTCCACCCGTTACCGGCCCGGAACCCAGGACATGATCTTGATGGCGTGAGGCATGAGCTTTGCCCACACCTTGGCCGGAAGTCCGCGCGGTCCACCGAGATTCATGACGCGGGTGGTGGCAACGGTCTGCGGCTCGGTGTACTTGATCAGCCCCTCGGCGCCGTGACGACGACCGACGCCCGAGACACCCATGCCGCCCATCGGTGCTGCGGTGCTGCCCCAGGTGGGTGCGTAACCCTCGTCGACGTTGACGGTGCCGGCGTGGATGCGCGCTGCGATGGCTTCGCCGGCAGCCTTGCTTCCCGCCCACACACTGGCGTTGAGGCCGTACTCGGTGTCGTTGGCCGCAGCGATGGCCTCTTCGACGTCCTTGACGGGGTAGATCGAGACGAGCGGCCCGAAGGTCTCGTCGCGGTAGCACTCTGCGTCTTCGGGAACCCCGGTGAGCAGGGTGGGCTCGTAGAACAGCGGTCCGATGTCCGGGCGGGCCTTGCCGCCGGCAATGACGGTGGCGCCCTTGACCACTGCGTCGTCGACATGCGCGGAGATTGCCTTGACCTGGGCCTCGGAGACGAGGCTGCCCATCTCGATTCCGAATTCGTAACCGGCGGCGAGGTTCATCTTCTTGACGCGGTCACCGAACATACGGATGAACTCGGGTGCGATGGACTCTTCGACGTAGATGCGCTCGATGGAGATGCACAGCTGACCGGAGTTGGAGAAGCACGCACGCACAGCGGCGTCGGTGACCTCGCGCAGGTCTGCGCCGGCCGCGACGATCATCGGGTTCTTGCCACCGAGTTCGGCGGAGAAGCCGATCAGTCGACGGCCGGCCTGCTCGGCGAGGAGCTGACCGGTCGCGGTGGAACCGGTGAACATGAGGTAGTCGGTGTTCTCGACCAGCGCGGTGCCCACGACGGAGCCCGGTCCGGGAACCACGGCGAAGAGGTCGCGGGGCAGTCCCGCCTTGTAGAGCAGTTCGACGCAGGCGAGCGCGCAGTACGGCGTCTGACTGTCCGGCTTGAGGACAACGGCGTTACCGGCGAGCAGCGCGGCGATGGCGTCGGACACGGCCAGCGTCATCGGGTAGTTCCACGGCGAGATGACGCCGACGACACCCTTGGGCTGGTAGCGGACGACGGTCTTCGTCAGACCCGGAAGCATGCCGGAGACGCGACGCGGGCGCAGCAGCTTCGGCGCCACACGTGCGTAGTGACGCGACGTCATCGAGATGTCGAGGACTTCTTCCTGAGCTGCGGTACGCGACTTTCCGGTCTCGGCCTGAGCCATGTCCATGAGGGCGTCGCGGTTCTCCAGGATGAGATCGCGGTAGCGGTGGAAGACGGCAGCGCGGTCGAGGACGGAGCGCTTGGCCCATTCCTTCTGGGCGACGCGCGCACGGGCGATGGCCGCAAGTGCGTCGTCGGCGGTGCCGACGGGGATGGTCGCCAGCTCCTTGCCGGTGAACACCTCGGTGATGGACTTCGTCGGGCGATCGGCAACATTGTCGATGGCGATCAGATCGGCGAGCCGCGAGAAGGTCGCAGCGGACGGAGCAGGCATTTCAGTACCCCTACTGGTGAGTAGTTCTTGGAGTTACACACAACTTACCCCGTCGGTGGTACCGATCACAGTGCCGAATCAGACAGAGTCAACCAATACTGCCTCTTTCGGACGTTTTGCGATCAACAACGACATGACTGCAGCGATCGCGCAGAGCGCGCCGGCCACCAAGAAGGCAGCGTCGTACGAGCCGATCTGATCACGAACGAGGCCGGCCAAGAAGGCCACCAGACCTGCACCGATCTGGTGCGATGCCAGCACCCAACCGAACACGATGGGGGCGTCGGCGCCGAAGTGTTGACGGCACAGCGCGACCGTCGGCGGAACCGTCGCCACCCAATCGAGCCCGTAGAAGATGACAAACGCGATCATCGGCGGATTCACGGTGTTGGCGAGCAGCAGCGGCAGGAAGAGCAGCGAGATTCCGCGGAAGAGGTAGTAGATGCCGAGAAGTTTTCGCGAGTCCATCCGGTCGGTGAACCAACCCGAAGCAATGGTGCCGACCATGTCGAGGATTCCGATCAACGCCAACAGGGACGCGGCCGTCGTGATCGGCATTCCGTGATCGTGCGACGCCGGGACGAAGTGCGTTCCGATCAGTCCGTTGGTGCTCGCGCCGCAGATCGCGAAGGTACCGGCGAGAAGCCAGAACACCTTGGTCTTCGACGCCATCACCAGCACCGAGATCGCCCGGCCTCCGGCGCCGCCGCGCTGGTAGACAGGCTTGGCGGGTGGGGCGTAATCGGCGGGCGCGCCGTACGGCGTCGTTCCCACGTCTGACGGATAGTTACGCAGGAACAGCAGAACGAACGGCACGACGGCCAGTGCGGCAAACGAAACTGTGAAGGCGACGCTCTTCCAGTCGTACGTTTCCGCGAGCTTCGCCAGGACGGGCAGGAACACCAGCTGACCGGCGGCACCACCGGCCGTCAGGATGCCGGTCACGAGACCACGCTTCTCGACGAACCAGCGATCGACGACGGTGGCGACAAACGCCAGCGCCATCGAACCGGTGCCGAGACCGACGAAGACACCCCACAGCAGAATGAGTTGCCAACTCGAGGTCATGAAGATCGTGAGACCACTGCCGAGCGAGATGAGCGCCAGCGCCGAAGTGACGACCGCCCGGATACCGAACCTTTCCATCAGGGCAGCGGCGAACGGCGAGGTCAGCCCGTACAGGATCAGGTTGACCGAGACGGCGGCCGAGATGCTGGCGCGGGACCAACCGAAATCCTCGTGCAGCGGATCGATCAGGACGGACGGCGCGGCGCGGAAGCTCGCCGCTCCGACCAACGCCAGAAATGCCACGATCGCGACGGACCACGCGCGGTGAAAGCGCGGCGGGCTCACCTGCTGCGGGCCCGATTCGGGGAGAGCGGTCTCAGAAGTCACAGAGAGAATTCTGCAGTTCGGATTCGATCGAGAACAGTGGCCAGATTGCCAATATATGAAAGGATCGAGCCATGTCTGGTCCGCATCGCGTCGTCGTACTGGCTCTGAACGGAGTCATTCCCTTCGAACTCGGGATCCCCGCGCGTATCTTCGGGCGTGCCATCGACGTCGAGGATCGGCCGCTGTACGAGATCCTGACGTGCACCGTCGACGGCAATCCCGTGCAGACCGACGCTGACTTCAGCATTTCGGTCGACCATGGGAGCGAGTTGCTCGCCACCGCCGACACCGTCGTCATCCCGGCGTCGTACGAATTGGGCCCGGCCTTCGACGAGGGTTATCTCTCCCCCGAATTGGCCGCAGCATTCGAACACATCCGCCCGGGGACCCGGCTGGTCTCGATCTGCACCGGTTCGTACATCCTCGCCGCGGCCGGTTTGCTCGACGGACTCCGCGCCACGACACATTGGCGCAACACCGACCATTTCCAGCGTGTCTATCCCAAGGTGAACGTGGATCCCGACGTGCTGTTCGTCGACGAAGGCCACATCCTGACCTCGGCCGGCGTGGCGTCAGGCGTCGATCTCTGTCTGCACATCGTCAGGCGCGACCACGGCATGGAAGTGGCGAACACCGTCGCGAGGCGTTGCGTCGTACCGCCGTGGCGCGACGGTGGCCAAGCGCAGTACATCCGCCGCCCACTGGCCGACAAGCCTTCGGAATCGACTGCCGACGCTCGGCACTGGGCCCTCGAACATCTCGGCGATCCGATCACGCTGGCAGACCTGGCGACGCGTGCCAACATGAGCGTCCGCACCTTCAGTCGTCGATTCCGCGACGAAGTCGGAACCACACCGAACCGCTGGTTGACCAGCAGACGTGTCGATCGGGCACGTGAATTGCTGGAGGAATCCGATCTGTCGATCGATGCAATTGCAGCTCGAACCGGCTTCGGGACCGCGACATCGATGCGTCAACACATGAACGAGGCGCTCGGCGTTTCACCGAGCGCCTACCGACGCACGTTCAAGGCACCGGCGTAAGCGGCAGTACCAGGCACTATCCTGGAGGCCATGGCCGAACAGACTCGCCCGAACTTCCCCCAGTACTGCGGATACCTCCTGGGGAAGACGCTCCCCGACCGGTACCAGGACTGGGTGCGGAACGATCTGGTCGGACCGGGTGCACAGGCCCGCTACATCATTCGTTTCACCGTGCCGGCGACGCTGATTCTTCTGCTGTTCCTGTTGATTCCGGGACCGATCTGGATTCCCTTGGCCATGATGGCCTTGTTGCTCATCCCGCTCGCGTACTTCGTCGTGGCGCTCGGGACCATCTACCGCCGTCACCGACTGCTGAGCCACGGACTCGATCCCGAATTGCTCGACGAGAAGGCCCAGCGCCGTGCCGATCGCACTCGCGAGGACTACGAGAAGCGGCACGGTCGCTGAGCACCCCTCAGCGGAACATCGTCACTGCGGCCTTGGCGAGGACCTTCGGATCCTTCTCGTAGTGATGCATCTTGGTGAGCTTGTCTTCCGGAATCCCCAGGAACTTGTAGACGGCCACCTGAGCGCAGCGCACCGAGTACTGCTCGGTGAACACCATGTCGAACGGCAACTCCGCGAACTGACTGATGAAGGCCAGGTTCTTGGAGTGCTTCGGCACCACCAGCGGCCGGTCGCCGACGGCTCGCCGATTGAACAGCGCACTGGCGTAAGGCATGTGGCTGGGAATCGAATTCACGACGCTGTCCATAATCTCTTGTCGGCGCGCGGCGAGCGCACCGCTCTCGTCGAGTGCCTCGAGATGCCCGAGAGTCTCTTCCAGCATTTCCCGGCCGGTCATCTCGATGAACGGCTTCTTCACGTAGTCGCCGTCCTTGCGCGGGAACAGACAGTAACCCCAGAAGACTCCTTCGTTCTCCTTCTGCGCGTGGTAGTGCGGCTGATGGTGAACCACGATCGACAGAAGCACGTTCGAGTCCACGAACGTGTTGAGTGCATTTCCGGGGAGCTGCTTGGTGATTCGGGAAATCTCGTTGATGAGCTCGTGTGACGAAGTGGTGACGGTGAAGCTGGTCCACTCACTCTGCGCCCGGTCCCCGAAGAACTTGTCGGGATTCCCAAGATCGTAGAAATGCTCGGTGGCCTGCTTCCACAGCAGCGCACTCGGCGCGTATCTCATGTCTTCGACGATCGGGGTGTCGAGATCGCCGATCGACGAACTGTCGGTGATGCTGCCGTTGGTGTCGAAGACGAAATCGCCTTCCGCCACGTCGATTCGGCCCTTCTCGCCGGTGCGGACGTTCTCGTAATCGAGTCCCGTCACGATGATCTCGTCTCGAAGCGGGGTGTCCTTGAACACGAACTCCGTGATCTTCAGTTCGTTGACGAACTTCACGCCCTTACCTTCGAGGAAGGTCCGCATCGGCAAGATGATGCTCTCGTACTGGTTGTACGGGGACCTGGTGACACCCGCAAGCGTCTGAATGCGGCTGAACTCGAGAATCATTCGGTTCATGTACCGGCGAAGCTCCATCGCCGAACTCACCCGCTTGAAAGCGAAAGTGGTCTCCCACATGTACCAGAAGTTGGTGGTGAAGAAGTGCGGAGTGTCCTCGAACCACTGCTCGATGCTGATGTCGTCGAGTTTTGCCTCGTCCGACTCCGGCATCGTCATCAGCTTCGTCAACAAGTACCGGTCCTTGTTGTCGAATTGCATGTGCTTGTAATCGTTCTCGCCCTTGTTGCGAATACCGTCTCGGTCGATCAACCGTGCGACGTCATGCGTGGGGTGCGCGTGGTCGAAGTCGAGAATGTCATCCGTCACCGACTTTCCCGGGTTGTCCAGCGACGGAACCGCACTCAATATGTCCCAGAGGTTCTCGTAGGTTTCCTCGTTGAGCATGCGGCCGCCGCGGTTGATGAAACCCGCGTCGTTACCGAGTTCGCGATGGCCGTACTGGTGCTGAAACGTAGCGGCGGATTCGCCGTCGTTCGCTCCGTGCATGTCCAGGCCCATGATGGTGATGTCCTCACCGTTCCACTCACCGTCTCGAATCAGATAGACGGCAGCCGAGAGGTTTCCGATGCCGGCACCGATCATGTAGGCCTTGTGAGACAGATTGGAAGACATTGGGTTTCGTTCCTTACTCGAGTCGCGGTACGGATACCTTCCAAGCATGGACCCGTTTGTCCGCAGGCGCATCACCCGAACCGGATGACGTCCGTCACGGTCGCTGAAGGCGCACCAGATCGAGCGCAAAACGCACGTAGTCACGTGCAATTTCCTCGGGCGTTTGCGGCCCACTCGGCCGATACCATTGCGCGACAGAGACACACATCACGACAATCGCACGCGCGGCCTGTCGCGGCCGATCCGTCTCGAACACACCGGCGGCGATTCCGTCGTCCACTTGCTTCGTCATCAACCATTGCTGGTAGTTGCGTGATTCCGTGATGCGCAACCTGTTCTCGGCTGTGAGACTGCGCATTTCACTGGCGCCGAGAAATCCTTGATCACGCCGATAGATATGGAACAAGGTCACACATTCGACAAGGAAAGCCAATCTTTCGTCGGGACTTTCGCCCTCTTCGATAGCCGCCAACGATCTCGTGTTGAGTTCAGCCATGGTGAGGTCGAGAATTTCGGCCAACATCTGTTGCTTACTGGAATAGTGGTGATACAGACCCGGAACACTCATCTGCGCACGTTTGGCGATCTCACGCATCGCAGCGCCGTGATATCCGGTCTTCACCATCTCCGCGAGCGCGGCAGCCAACACCGGATCGAACGAACTCGGACCGAACCTTCGCCACTCGTTCGGGCGAAAATGTGCGTCCGGGTCGGCGTCGTCGCCTCCCCATCGCGGCTGTTCCGGCGGACGCACTATCGCAGCCGGGAGCAGAGCGTCGAAACGCACTCCGAGAATCCCGCCGATTGCCGCCAACCGGTCGACGCTGACTCTGGTCTTTCCGGTCTCGACAGCGCTGAGGGTAGCCGGGCTGACATCGAGACGCCTGGCCAATTCACGCAGCGAGAGCCCGCTGTGACGCCGCGCTTGCCGGATCGACGCCCCGATCAGGACAGCATTCTCAAATTCGGTCACAGTGTTCAGTATTGCCGAACATAGGATTTCCAACAATGCGATGACCACGGAAATCTATGAACGTGTTGACTACTAGTTATCGGCCTGAACATGATGTGGATCACAAAGACCCAGGTCCGCCCGAGCGATCGTTCGGTGTCGGTAGCGAGAGGATCGAATCACCATGACCGAGGCGCCATATCTTGGAGAACTCCTGCGCGACGCACCCAGTAACTGGGGCAAGTGGGGAGAGTCCGACGAGGTCGGTTCACTGAACTACCTCGACGCCGGACAGGTGCTTCGCGGCGTCGGAACCATCAAGCAGGGTTCCGTGTTCACACTCCAACGTCTTATCGGCGATCCCAAGGGTGATCCGGTCTGGCCGGGACGGAGCCCCGCCGAGCGCACACAGATCTTCGACGAGAGCAGCTGGGACGGCGACGACGCCCCCAACTTCCCCGGCGGCCTGCATTACGCGGACGACAAGATCGACGCGTTCCTACAGGGCTCGACGCAGTACGACGCACTCGGCCATGTCTGGTACGACGGCGCCCTGTGGAACGGATACTCGGCTGATACCACTGTCGGCGGCCTGGAGAAGGCCAGCGTCGAACCGATTGCCGACCGCGGCGTCGTCGGACGCGCAGTACTTCTCGACATGGCGAAGTTCCGCGGCAAGGAAAACCTCGACAAGGCCGAAACCTTTACGCACCATGATCTTTTGGCCTGTGCCGAAGCGCAGGGCGTCACCATCGAGAAGCGTGACATTCTCGTCATCCGCACCAACTTCCTCAAGCTGTTCTTCGACCAGGGCGAAGCCTTCTACGAGGGATTCTGCGAGCCCGGCTTGATCTACAGCCCCGAACTCGTCCAGTGGTTCCAGGACATGGAGATTCCGAACCTCGTCACCGACACCATTGCCAACGAGGTCACCACCGACCCCGAAAACGGTGTGGCACTGGTTCTCCACAACGCATTGATGCGCAATCTCGGTGTCGTGTTCACCGAGATCTGCGATCTGGAGAAGCTGGCCGCGGACTGCGCGTCCGACGGCCAGTACACGTTCTTGTACGTCGCCGCACCGCTCAAGGTTGCCAAGGCCAGCGGCTCTCCCGTGAATCCGGTTGCCATCAAATGACATACGAAGATCGCCCTTGGTTGGCGTTGTACCGCAACGACGTTCCCCCCGACATCGACGTCGAACAGCCCACAATGCTCGAATTGTTGGCAGCGGCGGTCCGCTCTGATCCGGACGCCACGGCCGTGAAGTACTTCGACGGTCAACTCAGTTTCGCCGAACTGGATCAGCAGAGTGACGCCCTGGCCCGCGCACTACGAGCAGGTGGTCTGACGAAGGGAGACCGTGTCGCACTCTTCCTGCAGAACGTTCCGCAATTCGTGCTCGCCCTCGCCGGAATCTGGAAAGCCGGCGGCGTCGCAGTCTCGATCAATCCCATGAGCCGTGAACGAGAACTGGGATACCAACTCGAAGATTCCGGAGCAGCGGTTCTGATCGCTCTCGAGGGGCTCTACGAGTCCGTCGGCCGCAACGTCGTCTCCGACTCGCCGGTCAGGCGAGTCTTCACCACCTCGGAACTCGAGTACCAAAGCCGCAACGATCCACGGGTTTTCGACGGAATCGTGAAGAAGGATCTCGGTACCGACGATCTCGCGACGCTGATCGACCAGCATCGTCTCGGCGATCCGATCACTACCGACGCTGCACCGGAAGACATTGCGGTACTGACCTATACGTCGGGGACCACAGGTCCGCCCAAGGGAGCGATGACCTCTCACGCGAACATGACCTTCAACGCCCAGGTCTACCGTGACTGGCTGGGGCTCACCCCGAAAGACACGGTTCTCGGCGTCGCACCGCTCTTCCACATCACGGGGTTGATCGGTCACATCGCGGTGTCCGTCTTGGCGAGAATGCCGCTGGTGCTTGCCTACCGCTTCCAGCCCGAGGTGATGCTCGACGCGATTCGTGAGCACCGCCCGACATTCACAGTCGGCGCCATCACTGCGTTCACCGCACTGCTCAACACTCCGGGTTGCGCGCCCGAAGACTTCACCTCCATGCGGTTGCTGTATTCCGGCGGCGCACCCATCTCGCCGACAGCCGCCGAGGCAGTCCGCGCCATGACCGGTGCTGCGCTGCACAACATCTACGGGCTGACCGAGACCACGTCGCCCACTCACGCCGTTCCCGTCGGGGCGGACACGCCCGTCGACCCCACGTCCGGGGCACTGTCCGTTGGCGTTCCAGTACCCAACACCGTGGTCCGCATCGAAGACGAGGGCGGTGCGGTCCTGCCGATCGGAGAGATCGGCGAATTGGTCGTCCGTGGTCCACAGGTGGTGCGCGGCTACTGGAACAAGCCGGAGGAGAGTGCGTCGGCCATTCGCGACGGGTGGTTCCACACCGGCGACGTCGGTTTCATGGACGAAGCCGGCTGGTTCTACGTCGTCGACCGTAAGAAGGACATGATCATTGCGTCCGGCTACAAGGTGTGGCCACGCGAGGTCGAGGACGTTCTTGCCGAGCACCCCGCAGTCCGTGAGGCGGCAGTCGTCGGGATCGCCGACGAATACCGCGGTGAGACGGTGAAGGCGTTTGTCAGCCTCGTCGCGGGGGCCTCGGTGACGCCGGAAGACTTGATCGATCACTGCAAGCAGCGGATGGCGGCGTACAAGTACCCACGCTCCGTGGTGCTGGTGGAGGAACTGCCCAAGACCGTCACGGGCAAGATCTTGCGACGGGAGCTGCGCACGACCTCTTGACGACGAAGGCGGGCGGGCCTCCAGGCTCGCCCGCCCTCCGACATGTCGTTCAGCAAGTACCTGGCGTCACGCGACCACCCGCGAGGATCCTGCTCGTGAAGTCCTTCGCGTCTTCGTAGGAAGCCGCGATTGCGCCACGGTGGTCGGCGCCCTCATAGGTCTTGAATTCGACAGCCGACCCTTTGGCGCAGAAATCCTCTACCGCGCCGGTGGTACTGGCCACCGACACCAGAACGTCAGCCGTCCCCTGCGCGAACAGCGTCGGCACCTTTGGCGCAACAGTCGTCAATTCCTGTTCGTTCAAGTTCGCCGTTAGAGCTGTCAGGTCTGCGCCCTCACGAAAGATCTGGTCGACGGGAACCGGCGGCACTGCTCTCACCGCCGCCAGGCAACCAGTCCGCGCTGCCTCGAGCAGCGGTTGCGCTTGATCCGAGAGAAGTTGCTCGGGGACGACCGACGGATCGACTGCCTGGACTCCGAGAAGAATGATCGGAACGAATGGCACTCCACCTGCCATAGATTGATTACCGGACGCGACCAGTTCCGGAATCTGCGCGGTTCCGTTCCCTGGAGCGATCGACACCGCACCCTTCAAGTTCAGCTCAGGTGCTCGGTCCTTGCCGATAGCCGAGGTGAAGACCACAGCTTGCCCGCCTTGGCTGTGGCCCATGGCAAACCAGTCCTTGCCGACGTGCTCGTCGATCTGACGCGCAGCGCGAACGATGTCGGTTACGGCATTGGCTTCACTGGTTCCGTTCATGTACGGATGACCGCCGGGTGTGCCCAGGCCCTCGTAGTCCGTCTGCACCACGACGTAACCGTTTTCGACCCACCGGTCAAGGGTCTGATCGACCACCGAGAGGTAGTCGTGGACCGGTCCGTTCGGCGTATCAGCGGAAGGTGCGCACGCATCGGCTACGCCGGTGGTTCCATGCGCCCAACTGACGACCGGCCAGCCTCCAACCGGAGCCGGCGTCTTGGGGATGGCGACCACTCCCGATACCAGAATGGCTTCGCCGGAGGCACTTTGGGATATATAAGTGACGCGCTGGTTCTTTGCTGCGCTTGGCAATGCGGCCGATTCCGTCAAGTCGTGCGACGTGACCAATGTTCCCGGCGACAGCGGTGCAGGCGGCTCTTCTCCGAACGAGAGAGACCCCTCGGCGTTCGCGTTGGAGCACGCCACCATGGAGACCATCGCACCCAAGGCGACGATGCAGCCGGCGGTACGGGTAAATCGTTTCTTCCGAACATCTTTCATTTACAAAATCCTCACGTTCAGTGGAGCGCAACCGTGGCGCCGATCAATCCCTGTGCTTCGTAGATCTTGGCCGCTACTTCGTCTCGCATGGCGACGAATTCCGGCGTCGAGCGGATTTCGGTGTCGGTCGACCGAGGGCTGCCTTTCTTGAACCACACCTTGCGGTCGTAGATCACCCGTCCAGGGCGCGCTCCCATCACGATGACCCGCGTGCCGAGGAAAATCGCCTCCTCGACACTGTGCGTGACAAAGAAAACCGTCTTGCGACGCTCACGCCACAACTCGAGCAGTTCCAGTTGCAGCCTCTCGCGTGTCATAGCGTCGAGAGCGCCGAAAGGCTCGTCCATCAGAATGATTCGTGGGTCGGTGATCAGGACGCGCGCAATCTGGCATCGCTGCTGCTGACCACCCGACAGCTGGTACGGCTTTCGGTTTCCGTACTGCTCCAGGCCGACGAGCTCCAACATACGTTCGGCTTCGTCAGCGCGTTCGCGGCGCGGAACACCCCTCATCTTGAGCCCGAACTCGACGTTTCCCCGCACCGACAACCATGGATACAGATTCGAATGCTGAAACACCACACCACGGTCCGGGTCCGGGCCTTTGATGTGGGTGTTTCCCACCATGATGGTTCCCTCGGTGGGCGTCTGGAACCCAGCCAGCATCTGGAGCAGCGTAGTCTTACCGCAACCGGAAGGACCTACGACACATACGAATTCCTCGGGCTCGAAGGTCAAACTCGTCGACGAGAGGGCGACGACCGTTTCGTCGGAGGTGACGTATTCCTTGCGCACCTCTGTGAGAACTACTCGAGTACTGAGGTCCGTACCTTCCGTTGTCATGACTGTCCCACCTTCGCGACCGCATCGTTGAAGATTCCGTCTGCATACTTGCCGGGCGTGCTGACCGCATCGATATTGCCCTGCTGTAGAAGGAACTCCGCTGTTCCTGCCAAACTCTGCGCAAAAGCCCCACCGAGATAGTCCGGGCCGGCCTGCTCTGCAGCCGAAAGATATGTGTACCCCACGAGCTGAGGAATGATCACGTCCGGTGCGATGCCGAGCTGTGCAGACATCGAGACGGCTGCTGCGGTGGGATCGGCGTTGATCCGTCCGACCGCAAAGTCCTGCAACTTCGTCCACATCTCCATGAACTCGGGGTTCGATGTAGTGAAAGCCGTTGTGGCTCCCGAAAGATCGAAGGTGGGTGCGCCCTGTTTCGCCACATCCCCACTACTCAGGATGACGCGACCGTCTATTGTCAACTTCGACAATGTCGGGTCCCAGACCCACGCCGCATCGATCTGGCCGCCCTGCCAGGCGCCGAGCATCGCATCCGGCTTCATGCTCATCAAAGTGACGTCAGCCGACATGTTCGCGGCGCCGAGCGCGGCCAGCAGACTGTAATGAGAGGTGCTGCCGAAAGGTGTTGCGATCTTTTTGCCGCGCAACCCTTCCAGCGTGGTGATCGACGGATCCCTGACCACCAGAGACTCCGCTTTCCCGATCACATCCTGAATCCATATCACTTGCATCGGAATGTTCAGCGGCGACGACAAGGCCATGGTAGCGGGACTCGAACCGAGTGTTCCGAGATCGAGGCTGCCAGAACCGAAGGCTTGGACGACGTCTTGCCCCGAACTGAACTTGCTCCAAGTGATATCGGCATTGGGCATGCAGGCTTCCAGCAAACCTTGATCCTTGACGATCAGATCGCCGTTCGGGATGTCCTGGTAGCCGATCCGCGCGGTAGTCGTGATCGACTCGTTCACTGTCACGGGGCAACTGGTCGTGGCACCCGTCGATCGACTCATCTCACCGCGCCCCGTCTCCACGCACGCAGTCAGGCTCATGCCCAGAGTTCCGGACGCGATGACGGCGATGACAAGCTTTCTCGAATTGATTTTCATGCCTTACCTTTCCATGGCGCCACGACTGTTCCGATCGCTTTGATCACAGAGTCGAGAACGAGCGCAGCACAACCGATGACGATGATGCAGGCGATGGTCAACGGCGTATCGAGCTGAGTTCCGGCCAGATAGGCCAGTCCGCCGATGCCCGGAATACCGTTGTTGAGTTCGGCTGCCACCACAGTGGTCCACGCGAATCCGACTGCAATACGGATGCCGTTGATCACTTCCGGCAGCGTCGATGGAAAGACCACGTTGGTCAGAACCTGGGTTCGGCTTGCACCCAATGCTTTTGCCGCATTGATCTGGTCGACCTTGACCGAGGTGACTCCGTTCAACGTGGCGATGGCTATCGGAGGGAATGCAGCCAGGAACAGGAGCCAGATCTTCGAAGTGTCACCGATACCGAACCAAACGATGAGCAATCCGATGTAGCCGAGTGGGGGCAATGCACGAAGAAAGTTCAAGTACGGCTCGACGAAGGTGCGTATCGGCGCAGACATCCCCATGGCGAAACCGATGAGGGGGCCGACAATCACGGCCGCACCGACTCCGGCAGCGATCCGTTGGCCGCTCGCGATCAGATGCTCCCACAGGAAGTAGTTCTGCTCACCGAGGACTTCACGATCCACACCGGGCGCAATCTGGTGCCACGTGTTGGCTCTGACGAACGCGTCCCATACCGACTTCGGTGACGGGAGGAACAATTCGTCGATCACACCGGCAGCAGTGATTCCCCACCACAGAACCAGAAAGACGAGCAACGCAACTACACGAACACCGATGGACCGCAATCGCTTCGACGACAGGTGTCTTTTTCTGCGCAGGGGTGTTCGATCAGGCCTCCCGGTCTCCAACGACGGCGCCACCGCGGTCGGCGGGGAACTGGTGGTGGTCATGCGGTCCTCCTGTGTACTCGCTGAGCCGAGGTCTGATCGCGGGCCAGTACAAGCATCGAGTCGACGTTGACCCGACTCGGGCGAGTGACGACCCAAGCAACGCAATCCGCGATATCGTCGGCGGTCAGTGGATCGGCGCCGGCGTACACGGCGGCGGCACGCTCCTTGTCACCGCCGAAGCGCACCATGCTGAACTCCGTCTCCACCATGCCCGGATCGATCTGACAGACACGGATCGGCTCTCCGAGAAGTTCGAGTCGCAACACCCGAGTGAGTGCTGTCACAGCATGTTTCGCAGCGTTGTACCCTCCCCCTCCCAGATACGGCTCGCGGCCGGCGATCGATCCGATACTCACGACGGTGGCGTTCCCGCTCTCACGTAACCGTGGCAGCAACCGTTGCGTGACGCGCAGGACACCCAGGACATTCACATCGAACATCGCGGTCCAGTCCGCCTCGTCGGTATCGGCGATACTGTCTGCGCCGAGCGCGCCACCGGCATTGTTGACCAACACGTCACAGCGCTCGATCAGGTTGCAGAAAGCATCAACCGAGGCGACGTCGGTCACGTCGAGAGGTAGAGCGCGAGCGCCCGTTTCGGCCGCCAACTCCTCTAGCCGATCCATCCTGCGCGCACCCATCACCACATCGAATCCCTCCTTGACGAGGTGCCGAACCGTCGCCGCGCCGATGCCACTGCTGGCCCCGGTGACCACAGCTACTGGAGTCTTCATGACGGACATAGTGGGGAACTCCTTCGAGAATGATGCTGCAGAATCCTGCTGGTGAATGTTGTTCATGCCCTGGGAGATTCCCATCGGCATCGAATGAACTGCTCACCAGTCTGCTCATAATCTGGCACCTGCTCCAGTGCCACCTGCAGGGTCATTTTCTCGGGCCAGTCGTAACGTACTCGACTCGTGTTAACGCGATGGTTCCTCTGTGTAACTGGCCCCTCCAGATCGCGTCCGATCTGGATCTGGCGACGGGCCACCACTGTTCTCCATCATTGAGTGGACTGAAGAAGTTCAACCCTCGATCAGGAGGTTTCTGCCATGGCAGCTCCCGCACTCAGCACGTCACAACGGACCTACGAACTGGATCGAGCGCATGTCTTCCACTCGTGGTCGGCTCAGAAGTCGTTGCAACCCATGGTTGTCGAACGTAGTGAAGGTTGCTACCTCTGGGATGGCGAAGGCAAGGAATATCTCGACTTCTCCTCGCAACTCGTCTACACCAACGTAGGACATCAGCACCCGAAGGTTGTCGCCGCCGTCCAGGAACAGGCAGCGAAATTGTGCACCATCGCACCTGCTCACGCGAACGAGGCTCGGTCCGAAGCGGCGCGACTGATCGCCGAGATCTCCCCCGAGGGGATGGATCGAGTCTTCTTCACCAGTGGCGGTGCGGATTCCAACGAGCACGCAATCCGCATGGCGCGCCTCCACACCGGTCGATACAAGATTCTCTCGGCGTACCGCTCCTACCACGGTGCGACGGCGGAGACTATCAATCTCTCCGGCGATCACCGTCGCTGGCCGAACGACTACGGCAACTCAGGAGCTGTCCACTTTCACGGACCGTTTCTCTATCGGTCCGAGTTTCGTTCCGAGACGGAGCAACAGGAGTCCGAGCGCGCACTGGAGCACCTCGAAACTCTGATCCGATTCGAAGGTCCGTCAGCGTTTGCAGCAATCATCGTCGAATCGGTTCCCGGCACGTCCGGCATCATGCCGCCACCGCCCGGATACCTGAAGGGTGTCCGGGACATCTGCGACCGATACGGCATCGTCATGATTTGTGACGAAGTCATGTCCGGCTTCGGTCGCACGGGAGCCTGGCTGGCAATCGACCACTACGATGTCGTCCCCGATCTCATCACCTTCGCCAAGGGAGTGAACTCCGGCTACGTGCCCCTCGGTGGAGTCATCGTCGGTGAGAAGATCTACAACTCGTTTGCCGAGCGTCCGTACCCCGGCGGCATGACGTACTCCGGCCACCCGCTCGCCTGCGCCGCCGCCGTGGCCACCATCACGACGATGCACGAGGAACGCATAGTCGAGAATGCCGAGTTCATCGGCCGCACGTCACTCGGTCCGGGGCTCGCTGCTCTCACTGACAAACACCCGAGCGTCGGAGACGTCCGAGGTCTCGGAGTCTTCTGGGCACTCGATCTCGTCACGAACCGTGAGACACGCGAACCACTGTCCCCGTACGGCGGCACCAACGCTGCGATCGGTCGGACCATGACAGCGGCGCGGGAGGCGGGGCTGCTGGTCTTCAACAACTACCACCGCATCCACGTGGTCCCGCCGTGCACCGTGACCCCCGCACAAGTCGACGCTGCGCTTGCCATGCTCGACACTGCGCTGGACGTAGCCGATTCCTACTACGACGGCCCCCGGTGACAGTGCCGACAGTTCAGGCGAATGCGCTCGACGACGCGCGTGTTCAACTCGCGGAGGCAGTGGCAGTCCTGGGCTACCCCGAAGGTTTGCACCGCATCCTCGGCGCTGCCAGGCGTGAAACGACCGTCAGCGTTCCTCTTGTCCGCGACAACGGCGACGTGGAGGTCTTCACCGGATACCGGGTGCAGCACAGCATCGCCCGCGGGCCGGCCAAGGGTGGGATCCGATACAGCTCCGAGGTAAATCTGGACGAAGTCCGTGCTCTGGCGATGTGGATGACATGGAAGTGTGCGCTTCTCGACATCCCCTACGGCGGGGCGAAAGGCGGAGTCGACGTCGATCCCCGGACACTGTCCCCCGCCGAACTCGAACGTCTCACCCGGACGTACACCCAGGGAATCTCACCCGTCATAGGGCCGGACAACGATATTCCCGCTCCGGACGTCGGCACCGACGAGCAGACCATGGCCTGGATGATGGACGCATATTCCGCAACTCGGGGTCGTGGTGTCCCGGGCGTTGTGACAGGCAAGCCCCTTGATCTCGGCGGCTCGCTCGGCCGACGGACGTCCACTTCTCGCGGCGTCGCTCACATCTCGCTGTTGGCTTTGGCGAAAGAAGGCATTGCACCGTCCTCGGCGACGGCAGTCGTTCAGGGATACGGCAAAGTCGGCGCGGATGCCGCAGACTACCTTGCCGAGGCGGGGGTTCGAATCATCTCCGTCAGTGACAGATTCGGCGCAGTGCACAACGCCGACGGTCTCGACTTGTCGCGTCTGCGGGCACATTCCGAAGAACGTGGCACAGTTGCGGCGTTCGGTGGAGGACTCCCGATTGATCCGGCGGCGGTACTCGAACTGGATGTCGACCTGTTGGTGCCGGCGGCAGTCGAGGGCGTTGTCAATGCCGACAATGCATCTCGGGTGTGTGCTCGCATCATCGTGGAGGGCGCAAACGGACCGACCACGGCCGAGGCGGACAGGATCCTCGAACGATCCGGAGTGCTTGTGGTGCCGGATATCCTCGCAAATGCCGGAGGAGTTGTGGTCTCGTATTTCGAATGGGTTCAGGCACAACAAGGTTACTGGTGGACGCTCTCCGACGTCGAGCGTGGACTGGATGATCGAATGACCGCAGCGTGGTCGTCGGTACTCGATCAGGCTGCGACTACCGGATCCACACTCAGACGCGCCGCGATGGCTCTCGCGGTCGGCCGGGTTGCCAGAGCACACCGAGCCAGGGGCCTCACCCACTGATTCGGCGAGTCTCGTCGAGCATTCGATGAGCAATACCCCCGAGCAGGGCGATGCCGGGCTCGATCGACTGCTGGGCTATCGAACCGAAGCCCAGCCGCAAGCAATTGTGCGAGCCGGTGCCGGGAAAGAAGTATCGCGATCCGTCAGCAACAAGAATCCCCTGCTTCGCTGCCCTTTCGGTCAACTCTGCAGCGTCGAGATCCTCCGGGCCGGTGTACCAGACACTGACACCGCCCGGAGGAAACGATGATGCTTCCACACGTGGCATGTACGTGTTGATCGACTCGGTGATGATCTCCCAATTCTGCTTGAGTCGACGACGGTGCGAGCGCAGAACCTTGTGGTAGTCCCCCGAGGTGATGAAAAGCGCGAGCGAGCGCTGGATGTGACCGGGCAGGTGTTTGGTTCGATGATGACGCTCGGCCCGAAGTGCGGCAATGACTGGAGCATCGGCGACGATGTAACCGATCCGAAGACCCGCCGAGAGAAATTTCGAGAAGGATCCGAGGTAGATGACTCGACGGTTGTCTCCGATCGATTTCAGCGAGGGGGTCGGCCGACCGCGAAAGCGGAATTCACTGTCGTAGTCGTCCTCGATCACGAAACCGTTTCTCTCTTCGAGCAATTCGAGAAGTAGCTTCCGGCGCGGCAGACTCAGCGTGACGTTGGTGGGGTGGTGGTGGCTCGGTGTGAGGTACATGGCATCGAACACCGTCGATCGATCGAACACCGCCCCCCTACCGTCCACCGGGACCGGGGACAATTCCACACCGGAGCGCTTGAAGATGTGCATCGCATCGAGGTATCCGGGGTTCTCAAAACCCATTATCTTGCCCGACCCGAGCAGAACATCGGCGATCAGCGAAAGCCCTTGCTGGGTGCCGCTGGTCACCAAAATCTCGTCGGAACTCGCTTCGATTCCTCGCGACGGCAGGATCTCCTTGCGGAGCGCCTCGACGAGCAACGGATCATCTTGATCGACGGCGTCACGGACGCTGTATCGCAGATGCGGCCCGGTCATTGCCTCACTCGCGGCGCGCAACCAACCGCGCACGGGGAAGGAACGCAATTCGGGCTGGGAGCTGATGAACGGGTACGGGTAGTCGAAAGCGTCGGGATGCCCGAGAGTACGAGTGAATTCGACGCTCTCACGGGGTCGGAGCAACGTGGACCAATCGACGGGTTCGGCCGACGAGACGGACTCGGCCGCGGCGCGTGTCAGCGGCGTTGCCGCGTAAAGCCCACTGCGAGGCCTGCTCTCGATCACACCGAGCGCAATCAACTCGTCGTATGCGGCAGCAACGGTGTTACGTGAGACCCCGAGTTCCTGGGAGAGGTACCGCGTCGACGGCATAGGCCGTCCGCCGTCGAATACTCCTCGGGCAAGGAGATCTTCGATCATCGCGCGCACGCGGCGGTACATCGGCATCGTGGTGTCTGCATCGAGATACGCCGACCGGCCCGCTAGAAAATCATCCAAATTCTCGTGTGATCTCAACTGCGGTTCCTCCTGGTACTGGCCCCCTCAATGCTTGCACGATCTGGATCTTCCGGCAGTGCCAGACTGCCCAGAGAATGGGAATGTGATTCTTATCCTGGTCGCCTGCGTACTCGTCGGCTCGTCTGCAATTCAGTCGGCAACGGGATCGGGCTTCGGTCTGGTCGCCGGCCCTGCCCTGATTCTGATTGCGCCACAGCTGGTTCCGGCACCACTTCTACTTCTCACGCTACCCATCATGGGCTTGGTCGCAATCCGGGAACGCCGGCACTGCGACCTGAAAGCGGTACTGATCGCCAGTGCCACAATGATTCCCGGAATTGCTGCGGGTCTGTGGTTCCTCGGCCGCGTCGAGGTAACCGTCGTGCACGTGTTGGTTGCCGTCGTCGCATTGGCCGCGGGAGCAGCCCTCCTCACGGGCAAGTCCTTCGGCGGCACCAGCCATGCACTCGCCGGCGCCGGCATCGCGGCAGGCTTCATGGGCGCACTGGCTGCCATGCCCGGCCCGCCACTTTCACTGACATATCGGACGCCGAACGCTGCCGAACTACGGTCGACGCTCTCGACGATCTTTCTCCTCATGGCCGCGGCCACACTGGCTGCATTGCAGTTTCAGGTGGGCATCACTCGCGCCGAACTGCTGACAGCCCTCGCGCTGTCCCCACTGTTGCTGTGCGGTCACGCCCTCGGGACATTGGTCGCCCGCAGAATCTCTCTGCTCACCTCGAATCGGGTCACGACATACGTGATCATCGTTGCCGCAACCGCACTGCTCCTCCGTAGCGTCACTGTTGCAACTTGACCGATCCTGTCTGATCGCACACTTTTTCCCGTCGACCGCGCCATCGGGGTAATGGAACAGTAATATGTGCTGAGTACCCACGGACAAACGGGAGACATCAGTGAGCAAGTTCGGACGTAAGAAGCAGCCCACGCCCAAGAGCTACCAGTGGCTGGCCATGACCCTCATCGCGTTGTCGCTCTCCGTGTCGATCGGGATTGCCGCCAAACCCTCCTGAGCTCGGCGGATCCGAAACTTGTAACCCCGCGTCCATCTGCACATGGGCAAATAGGTGCAATTCGGACGCTTAGCTGTTCTAACTTTCCTTCCGTCGTGTCACCCCGGCACCGACGGAGAGGATCAACTCACCATGCGAAGCTCACGCTTCGGCGTGCTGGCCGCTGCCGGCGCTGTCGGACTCGTGCTTGTCACCAGCAGCGTCCAGTCCATCGCCACGGCGTCACCGTTCGGTTCGCTCGACGCCGGTTCGAGTTCCGGTTCGACAGAGACACCGACCGTCAGCAACGGCGGTTTCACCTCCAAGACGCCCTACACTCCCGGCCAGCGCATCGCCGACTATCAGGCGCCGCCGACCGGATACATCCCGGTGTACACGGAAAGTGTTGCGCGCCATGGTTCCAGAGCACTGTCGAGCCTGAAGTACGACGACCTGAGCCTGCAGCTGTGGGAAATCGCCGAAGCCGAGAACGCATTGACACCCGTCGGCAAGGAATTCGGCCCGGCGCTTCGTGATCTCATGGACGCCAACAAGAAGCTGGGGTACGGCAACCTCAGCGGACTCGGGGTCACCGAACATCGGCAGCTCGGAGCGCGCGTCACCGAGCGCCTCCCTCAATTGTTCGACGCCATCGCAGCGCAACAGGGCACCATCACTTTGACTTCGTCGGGCGTCGACCGTGCCGTGGACAGCGCCGAGAACTTCGCTCAGGGCCTGACCGGTGCGTTTCCGGCCGTCGCCGGTGACGTTGCGCCGGTGACCACGGATGCCGACCTTCTCTACTTCCACGACTCGGATGAAAACGCCGACTACAAGGACTACGAAGAGTCGGATCCTCGACTGAAAGCCGTCGACGACCAGATCGCCGATCTTCCCCGCACCCGCGAGGTCTCGCGGCACATGATGCTCAGGCTCTACTCGGAGGACTTCGTGAACCGGCTGAGTGCGGGCGAGTTCTCACTCGTCGACCGTGGCAAGGGTTCCAGCACGATCGACAACGAGGTCGACGCCGCGTACATGCTGTACAACACGTACATCATCACTCCGGGCATGGCCGAAGAAGGCAAGTGGAATTTCGAGCGGTTCATCGACTCCGACGACGCTCAGTGGCTCGCGTACACGAACGACGCCGAGGACTTCTACGCCAAGGGCCCTGGCTTCACCGGTGAAGACGTCACCTACCGGATGGCAACCGTCCTGCGCGACGAGTTCGTGCGCGGCTTGCAGGAACACACCGGCGACGCCGCTATACCGGGAGCGGACTTCCGGTTTGCACACGCAGAAACGATCATCCCCTTCGCTGCGCTCCTGAAACTGCCGGGAAGCACCGTCTCGCAGGCCGAGGGTGATCTCTACACCTACGCGAACAACCCCTGGCGCGGAGCGAATGTCAGCCCGATGGCCGCCAACGTGCAGTGGGACGTCTACGCCGGACCGGACGGTGAGCGGCTGGTCCGAATGCTCTACAACGAGCGGGAGACAGCATTTGCTGCCCCGTGCGCTCCGGTGAGCGCCGGGAGTTTCTTCTACACGCCGGACGAACTGGCCCGCTGCCTACCGGAGATTTCACCGGCGGCCTGAGGTCCGGCAACTCGGGATCCAGCCAGCGGTCGACGAGGGCGCGCCCATGCCTGGTGCAACGCCAGCATGCGCGCCTTCTCGTCGTCTTCCATCAACAAGGCGTCGCAGATACGTACGATGACCGGAGCCGAAACACCAACGGACGTACCCTGTTCCAGCCGCTGATAATGATTGAAACTGATGTCGGCAATCTGCGCGACATCACGCCGACTGAGTCCGTGCATACGGCGAGCACCCTCGCAGCGCATGCCGACCTTTTCGGGCGCAAGACTGTTTCGTTTTTCGACGAGCATCTGGCTCATCAACTGACGCGCGCTCGACCCGTTCACGTCGCCACCTTTTCCATCCCTGAAATATGCTTTCAACTAACACGTTTCAGAATATGGGATGGGACGGACACGGCGGTATCTCCGAGATGACAGATAATCACGCGATACCGCCAACCCTGTGCCCGTTCAGGCTGTGACGATCAGGGGCCGAAGATCAGGCTATGAACCTGCCGATCGTCGGATTCGACTGGCAGATGGGACTACTGCCCCAATTGATCGAACCGAACGCCGTCGCAACGACATTGCCGACGCCGGTATTCACCGTCGCAGAGAGATACGGGTACGCCCCTACCAGGTCGACGATTCCGGACTTACCCGTGTCGGTGTTGACCCACGCAACGGTCACCTGACCCGCCGCCGGAATGGGCGCAGCTGCCGGGAACGAATCGAAGCGAATATCACCCTTGGCGATGGGCGGATTGGACTCTGGTCCGGACTGGCCGGTGAGCCCGGTCAACGAGGCCAGTGACCCCTGATTCGGGCACCCGATGGTGACGGCTGCGCCGCCGAAAGGGTGGGGCGGATCAGCCGAGGCGACTCCGGCGAACATGACGCTCGCGGCAATCGGTAATCCGATGGCCGCAAAAACCCCGGCCGTGCGTGTGACGCTCATAGCTGCTCCTCGGGTCGACAACACTTTCCGGATACCCCTGGTACAACGCCCGAAACGATGGAAAGTCGACTATTCACACCCCTAGACAACGCGTGTTGTCAGAACTACAGTCGGTGGTGCAGCTCACACCTACCTCTGCAGCGCGCAGACCAGTCCCAGGGAGTGTTCAGATGAAGCGCTACGACCTCCGCAGTCGCACGGATCGACTCGATCCCGAAACCGATTACGAAGAGATGTCGCGCATTCTCGCGGCGCAAGAGTTTCCCTGGGACATCAATCAGGCGCTCAGCTTCGCCCTTTTTCGCACGTACGCCGTTCCCTCGATCGGCAAACTTCTCTTCTCCACCGGGGAGTTCACCGACAAGGTTCAGAAGCGCTACGACGACACCAGCCTGATCCTCGACGCCATCCTCGAGCACGGCCTCAGCAGCACCGAAGGCCGCAAGAGCGTGCGTCGTATGAATCAGATGCACGGTTCGTACGACATCTCCAACGACGACATGCTCTACGTTCTGGCCACCTTTGTCGTCACGCCGGTCAGATGGCTCGACGAGTACGGCTGGCGGAAGATGACCGACAACGAGATCGTCGGGTCGACGAACTATTACCGCCACCTGGGTCGGTACATGAACATCAAGGACACGCCGGACACCTACGAGGGGTTCGTCAAACTTCTCGACGACTATGAGCGCGAACACTTTTCATTCGACTCCGGAGCGCGGGCCGTCGCTGATTCCACCCTCGACCTGATGTGCACCTTCCCGCCCAACAACCTGGCGCCGAAGGCTCTGGTCAAGGGATTCGCGTTCGCCCTCATGGACGATCACCTACTCGACGCCTTCCACTACAAGCACCCGAGCACCGCGATGCGCGTCGTCTCGCGCGGCGCGCTGAAAGTCCGCGCGCGTCTGCTGCGTTTCTTCCCGGTGCGCACGAAGCGGAAATTCGCCCGCGAGCTGCCCAACATTCGCAGCTACCCGAGCGGTTACAAGGTCGAAGACCTCGGCACCTTCCCCACGGGATGCCCGGTCAAGCACCTGCAGGCAGACCAGCAAGCCCAAGCGTAGACGCGTTGGGATACTTGCACGGTGGCGCAACTCTGGATGCTCGAGGATCTCGAACCGTGGCGCGACACCCCCATGCCTGGCGATACTTGCGAACCGACGACCTACTGGGCCAGTCCCGAAATGTTGGACCTTCCTGCCGAGGTGTGCTGCGAAATCGATGCACGCATCGCGACCGTGACAATCGACGGCCGCACTGAGCACATAGCCCATCTCGGACACGGATTTACGACACTGATCGGCGACGATGTCGGAAGCGTCGGCGAGGTGCGGTTGAGAGGTTGCCTGGTGTGGGATCGCTACCTCTGGACGCAATACCGCACTCAGCCCACCGGGCGCGTACGGGTGAAAGCGCGGCCCGGCCACCTCGTGCAACACGAAACACTCTTGACGACAATTCATTCCGGTCTCTTCAACGTCGTCTTCGACGGGCCGACGGTGTACTGCGAGACGGGTCGGGTCCCCACAAATTTCGGCGTCCGCTGGAACACGCTGGTAGTCGAACTCGAGACTTGGCCGTGATCGGTCGTCAGTGCCAATACGGCGGAACGATATCCGGGTCGTCGAGGACGGCATCGATCCGCGAATCGGCCACAATTCGAATGATCGCTTCCTCAGGGGCGGCGATGATCGCGAAATGTGGGTCGACATCATTGGTTATGCACCATGCATGATCCGCCGGCCAGATGAAGGCCGGATCAGGGGAAGAACCCCACGGCCAACGAGCTGAGTTCTCCACGCTCCAATCGGCGTAGTCGGCCAGCGTTCCACGGAAGAGCCAGTAGTCACGATTGGGGATCTCGAACCGCGGAACGTCATCACCGACTGCCGACCCCCACCCGGTCCACATACAGAAATAGCACTCGTCGGGTGTGGTTGTGTAAGTGGACAACACATCCAGGGCGAAGCCGATCAGCACTTTCTCTTCCGGCCCGGTTTGATCGAAATCGACATCATTGGATTTCTGACCGGGAAAGCTCGGATCTGGGATGAACCGCAGGCGCGCATACTTCGGAAATCCGATCGGGCCGCGCCCAGCCAACTGATACCAAGGCAAATCCTGATCGACCAGCCAATCGGTAGCCGTCAGATCTGTGCACAATGTCAGGCCCGTGCTGGGCTGATCCGTATTTCTCATGCCGGCGCTTGGGAGGAGTCGCGACCAGTACGACGCAGGGTGATCAATTCATGGTTTGTCTCGGCGTCGAGTCGGCGCCCCTCTTCTTCGAACTCCATCAGCGCATAGAACCTGCGGGCGCGATCGTTGAGGGTGTAAACCTCGAGTGTCACCTCGCCGTGCATGGTTGTGGCGTGTTCCACCAACGCCCGACCGACGCCCAACCCTTGCGACGCCGGCGCGACGAACAGTCCCCCGATCTCGGAGCCGATCATTCCCAACAGGCCGACAACTTCGGAGTTGTGCTCAGCCACCCAATTGTCGGCCTGAATCAGATAGACCTCTCGCATCTTCTGCTCCCGCTCACCGGTCCCCTCGCCTGCAAGGAATGGATGGGCTTCACGGGCAGCGCGCGACCACAGGTCGACGACCACATCCTCATCCGAGGGTAGGTAGCGGCGAATGATCAGATCCTGGTTCACAATCCGACCATACCCTCCGGCATCAGAGAGATAGCCGGCGCTGAAAGTGACCAACTCTCGGATCAACGCACGACGGCCTCGACGTAAACCAGCGGCAACAATTCCATTCGTTGCCACCCCACAATTACTGCCTTGTGCAAGGGTTGTCCGATGACTGACGGTGATCCGACAACTGAGCGCGGAGGTCCGGCATCCTGGTGGAAGGTGATGGCAGTTGTCATCGCAGTGCTTGTCGCTCTCACATGCGGCGTCATCGTGTGGTCCTTTATGCCGCCGGTTGTGTACTTTCCATTCTTTGCGCTCGCCGCCTCAGTGTTACTCGGTTTGGGTGGAGTGTGGTTGATACTCAGCCTGATTGGCTGGATGAAGTACAAAACCCTGCGTTTGAGCACGATCGCGCCGGTGATAGTCCTCGTCACCGGCGCGCTCGTGACCTTGTCCGTCCCCTCGCGTGTTGCGTTTGCATTGTCGAAAGATTCGCTCGAAGCAGTGGCCGCGGATTGCCAGAAGTCGTTGGACAACCGAACAATTGGCGTCTACCGGGTCCTGCAGGTCTGGCCCGTCGGCAACGGGTGCCGCTTCCACATCGAGGGCGGTCTGATCGATTCGATCGGACTGGCGTACTTACCCGACGGCGCACCATATCTCGGCAAGCCCCGCCGCGACGGCGAGATCGGATACCAGGAGTTCGACGGCGACTGGTACTCGTTCGTTCAAGCGTTTTAGCGGCGCGCAACTAGTCGACGAGCTTGGCCTTCAGAAGTGCGATCGTGTCCGCAGTGAGTCCGAGACCTTCGGTGAGATAACCGTCGACGGTTCCGTAATCGCTGGCTATCTGCGCGAGTCCAGCTTCCAGGTACGACGCATCGACACCGAGGGCCGGCTCGAGATTGGTCGCTACCTGCGGGCTCAGAGCCTGAGAGATCTGCGCAAGGATCTTCTCGTTGGTCGCCTGAAGGTAGGTGTTGCTCAACAGATAGTCGTCCATGATCGTCTGGGCGGGGACACCCGCGATGGTCTGCAGCAACATCGCGGTCCAACCCGTGCGGTCCTTGCCTGAAGTGCAATGGAACAACTGCACCCCGTCACCAGCAGCGATGTCCGAGAGAACCTGCTTGAAGCCGGCGCGGCGCACAGGGTCGGTGACAAAACTGCGGTTGGTGTCGACCAAGAACTGCTTGGCCTCTTCCGGCGACTTGATCGTTGTGGCGAGCTGAGTGAGATCCTTGAACTCGATGGGGATGTTCGTGTACGTCACACCGTCCGGGAGCTTGTCCGCGCCACCGATGAATGGGTTGGAGATCTCGGTTGAACCGCGGAGGTCATAGGCGTCGGCAAGTCCGAGGCCGGTGAGCGTCGCCTTGTCTGCGTCGCTGGTCGCGGTCAGCGCATTGGACCGGTAGATGACGCCGCGCTTGAGGTGCGAGCCGTCGACGGTGGCGTATCCCCTACCGTCATTGCCGGCGACGTCGCGAAAGTTGGCCACGGAGGCCAAGTTCGGTGTCGGCGCGAGCACAGGATCGAGCGAGCCGAGATCGACCGATCCCGTGTTGAGAGAGCCCAAGTCGAGCGGGACGGCCGTGGCGGGAGCGGCAAACAACAGGCCTCCGGTGACAACAAGTGCGGCGGCCTTCGCAGTGCGAGCGAACAATATTCGTGAGCGTGTGGACATGTGGCAGTACCTCTCGCTGTAGTTTGGGATTTGTGGTTTGGTGAGCTGGAGTTACGGTGCGACGTCACCGATTCCGGTGAACCCGTATCGCTGATGGGGTCCGATGACTGCTACCTCGAACAGTCCTGTCCCGGTGCGAGTTACGCCGTCTCCTACAAGGGTGAACCGGGCCAAGTTGTCGACCGGGCACAGCATCTTCTTCCACGGTTCGATGTCCGAAACCTTCTCTCGCAGGCCCTGAACCACCAGTTCGCCCTGCCACATCCCGTGGCGCCAATCCTGCTCGAGTCCGTAGCCCGTACCGACACCGATGTAGTTGGGCAGAATCGGTTCGCAGGTTATCTCCAGGATGTGGTCGGATTCTCCTGGTGCACCGGGACGCCGGAAGTACAGAGTTCCGCTCTTCACCTCGCGGGTGCCGGAAATGAAGGTGAGCTGGTGGTCCGGTCGACCCAACCACTCCGGCTCGCGCGAACGATCCGCCCAGACGCGTGTCGCATCCTCCAGAATTCGGCGTCCCTGCTGATCCTCTTGAACGACCGTGACGACGGTGAAGTCCCCGAATTGCATGATCGAGTAGATCCAGAAGAAGTTCTGACTACCGGCGATCGACGGATCCGCCTTGCGTCCAGGAGGTTCCGCCTCGCCGACCGGTCGAACACCCCAGGATCGATCGCGATTACCCCGCCACGTCTCCGGGGTGACCGGGATGACGTCGCCGTCGACGGTCAGGGATCCGGACCATGTTCCGGTCTGCACGAATCGTTGGGTGTCGAAGGTGACTCGTTCGAGCTGGCGATGGAAATGTCTGGCCTCGAGATTGGCGGGGCCGTCGGACTCGAAGGTGAGGTCGAAGCTCAGGTCCGGCGCTTCGGGACTCGGGTCCAACACCACCCGCAGACGGTGCAGACCCTCGATGATCTCGATCCTCAACGGGCCTACTGAGAGGTCCATACGATCGTAACCCAAGGCGCGGGATGCCCGGAAGACGAAGTGGTCGTCGCCGCGCCGAAGAACCGCAAAGCCGTCGCACACACCAAGATTGGGGTACTGACCGAGACCGATGATGAGAAACAGCGGCTCGCTGTCGCCGTCGACGCCTGCATGGCAGTTGAAGTAGTAGCGGTCGTAGAAGTTTCGATCCGAGGTGCCCACGTGGCGGATGGTCTCGGCGATCTGATGTACCGGGTAGTCGTCGAGCGGGGACAGTGTCATCGTGCATCTCCTGTTGCGACCGACGCTGTTGTGAGCGTGGCTGTAGCGAGCGATTCCCAATAGGTGCCGTCGAGCATGGCTTCGAGTGTCTTGTGGTGCAGGATCATCTCGTCCGGGTTGTCGGGGAATTCCGCCTGACCGAAAGCCACTGCGCGACTTTGGACTCGGAACATGATCACCGCATGCCGCAGCGCGGCGTACACGATGTAGAAATCTAGATCCGCAACCTGGTGGCCGGAAAGCGAGCCGTAGACCTCTGCCACGGCCTCGCGACGAAGGAAATCCGGCATTCCGGGGAGTCCGGCCATGGCAGCGAGATCCTCGAAGAACCTGTGCTGGAAGATCATCCAGCCGAGGTCCAGTTCACGCGGCCCCAGTGTGGCCATCTCCCAGTCGAGGACCGCCGCTGGTTCGAAGTCGCGGTAGATGACATTTCCGATCCGCGAGTCACCCCAGCAGAGCACTGCGGAACCGGCATCGGCGGGAAAGTTCGCTTCGATCCAGTCGAAGCCGCGCTCGATCAACGGAGATCCTGGTCCGTCGGCTGTTGCCCACTCGTAATAGCGTCGCTGGTCCTCGAGGTGCGCGCGAAGAGCTTCTGCCCCAGTCGGTTCGGCACCATCGCGACACAACTCGGGGAGAGCGAGGTGTGGATCGGCCATAGCGTGCAACTCCGCCAGCACCTGGACCGATGACTGCTGGAGTCGAGAACAGTCGTCCGCTGAAGCCTCCGAGAGCCAGGATCCGAACGTGTACGGCATGACGTCTGGCGGGATTTCGCCCTCGCGCCGTTCCATCACGAAGAACTCGCCGCCGAGCGCGTCCGGGTTGCTCTCGGACCAGTAGACCCGCGGGATCGGCACCGACGTGTGAGCTGCGACAGCGCTCATGACCCGAAACTGCTGGTCCAGGTTGTACGACGGGAAGATCGGTACCGCACTGTCTCGCGGGGCGATGCGGGCGACCAGGCGATGCTCGGCTCGAATCCCGTCCTCGATCCACGTCGCATCGAACAGCACGGTCTCGTTGGACATGCCGTTCGCGGCGGGCACCTCGACCGAGGTCACGGAAGGTTTCGAGCCTCGCCACAGCACGCTCGCGAGCCAGCCTTCGAGGCTGCGTCGCATCTCGGCCGGGTCATTGCGGGATTCGCCGGGCCTGGCGAATTCGGCGTAGTCGGGATCTTCGCCTGAGGTTTCTGTTTCGGTTCGAAGGTTCATCACCACTCCTCGTGGTTCGGTGGCGCCGATGCGCACGTGCCGATAGTCGATACAATATGTATCGACTAAAGCCGTGACAGAATGTAACGGCCATCACAGCGATACCGCAAGGGATTTGCCCAAAATGTCCAAAGATTCCGAAACTCAGCACCGCCTGGGCCCGCAGCGAAACCCTGCAATCGACGACGCAGTACTGGACGCGACCAGGCAACTGTTGGAAGAAAAGGGGTATGCGGGCACGTCCATCGACGCCATCGCCACGCGTGCCGGAGTGGGGCGTCCGGCCATCTACCGTCGGTGGCCGTCGAAGGCACACATCGTCAACGACGCGATCTACCCGGTGCTCGACATCGAACAAGGCGCGGACATCGACACCGAACTCGGCACCGAGGGCACGATCGCGGATCAGATTCGCGCGCTTGTGCAGGGCGCGGTGGCACTGTTCGCCGCTCCTGCCACCCGGGCCGCGGCGCCCGGGCTCATGAGCGAGGTGCGAACAAACGCGGAATTGCGCGACGTTCTAGTGGTGCGGCAACTGGCCGGAGTCAGAGTCGAGCTGAACCGTCGACTGGAGGCGGCGAGGGAGCGCGGCGACATCCGAAGCGGCGTCGACGCCGACGCTCTTCTCGACATCATGGCGGGCGCGGCCATCTTCGCGCTGTCGGTTCGTGACGTCTCGGACCCGGGACCGTTTGCCGATTCTCTCGCCGACATAGTGCTGAACGGCATACTTCCCAGCACCTAACCTGCTGGCGCCGTGCGGGTTTGGTCTAACCAGTCGAGGGACTGCCCATGGCCACCAGCTAGCCCGCGGGGTGTGCCGTCAAGAGAGACAACAAATTTGCCACGGCGCGACTCTGGTGATGCCGTCAACTTGGCATCGACTTCGGGCAGAACCCCAAGACCTTCGTTGGCTATCCAGTGGCATGGCAAAGCACGAACAGTTTCTGCGAATTCCTCTCTGGCAGTGAGGGTCAGATAGTTGAGGACTGCACTGTGATAGACCACGACCGTTGTGTTCTGTGGCGCACGCCGGACCAGATCGGCAACAGCCGACGTGAGATCTCCGCGAACCAGATGAGGCGGATCCACACGAGCGAGTGCCGCTGCGTCGCGCAATCGCCGCCGGCGGTGGTCCTGTTCCGGCCACACAAGACTCTCCAACCATCTCATGTCGTCGGTGTTGCCTACATCGAGTGGGTTCAGGTCGATGCCCGCCCGGTACACCACGTCTGGGACTCTCTCCGGAATTGGTGGACTGCCGGTCGTCGCACACTCCAGCAGAACGGTGGACGGACCATCGACTGGATGCAGATACTTTGTGCCGTCGTAGAGAAAGCTGTAGCGGTCAGGGTAAAGGCACAGGCCCGCCGAAGCACCGACTTCGATGAGGGAGAGCGGGCCCTTCAACAACCCGAGGACGGGAAGCAACACGGCAGAGCGGCCAGCTTCATTCGTCTGTGTAGTCCTGGTCTGCGCGAGTTGTTCCACCTCGGACCAGTTGTCGCTCAGCCACCGGCGAAACAACGCATACGGCGCGACCGGGGCACCGAGGTGACGGCACGCCCCGAATATCAGGTTGGGTTGCCTGCGGGGTTCTGGTAGCCGATCTATCAGAGCGAGGACTGCTGGATCCTCCGATACGCCGGTGCCCCATTCCTCGTAGATCGCAGAGTTCCCTCGAGCCTCCACTTCCGCGAACGATCGGTACCAACGCGAAGTGTCCACCGTCGATGTCTACCGGATGGCGCGTGGTGCTGAAAGGTTTTCGATCAAGCCGTCGCGTAACTCGCAGACGTCCCCCACGTCAGGCGTACTGGCCTGAGAACCCTCCCCGAGGCCCACTAGGCCCGAGCCCCGCCGACTATCCTGTGGGGCATGACCGAGCCTGTAGCGACCGCTGACCTTGCCGACGAGATCGGACCCGACATCCGTAGCTGCGACACGCAGTTCACCCAGTTCGGTGGACGTGAAGTGTTTGCCGGCCCCATCACCACCATCAAGTGCTTCCAGGACAACCTGCTCGTGAAGCAGACCCTCAGCGAACCGGGCAACGGTGGAGTCCTCGTCGTCGACGGTGACGCGAGCATCCACACCGCCCTGGTCGGCGACATCATCGCCGGCCGCGGCGTCGACAACGGCTGGGCCGGAGTCATCGTCAACGGAGCTGTCCGCGACTCGGCGATCCTGCGCACCCTCGACATCGGCGTCAAGGCGCTGGGCACCAACCCGCGCAAGAGCACCCAGACCGGTTCGGGCGAGAAGAACGTGCCGATCGAAATCGGCGGAGTCACCTTCAACCCCGGCGAGATCGTCTACAGCGACCAGGACGGCGTCGTCGTTCGCGAAAGCTAGTCAGAAGTCGCGGGATCAGGCGGGGGCTTCCACTTTGGCGGCCATCCCGCCGATCTCGACGACATCGCCGTCACGAAGCTGGCGGCCCCGACGATCTTCGACCTCACCGTTGACCGAAACCATGCCGTCGGCGATCACTTCCTTGGCCTCCGCGCCCGATTCGATGAGGTTCGCGAGCTTGAGAAACTGACCGAGCCGAATCATTTCGTCGCGGATGGGTACTGCTGGAATGTTGTCGGTCATGTCAATCATCTTCCTCCTCCCACAAAACTGGACACGACAGACCACACTTAGCGTGAGGATCTGATCGACCGGTAGGAGAGGAAGCTCGATGGCACCATTGACCGAGGTATCGGACACCACTGCAGAGCTGGTGGAATCGCCACCCGAAAATCCGCGCCAGGCGCGGCGATTCCGCAAAGGGCGGTTCAGCCAGGTTCCCCATATCTCGGGATTGATCCTCGGAGTCTTCTCCGTACTGGTGTTCCTGTGGAGCATCTCGCCGGTTCTGCGGCACATCCTCCGCGTCCCACGCGAATACATCGACAGCTACTACTTCGACGCACCGGATACGAGCCTGTCGTGGGCGCTCGTCGTCGCCCTGCTCGCCGCGGCCCTCGCGAGTCGCAAGCGCATCGCCTGGTGGCTGCTGACGATCTACCTCGCGCTGATCACCCTCACCAACATCGCCTCCACGATCGTCGACAAGAACCCGAACAACGCCGTCGCCGCTGTCGTTTTGCTTGTCGTGATCGGAATCCTCATCGCCGCGAGGCCCGAGTTCTACACACGCGTACGACGCGGCGCCGGTTGGAAAGCGCTCGGCGTACTGATCGGCGGCATGGCCGTCGCGACCGTGATCGGTTGGGGCCTTGTCGAACTCTTCCCGGGCGACCTGCCGCAGAACCAGCGATTCCTCTGGGCCCTGAACCGCGTCACCGCGGCGGCTTCGGTCGACAACGAGGTGTTCGACGGCCACCCACGCGTCTTCGTCAACACGGTCCTCGGTCTCCTCGGCGCCATCGCACTACTCGCCGCGGTTATGACGCTCTTCCGCGCGCAACGCTCCAACAACGCCCTCACCGGCAACGACGAGTCCGCGATCCGCGGGTTGATCCAGAACTTCGGCGCCGACGACTCCCTCGCTTACTTCGCCACCCGCCGCGACAAGGCCGTCATCTTCGCGCCGAGCGGCAAGGCCGCGATCACCTACCGCGTCGAAATCGGCGTCTGCCTCGCCAGTGGTGATCCCATCGGCGATCCCGAAGCGTGGCCGCACGCCATCGAAGCGTGGCAGGACCTGGCCTCGCAGTACGGCTGGGCGACAGCCGTTATGGGCGCCAGCGAAACCGGGGCGACGGCGTACAAGAAGGCAGGCTTGAGCGTCCTGCAACTCGGCGACGAAGCGATCCTGCGCACCCGCGAGTTCAACCTCAACGGACGCGACATGCGCCCGGTGCGCCAGGCCGTCACCCGCGTCAGGCGCCACGGCGTCACCGTGCGGATGCGACGCCATCGCGACATCCCGCCGGAGGACATGGCGGCCGTCATCATCCGCGCGGACGACTGGCGTGACACCGACACCGAGCGCGGCTTCTCCATGGCACTCGGCCGACTGGGCGATCACCTCGACGGCGACTGCCTCCTCGTCGAAGCCGTCATGGGCGAAGGCACGGAGGACGAAAGCGTCGTCGGCATGCTTTCGCTCGTGCCGTGGGGACCGAACGGCGTTTCGCTCGACCTGATGCGTCGCAAGCCGACGGCGCCCAACGGTGTCGTCGAATTGATGGTCTCGGAGTTGGCCACACGTTCGGACGAGATCGGCGTCGTGCGGGTCTCGCTCAACTTCGCCGTCTTCCGCTCGGTGTTCGAGGAAGGTTCGCGCATCGGCGCCGGCCCGATCCTCCGCATCTGGCGCTCGGTGCTCGTCTTCTTCTCCCGCTGGTGGCAGCTCGAAGCGCTGTACCGCTCCAACGTGAAGTACCAGCCGGATTGGGAGCCGCGCTTTCTCTGCTTCGAGGACAACCGTGAGCTTCCACGCGTCGGATTCGCGTCGGCCATCGCCGAAGGCTTTGTGGTTCTGCCCAGTTTCGGGCGCAAGTCGAGCCAGGTCGTCAAGCACACCGGAACACATGCGGCGGTGCCGGCAGCTCTGGTGACTTCCGAAGGACTGCACGCCGACGGCAGTCCGCCGGACTCGGCGCCGTCGTTCACGACCAACGGTCCGCGTCGACCCGAGCAGGTCCGCGTGCGCATGAACAAACTCGCGCAACTGGCCGACGAAGGAATCGCCGCCTACCCCGTCGCCTACCCGCCGACGCATACGATCGCAGCCGCAGCGAAGTCGCCGGAGGGCACCCGCGTACGCATCGCGGGACGCCTGCTGAGGGTTCGCGACTACGGCGGAGTCGTGTTCACGGACGTGCGCGACTGGTCCGGCGACATCCAGGTCCTGGTCGACCAGGACAACGTCGGCCGGGAGAAGCTGGCGGAGTTCGCCGCCGAGTTCGATCTCGGCGACCTGATCGAAGTGAGCGGAACCATCGGGCGTAGCCGCAAGGGCGAGCTGTCGCTCATCGCCGCCGAGTGGCGCATGAACGGCAAGTGCCTGCACCCGCTGCCGGACAAGTGGAAGGGCCTCTCGGATCCCGAGACCCGAGTCCGCCAGCGGTACCTCGACATCGCCCTCAACCCGAAGGCCCGCGAACTGCTCGAGGCCCGAAGCGCCGTAGTGAAGTCGCTGCGCGATTCACTCGGTGGTCGCGGATACCTCGAAGTCGAGACCCCGATCCTGCAGCAGGTGCACGGCGGCGCGAACGCCGCTCCGTTCCTGACACACATCAACGCTTACAACCTCGACCTCTATCTCCGCATCGCACCCGAGCTGTACCTCAAGCGGTTGTGCGTCGCGGGTATGGAGAAGGTGTTCGAGATCGGCCGCGTGTTCCGTAACGAGGGCGTCGACTTCAAACACAATCCCGAATTCACGATCCTCGAGGCCTACGAGGCGCACAGCGACTACGAGGGCATGATGCGGATGTGCCGCGAGCTCATCCAGGCGGCGGCCGTCGCAGCGTTCGGGCGCGAAATCATCATGCGACCCGGCCCGGACGGCGAATTGGTCGAGGTCGACATCTCCGGCGAGTGGCCGGTGAAGACGATGCACGGCGCCGTCGCCGAAAAGCTTGGTGTCGACGTCTCCCCCGAGACGAGTCTCGAAGACCTGCAGAAGCTGTGCGACGCCAACGAGATTCCGTACCAGTCCAGCTGGGATACCGGCGCCATCGCGCAGGAGATGTACGAGCACCTGGTCGAGGACTACACGGAGTTCCCGACGTTCTACACCAACTTCCCCACCTCGATGTCTCCGCTCACCCGGCCGCATCGCAGCATCCCCGGCGTCGCCGAGAAGTGGGACCTCGTGGCGTGGGGTGTCGAACTGGGAACCGCGTACAGCGAGTTGACCGACCCCGTGGATCAGCGCAACCGGCTCACCGAGCAGTCGATGCTCGCGGCCGGCGGTGATCCAGAAGCGATGGAATTGGACGAGGACTTCCTTCAGGCCCTCGAACACGCGATGCCGCCGACGGGTGGTCTCGGGATGGGCGTCGACCGAATCGTCATGCTGATCACGGGCGGCAGCATCCGCGAGACGCTGGCCTTCCCCCTCGCGAAACCGCGTCAGTAGTCCGGATTCTCACGTGCCGGAATTGTTCCACGTGAAACCACCGGGCGAGATCTTGCAGGTCGGCGAGAGCCGACTTCATGTTCTTGCCGAGGGCGACGGTCCCGTCGTCGTCCTGTGCGGCGGACTGGCGGGCAACTGGTTCGACTGGGATGACTGCGCGCGTCATCTCCAGTCGGACCACACCGTCGTCCGCTTCGATCGCCCGGGCTTCGGACTCAGCGAGCCGTCTTCCGAAGTGCCGACCGTCCGCGGCGAAGCTCAGCGGATCCGCGACGTGCTCGACACTCTGGGATTGGCACGGCCGGCCGTCGTCGTCGGCCACTCCATCGCCGGCTTCTATGCCGAAGGCTTCGCGCGACTGTTCCCCGATCGGGCGGCGGGGATGCTGCTCCTCGATTCCAGTGCCGAGAAAGAACCGAAACGTCTTTTCCCCCGCGACCTGCTGCTGATCGCCTCCCGGGCCGCCGCGGCTTCGTTCAGCACCACCGGGCTCCAACGACTCCTCGGCACCACGACGCGCAAGATCCTCAACCAGTCCGTGCCGCCGAGCGGGTCGTCCGAAGCCACCCTCGAATGGGTCAGGAAGATCTACCGCGAACCTCATTATCTGGAGGCGGCGATGATCGAATACGTCGCGTACACCGATATGGCGCTGGAGCTCACCGCTTTACGACGCTCGAGCAAGCATCCACTGCCCGACATCGACCTCAGCGTCGTTGCCGCACACACTGGCCACACCACTCCCTGGTCCATCGCCTGGATGGCAAAGCAGCAGAAACTCGCCACCTACCTCGGCGGGAGTTTTCACGTCCTGCGCCCGGCG
The DNA here is from genome assembly GCF_002076325.1 of Rhodococcus sp. 66b. Taxonomy (NCBI): domain Bacteria; kingdom Bacillati; phylum Actinomycetota; class Actinomycetes; order Mycobacteriales; family Nocardiaceae; genus Rhodococcus; species Rhodococcus sp. 66b. The sequence goes on from NZ_MUZB01000003.1 coordinate 240,950, forward strand.
CATCACCACGCGATGATCGATCAGCCCGAGGAGTTGGCGAACTTGATTCGGCGCCTCACGCAGCCGAACCCTCGGGAATGACACTTCAACGTACAACTCGGACAGTAGCCGGATCATTGCTAGGCTCGGACAGCTTCTGCTTTCTACGACAGGCTGGCCATGGATCGTTCGACAACCCGGGTGCGCTCGTCGCTGATCTTCGTCGCCATACTCGTTGTCGCCCTCGCCGGCATCGCCGCCCGTCCGCCCGGGTTTCTGTCGACCTTCTGGCCCGCCAACGCGATCCTTCTGGGCATTCTCCTTCGTAACCCACGCTCGTTTGCGCCGATCGGACTCGCTGTCGGCGGCGCCGCGCTGCTGACGGCGGATCTTGCGACCGGAAGCCCCGTGCAGAGGGCCTTCGAACTGAATGCGATCAATCTGGTCGGCGTCACGACAGGATTGATCGCCGCGAACTTGCTCGGCTGTTTTCCGCGGCGGATCTCCGAGACCAAGTACACGACCAGAATCTTCGTCGTCTCGGTTCTGGCGTCGTTCACGGCTGGGTCCGCGAGCGCGCTGCGCACTCAACTCCACGAAGGAAGCGGTGCGGGAACGGAATTGGTGGGTTGGTTCTTCGCCGACCTGTGCACCTATCTGATCGTGCTGCCCATCCTTCTTTCCGCACCTCCGTTCGACCACGTCCGTCGTACGTTCGGGCCGTCCGTGCGGCAGAATCTGCGACTTCGACGGGTCGCCCAGATCCTTCTGCCGCTGGCAGCCCTCCTCGCCTGCCTCCCGCTGGCCCTCGAAGTGCAGGGAGCCCTCGCATTGCTGCTTCCGATGCCGGCGCTCTTGTGGTGCGCGATGCGCGTCTCGCTGTTCAGCACTTCGCTCCTCGCGGCTGGGTGGAGCGCGTGGGCGCTGATCATGGCCGGCCAGGGGCGGTTGGCCCTGGCCGATCCGGTTCATCTGCTCAGCGAAGGTGTAACCACCAGAATCTCCGTCATCTTGATGGCGCTCTCCCCCATCGCCGTAGCCGTCGCCACGGGCGCACAGCGACGCGCTGAACGTGAACTCCAACGCATCGCCGAATGCGACGCCCTGACCGGAACGCTGAGCCGACATGCATTCTGGACCCAGTCGCAAGAACTCCTCGACACCCAACACACAGCGCGAAAATCGATCGCCGTCATGATGCTCGATCTCGACCACTTCAAATCGATCAACGACAACCTCGGCCACCTCACCGGAGATTCGGTCCTCGAACAGTTCGGAAACACCCTCCTCGCCACTACCGAAGGACTGGGACTGTCCGGTCGCCTTGGCGGTGAGGAATTTGCCGTCGCCGCCGCCGACTGCACATTCGAGGAAGCAATTGCCCTGGCAGAACGCATCAGACAGAGGCAGGAGGCGCACTCCCGATCCATCCGCGGCTTCGCCGGAACGGTCAGTATCGGAGTCGCCTGGGTAGATCAGGCAATGGCCGAGATGGACGCTCTGCTCGACATCGCCGACACCGCCATGTACCAGGCGAAACGCGAAGGCCGAAACCTCGTGGTGGCCGTCGATCTGTACATGGCAAGGTGACGTGGGTGCAACTACTCCTGATCCGACACGCGCTCCCCGAACTGGCCGAGGTCACCGAAGGCTTCGCCGATCCCTCACTGACCGACGCCGGTCGCGTGCAGGCACTTCGGCTGCCTGCGGCTTTGGCCCCCTACCGGATCACCGGGCTCTTCAGTAGCCCGCAGAAGCGCGCACTCGAGACTGCGGACCCGGTAGCGCAGGCATTGGATCTTCCGGTCACCCAGCTCGAGGGTCTGGCGGAGTACGACTACGAGCAGCCCCACTACATCCCGATGCACGAGGTCTTGGAACGCGCACCGGAAACGTATGCGCGCATCAAGGCCGGATGGCTACCCGAGTCGGTGGACGGCGACGCTTTTCGTGCGCGAGTCCTCGGTGCGATCGACGACGTCGTCGCCGCAACCGACAACAACGCCACCGTGGCGATCTTCTGCCACGGCGGCGTCATCAATATCGTTCTGCAGGAACTACTCGGGCTGGAGCGTCCGTTGACCTTCCCGATCGAGTACGTGTCCGTCACGCGAATTCTTGTTTCCCGGGACGGAAGCCGCAGGGTCGGGTCGATCAACGAAACCGGTCACGTACGCAACATGCTTCGCGTGTAGTCACACGTTGTGGCACGCCACCTGATGACCGCCCTGGACGAGACGAAGTTCGGGAACTTCCTCGGCGCAGAGATCCGTGGCCAGCGGGCACCGAGTACGGAACCGGCAGCCGCTGGGCGGATTGAGCGGCGACGGCAGCTCGATGACCTTCTGCTCGACGTTCTGCGCTGCGGTGACGGTGGCATCAGGATCGGGAATCGACGACAGCAGTAGCTGCGTGTACGGGTGCAGCGCACGGTTCTGCATGTCTTCTGCGGGAACGATTTCGCAGACGCGGCCCAAGTACATGATCATCACGCGGTCACTGATGTTCTTCACGACGGCCATGTTGTGAGCGATGAACAGCAAAGACAGCCCGTGACGCTTCTTCGCATCCTCGAGCAGGTTCAGAATCTGCGCCTGCACGGAGACGTCGAGGCTCGAGACCGGCTCGTCACAGATCAGGACCTTGGGGTCCAGCATCAACGCGCGGGCGATGCACACACGCTGGCACTGTCCGCCCGAGAGTTCGCGCGGGGTTCGGTCCCACACCATGTCCGGGTCCAACCCGACCTCGGCAAGAACCTCGCGTGCCCGAGCTTCGATGGCAGCCTTGTCTTTTCCGCCCCAGATCGACGGACCCTCGGTGATGAGAGCCTTGACCTTGCGACGAGGGTTCAGGGAGGAGATCGGGTCCTGGAAGATCATCTGCAACTGCGTGCGGCTGCGACGCAGTTCTTCCGCGCCCAGTTCTGTCATTTCCGTCTCTCCGAGGCGAATGGAGCCCGACGTCGGTGAGGGCAACTGCATGATCGCCCGGCCCGCTGTGGACTTGCCACAGCCGGATTCACCGACAACGCCCAAGGTTTCACCCGGAGCGACGGTGAAGCTGATCCCAGACACAGCGTGAACGGTCTGCCCCTTGCCGACGTTGAATTCGACGACCAGGTCCTCGACCGTCAGGGCCGCGTCCACCGTCTCGGGCTTTCTGGTTTCGGTTGCTGCAGTCATCAGACCATCTCCTTCACCGCGAGCGTCAGGCCCGCTGCGGTAGTGCCGGCCTTCTCGTTGGCGACCAATGCCGTTGTGCCTTCAGGGGTGTCGACCGGGTAGTGACACGCGAACGTGTGGCTTTCGGTTGTGTTGTCTCCCAGGCCACCGGGAGCCAGAGCCGGTTCGCCGGTCAGGCAGTCGTCCTGTGCGTACCGGCAGCGAGCGGCGAAGCGGCAACCGGTGATCGGCTTCGTCATGTCCGGGAGTCCACCCGGAATTGTCTGCAGCACTGTGTGCGTCGGCGATTCGAGTCGCGGAATCGCGGCCATAAGCGCTTCGGTGTACGGGTGGCGCGGACGAGTGAACAACTCCTCGGTGGCCGACGTTTCCACGACGGACCCGGCGTACATGACGGCGACGCGATCCGATCGTCCCGAGACCACACCGAGGTCGTGGCTGATCAGGATGACGGCCATGTTGAGCTTGTCGTTGAGCGAGGCGAGCAGGTCGAGGATCTGCTTCTGCACGGTCACGTCGAGAGCTGTGGTCGGCTCGTCCGCGATCAGCAGTTTCGGCTCGCAGGCCAGGGCCATCGCGATGACCACACGCTGACGCATACCGCCCGAAAGTTCGTGGGGGTACTGATCGAGCCGACGCTTGGGCTCGGGGATACCCACCATCGACAGGAGTTCCGCAGCGCGATCGCGGGCCGCGTCCTTCTTCAGACCCAGGTGGAACTTCAAGGATTCGGTGATGTGGGTACCGATGCGCTTGAACGGATTGAGCGAGGTCATCGGATCCTGGAAGACCATGGCGATCTCGGGTCCCCAGAAGTGCTTCATCTCCGACTTCTTCATGGTCGACATGTCGCGGCCGGCAAACGTCACCGTCCCGCTGATGTCCAGAGCCGGACCCTTCTGCAGCAGACCCATGATGGTGCGTCCGAGAACCGACTTGCCGGAACCGGATTCACCCACGATACCGAGAGTTTCACCGGCGGAAACGTGGATCGAGACACCGTCGACTGCTCGCAACTGGCCACGCGGAGTGGCGAATACGGTCCTGATGTTGTCCGCCTGCAGTAGCGGAACGCCGTTCTGAACTGAAGTGGTCACAGCTTACTCCGATACTTCTCGCCGATGAGGTTGAAGGAGAACACCGTCAGGAAGAGGAAGACGCCGGGAACCAGAACGATGAACGGATGCTTCTCCACGATCCCGCCCTGGCCTTCCGCAATCATGTTGCCCCAGGTCGGATCAGGTTGTGCGATACCGAGTCCGAGGAAGCTGAGTGATGCTTCCGCGACAATCAGGCCGGAGACGGCCACAAGGCCGAGCGCGGCGACCGGAACGAGGACGTTGGGAACCAACTCGCGCCAGATGACGCGCCATTTGGTGGCGCCCATGGCCCGCGCGGCAAGCACGAACTCCCGTTGGGCGACGACGATGGTGTTGGCCCTGGCGATTCGAACCATGCTGGGAATGCAGAGAATCGAGAGTGCGAGGGTGATGTTGCGCAGGTTCGACGTGAGCACCGCGGCCAGTGCGATCAACAGCACCAGAGAAGGAATGGCCAGCAGCGAGTTGGTCAGGATTCCGACGACTGCGTCGACCTTGCCGCGGAAGTAACCGGCCATGACGCCGATGGTGCCGCCGATGATCATGCCGATCAGTACGGCACAGATGGCCACGGTCAAGGATGCCCTGGCACCGAACAAAGCGCGGGCAAGCAGGTCGAGACCGAAGTTGTTGGTACCCAACGGGTGATCGGAGAGCAGGCTCGGCGAGGCGAAGCCCGGCTCGGCCAAGGTCTTGACGGTGTCCTTGTACTCACCGAGCGGCAGCAGCGGTGCGAAGATCGCGGCCAGGATCAGCGCGGCCAGCCAGATGCACGCCAACCAGTACGAGAGATCGAACTGACTGCCCCACTTGGACGTACCGAGTTTGCCGAGACCCTTGAAGAGGAAAACCAGGGCAACGAGCGCGAGCACGATGCGGACGGTCATCATGATGGCCGAACCGAAGAGTGCGGTGCCGAGCAGCGCAACGCCGATCACCGTGAGAATCGATCCGATCAGGACCAGATTCTTGGGCTGTTCCAACGTCTCGACGGGACCGGGAGCCAGCAGGACTGTCTGCTGCCGGTATGTCATCACCTCGGACGGGGCCGGCGACGGGGCCGCTCCGTCTGGCGTCACTTCAGACATGGACACGACGACTCCTCGGGTCAAGATAGGTGTACAGAACATCGATCGCACTGTTGACGAGGACGTAGATGACCGCGATCACGACCACCGCGCCAAGCAGCATCGGCGAATCACCTTGCTGCGCTGCGCGGACGATGAGCGTGCCCATTCCGGGCAACGAGAAGAGCGTCTCGACGATCACGGTGCTGCCGATCATGCCGCCGAGAGCCAGACCCATCATCGTGATGAGCGAGAACGACGACGGGCGAAGCGCGTCACTGAAAAGCACCCGCAGCGTGGGCATTCCCTTCGCCTTCGACGCGAGGATGTAATCCTCACGGAGCGTCGTCACCAGATCGGATCGGAGAACGCGAGTGAACATCGCCATCTCGAGGAGGCTGATGGTGATCGCGGGAAGTATTGCATGTGAGAGGTTTCCGGAGAGGCTGTCCCCGATGCGCACCCACTGTGATCGCGGGAACCAGCCGAGCCAGTTGACGGTGACCATGATCAGCAACAGACCGGCGAGGAAGCTCGGGACGGAAAGAACACCGAACGTCGCGGCGCTGATGACGCGGTCGATGACGCCGCCTTCGTGGTGCGCCGACCAGAGTGCGAGCGGCACGGCGACGACGAGTGCGATGACCAGACCCATCACGGCCAACTGAACGCTGACGGGCAGTGCCGAGCCGATCGCAGTCAGAACGTCCTGCTGCGGGGGAACAAGCGAATTACCGAGGTCGCCCTGGAGAGCGCTGGTCAGCCAGTCCCAATAGCGAACCAGGAGTGGATCGTTGAGCCCGAGCTGCTGCCGAACTTCCTCGTACTCGGCGGGCGTTCGGCCTTCACCGAGAACGGAGACAGCAGGATCGCCGGGGATCAGTGATGCCAGCACGAAGGTTCCGAAGCTGACGATCAGGATCACAATGACGAGCTGGCCCAATTTCTTACCTATTGCGCCGATGTTCATCGATTTCGTCTCCTTCGGACAGCGAGCTCGCAATACACAGCAGTTCCTCTGATTTCAGGTCTCGGTTCAAGCTCTCCAGGACTTCAGGCTCTCTAGGACTTCCAGGCTCCGTCGAAGAGCACGATTCCGTCGAGGCTCTGCTCGAGACCGTGAACGTTCTGGTTCCAGACGTCGAGTGCGGCGACGTTGCCCCACACCTGCCACGGGACGGTCTCGTTGGCGCGTTCCTGAATCTGTGCCAGGACTGCCTTCTTGTCGTCGTCGGTGGTTGCGACGCCCAACTTGTCCAGGAGAGCGTCCATTTCGGCGTCGGAGTAGCCGGTCGCGTTGTTACGGCCGCCGGACTTGATACCCGTGTACAGACGCTCGTAGGGATCGGCCTCGGCGAGGCTCAGTGCTGCGGTGCTCATGTCGTAGTCGTGATCGGCATACATCCGCTTGACCAGATCACCTGCACCGGTGACGTATTCGATCTGAGCGTCGAATCCGACAGCATTGAGCATTGCCTGGATGGCCAGAGCCGTTGCCTGGGCGGACGGTTCCTGGATGGAGAGGAAGGTGATCTTTCCGTCGTAGCCGTCGGCCTTCGCCTGATCGAGCAGTTCCTTCGCCTTGGCGGGATCGACACCGATCGGTGCGACGTCGTTGTGCCAGCGCGAGGTGTCCTGGAAGATCTCCTGGCCGGGCAGTCCCTTGCCGTTGTTGACGCGGGTGTTGAGCGTTTCCGGATCGACGGCAAGCGCCATCGCCTGGCGGACACGAACATCCGAGCCCGGGCGACCCGGGGCCATGTTCACGTTCGCGATGTAACCGAGCGACGGGATGTCGACGAAGCCGGGGTAGCCCGACTCGATCAGATCCAGGATCGGGGTGAGCGTACGCATGTACGCGGCGTCGATGCCGCCCGTCTTGAGGGCTTCAGCGGTGGGCTGAGCGCCGACGATGCTGATCAGCTTGAGCTTGTCGATGTTCGGCGCGCCGTCGTAGTAGTCGGGGCGAGCAGCCAACAGCAGTTCCTCGTTGGGAGCGAACTTCTCGAGAGTGAACGCGCCCGCACCGATCGGGGTGAACTGGTCACCCTGCTGCGCGCTCGGGGCGACGATCATGCCGGGTCCGGTAGCGAGCATCGACTGGATGCCCGTCCACGGATCAACGAGGTTGAAGACGACGGTCGTCGCGTCGGGGGTGTCGATCGAGGCAACCTTGGAAGCCCACAGGCTCGACTGCGGTCCCTTGTTGGTGACGTAGCGGTTGATACTGTCCGCCACTGCCTTGGAATCGAAAGCTGTTCCGTCGCTGAATTTCACACCGTCGCGGAGCTTCAGCGTCCAGGTCTTGCTGTCCGAACTCGCTTCGAGCGACTGGGCGAGCTTGGGCTCGAACTTCTGCCCGATGGGGTCGTAGCGCATGAGCACGTCGTAGATGGCGCTGAGCTCGCTGCCGCCGGTGGCGCCGGCAACCTGAGCCTTCGCGGGATCGAGAGTCGTGACCGCCGAGTAGCCGCTGAACGTCAGCGTGCCGCCCTTGGTGGGAGTGCCGGGGTCGGCCTGCTCGTTGACCATGCCGATCTTCAGCGAGGAACCGGAATCAGCGGATTCGCCGCCGCCATTGCTCGAGCCGTTGTCGGCGCACGACGCCAGGAACATACTTGCGGTGATCGCCAGCGCAGCCGCAGCCAATCTGCGACTTCCGCGGCGGGAACTACGACTCATTCGAATGCCTCCAAGGCGGGGTAAGACCGTGACGTGATGTTGAACACGAAACAGTCTGTGACGGGAGGCACAGAAAATTGGATCGAGTCTCGCTCAGTGGAATCGGTTAAGTTGCAGGCCTCAACGGCCAGGTAAACCGACCCTGGCCAGCGATTACCCTCACCGACATCAGACCAGCCGGTCTAGTCCCGGTCGAGCGTGGCTTCCTCGAGATCGAGCTCTCGAAGTACCTTGCGGAGAACCTCGTCGTCGATCCGGCCGGCATCGCGCTCGGCGATGAACACACCTCGCTCGGCATCGATCATCTCGAGGCGCAGCGAGCGGAAGGCGTTCGACGGGCTCTCCCCCAGATCCTCGTCGCTGCGTCCCAGTCGCTCCCACGCCGAGTTCGCACGGTGGGTGTTCCAGCTTCGCAAGATGTCTGCGGCGCGATTGCGGACCTGAGGGACGTCGTCGGCGTCGGCTCCGACCAATTCGTCCAGACGCGCCGCAGCGGCGCGCGCAGCCTTGTCCTGAGCCGCCGCCTCGGCGCGTGCGTCGGACTGCTCCTCGTTTCCTTGCACACCGAGGACACGGATGACCCACGGCAACGTCAGGCCGTGCAGCAGCAGCGTGCCGACCACGACGACAAACGTCAGGAACAGGATCAGCGAACGGCCTGGGAAGTCTTCACCACTGTTGACCGTCAACGGAATGGCGAAGGCAGCAGCCAGCGACACGACCCCTCGCATACCGGCCCACGACACGACGAACACTGCCCGCGCCGAAATCTCCGGCTCCCTCGCTCGGATACGGGGCGACAGCCAACGCGGTACGTACGTGAACGGGAACACCCAGGCGATCCGCACCACCACGACGGTCACGAGCACAGCAATCGACGCCCAGACGACGATCGAGGTGCTGTACCCCTGCAATCCGTTGACAACACTGGGCAATTGGAGCCCGATCAACAGGAAGACGAAGGACTCCAGGATCAGGTCGACGGCCTTCCACACTGCCGTGTCCTGCAAGCGCGTCGCATAACTCGCGCGCGTGGAGCGCTGGCCGAGGAACAATCCGGCCACGACGACCGCGATGACGCCCGACGCGTGGACCTCTTCAGCAGCCAGGTAGGTGAAGAACGGCACCACCAATCCGATTCCACTCTCCATCACCGGATCCTGGAGTTTGCCGCGAACCTTCGAGATGACAAAGCCCACCGCGAGGCCGATCACCGTTCCACCGACCGCTGCGACGAGGAAGGTCTCGAAGCCGCCGATCAGTGTCGCACCGGTACCCACCGCCGCCGCGAGAGCGACCTTGTAGGCAGTCAGAGCGGTGGCGTCGTTGAGCAGGCTCTCCCCGCCCAGCAGGGTCATGATTCGGCGCGGCAGACCGAGCTTGCGTCCGATTGCGCTCGCGGACACCGCGTCCGGCGGCGCCACGATGGCGCCGAGAACCAGTGCGGCCGCAATCGAGAACTCCGGCACGATCAGGTAGGCGACAAAGCCCACCGCTGCCGTCGTCGCCAGGGGCAGCCCCACTGCGAGAAATCCGATCGGACGCAGATTGGACCGCAGTGCCAGGTATGAACTGTCCAGCGCCGCCGAGTACAGAAGTGGAGGCAACACGACGAACAGGACGAGGTCCGGATCGAGCTCCAACTCCGGAACACCGGGTATCTGGCAGGCGATCAAACCGACCAGAACAAGGATCAGCGGCGAAGACAATCCGAACCTTCGCGCGACCGCCGCCACCAGCAACGCCGCTACTACAACCCCCAGTAATATGCCGTTCACTCTGGCAGCATGCAGTATGGAAGGCGATGAAGAAAATCCTGAAGCGAGCAGCAGCTCGCACACAGCAGCCCGCACCCGCTCCGACCGGTTGCGAGGAACTAACCAATGGGCCCGAAACGGACCCGGCGGCGCTGACGCCCGGCGTCTGCCAGGAGTGCGCCGAGTTGGGCGAGGATAACTGGTCTCACCTGCGCATGTGCCTGTCCTGCGGCCACGTCGGGTGCTGCGATTCCAGCCCCCATCAGCACGCGACCAACCACTACCGCGACACCGCGCACCCGGTCATGCGCTCGCACGAGCCCGGCGAATCCTGGCGCTGGTGCTACGTCCACGATCTGATGGATTGAGCGCGCACGACTCGCAGTGCACTGCGCATAGTGCCCACCTCGCACGGCGCACAGGCCTCGGTGTTGCGCACATTGCTCAATCCACTGGGTAGCTATTGCCCAATCTGTATGCCGATGATGGACTTTGACGCAGAATCTGCACAACAGATCGACAGGTGCGGCTGGACTTTGCCGCGCCGAACGGTTCGGCCTCAGGAAGTCCTGCCAAACATCACAACCACATCGTCGGCCCCATGATCTGGGGTACAGGCGGTGTGGCGATCGATGTCAACTATTGAAGGCAGGACCGGCCGTGAACAGCCCCAGCATCAACCAGAACGCTCCCGATCCACTGGCGGAGATCGAGAAGCGTGTTCTGTGGTTGTCGACCGCGATGATCCATCACGCCAACCGTGTCCGTCCGAATCCCAGTGGGCTCAAAGTCGGCGGCCACCAGGCCTCGTGCGCGTCGATGGTCTCGATCATGACGTCGCTGTGGTTCGGCCAACTTCGTTCCGGCGACCGGGTTTCCGTCAAGCCGCACGCGGCTCCGGTGCTCCACGGCATCAACTATCTGCTCGGTGAACTCGACGAGTCGTACCTGACAACGCTGCGCGAGTTCGGGGGCCTGCAGAGCTACCCGAGTCGATCAAAAGATCCCGATCCGGTGGACTATTCGACCGGATCTGTGGGAATCGGTGCGACGGCTCCCATCTGGGGCGCCATCGCACGCCGATACGTCGACGCCTCCCTCGGCGGCGCCGGAACCGGGCGTCAGTACTCCCTTGTCGGTGATGCCGAACTCGACGAGGGCGCTGTGTGGGAAGCAGTTCTCGATCATTCGGTCGCCGAACTGGGTGAGATCGTGTGGATCGTCGACCTCAACCGCCAATCGCTCGATCGGGTGGTGCCGAACATCGCGGCAACCCGCCTGGAACGCATGTTCTCGGGCGCCGGCTGGCAGGTCATCACCGTGAAATTCGGCGCGCTCCTGGAATCACTGTTCACCCGGCCGGGCGGCACCGCGTTGCGCGAACGAATCCTGGACATGCCGAATCCGGAGTATCAGCGTCTGCTGCGATGCACGGCCGACGAGGTCCGTCTGAGGCTGCCTGGCGACGCGGCGGACGCCGACGCGATCACGTCGCTGATCAACGACCTCGACGACGCCACGGTGCTCGAGGCCATCCGCAATCTCGGTGGCCACGACCTCGACGCTCTGCGAGAGGCGTACGCGCAGATCGACGACACCCGTCCCACCGTGATCATCGCGTACACGATCAAGGGCCGGGGCCTGCCGACGCAGGGCCATCCGCAGAACCACTCGTCGCTGCTCACCACCGAGCAGTACGAGATTCTGGCGGCGGAACTCGGCATGGATCCGTCGAAGCCCTGGGAACGGTTCGAGGCGGACGGCCCGTCTGGCCGCATCTGCGCCGAAACCGCTGAGCGCCTGGCTCGCCCGAAGGTGGAGCATCTGATGCCCCCGGCAGTTCCGAAAGACATCGGCCGTACCCCCTCCGGCACATCCACCACTCAGGCAGCTCTCGGCCGGGTGCTACTCGACCTCAGCCGAGAGGCGCCGGACGCCGCGAAACGTGTTGTCACACTGAGCCCGGACGTCAGTTCCACCACCAACCTGGCAGGGTGGCTGAACAAGGTCGGGGTGTGGTCCCCCAACGAGCGGCACAACTGGTTTGCCGACGACGCCGAAACGATCATGCACTGGCGTGAGAAGCCCACCGGTCAGCACATGGAACTCGGTATCGCCGAGACCAACCTGGTCGGACTGATGGGCGAACTCGGTGCAACCTGGAGTCGCTGGGGCCAGCCGCTCTTCCCGATCGGCGTGATGTACGACCCCTTCATCGAGCGGGCTCTCGAACCGTGGTCGTACGGCATCTACGCCGGTGGACAGTCGATCATGGTCGGCACTCCGTCGGGCGTCACCCTGGCAGCCGAAGGCGGTGCGCACCAGTCGATCAAGACCCCATCCATCGGACTCGAACAGCCGGGATGCGTCAGTTTCGAACCGGCATTCGCCGTCGACGTGGAGTGGACGCTCCTCGACAGCATCGGACGCCTCGGCCGACCAGACGGCAGCTCTTCTTATCTGCGTCTGTCGACCCGTCCGGTCGATCAGGCCTTGGCCGCGGTGCCGACCGATCCGGCTGCGCGAGAACGCCGCCGACGTCAGGTGGTGGCCGGCGCGTACACGCTGCGGCACAACCCTGATCCGGCCATCACCCTGGTCGGCATGGGTGCCACCGTCACCGAAACACTTGTCGCCGCCGAAAGACTGGGCGAGCAAGGCATTTCCGCCGACGTCGTGTGCGTGACCAGCCCCGGATTGCTCTTCGAAGCACTCCAGTCTCGGCGCGGTCTCGCGGACGGTCCGTCGTGGATCCTGGATCAGATCTTCCCGAGTAGCCGGTCCGCGCCGATGGTCACCGTTCTCGACGGGCACCCGCACACCCTCGCGTTCCTGACGGGAATCAACAATGTCCCGGGTGCTGCGCTCGGAGTGAGCCGGTTCGGTCAGGTCGGTTCACTCGAAGACGTCTACCGGTACCACGGCCTCGACTCCGACAGCATCGTTCGCGCCGCCCTCGATCTCACTTCTTGATCGGTCACACTCTCTGATGCCGAGAAGCGTCCCCGCGGGGACGCTTCTCGGGTCTGATCAGTTCTTCAGTTCTTCAGAGGCCTTCAGTTCTTCCAGGCCTTGTCGAAGAACATGATTCCGTCCAGGCTCTGCTGAATGCCGTGGACATTCTGTCCCCACACACCGAGCCACGGAGTGTTGCCGTAAACCTGCCACGGCACAACCTCATTGGCGCGCTCCTGGATCTTGGCTAGCACCTCGATCTTCGCGTCGTTCGACGTCGCTACACCCAACTGGTCGAGCAGCGAATCGATCTCCGGATCGGAGAAGCTCGTGGCGTTGTTTCGTCCACCGGACTTGAGGTTCGAGTACAGACGCTCGAACGGATCGGCTTCCGCAAGATTGGCCGAACCTGTTGCCATGTCGAAGTCGCGGTCGGCGTACAAACGCTTGACGACGTCGGCAACCGAGTTGACGTACTCGATCTGGAAATCGAAACCGACGGCGTTGGCCATCGACTGCAACGCCAGAGCCATCGCCTGCGCCGAATTCTCCTGCAGCGTCAGGTATGTGATCTTGCCGTCGAAACCGTCGGCCTTGGCCTCGTCGAGAAGCTGCTTCGCCTTGGCGGTGTCTACGCCGATCGGAGCGACGTCGTTGTGCCAGCGAGAGGTGTCCTGGAAGATGACCTGGCCGGGCAGACCCTTACCTTCGTTGAGGCGATTGTCGAGAGCGACGGGATCGGTCGCGAGCGCCAATGCCTGACGCACCCGCACGTCGGCACCGGGACGACCGGGAGCCGTGTTGACGAGCGAGAGGTACGACAGCGACGGGATGTCGACGAAGCCCGGGTAGCCGGAGTCGATCAGATCCAGGACGTTCGGAAGCGAACGCATGTACGCGACGTCGGTGCCGCCGCTCTTGAGGGATTCGGTGGTGGACTGTGAACCGACGATGCTGATCAACCGCAGCTTGTCCACGTTCGGGGCACCGTCGAAGTAGTCTTCCCGAGCGTCGAGGATCAATTCCTCGTTGGGAGCGAACTTCTCGAGGGTGAACGCGCCCGCGCCGATCGGGGTGAACTGATCGCCCTGCTGGGCGCTCGGCGCGACGATCATGCCGGGTCCGGTGGAGAGCAGTGACTCGATACCGGTCCACGGGTCGACAAGATTGAAGACGACCGTCGACGCGTCCGGGGTGTCGACCGACGCAATCTTCGACGCGTACAGGCTCGACTGCGGCCCCTTGTTGGTGACGTAGCGATTGAGGCTCGCTGACACGGCCGCCGAATCCACCGGCGTCCCGTCGCTGAACTTCACACCGTCGCGCAGTTCGAGGGTCCACGTCTTGAAATCGGAACTCGGTTCCATCGACTCCGCGAGTTTCGGAACAAATTCCTTCGACGCCGGGTCGTAGCGCAGCAGGGTGTCGTAGATGGCGCCCAGCTCCGAACCGGCGACCGAACCGGCGATCTGAGTCTTCGCGGGGTCGAGATTCGTGACAGCGGAGTACCCGCTGAACGTGAGCGTGCCGCCCTTGACCGCGTCACCCTCGCCGGACTGCTCGTTGACCGGGCCGATGGACAACCCCGAACCGGAATCCGGTGCGTCGCCGCTCCCGCCCCCGTTCCCGCTGTCAGCGCACGACGAGACGAACAGGCCGGCGGAGACAGCCAGCGCGACGGCGGCAACCTTGCGGTGACCGCGCCGAGAACTGCGACTCATTCAAAACCTCCAGGTCAGAAACTGTGATGTGAAGCATTGTCGAGACAGTTTGTGACGTAAGGCACAGGGATTAGTTGCAGGTCCCGCTCAGTGGAATGTAGCGAGAAGATTGTTCAGTTTTCGAGCGACATTTGCAGGTCAGGCCGTTAGCGAAGGTCAGGAATTCATTCCGATTCGAGTGTCCTCAACGGGTGAACTGCCGGAGCACCGTCGAGGAGTGGGCAGCCGCGGCCAGTGCAGCCTGCAGATGTGCGCACTCTAACGACTCGTACGACACGAAGCTCCCTCATCGGATACCTTTCGCAGAGGGGAAGTCAGCTAGAGACACACGCCGCAAACGTACACACGAAAAGGGCAACCAATGGGGCTACTGAAGGACGTCACCGGCTGGCGACGCGGCACGAAGTTGCAGCGTCGACTACGCGACCTCACCGGCACGCTCGTAGTTGTCACCGGTGCAGGCAGCGGCATCGGGCGTGAAACGGCCCTCGCCTTCGCGGCCCAGGGAGCTATCGTCGTCGTCTCCGACATCAACCTCGAAAGCGCGCAGGACACTGCGGCACTCATCAACACACCCACTCAGGCCAGCGGAGCCGAAGCGGTGTTCGGTGGCGGTTCGCACGCCTACCAGGTCGACGTGTCCGACGAACAGGCCGTGATCCGATTCGCGGAGACAGTCGCGGCGCATCACGGCGTGCCGGACATCGTCGTCAACAACGCTGGAATCGGGTTCTCCGGCACATTCGCCGACACCGAGCAGCGCCAGTTCGAGCGCGTCATGGACATCAACTTCTGGGGAGTTGTCTACGGCTGCCGGGCATTCACCCCGATGATGATCGATCGCGGAACCGGCGGACACGTCGTCAACCTGTCCTCGGCCGCCGCCTACACACCCCAGAAGGCCCTCACCGCGTATTCGACAAGCAAGGCAGCGGTATTCATGCTCTCGGATTGCCTACGGGCAGAGCTGCTTCCACACGGCATCGGCGTCAGCACCATCTGCCCCGGCCTCGTGCACACGAACATCCTCAAGACCACCGAGTTCGCCGGGACCACCGCCGAGGAACAACTCGAGAATCAGACCAAGGTCGACAACTTCTACCGCAAGCGCAACTTCACCCGCGACCGGGTGGCCAGTGCCATCGTGAAAGCAGTTCGCACGAACAAGGCCGTGGTGCCCGTGACCGTCGAAGCCAAGCTCGGACGCACAATCAGCCGGTTGTCTCCCGGGTCGATGCGCGTCGGAGCTCGGTTCGAGATCTAGGTCAGCTTCCGAAACTCAGGCTGCCCGTGAAACCCTGCTGCACATCGGCTTCCGAACGGGGAAGAACCTCGTAGGTGCTGGCGTACTGGCCACTGAAACCGGTGACGGTGATCGGGCGTCCGACTGCAATGGCGTCGACGTCAATTCCGGTCTGGGTGTTGACGAAGATGACGGTGTTTCCGTCGACGCCGGACACCAGGATCTTGTGGCCGTACGGCAGATCGTCGACGACGGGTCCGCTCACGATCCCGGACACCGTCACGAGACGACCCTCGCTGCCCTCACCGATTGCATTGAGGGGCAATCGCGCCGGGCTGATCTGAGTGGTCGTGCCGATTACCTCGATGGCAGTCGGGCGGACGACGAGCAGGCCTTCCTGATCCGCGAGGACTCCGGTGACCTGAACCTGATCGCCGAGAGCAATCCCGGAGTTGTTCGGATCGCTGATGTAAATGCCCGAATTGCCGCTCTGGAGACCAAAGCCCTTGTCGTAGAAGCTGGATTCGAACACTCCGGACGGCGTAGTCGCGGTTCCCACGACGGTGACCGTCGTTCCGATGGCCTGCGCACGGGCTGCCGCGATGGAGTCCGCGGACACCTCACCGACAACTGCTGCCGGCTCCGCCGTCGCTGCGGTGCCGACAAACATGGTGGCTGCGGCAGCAACTGCCAGTGCCGTCACACCCCGACGCAGGACCGGACCGGCAAGAACGCTGTCTCGAAACATGTTTGAGGACTCCCCTGTGATTTCGTGGCCGCGCAGGTTCTCCTGATGGAGTGCCGCCTTCGCCCACCCTGAGGCACAGGTTATTACAGGTCGGACGCCGCAGCGGTGGTGACATTCCGTCACCACCGCTGCGTCTAGGCATCCGAGTTTCTAGGAACCGGAGCTTCCGGACGAACCGCTCGAGCCACTGGATCCTGTTCCGCCACCGAGATCGTCGAGAGGATCGCTACCGGTGAGCCCGCCCGGATACAGGTAGGCGTCGGAGATCGTGCTGAGCGAGGTTCCGGAAGTGGCCGGCACCTTTGCTCGCCAGTTGACGATCGGATTCAGCACTCCGAACGGTCCGCAACCACTGGCAGCGGGCAGCGCGAAGCCGGTGGCCTCGTTCCCGACCGGGCTCACCTTCAGCGCAGTCGACGGAAGCACCGTGTAGGTCGGTACTACTGACGGGTCAGGCGCGAGACGGAGATTCACCGGTGCCGCCGCGGAACCCAGGTAGCAGTTGTCACCGAGGAACGCGTTGTTGATCTTCATCCGCACCGGGATGCTCAGATCCATGTCGGTGATGATTCCGTTGAGAGTCGGCGCAGCCGTTGCCTCCACCTCGGCCGTTACTGCGGCCAGGCCGAAGAGATTGCCGAACGGAAGATCGATTCCCAGAACGCCGCCGGGAACCGTCAGCGGCTTGGAGTAGACACCGTTGTGTCCGTCGTCGCGCGGGAGAAGAACGGTGGACTCACCTTCACCGGAGCCGGCCTCGGCGGCGATGATCATGTCGCCTTTTCCGATCGGGAGGTTGAAGCCGTTGTTGTCGAAGGTTCCGCTCTGAACCACTACCGACACACAGGATTCGGCAGTAGCCGGACACACTGCGGCGCCCGGTACCGAATTGTCGACCGGGTCCTGAGCCGAGGCCATCGGCGCTGCAAAAGCCAGCACTGCACCTGCGGTACCTGCAATAACGGCCACGCGCGTGCCGAGACGTCTGTTGCCGTTCTTGTTAGATTTCTGCACTGATTTCTCCCTGCCGTTTATGTGATGGGGGACGAAACTCGCAGTCATTGCTTGTGTTTCGACCGCCGCCGACAAGGTCTTGCGGTGTGCTCCTACTCACAAGTAACAACTGAACAGATGTATATCACAGGACTTCGACTTAAAAACAGGGCAAAAGGGAGTTTCCTTAAAACGGACAAACTAAGCGGTACGGTGTGTAACACTCACGGGTGATGAACACGAACAGACTGGTCCTCTGCGTCGCGGCAGCGGGCCTACTCCTCAGCGGCTGCAGCAGCCAATCCGACAGCGACGCAGCGGAATCCACTTCTGCTGCCACCAGCACCACGGTGGCGGCAACGTCGAGTTCGACTGCTCCCAGTTCGCTCCCCGAATTGCCGACCAGCCCACTCGCCGAACCTGCGGAAGCAGCGCCGAGCGTCGTCGAATCGACGCCCCCGCAGGTGTCGCTTCCGGTAGCGCCACAGGTAGCGCCACCGGCGAACGCACCGATCGACGCACGCTCACCGGACGAGATCGTCGCGAACGCAGGCGAGAAGGGACAGCGGTACATCGCTGCACTACGTCTGGCCGGGATCCCGCCCGCCGGAATGGATTCCGCCGAGATCCTCTACGCCGACGGCACCTGCAAGGCTCTGGCCGACGGCATGCCGCGGTCCGAGGTGCTGGCGGAGTTCAACTCCGTCGGCGAGGTGTACTCACAGATCACGCCGATGTCTTCGCAGCGGATCGCCGAGATCTACGTCGACACCGCGGAGCAGACGTACTGCTGATCAGGCCTTGCCGGCCAACCAGTTGTGCAGCCAGGATGTGGCCGAATTGCCTGCGCCGTCAACAACGTAACGCGTGTAGTCGGTGTGAACCTGCGAGCCGTAGAAGGCGACCAGTTGATCGACGCGCCGGGAGTTCGCGCCTGGATCGAGCTGAGCCATCAGTGCGGGGAGTCCGCCTGCAGTGACCAGATCGTTGACGATCACGGCGGCCTCGTCGCGCAGCGAGAGAGCGTTTGCCGGAGTGGGGTCGGAAACCTGAGCCATGAACCCGGCCAGACGCATCACGAAATCGTCCTTGGGCGTCGAGCAGTACAGATCACCGACGGCGCACAGCGTCACCGTTTTGCCTGACAGCCAACCGAATCCACCGATGCGAGCGCCGCTGGCTCCGTTGCCTCCGACAGCAGGTCCGATCAGGACGTCTGACTCGGAGCGGCGGGGATCGGACAGGAGGCCGACGCCCTCGACGCGAGTCGGGGGAACAACGCCGATGCCGGTTCCGATCTCGGCTGCGAGATCGCCTGCCGCGTCGGCGCCCTGGCTGTATCCGACGATCGCGAAGCGGGTGTCACCGCACGAGGCGGCCATCGCGGCGATCATGCCGCGGGCGTTGTCGACTGCCTGCTGCTTCGACTTGGCGTAGACGTTGGACTCCCACGGGAAGGCCGTTGCCGAGTACGTGACGTAATCGGTGCGTACGGAACCGGGAAGGCCGTTGGTGACCGGGGCAAGCATGCCGGCACCGGGAGAAGTACCCGAAGGCTCCCAGGTTCCAGGAATGGCCACGACGTACAGACCGGGGCAGGGATCAGCCGACGCCACGGGAGAACTGACAACCGGTACCACTACTGCCGCAGCTAGTGCCGACAACACCGCAACGAGACGCCTCGCACGCATGAAACTCCCCTGATTTAACTTAAGCAACCCATACACCACTATCGATGCTCCGGAATCATACTGTCTGGACGTTGTGTCTGTCCGATGCACGATTGATGAAGGTTTGTTACAGATCGTGCGAACTACTTGCAGAAACAAAGCCGCACCCCACCGAATGCGATGGGGTGCGGCTTTGTAAGAGCCTCTAGCGCTGCGGAGCCGCTGTCGGGTGGATCGGTGACGGAAGGGCGGTGACACCCTCGAGGTAGGTGTCCACAGCGGCTGCTGCGGAACGTCCCTCGGCGATGGCCCAGACGATCAGGGACTGCCCGCGGCCCATGTCGCCGGCCACAAACACGCCGTCGACGTTGGTGTTCCACTTCGACGTGCGGGCGACGTTGCCGCGCTCGTTCAAGTCGACACCGAGATCGGTGAGCAGACCCGGCTTCTCGGGACCGACGAAGCCCATTGCCAGGAGCACGAGATCGGCTTCGAGCTCGAAGTCCGAGCCCTCGACCTTCTCGAAACGACCCGACTTCATCTCGACCTCGTGAGCCTTGAGTCCGGTGACCTTGCCGTTTTCACCGACGAAGTTCTCGGTGTTGACGGAGAACAGACGCTCGCCGCCTTCCTCGTGAGCCGAAGCCACGCGGAACATGAGCGGGTACGTCGGCCACGGAGTTTGCTCGGCGCGAGTCTCCGGCGGACGCGGCATGATCTCGAACTGGTGCACGCTGGCTGCGCCCTGACGGTGCGAGGTGCCGAGGCAGTCCGCTCCGGTGTCGCCGCCGCCGATGATGACAACCTTCTTGCCCTCAGCGGTGATGGTGGGAGCGTCGAGGTCACCCAACTGCACGCGGTTGGCGATCGGCAGGAACTCCATCGCCTGGTGGATGCCGTCCAGTTCGCGGCCCGGGATCGGCAGATCGCGAGCTGCGGTGGCGCCGCCGGCCAGAACCACTGCGTCGAACTGCTCGCGCAGCTCGTCCGCGGTGATGTCCACGCCGACATTGACGTTGGTCTTGAAGACGGTGCCTTCGGCTTCCATCTGCTCGAGACGGCGGTCGATGTGCCGCTTCTCCATCTTGAACTCGGGGATGCCGTAGCGCAGCAGGCCGCCGATGCGGTCTGCCCGCTCGAAGACCGTCACTGCGTGACCGGCGCGGGTCAGCTGCTGCGCTGCAGCCAGACCGGCCGGACCACTGCCGACAACTGCGACCCTCTTGTTGGTGGCATGCGCGGCGCGAACCGGCTTGACCCACCCTTCGTCGAAGGCCTTGTCGATGATCTCGACCTCGACCTGCTTGATGGTGACCGGATCCTGGTTGATGCCCAGGACACAGGACGCCTCACAGGGTGCGGGGCACAGACGACCGGTGAACTCCGGGAAGTTGTTGGTCGCGTGCAGACGCTCGATGGCGTCGTGCCAGTGGTCCTTGAAGACCAGGTCGTTCCACTCGGGAATCAAGTTTCCGAGAGGGCAACCGTTGTGACAGAAAGGAATTCCGCAGTCCATGCAACGGCTGGCCTGGGTCTGGAGGGTTTCCTTCGGGAACTCCTCGTAGACCTCTTTCCAGTCGAGCAGGCGCAACGGCACCGGCCGGCGAACCGGAAGTTCGCGCGACGTGTGCTTCAGGAAGCCGCTTGGATCACCCACGAGCTGCCTCCATAACTGCCTCGTCCACGTTCTTGCCATCCTTCTCTGCGGCCGCGATGGCCAAAAGAACCTTCTTGTAGTCGCGGGGCATCACCTTTGCGAAGTGACCCACCTGCTGCGACCAGTCGCCGAGGATGCGCGTGGCAACCTCGGAGCCGGTTTCGTCGCGATGACGTTCGATGACGCTCTTCAACCAGGTGAAGTCGTCGCCCGAAAGATCCTCGAGGTCCACCAGTTCGGTGTTGAGGTTCTTCTCGAATGCCTTGTCGGGGTTGTAGATGTACGCGACGCCACCGGACATGCCGGCGCCGAAGTTACGTCCGGTGGCTCCGAGGATGACCACCTTTCCACCCGTCATGTACTCGCAACCATGATCGCCCACACCCTCGACGACGGCAGTGGCGCCGGAGTTACGGACTGCGAAGCGTTCGCCGACGACACCGCGAAGCAGAGCCTCGCCGCTGGTGGCGCCGAACAGGATGACGTTGCCACCGATGATGTTGTCCTCGGCGACAAAGCCTTCCGCTGCATCGAGCGGCGGGCGTACGACGATGCGTCCACCCGAGAGACCCTTGCCGACGAAGTCGTTGGCGTCGCCGTGCAGGCGCAGGGTCATACCGCTGGGCACGAAAGCACCGAAGCTGTTACCGGCGGAACCGGTGAACGTGATGTCGATGGTGCCCTCGGGCAAGCCCTCTCCACCGAACGCCTTGGTGACCTCGTGGCCGAGCATGGTGCCGACCGTGCGGTTGACGTTGGTGATCGCGGACTCGAACGAGACCGCCTCACCCTTGTCGAGTGCGTTGCGGGCCGAGACGATCAACTGCTGATCGAGTGCCTTGTCCAGACCGTGATCCTGCGTTCCGGTGCAGTGGACGTCCTGGTCCATGAACGCGGACTCGACCTGGGTCAGGATCGGCGACAGATCGAGATTGCCTGCCTTGCTTCCCTTCCAGTGATCGAGAGCGCGCGTGGTGTCCAGCATGTCGACCTGGCCGACTGCTTCGAGCAGCGTGCGGAAACCGAGTTCCGCGAGGAGCTCGCGAACCTCTTCGGCGATGAACATGAAGAAGTTCTCGACGAATTCCGGCTTGCCACTGAAACGCTGACGCAGCAACGGGTTCTGCGTCGCGACACCGACGGGGCAGGTGTCGAGGTGGCAGACGCGCATCATGATGCAGCCCGAGACCACCAGCGGTGCGGTGGCGAAACCGAACTCCTCGCCGCCGAGCAGGGCAGCGACGACGACGTCGCGACCCGTCTTGAGCTGGCCGTCGACCTGCACGACGATGCGGTCACGAAGACCGTTGAGCAGCAACGTCTGCTGGGTCTCGGCGAGGCCGAGCTCCCACGGTGCGCCCGCGTGCTTGACGGAGGTCAGCGGGGTGGCACCGGTGCCACCGTCGTGACCGGAGATCAGAACGACGTCGGCGTGTGCCTTGGAGACACCGGCCGCGACGGTTCCGACGCCGACCTCGGAGACCAGCTTCACGTGGATGCGGGCCTGCGGGTTGGCGTTCTTCAGGTCGTGGATCAGCTGAGCGAGATCCTCGATCGAGTAGATGTCGTGGTGCGGCGGCGGCGAAATCAGCCCGACGCCAGGCGTGGAGTGCCGAACCTCGGCCACCCACGGGTACACCTTGTGAGCCGGAAGCTGGCCGCCCTCACCGGGCTTGGCTCCCTGCGCCATCTTGATCTGGATGTCGGTGCAGTTGCTCAGGTAGTGCGAGGTGACGCCGAAGCGTCCCGACGCGACCTGCTTGATGGCACTGCGACGCAGATCGCCGTTCTCGTCCGGCGTGAAGCGCGACGGATGTTCGCCGCCCTCACCGGAATTGGAGCGGGCGCCCAGACGGTTCATCGCGATGGCGAGAGTCTCGTGAGCCTCGGCGGAGATGGAGCCGTAGCTCATCGCACCCGTCGAGAAACGCTTGACGATCTCGCTGGCCGGCTCGACCTCGTCGATCGAGATCGACGGCCGCTTGCCGATGTTGAAGTCGAACAGACCACGCAGAGCGGCAAGGCGCTCCGACTGGTCGTTGACCATTGTCGTGTACTCCTTGAACACCTCGTACTGACCTGTGCGAGTTGCGTGCTGGAGCTTGAAGACCGTGTCCGGGTTGAACAGGTGGTACTCGCCTTCACGACGCCACTGGTACTCGCCGCCGACCTCGAGCTCGCGGTGAGCGCGCTCTTCGGGGCGATCGAGGTACGCGATGCGGTGACGCGCTTCGACGTCGGCTGCGATCTGGTCGAGGCCGATGCCACCGAGCTGCGACTGCAGACCGGTGAAGTACTCGTCCGTCAGCTCCTGCGAGAGGCCGATGACCTGGAACAGCTGAGCACCGGTGTACGACGCGAGCGTCGAGATGCCCATCTTGGACATCACCTTCAGGACACCCTTGCCGGCTGCCTTGATGTAGTTCGCGATGCCCTTCTCGAGGGTCAGGCCCTCGAGTTCCTTGTTCTGCAGGAACTCGTCGATGGTCTCGAAAGCCATGTACGGGTTGACCGCTGCGGCACCGAAGCCGATGAGGAGCGCCATGTGGTGCACCTCGCGGGCGTCGCCGGCCTCGACGATGAGACCGACCTTGGTGCGCGACTTCTCACGAACCAGGTGGTGGTGCACGGCTGAGGTGAGGAGCAGCGACGGGATCGGCGCGTAATCCTCGGTGGACTCGCGGTCCGAGAGCACGACGATGCGTGCGCCACCCTCGATTGCCTGCGAGACCTGGTACTTGATGCCCTCGAGCGCACGACGGATACCGTCGCCGCCTTCCTTGACGGGGTACAGGCCGCGGATCACGACACTGCGGAAGCCCGGGAATTCGCCGTCGTCGTTGACGTGAACGAGCTTCGAAAGGTCGTCGTTGTGCAGGATCGGCTGCGGGAGCGCAATCTGCTTGCAGGAGTCCGCATTCGGGTGCAGCAGGTCGCCCTCGGGGCCGATGGTCGCGCCGAGGCTGGTGACAACCTCTTCACGAATCGCGTCGAGAGGCGGGTTGGTGACCTGAGCGAAGAGCTGCGAGAAGTAGTCGAACAGCATCCGGGGACGTGACGAGAGCACGGCGATCGGAGTGTCGGTACCCATCGAGCCCAGTGCCTCGGCACCGGAGAGTGCCATCGGCTTGACCAGCAGGTTGACCTCTTCGCTGGTGAAACCGAAGAGCTGCTGACGCAGCACGACGCGCTCGTGCGACATGTACGTGTACGGGCGGTCCGGCAGGTCGTCCATGTGGATCAGACCTTCGTCGATCCACTGCTGGTACGGGTGCTCGGCAGCGAGTTCGGACTTGAGTTCGTCGTCGCTGATGACCCGGCCCTGCGCGGTGTCCACGAGGAACATGCGGCCGGGCTGGAGGCGGACCTTGCGGACCACGGTGGACGGATCGATCGGCAGAACGCCGACCTCCGACGCCATGACGACGAGGCCGTCTTCGGTGATCCACAGACGCGACGGACGCAGACCGTTGCGGTCCAGCACGGCGCCGATGACGGTGCCGTCGGTGAAGCACACCGACGCCGGTCCGTCCCAGGGCTCCATGAGAGCCGAGTGGTACTCGTAGAACGCCCGACGAGCGGGGTCCATGCTCTCGTGCTTCTCCCAGGCTTCCGGGATCATCATGAGAACTGCGTGCGGCAGGCTGCGGCCGGCGAGGTGCAGCATCTCGAGCACCTCGTCGAAACGAGCGGTGTCACTGGCGCCCTGGGTGCAGATCGGGAAGATCTTGTCCAGGTTCTCGCGGCCACCGAAGACGTCGCTGTCGATGAGGGACTCGCGAGCGCGCATCCAGTTCTCGTTGCCGGTGACGGTGTTGATCTCACCGTTGTGAGCGACCCGGCGGAACGGGTGCGCCAGCGGCCACGACGGGAACGTGTTGGTGGAGAAGCGCGAGTGGACCAGGCCAAGTGCGCTCTCGACACGATCGTCCTGCAGGTCGAGGTAGAAACCCTTGAGCTGCGGGGTGGTGAGCATGCCCTTGTAGACGAACGTCTGGCCGGACAGGCTGGGGAAGTACACGGTCTCGCTACCCGGGCCACCCTTGCCGGCGCCTTCGGAGCCGAGTTCGTGCTCGGTGCGCTTACGCACCACGTATGCACGACGCTCGAGGTCCATGCCGGTGTACTTGTCATCCTCGGAGCCGATGAAGATCTGACGGAACGTCGGCATCGCGTCGCGCGCCAGTGCGCCAAGCGAGGAGTCGTCTGTTCCGACCTCGCGCCAGCCGAGAACCTTCAGGCCCTCTTCGACGACGATCTTCTCGACTGCAGCAGCAGCCTCGTGTGCATCGGCATCGCCCTGCGGGAGGAATGCGATACCGGTTGCGTATGCGCCTTCGGCGGGCAGCGCGAAGTCCACGACAGCTCGGAAGAACTTGTCGGGAACCTGCAGCAGAATGCCCGCACCGTCACCCGTGTTGGGTTCTGATCCGGCAGCGCCGCGATGCTCGAGGTTGACCAGAGCGGTGATCGCCTTTTCGACGATGTCCCTGCTGCGGCGACCATGCATGTCGACAACAAATGCGACTCCACAGGAGTCGTGCTCATTGGACGGGTGATAGAGGCCCTGGGGGCCTGGAAGTTGCTTCATACCCAGCCTTCGTATGCCATAAAGATGCACCGACGACCAGCAGCGCTGATGGCCATCAACTTGCAATGCAAGTCCTTCAAAGCACCGACACGACGATGTGTTCGGTACCACCGAAGTAGCCGCCCTGCGCAGACGCGATGGTGTGCGTTCTGGCACCCGGCGACGTGAGTCTTCGGTCGGTTGAAACTTTTGTGAGTCAACCGTGTAACGAAAACGATAATTCAGAACCCCGGCACGGGCGCAACTAAGGTAGCCCTATAATTGCTCTGAACTGCGGCGATGCAGGGAGCCAGAAGGCCCCTCGACAGATTTCGGAGCTGCGTCTGTGCAGAGAAGTTCCGATTCACAGGATACCGAATCCGCAGGAAACAGGCGCGATGGGCGATGAATGCAACAACTGGCCGCAGCGATAAGAATCAGCTGCGGCCAGTGCGCCTCGAACTGTAACAAAAGTTGATCGATCAACCAAGGTCTAGGCCTGAATTGTTTGCTCGCAGAATGCCATCGCTGTAATTTCCGTAGGCTCACACCTGAGAAGACGGGTGGCGAAGAGCAAATGACAACAGCAGTAGTGGTGGGCAGTGGCCCCAACGGTCTCGCGGCGGCGATCGAACTCGCCCGCGCCGGAATCGACGTCCATGTCATCGAGGGTGCGGACAAGATCGGCGGTGGCACCCGCAGTAGCGAATACATAGTCGACGGACTCGTCCACGACGATTGCTCCGCCTTCCATCCCACCGCTTTGGCTTCTCCTTACTTCAAGGAACTCGACCGCGAATTCGGACTCGCCAAGCATGGCCTGACGTGGCGGTGGCCCGAGATCGATCTGGTCCATCCACTCGACGACGGCACCGCCGGGGTTCTCTGGCGCGACATCAACCGGACCGCTGAGGGACTGGGTGTCGACGGTAAGAGGTGGCTCGACGTCTTCGGATACCTCTCCGAGAACTTCGACGAGTTGGTGCAGGACGTCTTCAAGCCGATCGTGCACGTTCCGAAGCACCCGCTGATGCTCGCCCGTTTCGGGACGGGCGCTCTGCTTCCCGCGACGGGTTTCGCTCGGATGTTCAAGACCCCACAGGCGCGGGCGCTGTTCGGTGGCGTCGCGGCGCACATGTTCGGGACGCTGACCCTTCCACTCTCCAGTGCTGTCGGCTCGATGCTCACTGCTGGAGCCCATGCTCACGGTTGGCCTGTGGCACAAGGTGGTTCGGGGTCAATTGCTGCGGCGCTCGCCTCGATTCTGCGCAGCCTCGGTGGCACTATCGAAACCGGGAACTGGGTGACCAACTACTCCCAGATCGCCGATTACGACATCGTCATGCTCGACATCGCCCCCGATGCGGCCGGTCGTCTGCTCGACGGTCGGCAGCCCGACCGCATTGCCCGGGCCTACCGCAAATTCCGCTACGGCACCGCTGCCTACAAGGTCGACTACGCCGTGCGTGGCGATTCCGACGGGAGCGTCGTGCCGTGGACGAATCCGCATGCCCGCAAGGCCGGCACCCTGCATCTGTCCGGGACGATTTCGGAGACTGCTGCTGTCGAGCGTCAGACCGTTCAGGGTCAGATGCCGGACAAGCCCTTCATTCTGTTGGGCCAGCAGTTCTTGGCCGACCCTTCCCGTTCCGTCGGAGACATCCATCCCGTGTGGGCGTATGCGCATGTGCCGCATGGCTATCCGGGTGACGCTACCGATGCGGTGACGCGTCAGATCGAGCGGTTTGCGCCGGGATTCCGGGACCGGATCGTGGGCGTCCACGTGCGCAATGTGCCGCAGATGCAGGCGTACAACCCCAACTACGTGGGCGGCGACATCTCCGCGGGTGCGAACACTGCGCGGCAGATCATCGCGCGCCCCCGGTTCGGGCTCGACCCCTATGCCACCGGGGTTCCGGGCGTGTACCTCTGCTCGTCCGCGACTCCCCCGGGCGGCGGGGTCCACGGGATGGGTGGGTTCAATGCCGCGCGGGCGGCGCTGAAGGCGCGGGGTTGAGGCGTCCCCGATGGGGACGACATTTCAGACAAACGCCTTCGGAGGAGTCCCTGACCCAGCCGGCCAACACGGACGAAACGCAGATGCCCGGCCCAGTGGCCGAAGCGAACCCGCGACAGAGCAACTATTGGCATCAGACGCAGAACATGCATTGCTGGTCAGGCGCCTCGCCGTTGGTGTCGAACCACCCCGCTCCGACCGCGACGGATTCCGCGACAAGAGTGCGGATGCTGCGGATTCCCATGCTGTCGAGCTCTCGCTGCGCCGCCGCGATCTGATCGAGTCCGGCGGCGGCTACCGGACCGGCGCCGATGACAACCCAGATAACGGATGTGGCTGCGGCTTGCTCGAGTGCTGTGCTGTAGTCGGCTGCCGCGTCGGCACCGATGACATCGGTGCGCGCAACGAACGCGAGGGTGGCCGGTGATCCGGTGAGAGCGATCATCACGACGGAATTGGCGGGGACGAATCCGAGCAAAGCCGGGATTGCGGCCAAGACGTCGGTGGCGGTCCTCAAACGGATGTTCTGCATGTCGTTCCCCTTGCTGTGAAAGTGACCGGACCTCGTGCCCCGCCAATTTTTTTCGCCTTCTGGCAAAGGAGAATCGCGTCGGTATGAGGGGCCGGGGTGCCACCCCCGGGCCGAGAAAATTTTGGTGGGAGCGTGCGAGTGGCGAAAATTTCTCGGAGCCACCGGCCGGCGCTTGCGCCGCCAGGGGTTGTGCGCAGGTCACCGCCGACGAGAATCGGAAAGCCAGAAGTGAAAACAATCAATGCTTTTCTCAGAACGGAGCGCAGCGGAGTTCATTTCGGGGGACACTGAAGGTGTCCGGCCGCCGGTCAGGTGGATCCAGATCGTGAGTTAGTTTGGCAGCTCTGCGTCGCTCGCCACTTCGGTGGCAGCCTCTACCGGTCGTCGTCTCTGTTAACTGCGCTGAAGCCGGGTATCCCATCCCAAAGACAGGGGTACGCGATGAGATCACACCATGGCTTACGGCGAACATCGATCGTCGCCGGCATCGGGGTCGCGCTGCTCTTCGGCGCACAACCTGCCGCTGCCGCACCGACCGACACCGTCTTCCCCGTTCCTGTCGTGGGGGCATCGGTCAGTGCGACCGGCCTCCCTTCTGTGGGCGCCATGTACGTCACCGCCAGTACCGATCCGGCGGCGCCGGGCGTCACCCGATTCATCGCAGACCGCTACTGCTGCGTCTTCATTCACTGGCGAAACATCTCCACCGGAGCGGCGGGCATCGCGTACCTCGGATATCCGAGCGTCGAGGCCCAGACAGGGGCGGGCATCGTGGTCGCCGCCGTCACAGTGCCGACCGGGCCGCCGAATTATCCGGCAGTGATGATTCAGCCCGGTGGTGGTGCCTGGACGGTCCCCTGACCGAACCGGTAGAGCGCGTTCACCGGCAACTGCTGGGACAACCTTCGTGGCGTTGCCAGCCTTAGTGCTTCACAAGGACGCTGCCCTTGGTCCGGAGGTCTCTAAGGCGCTTTCGAAGGGGCATGGAACCGGAGCCGTCCGGCGGAGTAGCGGCGTGTCGTCCCCGGAAGGGTCGCAATTTTCCCCTCGACGATATGTCGGCCACCCCAGATCCCAGCCGCTTCCTGCCGGTCGAGCGCACCCGTCAAACACTGATGAAGGTGAGAGCATTTGCGGCACAACGCTATTGCAGTCGACAGTTCGCTGCGGACCGACGAGAACCACAAATCCGGGTCGTAGGATCGACACGGGACCTCTGCACTGTCCATGCCGTCATCCTGACATGAACGCGGCCGTCATCCTGACATGAACAAGAAGGTTCACATCGTTGCGGAAGTACTCCTTACCCATGTCCACAGTGAGAACCTGCACAAGGCCGGACCTCATGGTTTCACTCGGCTGAGAAGCGCTCGAAGAAACCGGCACACCGCGGTCACCGCAAAGAGAGGACACTCGGAAGTGGTCCGGTTCTGTGCTGAATCGAGCCGCTAGAACCCGTCGAGTGCTCTCCCATTCGTACTCGGCGGGCACAGCACGAGACCTTCTTCGGTGCTCGTCGATCTCGAATGCGCCGCTGTTCCGGCCGAAACCAGGTGGAGTGAGCGGGCGGCGACGGTGCGATGTGCCCCGACAACGACGTGCGAGGCACTCCTCACAACAAAGCACTGGCGGGTCTCGCCACCGTGTTTCGCGGCAGATCTGCCCAGCAGTCGTCATGAGGATTAGGTCGCCACGTAGACCGATCTGCACGGTTTGTGCAGGTCAGGACTTCAGCTTTCGCTGCGGTCAGGTCAGAGTGGCGACCTGCTGCTCGTCGCGGTTCCAAGAATAGTTCGGGGTCCGACAGTGATGATGTCCCTAGTTCCTGACGGCCGAACCTCTAGGTGCGCCTGTCGCCGAGTAGGGCGGTGATTTCGCTGTGGCGTGTTCTTTGGCCGGAAGACTTCCCTTGTCCAGAACCGGCACTGTAACGCACCACTATCAGGCGCGATGAACGAAGTAAGTCGGGGGGAGGAGAGATGCATGATCGGACGCCTACCTGATTTTCCCGAAGAAGTGCTGTTCTGGTACGCATTCTTGCTGCCACTGGCCGCCTGGTGGAATCCACTCTGAGGAGACCAACGATGATCGGATACTTACCTGACCTGTTTGTCATGCCTCCCGTCTGGGGGTGGGTCAGCACAGCCTGGAACGCATTTGCCACATGGTGGAGTCAGTTCTGACTTCGCTTAATCGCCACCAATCCCGCCCTCGATACAGCCGGATTGTCAGCGTGGAATATTTCAGAAATCAAACCATCAGTTGGTTTGCACTGATATCAAGAGTTGCACTGATATCACGAGACTGAGGGGCGGTACGGGTCTGGAAGTCGAATGTTTCAACGAGGTACCGCACTCTTCCTGAATTTTGGTGTGATGGGCGGTAAATGACCGGGGTTCGTCCGCGGCGGACGGTTCGCCGGTAGGTCAGTTACAGTTCTCGAGTTTGTCTGCTACTCGCTTGCCTAGGAGTTTGTCCACGGGGTGCCGATCGATCTGATTCAGTGTTAGGGACGACTCGGGGTGGGTCAATCGGGTCACGATCGCGGTCGATGGCTCCGGTACCTCCAGTGCGACCTCCCGTGCTTCGGTGGAGTCGATGTTCTCGTACACCCATTCGTTCGCGTCGTCTTCTCGTCCGAAGTCGGCGGTCAGGAACCAGTTTGCGATGAACATGCGGCTTTTCGGCAGCAGCGTCCACACTTTTTCGCGGTCGATCGCAGCGCGTGCGCCCGGTCGCGTGACGGCGAGCCATTCCAGTGCGCCGCTCGACGCATTGCTGACCCGCCAAAATTCCCAACCATCTTTAGCCACGTACGTCACTTCCTCGTTCTGATCAGTGGTCCACTGGGTTCGCCGAAAACTTACCTTGCCGCACCTTCATCATTTCTGCTGGCAAGTCAACGTCCTTCGCGATACGCCTGCGGCATTGGCGAATTGATTTGATACTTCTCGCGATGCCGGCGCAGCTATACGCAATGCAAGCTGGCCCAAGGTGTCAGAGAGGTATGAGAGCATCCGATATGGGCCGACGACGGAAGAAGCAAAATTCGGTAGAGCCGCCAAGTGAAAGCAAACGCCAGAGGGTTGCACGTGCCGAGTTGAAGCAGGTGGAGCAGTTCTTACGAACGGCGACCGACGTCGCATCTGCTCGTCCACTCTCCGAGCGTGAGCGCGAACTGGTTGCCGAAGCTCGTCGACTGCGCCGGCAGTTGTACGTGCGGCTAGGTCCGAAGCCTCTTCCTGTTGCGAAGAAAGTTCCGCATTGCGGAAGGCCGGCCCCGGCCGGAGGGATCCGCTCCGTCGTTTCCGGCGGTCTGCCCGGAACGAGTAAACGCCGATAAACAAACGGCTGACAGTCCCGCAGGGCACACCTCCTACTGTGATCCCGGTCCGCCCACCGGCCGTCTGTGAGACGTACAGTGCACTCGCTCTGTATGAACGGCACTGCGCAGGTTCTGCAAGTTCGCCAGTCCACTCACCGGCGTCCCCGGCGTGCAGAATCACGCCAATGTTGCCCGAACCGCGTTCGACCGAGAAAGAGGACATCGACCAGCGCATCACTCAGCGGCGGCTACGGGACTCGACTTGGTAGCGATCGAGATCCCCGCAACAGCGTAAACCATTGCTGTGCAGCATCTCTCGCGGTTCATCTGACATAATCTATGTTATCGGCGACCCAGGGGCTCGGTGCCGCAAGCAGAACTCGACGAATGTGCGGGCAGCGTTTTCACTCCACCGGGTAGGGATGCCAACCATGTTGACGCCATCGCCTAGTCCGCCGAGCCTTCTTCAGCTCCGCGACACTGGTTCCGACGTAGCGGGTTTCCAGTTCCGGATCCGCCGGGCCGGAGAACCGCCACGCTCCGCCCTGCCCGCTCTGTTCCCAACTAGAAGCCCTATACACCGCTCGGACGATGTCTGCGGCAACGAAGAAAATCGGAACATTCGCTGTGTTGCGAATAACCGGGCCGGCGTGCCACCAGCCTCGACCTTCTTCGTAAATCTGCTCCTTGGAGTTGTCTGGGTTCAGTGCCGCGTTGACAATGAGAACAACGAACGGCCGTTCGATCTCAGGCGCCGCGGCCGCGGCGTAACGCCTGATCAGTTCCGGTAGCGGGATCACGCCCCACTCTGTGGTGGTGTGACCGCCCGCGATGTTCGCCAACACTGCCGTACCCGTCGGCGCTTCTATCAGGCGGAGCGCATCGATCAAGGTTTGCTCGATGGCGTATGCGCTCTTGTCGGCTGTCGCGTCGGGTTCGATCCGATGCCGCAGGATGACGTGTTCGACTGTTTTGCCCGACTGATAGATATCTCGAATGCGTTGGTTCTTTGCCGATTTCACTGCGCGGGCTTCGCGTTCGATTCCGTCTTCGATGAGGTCAGTGGCTCCCATTGCGGACCAGACGTGGCTGTAGACGCGATCTCCGACTCCTTTACCGACGTAGAAGATGGAGCGATCTCGTGGATCGATCAGCGCGTAGACGTAGACACCGAGTTTCTCGGTGACTCCCGGCGCCATTCTCGGCGGTAACACGTACTCGCCGACGATCTGCTGGGTATGGAGTTGGTCCAGGACCCCTGCTCGGAGAACCGATGAAATACCGAAGCCGCCGCCATCGTCGAACAGTGCCTCCGATGCCGCCTCCGCGGTGGTGAAAACGCGGCCCGCGTGATCTTCGAGATGTCGGAGCACTGAACGCAACTCGGCCCATCGCATCACTGGATCGGGATTGATTCCGTCGATCTCAAGGGTGATGAAGTCAGCGGCAAGTCGCGAATCGCGAAGCTCGCGAGCGGAGTTGTCCGTCACTGTCCATACTGTCTGCATCAGTGCACAGTACTCACGGGTCCCGACGAATTTTCAGGTGTGATCCGGGCATCGCAGCTCAGGCAGTACAGTCCATCCACTCGCGGTGATCCACTGCTGCACCGGATCCGGCAGGGCGCCACTGCGTGCGGTCTGTGCGAAATCGCCGGCGAGGATTGGTCCGTCGCCGCACACCGTGCATGCGACATCGAACGCCGTCGGCCCCGGCTCGCACTGATGGCAATGCGATCGGGCGATCACCGAACCAGGATCGGCCGGATTGTCGGTATGAGGATGCAGCCAGATCACGGCCAGGTCGCCGCGTTGATGGGCTGCTTCGGCTCTGGTGCTCGGCTCGTACCCGCAGGACTGGCAGATCCGCGACGTTTGCGCCGGCGCAACAGGGACCGCAGCTACCGTGCTCACCGGATCAGTCGACGCACTCGCCGCCCGTGTGCGCTTGTTCAGGTGTCCGTAGACAGTAGTGCGGGGAACATTCAACATCGCCGCGATCTGTGCCACCGTCTTCTCCCCCGCGTCATAGAGCTGCTGGGCGAGCACGATCTGATCGCCGGACAGTTTCGACGGACGGCCGCCGGTACGGCCTCGGGCGCGCGCTGCGGCCAATCCGTCGCGGGTGTTGGCAACGATCAGCTCACGTTGGAGTTCGGCGAGTACGGAGAGCATCCCGAACATCGCTCGCCCTTCCGCGGTGGCGGTGTCGATGCCCTGCTCGAGGACCTTCAATCCGATTCCCCGCTCGCGTAAATCGGAACCGAGGGTGATCAGATGCAACACCGAACGCCCCAACCGATCCAGTCGGGTGATCACCAACGTGTCACCGCTACGTAGACGGGTCAGCACCGCGTCGAGTTGCGGTCTCGATGCTTTCGCACCACCCGCGTGGTCGGTGTGGATGTTTGCGGCGTCGATCCCCGCCCGCGTCAGGGCATCGATCTGATGGGCAGGATTCTGGTCTGCGGTCGAGACCCGCACGTAACCGAACAGCATGTGTCGAAAACTACGCCTGTTTGAGGTTTTCGACAGAAGTTTCAGCGCACGCTCCCTCGAAAAACTCCCGGCTCCGAACGAACGCGGCGACACCGCCGTACGATGGCCGTCCCTGTCAAGCTGCACCGGAAGCAATCACCTCAGGCTGCAGCACTGCACCCGAATCGACCCGATCCGAGCACCGGTTCGTTCCAGCAGACCGGCGAATGCAGGTTGGCCGCAACCCGAATCCACATCGAAACCACCCGGCCAGCGGGCATTTTCATCGCCTTCCTGCTCTGTCGGACTGCAGGTCTCGACCGCACTACCTATCGATGCTCTGTAGCGAGGCTGTCGTGGCCGGGCATGCAAGGATGGGAAACGAGATCGGGACTTCGATGTGAAACCCGGATCAAGTGTGTAGGGAGTATCGGTATGGCACAGGGCATCGTGAAGTGGTTCAACGGCGAAAAGGGCTTTGGTTTCATCGCTCCCGACGACGGAGCACCGGACGTGTTCGTTCATTACTCTGAAATCTCGGGCAACGGCTACAAGTCGCTCGACGAGAACCAGCGTGTGGAGTTCGAGGTTGGCCAGGGCCAGAAGGGTCCTCAGGCCACCGATGTGCGCGCTGTCTAATCAGTGACACAAGAAGAGGGCCGCACCGCAAGGGTGCGGCCCTCTTCTGCATAGCGGAGGCCCTGTCGGTACGGCCAAGCTAACCGACTGTCCGTCGTCGAAAACCTCACGATACACAGCGACCTGACATAGTTTTCCGACACGAATTTATCGACGGATCCGAACCGCACAAACTCTATTTTCAACTTCGGTGGCAGATTCAGGTTCCTTTGCACTCAGCGATCCCCGTCGTCGACAAGCGCAATCGCTGGGACAATCGGGTACGACCGGCACTGATTGAGATCGCTGTTTCCACAGTGAATTTCATCTGGATCCACCGTCGACAGTCACGTGGGGCGGGAATCGACGTGCCGGACCGTGGCAGGTTACGACCGGAAGTCCGGGCGGCGCGGCGCAGCGCCTACCCGGGATAACGACTGTCGCGCGTTGCCCGGCGGTATGCCCACGCATATTCGGATTCGATGTTCGGGTGTGCTTGGCCCAGGTCCTGGCGCCGAGTAGCGGTTCAACCGACGGAGGGGCCAGAGAGGTGATGTCGTGTCAGTGACCAGCGCAACCGAAAGTTCCAATCGGTGTCACCATTCTTTTCGAGAAACGTAATTTTGGGACCAAAAGAGGTATTTGTCGCATCGCGATGGTAGAACTAATCGAATTTTAAACCGCAAGGGAGCTGCGAGCGAACTCTGCGAACAAATAAGAAGAAGGACACATGAATCCCGACCCGAACAACCCAGCTAACAGCAGCGACCCACAAAAAGCGCCGCAGCAGCCGTACGGACAACAACCCCCTCAGTACGGGATGCCGCAGCAGCCATACGGACAACAACCCCCGCACTACGGGATGCCGCAGCAGCCATACGGACAGCCGCCGCAACCGCCAAAGAAGAAGCGATGGGGTTTGTGGATCATCCTGGCGATCGTTGCATTGTTGTTCGCAGGTTGCGTGGCCGCAGTCGCTGGTGGGGGTGACGAGCCAGCGACAGTAGTGGACAACAACGGATCAAGTTCTGCGGATTCCGACAGCGCAGCCAGCCTGGATTTCCCAGGAAAGACGAGCAAGGACACCGGCGCCGACGCGGGAGCTACCGTCGATAAAAAGGGCGTTCAAATCACTGCTGCACCTCTGGAGTCGGCAGAGCGTTCATACGGTGGTCCTCTTCTATGCACGAACGTCACCGTCGTCAACGGCACTGACAAGCAGCAACGTTTCAATGGTTACTTGGATTGGAAATTGCAGGATCCTAACGGTGTCTCAAAAGACGCGACGTTCGTCTCCGACCGCTCCACGCTGGAATCGGGTGAGTTGGCTCCCGGAGGTCGGGTCGCGGGCGACGTTTGTTTCGACGATCCGGCAGCCTCCGGACAGTACGTAGTGCTTATGGAAACACTGCTCTCCTTCGACAGCTCACGCATCGGGTGGATCAACCAGATCTGAACGCCCCGATACAACCCTGGGGCAGGCGAGCGTTCATTGACGCTCACCTGCCCCAGCCCGATAAGTATGCAAGCCACGCCGTGGCCCTGGCCGGACAAGGTCTCTCGCGTACACATGGTCGGGAACCCACCACAGCAACCGCAGCGAATACGAGCTCCGGCGACGCACCATCGCCAGCCCACTCGCCGACGTTCGAGGACCCGAGGGTCGCAGCCGCATTGGTCCCGACGAATTACCAGGTGCGGTCCGGGCACCGCAGCTCAGGCAGTACAGTCCATCCACTCGCGGTGAGCCACTGCTGCACCGGACGTGGCAGGGTGCCATTCCGTGCGGTCTGCGCGAAATCGCCCGGCGGACGGAAACGATCCGACGGTGCCATCACCGACATCGCCAGGATGCTTTCCACCGGAAACCATCACACCAGCAGAAAGCGGACATCGATGAACGAGACGCCCTCCTCGAGCAGTTCACCGTCAGAGTCCACTCGATCAGGCACTGCTGCAATGGACCTGTTCGCCAGCACCGACTCCGGCAGCGAACTCGCCGTGTCCGTCGAACCAGAAGGCATCCTCGTTGCCGGGGACCCGGAGGTCGTAGCCGGATACCTCGCTCGCCTGACCGACATCGCCGGCGAAGCACTCACCGTGTCCGGAGTCAGCAAAACCTCGATGGCCAATGTCGCCGCCGCTGCCGTCGGAGCGAAATCTGTTGCCGCCCAGGCCGGTCAGTTCGTGCGGTTGTCCCCGAACAGCGTCCAGGCGTTGAACACGTACAAAGCGTTGCCCGGTGACAACGGCTTCTTCCGAATGACCGTCGTCGACCAAGCAGGGAAGTTCCGTCACCAACTGCAATGGCAGAAAGTGTCCCTCGGCCCCACCCAAGCATTGTCCTTCCAACTCATCGCAGTGCAGGTCGCACTCTCGGCGGCCATCGCATCGGTGAACGAATCGATCGCCCGCGTCGAGGGCAAGGTCGAACAAGTCCTCGTCCTCGCCCAAGCTTCCCGTGTCGGTGACGTGGTCGGGCACTTCGCAACCCTGGATCGGCTCGTCACCACACTCGACGAACACGGAGCACTCCCGACCACGGACTGGGAATCTGTAGCCGGTCTCCGCCCCACCCTGAGTATGACGATCGAACGACTCCGAGAACACGTCAAACGCACCTTGGCCGGGTTCGATGCCACTCGCCCGGTCCAGGACCGCGCCGACTACCTCCGCCGCGCAATCGAAGAGAACCGGCTCGGCGAAACCCTGCACCTGTTAGTGGTCAGTGAGCAATCGCTTTATCTGTGGCAACGACTCCGGATCGCCCGCGTGCAGGCCACCGAACCGCAACATCTGCAGATGGTGCTCGACGACGCACGCACACTATTGGCAGAGCATTTCGAACGCGACGGCGAACTGCTGCTGCACGCGCGGTCGGAACTCTCGAACTTCGCAAAAATGCACCGACTCGACGGGTTCCGGTGGGGCGCCGCCCACAACCTCAAACACGACATCGTCACCCTCAAAGACGACCTCGACAACTTCGCGCAGGCACGCGGCAGTCAGGTCATGGGCTGGACCGAACACGAGAGTCCCAGCGTCGTCGACGCCCTGGCGGAAGTCGGAAGTCGGGCAGCGTCCGCAGGCAGCGCTGTCGCCGGCGCGGCTGGCAAAGCGATCGGTGCCGGCGTCTCAGGAGTCGGATCCGGACTCGGTCGATTGGGCCGCGGGATCGGAAACCTCGTGGGTTCGGGAAACCAACAAGCAGACAAAGCCGAGATACCGACACCCACAACGGAACATCATGTCGAGGGTGCAGTCACCGCAACCACACAACCTGACGAGCCGAATCCGAACTCGTGCGACGGCGACGATTCGACATCCGAATCCTCAATGCTCACAAACCAACCCGATCGAATCATGCCGTCTTCCGCCCCGATCGCTTACGACGATGACATCTTGCAGCTCATGCTCTTCGGCCATCTACAGGTCGGCGACCAGCTGACGTATCACGACGGCGGCCGCGGGCTCACCTACGTCGCAACGATCACGCGGGACGGGGCCCTCGAAGTCGACGGGAAACGCTACGGGCCACCCTCGGCGCCGTTGACGGACATCATGGGCCGGCAACGGCACGGTTGGAGGGACTGGCAACTGGCCGATGGGCGGCAACTTCGACAGCTGCGGCGCCAGGCGTACGCAGAAATGCGCCGCTGACACCCGTCCTAGCTCTGCCACCACACGCCGACCCGTCCACAGAATGAAGCGATCGCAATGAAAATGAAAAAGGCCTGGCTAGCAGCGCCGATCCTCCTTCTCGCGCTCAGTGCGTGCAGCGACCAGGGCTCGTCTACCGAACCTGCCTCGTATGAGAGAGCAACTGCGACCGCCACGGCGCCGAGCTCGTCAGGGACGCTCACACCGGTTTCCAGTGCCACGATTGTGGAACCCACGACGGAAACCATCGTCGAACCGCCCACCGCTGAGGCAACATTCATCGACACGCCAACGCCGGTGGTGACCAAGCACATCGACTACTGCACGTCGCCCGGTCCGAACACCGCGTTCACGGACGGAACATACGGTTGGACGGACGAATGCGCCGGCCCCGCAGCCATGAACCGGGTCAGCGAAATCACCGCCAACGGAGGATCCTGCGACGGAACTACGTGCACCAACTCACTCGGAATGACCTTCCCCGACCCTCGGGCCGAAGCCGGAATGACCGATGCACCGCCAACAGCTGGCGCTCCTCGGACCACGACAAGCACGCCGACAGTAACGAATCCGCCGAACCATCCCCAGGTCCTGTGGTCGAATTGCCTACAGCAAGGCAACACCCCGGAACAATGCCGCGAAATACTCGACAACTGATGTCACGCCCAGCGAAAGCCCGACCAGTCCTGAGCACTTTGGAGCTGCACTTCCGGGGCGGTCTCGACACTCTCGCCCAACTTTGATCCACTCATTCACTGAGTAGGTCCTGTGGTTTGACTGTACGTTTTTCCGCATCAGCACTCGAGTACCGTCCGACACTGATGGACACGATATTCGACGTACGTTCTGCACACGGGTTCTCGACGGCACGAAGAGAAACCCGCTGCGGAGACCAGAACTCGGATCTCACTGCATCCTCGGCCACCCCCATGATTTCACTCCTGCGCACCACCTTGCTCGGTCACGCCCAGCACGGCAGCGACATCGCCGAACCCACCCTGCTCGGACTGCTCGCCATCGCCGGCGTCCTCGAAGAACGCCTCACCAGACTCGAAGCAACACTCCAGCCCGCAACCCCCCGCAACCACCCCATGCCGCATCCGCCATCGTCGCCATCCTCTGGTGGGCATCCAGATATATTCCAAGCCTGTCGAAAAGCTGAATAAGATAGGTTATTCGACATAGATTGTCGACACGAGTTCTCGACATCTCGACTTGGGAACGAGCTGGCGATACGTAATCTTCGGGAAAGTGTCGAATTCCGATCGATTTTCAACGCAGCGAGGGCACCCGTCGTGATCATCGTTAGCCGCGGAGACCTTCGACTCCGTCATCCGATGACGATGCGCCTCTCGACCATTCAGTCACGGGCGACGTCGGCAGGTTCACGTCCGTCGACGTCCCCCGTCAATTCGCTTCCCGGATATACGTCACGCCGAATGCCCTGGCCTGACGGAACTCCTGCCGCGTACTGCCGAAGTCGAACCAGCCGCCTTCTTGCTTCTGAAAGATGTCGAGGCCCCGGCCGAGGTTGATGCGCCATCCGTTGTTCGTGCGGATCCAGCGATCATGACCGCCAGGGTCCTTAGACACGTCAAGCTTGATGCCCTGTTGGGCAGCCCCCTGAATGATCTGGCCGATCATCTGCAACTGTCTCTTCTGATACTCAGGGTCGGTCTCGAGCAGGGTGTAGAGCTTGAATGTCACCTCGTCGGCGGGGTCTTTGGCCGAGGCGATCAAGGCCAGTAACTCGACGAGATTCCGACCCTGGTGGTTCATCCGGATGTACGGGTCGTGCAACTCGATCTCGGACGCGCCGCGCAAGTACGGCATAAGGAGTGTTTCGTAGGAGACGCCGCGTTGATTTTCGATGAAATCTCGGTGTCCTTGATACAACTCCTCCTTTATCGGGACGGAGACGACCGCATTCTCCGAGCCGGCCGCACCCACCACAGGTTGGGCCGGACCGACAAGGTCCTCGATCTCCTCGACAGCGTCTGGTCGATCGCGGTAGTAATGCCGGGGGTACTCGTCTTCCTCCAGTGCCGTGACAGCGGTCCACTCACCCGCGAGCGATTGGTACCCGAACTTCACCGTTGCCATAGTGGCGTCCATGCGCAGGATCTGGTCCTTGACGCGCTTGCGGCCCTCGATCGCGAAGCGCAAGATCTCTTCGATCTCCTGGGCGGTGGCCTGCTCGTGCGGGTAGAGCAGCTTCATCAGACCGGAGAAGGTCTTGTGGATGCCGTCTCGGTCGCGAGTGGAGATGTCGGAGCCGAGTGTGTAGTACTGCTGGTAACGATCGGAGTAGTCGAGATTTCGCATCGACTTGAGGACTTCGGCGATGTAGTCGACGACGAAACCGTAACCGCTGGAGAACATCTCGCCGCGGATCGTGTCAATTTCCCAACCAGGGATGTAGAAATGCAGGCGGTCGAGGTAGGCCGAGTCGTGGTAGCTCTCGGGGAGCTCGTCGAAGAGGTCGGAGTGTTTGAGCATGTACGGAACGGTGTGCGAGGTGTTGCCGACGAACACCATGGAGGCCTCCGCGCCGAGCGTCTCGACACCGCGGGAGAAGGACTTGTTCGCCATGTAGTTCTTCATGATGTCGACCAGCGCCTTGTCGGTGCGCTTCTTCTTGCCCGCGAACTCGTCGAACGCGACGACGTCCCAGTAGCCGACGAGGCCGATCTTCCCGTTGGCGTTGTTCACGAACAGTTTCGGCACGGTGATCTCACCGCCGGAAATCAACATGCCGTGGGGCGAGAACTCAGAGTAGATGTGCGATTTGCCGGTGCCCTTCGGGCCCAATTCGACGAGATTGTAGTTACGTTCCACAAACGGGATCAGCCGGATCAACTGAAGTAGTTTCGCGCGACGTCCGAACATCTCGGGGTTGAAGCCGATTGACTGGATCAGGAGGTCTACCCATTCATCGGTAGTGAACTCGGCCCGGGCCTTGAGATACCCGGCGTAGTCGAAACTCGACATCTGGATCGGCTGCAATCGACCCAGAATCCAGGGCACCGCACGGGTGTCGTCACTGTGCAAGTACTCGATGTCGCACAGGCACCACACGCCGCCCACCAGCAGTTTCTGGTTCGCGGTCACCGTGCTCGAATCCACGAGAACCCCGCTGATGCCGACGTTCGCGAACGTCGCCTGATAGACGTCGTCCTTCTCGTTCAACGTCACGCTGACCCGGTCGATGATCCGGAAGCGACCCTTCTCGCGAATCTTCGACTTCACCAGCTCCGACTCGTTGCGGTGCACGTAGTGCTCGGCAAGGATCCGGCGCACCTTCTCGATGCCCTCCTGGATCGTCGCCTCGTCGTCGGACGCGGCGAACTGCCCGAGCAGGTACTCCAGCACGTACGACGGCACGATCGCGTTGCCTTTGACCGTCTTGACGAGGTCCTTGCGCACGACAGCACCCGGGAAATGCGCGTTGATCTTGCGGTCCAACGCTGTCAGCTCGGCCACAGCACTAGCAGGATCCTCCGCGGGAGTCTGCTCGCGGAGGGCCACCTCTGTCAGGTCGATGTGGTCACTCATCAGAAATCCCATCCATCGTCACTGGCGAAGGCACGTTTGACCGTGTACGGCGCGCTCTTGTACTTCTTCCACTGCGCGGTACCCTCGATCGGCTGTAAGAGCCGGAATTCGACGCTGTGGTTGTTAGCCTCGTCCGCGTTCCTACTGAGAAGCAGTGTCACGCTTTGGAATCGATCGCGTCCCGCATCACTGCTCGAGTCGAAAGTCATCTCCTGCTCGTTGGAAATGAGTGTGTCTCCGAAGTAGAGACCGGCACGCAGCCGCCGCGCGGGTTTGTGCGGCTCAACCTTGGCCGATTGGTACAGCTTGACGACGATCTGCCCCGTGGTGATCCGATCCGACTCGGGGTGGATGTCGACGTTCACAGGCTCGACGGTGTCGCTGCGCCTCTTGTTGATCTGGATCACCGGCACCACGATCTCCTGCAGGGAGGCGCCGCCGTGCACGAACTGGTATCCGGCTCCGGGCTGCACGATCCGCTGGATCGAGTTCGGGATCTGCACTTCCAGGTCGCTCGACAGTCCCACCTGGTCGGGCTGAAAAGTTGTGAACGCTGTGTCCTTCTTCAAACCTCGCCCCAGCACGTAGCGACGCGTTGATTTTACGATCTGCTCACCTTGCGGTTTCACCGTGAGGTTGAACTGCTCCGCCAGTTTGGAACGCTGATAGAGGAACCCGTGATCGGCGGTGACGATGATGTTCGTCGCGTTCGCGCTCGCGAGCTTTTTGACGATGTCGATCAGTTCGCGGACCGCGTCCGCTGCCGCCGTGAAGGTTCGGTGCTCGGAGACGGCTTTGTCCCCGGTCGCATCGATCGTGTCGTGGTAGACGTACAGCACCTGATTCGACGAGTACAGGTCACGACGATCGGCCGGCTTCATCTCGATGAAATCTCTCGCCTGGATCGCCGTCCCACCGACTGCGCTGAGGATTTTGTTGCGGTTAGCGGTGCCGTCGGACTTCTGCCCGTCGACCAGCACCGGGTCGCCGTCTGAGGAATGCGCGAGTGTGGTGTGTGGGAGCAGTGCTGCCATCCCGAGTTGGGTATACGAGGGCAGGACGCCGAGCATGGCTTCGATGGTGGCGGAGAACTTGTTCTCACCGCGGATCCTGGTACTCAGCTCGTCGGCGACCTCGTAGCGGAGTGCGTCGGAGACTATCACGACGGCCTTCTTGCGACCTTTGAGGATCGGGGCGACGTAGTGGTCGTAGAACGAGGTTTGCGAGGTCGTATCAAAGGTGCGCCACTGCGTGACCGTATCGACTTGCTGCTGCCATGCCACTCCGAGCGGAGCCAGAAAATTGGTGACATACGCATTTTCGACCAGGCCTGCCAGTGCCTCGATCGGCTGCTTGAACTCAGCGGTGAGGTACGCCTGGGTGAACTGGCGATAGCGCTGGTCGATGCGGAACCACTCATCGCGGTACCGTGTCAGTCCCTCGTCGAAGCTGCTGAAGTCGAACACGGCGGTCCGGATCGCCGGAATCAGTTCGGCTGCAGCGCTCAGCCCTTCATACAGGGTCGCGTAGTCGTCGAACCAGAAACTGTCGCGACGTCTGGCGCTGATCGCATCTGCGATGTCGCGATACGGCATCGTCTGCGCACTGATCCCCTCCACCAGACGCCGGATCACCTCACGCTCGCCGGCGTCGAAGATGTCCGTGTCCTTCAGTGTCTCCCAACCGATCTCACTCATATGATCGGTGTAGTCGAGGTTACCCTCGACGGTTCGGGCCAGTGATTTC
This sequence comes from Rhodococcus sp. 66b, assembly GCF_002076325.1. Lineage (NCBI taxonomy): Bacteria > Bacillati > Actinomycetota > Actinomycetes > Mycobacteriales > Nocardiaceae > Rhodococcus > Rhodococcus sp. 66b. The sequence goes on from NZ_MUZB01000003.1 coordinate 284,207, forward strand.
ATCGCTGCACTGCTGCGCTTGGAGTCACGGAAACCGCGGAAGTCGAGCGACAGGTTTCGTGCCTTGTTCGACTCGGCGACTGCGAACCCGTCGACCGCGCGCTGAAACATCCACAGCACAAACCCAGCCATCGTCGGCGTCTGCGAGGTGAACCCGTAGATGCCGAAAGCTCCAGCCCAGTAGAAGTCCGCGAGGCCATGGGAGGCAAGCGCATCGAATCCGGTGGTTTCGCCGTCGGCGTGCTGAATCAGCATCGTGCGGGTGAGTTCGGAGAAGCTATGTTCCTTCTGGTTCAGAAGGACGGCGCACATCTGCGCCTGCACCACCGTCAGGTCGCCGCCGTTCAACGGCAGCGATCTGAGCCCCGCTACCAGCTTCACGTCATTGAAGAACGACTGATACCTGGCAATCAACTCGTCGGAGCCAGGCGCTGTGAGCCCGAGGTCGACCCTCATCAACGCGTCACGGTCTGCAGTGAACACCGGTCCGTAGGCGAGTTCAATGTCGAGCAACCAGTTCCCGACACCTTCGGGCACGCTGCCGGATCGGTAGATCAAGAACTTCGCCGTCGGTTCTTCCCGCAGCACCCGATGTTTGACTGCGAATTCGTCATCGGCTAGGTGCAGCACCGTCACGTCGCTCGGTACGAGCTCGTCGATCCCGGCGGCGTAGCCGCCGTCGGGATCGTGCCATACGACGATGCGCTTGGAGTCGAACCGATTGGCAAGGTGGTCCTCGATCGTGAGGGTCTTACTCATTCATCGTCCTAGTCATCACGAGCCGGTCCGAGCGCGCACGTGCGACTCCTTACCCATCGCTGGCCTCAAGGCCAACGATCTTCTTCACAGCCGGGTAGAACTTCGGGTAGTTCACCTTGACGCCGTCATCGAGGTCGATCTCGACCTGCTGGGTGGCGAGCGGATAGAGCACGTCGTGCTCGTAGTCACGCAACTCGGCGAGTACCTTGCGCAGCCGGTCAGCTTCCTTCTGGTCCTTCGCCGATGTGCCGCCCGCGGCTGCCGTCTCTGCACGTTCGAATGCCTTCTGCAGCTTGTTTTCGTACTCTCGCAGGTACTCGTTGAGCACGGTCGAGACTGTCGACGGCGTGTAGCGGTGCAAGTAGATCAGCGCGTTGAACGACCCCTTGGGGCTGGAGAACATCCAGTAGATAGGGCGCTTCTTGTAGCGCTTGATGTGATCATCGTAGAACTTCGACTTACCCGACTTCGTAATGAAGTAGTCGCGCAGCATCTTTACCCCCAGCGACTCCTCCACGAACCGTAGGTTCTCCTCGAAGTGTTCTGTGCCGAACGCAGCCTTCAGGAACTGTCGGAAGCGTTCGACGATATCGTCTTCGAACCAGCCGTCGTCGACAAACGGGATCACATTGTCCGCGTCTGGAATGAACGTCACGTCGATGATCGAACCATTCGAAACCTTCGCGAGGTAGTCTTGGAGCGTCGCGCCCTGATCGGCGAGAATCAGACCTGACTCATCGAGGCTGTAGCGGCCAAATATGCAGCCGACCGCGTACGAGATCAGATCTCCCACGGCGCTGCGCGCAAAGCCGGGTTCGTCGACTCCAGCTGCATCTAGTGTGATCTCGTAGTTGAGGACACTCGAATCTGGGAGGTCGGCAAGGCCATAGGCCTTAAGAGCACACTGGTTGAGCGCCATCTCTAGCTTGCGCATTCGAGACACAGCTGTCTGGCATGCCTGGACGTGCAGATCCAGATAGTCTTCAATTCTGCCTTGTGCGTCTAGCGACACCAGCGGAGATTGTTTGAATCCCCACGCGGTTTCACGGAGATCCCAGTCTCGCCACGCGAGCGACACACACTCCTCTGCCCATGAGGCAAACTCGGCAGGGAGAGCCGTCGAGAAGGGAATGCTCATTACGTGACCAAGGTTAAAGTCCAACGTTGGCGCGAGCATTCGCATGAAATGAACTGCGACTGCGCTGTTGAGCAGTCCCTGAAGCTGACGAAGTTCGGTCGGCTTGACCGGGAATCCCATAGGGCCCTTCGTGTCAAACATGAATCCAGTTGGCACATCTCGTACAGCAAAACCATTGCTTGAGATTCCCGACCAGGTGAAACCCTCGCGGAAAGCAAACTCTCCGTTGAAGTTGTGCGCCCGCATCCGCCCTGTTTCAAGATCGACGTTGGACTTCACTTCTGTTCCATCATTATACCAATTTACGACAAACTCGTAGTTTCCGGCCCACCGCCGGTACTCGCCACCCTTCACATACGGGAACCAGCGACAGCGTGATAACGCATCCTGACGAGCCTCAAATTCGATTCCGCCGAGCGAGACTTCATGCCATCGACGAAGGAAAGAGTCGTTATCGCCTGTGATCAAACCCACTCGAGTCTCGACGTGATCCCCGACTGCCTCGAAAGTCTCGAACAACTCAAAGTCGCGGTTGGTGGCCCAATATACGAATGCCTTTCCTGGAACTCGCGTAAGGTGCGCCAACTCAAGCACGTAGTGGTCGGTCGTATCCCCCGCCGCGATCTCTCGAAGCTTCTGCGCCTTGACTGCCTCCGATCGGCCCGCAACGAGCCGCATGAACGAAGCACGTGAAGCGCGTGAGGAAACCTGTCGCGCGATGACGAAGGCCGTCGTACCGACCACTTCTCCGCCAATACTGTCGAAGGCTCGCGTACCAAAATGTGCCATAGAGACCAGGTGTTGTTCCTCGAGGATCTCGGCTCGCAATCCTTCGAAGTAGCGGAGAGACATCCAGCTCTGCATCGTGACCATGGCCACAAGTCCATGTGGAACTACCAGGAGGAGGGAGCGTTCAATGAACATCGAATACAAGTCAGTCTTGGTTACTGGGTATGTTTTCCTAGCCCAAGATGCCAGGCTACCCGCCAGATTCCCAAGGCCGCCGTACGGCGGATTCGCCGTGACCACCGAGTACTTGCGACTCAGCACGTCTGCCTGTGTAACAGCCTTACGCGCACGGACCAGCGTGTCGTAGTACAGCGTCCCTTCCAGGTCATTCAGCCCGGCCAAGACCGCTCCGGCTTCCTTCGTCGCATCTGCGTCCGACTGGATCAGCGAGCCCAACGTGTCGGCATCACGGAACTGATTCCAGAACGCTTCTTCAGCATCGCTGTCCCCATTCTTCGTGACAAATAGGTCCAGCTCATCTGGTGCGAATGAGATCGGCTCGATTACACAGATCTTCGGTTGCGCTCCCGAACGCATGAAGTAGCGGCGATCCTTCGCTCGCGCCTTCATTGTGAGTGCGAATGCCGCGAGCGCCCCGGCGCGGGGATCAATCTCGGTTCCGTGGATGTTGTGGGTCAGGATCAGGCTCGGGATCTCTAACGGTGCATAGCCCTCCTCCTCATAGATCGAATACAGCAGATCGAAGGCGTAGGTGAGCATGTGGCCCGAGCCGCAGGCTGGGTCGATCACCGTCAACTCCTCCGGCCCCGAAACCTTCAGAAAGTCAGTCTCCTTGTCCACGGGAGCGATGTAGTAGTCCATCTGGTCGACCAATCGCGAGGCTGGCCGATTGAGCATCCAAAGTCGACCGAGCGAATTCTCGAGGAGGTAGCGGACAATCCAGTGCGGGGTGAAAAGCTGTGTGGCAGCAGGAATCTCGTCGGCGCCGGCCTTCTTATTCTTCTTGAACCCGGCGAAGACTTCGACTTTCCGCTCGGAAATGTAGAACTGGTAGAGCCAGCCGATCACCTCGACGTCGTCACAGACATCCTCGGTGAGCACCTCTCGAGCGCGGGACAGCAAGGCTCCATCAGCGAGCAGGCCTGCGGGCACGAGCAACTCGGTGTATGCACCTTCGGCCTCGAACATGAACGGCATCGTCTTGTGCCAATGCCGGCAATACTCGGTGAGCAACAGTGCATAGGCCTCGCCCTCGGCGTCGGTGCTGCGGCGGGTACCGTCCAGCAGACCCATGATCGCCTCGTGAGCGCCCACATTGGTAACGACCTCGGTGTCGACGTCGCCGCGTTTCGCGTCAGCCATGATCTCTGGCTGGCCGTGGGCATGGCCCGATGCCGGCGAGACGACCCCGGCGGCAGTGTAGCCGCGGGCGTCCATGAACCGCAGCGCGATGAGACGGTTGAACCAGGTGTAGGCGACCCTGTCGATCACGTGCGCACGACCGTGGTCAGCGATCACCGACTCGAGAAGGCGCACCGTCTCGCTGCGCTCGCTACGCGCGACGGACCCGGCGGCGAGCACCGTCGAAACCCGCGCCTCGACGGCGACGATCAGTTCGCGCCTGGCGGCCTTCGCGAAACTCTCCAACGGCTTGGTATCCATGCTGTCCTTAAACTCGTGTCCTCAAGGGCTTTTGGGCACTACAGGGTGATGCGCTTGTTGTTGTTGATCGTCGCAAGCAAGGTCGCGCGAAGTTGATCCAGATAGGCGTCGACCTCAGCCTCGGTTTCGAGCACCTCACCAGCCCCCGGCAGCGAGAGTTTCCTGATCGAAATGCTCTGCTTCGCCGGAGGTGTCGGGGGCCTGGGAGCCTTCGGTTCGTCGTCGCCCGAAACTTCCGGTTCCGGAGTCAGCGCAGCTTTCGCGGCTTCGAGCTCGTCGAGGATCGCGGGATAGGTCGTGTCGTCGAACTGTGCAGCAAGGTGACGGATCGTAGGGATCTGCATCTCCTGCTGGACGCGCGCCAGCATCTGCTCGGTCTTGCGGGTCACCGACTGCCGAGCCACCTCCGTCGCGGCCGCATACGCCGCACTGATCGGAACCTGCTTCCAGTAGTCGTCGATCTTGGCTGTCGCTGCGGCCCGTTCAGCAGCAACCACGCTATCGAGTTGTTCCCTGACAGCCGTGACCACACTGCCAAGCTTCTTGGTCTTATTGCCGCGAAAGATCTGGGTGTCTTCGAGGGCAGTCTCGATTCCGTCGGCGACTCCGGCGGGTAGGTAGGCGATGTTGGTGCTATGTGTCAGCATGAACGAACGAGCATCGTCGTAGATGCTGCGCTGATTTCCGTTGAGGAACGACTTAATCGGATCGATCACGTTGTCCTTGGCATCGAGCAGGTCGTCGGCACCGGCGAAATATTCGACGAACCAAGCCGGCGGATTGCTACTCAGCTCCGCGAGCAGCCCGATCGGTTCGTCGAGCTGGTCGATGAACGGGTAGGTGGCGGCGCCTGAGCGCAGTGCCTTCAGCTCGGCGAGTTTGGCTTCGAGGTGCTCCTTGCCGACGCGGCCGAGTTCGGCGGCATCTTTCGTAATTCCGCCGTCGTCGGTGAAGTCGATGACGAACTTGCGGAACAGGTTCACGATCTTCTGGTCGTAGACGCGTTGCGGGGCGACGATCAGTTTTGGGTAGCGCTGGGTGTTACGCAACGCCCCGGCGATCTCCGTCCGGGCGATTGTCTTGCCGTCGACCTGGATCTCGATCTTGGTCTGCCCTGCGAGATAGGCCACCATGGCCGCGATGGACCACTGGTCCCAGCCGTACGGCTTGGTGGTGTAACGCTCGATGAGTTGCTTCATCGTGACCATCTCGTGCCGCTTTCCGCGCATCTCCAGATGCCCGAGCAGGTCGCCTGCTGGAACATCGAGGATGCTGCGGGTCTCCTCAAACATGCCCTCGGCCGGGTTCACCAGTCCGCTTAGGCTCTGCTCGCTGAAGGTCTTACCGCCGAGCATGCTGAGGTTGGTGTAGGTGGCGGCGATGACCTTACCGAAGCCGTCGTTGATGCGAGTCTGCGCATCCGTAGCGGTCACGTCGAGGACCCCGGCGTTGTGGATCAGGGTCGATGCCCCGACCGCTGCCCGCAGACGTTCGACGATTTCCTTCTCCCGCTCGGCATTCTGGGTGCCCTTCTCGCTGAGGATCCTGGTCTCGATCGCGGTGCGGCTAGACCCCTGCGCGCGCTTGACGTACTTCTCGGTCTTCAGGAGCAGGCGCAGGTCGGCGAGGATTCGGTTCGCTTCCGCCGGGAGTGCGACTCGGAGCTCGTCGAGCCCCGCGCTTTGCATCTTGATCTGCTCCAGACTGAAATCTGTCTCGGGGCTGATGAAATGCAGCGACAGCTCGTACTGCTTGCCGTAGGGCACGCCGTCGAGCTTGTAGCCGAACGGAAAGTTCTGGCCGTTCTTGGCAGTGGCCTTCGTGGTCTTGATGACCGACTCGGCGAGCAGCTTGTTGAGCTTCGCGGAGGCCTCGGAGCTGTCGATGTCGACGTCCTTGATTTCCTGCTCAATCTTCTGCTCTTCATTGGTCAGGTAGTCGTACAGGTCGCCATTGCGCTGAATGTAGGTCTGCGCCTCCAGTGTGTTCAGCGCCTCGATGACATCTTTGCCGAGCTGGGTCAGATCGGTACCGAAGCGGTCGTAGACCAGCACAGTGAGGTTGCGGGGCGTGGCCTTGAAGCTGTCGACGTACTTCACCAGGAACAGCGCTTTGAGCAACCGCACCGCAAGCTGGCTGAGCTTGCCGCCGTCGCAGGCGTTTTCGGCGCCCAAGATCGCGCGCTGATTCGCGGCCTTCAACGATGCCCGGATGCCCTCGAACATCTGGTCGAAGGATGCGAGGGTGCCGAGCGGCTGGTCAGCAAGGCCGGTGGCGACTTCCTGAACGACGCCGAGCATGGAACGCTCACCGACCGAGCTGTTGCGGCCCTCGAAGATGTTGTGGTCGCTGATCGACTCGATCGCGGCCTGGAAAAGCGGGAACTGGTAGCCCACAAACGGGTAGGTGCCGACGAAGTGCCGCTCGTCGCGGTAGTTCGGATAGTGGCGGCCCTCGACGAAGTCGAACAGGGTCTTGAAGTTCGCATGCTCCGCGTCGTAGATCGCCTCGATCTCAGTGCTCGCACCATCGGCCTTGGCCAGGAGACGCTTACGGATGACCTCCTCGACGTCCTGGCTGGTGAGTTTGAGCCGGTTCTTGAAGCGCGCCTGGATCTTGGAGAAGTCGTTGGCCTGCTGTTTGGTGCGGTCGCCGCCGACCTTCTCCATGTCCTCCTGGGAGGTCACGAAGATCCACGCCCGCCCCTGGCATTTGGTAGCGAGCGATTCGGCGATGGTCTGGAGGTTGAGCATGAGTTGGGTGTGGGTGCCGATGAACTGGCCGACCTCGTCGACGAAGAAATTCAACCGGTAGCCGTCAGGCTGTTGGTCAAGCCATGCGGCAACCTCACCGGCAAAATCTTCGATCGAAACCGAGTAGTTCGCACTGTATTGGCGGATGATGCCGAGGCTCTCGGAGCCATTAACCTCGGCAAAGGCCTTGTCAATGTTGCCTGCTTCAAGGGCCGTTTGCTCGCGTCCCTGTGACCAGGGGATTCCCGCAATCTGTTCGAAGGCTTCCTGGAAGGCCACGTACTGGTCACGGAAGTCGAGGTCGCGTTCAAAGCGGGCGATGTGTCCTTGGTTGCCGTAGTAGCCGCGGGACTCGTCAAAGATCTTCACGAACACCTTCAGCAGGGCGTCGTTCTGGTCCTTCGAGATCAGGGTGGCCTTCTGGTCGATGTTGAACAGCAGGCTCTTTGCTTCGATTCGTTCGGCCTTGTCGATCAACGCCGGCAGGAACGCGTCGTCGGCCTTTGTCCGGAACTGGGTGCAGACCTCGGTGCGCGGGTAGTCGTGGCCGTCGATGTCGCCGAGCAGGTGGGCCAGCATCTTCAACAGGTGCGACTTACCGGAGCCGAAGAAACCGGAAATCCACACGCCGTTGGCGTTGGTGTAGTTCGTGTACGCCTCCAGCACCTGCTCGACGCCCTTGGCGGCCTCGTTGGTGAGGACATACTCCTCCACCTCAGTGGCGAGTTGGGAGGTGTCGTCAGCCTTAATGACGCCCTCAATCGAGCGGTCGATCGGCTTGGCGAAGATCTCATTGATCACGGTCATGCTTATGTCTCCTGCTCGAGGATGTCCTTGGCCCGGTAATAGCTGTCGCTCGCGTCAAGGTTCAATGCGCGGAGCTGGTGCCCGGTCGACCGGGTGAACTCGTACGTGCCCGGGAACCACGCCAACATCGGGCGACCCACGACCACGCTCTGCAAGTTCTCCAGCACCGTGTGTGTACGGATAATCGGAAACACCTCACCGATCCCGGTGAGGAAGACCACGGTTGCGTTCGGTTCAGTTCCCGGCTCAGTGTCGAGCCGAGCTCGGATCGCCGGGGCGAGGTGATCGTGCGGGTCGAGCATGCCCTGAAGCATGTCTCGGAAGTCGGCCTTGTCCATCGTCGACTCCGCTTGGAGAACTCTGTCCCAGACGCCTCGTTCGTTGAGGAGTTCGACGGCAAGGTCGTACAGGTTGATCTCGATCACACTGATTCCGTCATCGCTCTGGAGCTTCGTGGTGACCCGGTCGCGCATGCCGTCGACGTCGAGGGTCCAGGCAGGTGGAAAGTGGTAGATGAAGAAGGGAACTTCCTTGGAGAGGCCCTCCATCTTCAGGAACCGGCCGCTACGCAACACGTCATATACGTGCTTCTCTTCGTGAGTGAGGTTCCGCTGGGTTGTTCTCATCGCTGCACCTGGTTGCCTGAGGATGTGAATGGTGTGACCGTCGGGAAGAATCGGAGGTCGCTGGTTGTGCGACGGTCCAGGACCTCGATGACGCGCCCGGAGATCACGGCGGGGATGATGTGGCCGGCGTCGGTGTACAGACCTGCCTCGCGGAGCATCCGGAACAACGTCTGCCGAAGCTTCTGTCTCGTCGACGGCTTCAGACCGTCGAGCTCGGGGTGCCACAGGCTCTTACCGGTGATGAACCGGTTGAAGTCCTCGGCGTCGAGCGTCGGCGTCATCAGGAGGAATCGCTCGCGCAGCACCTCTTCGGCGAAGTCGCCGATCAGCGCGTAGCGGCGGCAAGCCGCAGCCCACATCAGATGGTGCTGCTCCGACGGACTGCCTTCGACAAGCAGTTCGATCTCGTCATCGCCGAGCGCAGCGAGCCGCTGAACGGTCTCGCGGGAGACCCTGCCAAGCGATGAGGTAGTGCGAGCCTGCAACAAGTTGCCGTCGACAACTCGGACACGGGCCGCCTGCCAGTCGCGAGACTCAAGGTATATCGCTGCGACGGACACACCCTCGCGGGCGAGGAGGCCACCACTGGTGAACGACAATGCATAGCGCGATTGCGCTTCGTCAGTCACGTGGTGCAAGGCCTCCCTTCCTGTCTTCAGAACAGCACCAAGACTATCGGTAGCCTGCGACAATCCTGGGCAGGCTGAGATCTCCCTCTGCGTGTCCAGCCGTCGACTTCGCTGGCGCGATGCTCCCTGGGCCTGCCTCGGACGAGGCCACGTCACGTGCAATCGGCGACCTGCGGTAGGCCCCCGTAGATCACAGCCGCGATGAAGCCGTTATGGACTTTCGCATGCTAGCCGATGGTGGTGCGGTCGGCGGCGTTCTTGCTGGTCTCGGGGTCTTTCTTCCGACCCCACTCCATCTTCGACGCCCAGACGTCTCACGGTCTTCTGCCGAGGAACCCGACTTAGTTGTACGCCAAGGGGATACGGATCGACGCTCTCGTAGTCCCCTTTAGCCGTCGCACATGGTAGGCGAACCGCGATCAAAGCGGTGACTACAAAACACATCATTGTGAAGTCCTGCAACGGTGATCAGGCTGCAACCCCCATCCCGATAGCTCCAGAACGACGAAGGACTTCGTGCCGAACCACCCCGCCACGAGGTGAATGTCCGTTATCTTCCTCGATAGTGGTTGCAATCTCCTGGCTGCTTGGCATCCCGTGCACGGATGCTGTCACCACGAAAGGGAGCACATCTGTGAATGGACCCGCAACGCCTACTCGTTTGTCCCGAACCACCGCAGCCCTCGGCGTCGGCGCGCTCGCTGCCGCGATCACCTTCGGCAGTGCAGTCGGTACCGCATCAGCCGACACTCCGGTCGTCGACTTCGGCAGTATCTCGTTCTCGGTGACCAACGGTCCCGACAACACCATCTACGACATCAACGCCATCATCAATCTCCCACCCGGCACACTGCCGCCAGGGATGATGAACCCTCAGATCACTGCGCCCGCCGCGGCCACTCAACCCGTCAACGACTCGTTTGCAGGCACCGCACTGGACTTCGTTCTGAGCTTCATTCAGGCTGCGGCCAGATAGCCGACAACAAAAACGAGGCTACGAACTCGCTAGAGTTTGTAGCCTCGTCTTGTGGTGGGCGAAGGGGGACTTGAACCCCCACGTCCCGAAGGACACTGGCACCTGAAGCCAGCGCGTCTGCCATTCCGCCACTCGCCCGAGCAACGCCGAAACATTATCACGACAAACTTTGAAAGTTCTATTCGTGCAGTTCAGGGCACGAATCGATGAACACCGAGCACCCGAAAGCCCAGAACCGATACCATGCTGAAACAGCGGCCAGGTACTGCCGAAGCGACATTTGACAGTACCGTGGAACCTGTACAGCAGTTTGGACGACACGCGACAAGGCGGTGCCGGCGCTACTTGCCGAGCATTTTGCCGTCGTAGATGCGAGGCGAGAGGAGGGCCCGATGGGCATCGTGCAGCGTTTCGAACGAAAGCTCCAAGGAGCTGTCGGCGACGCATTCGCGCGGGTCTTCGGTGGTGGTGTTGTGCCGCAGGAAGTAGAGGCGGCGCTCCAGCAGGAGGCACGTGACCGCGTCGAGCACCTCGGCGGCGGAATCCTTCTCGCCCCCAACAACTACGTGATCACAATCAACAACTCCGATCACGAAGAGTTGGCAGCTGATCGCGAACTGACGACAAAAGCTTTCAGCCGACACCTGCAGGATTTCATCCGCGATCAGGGTTGGCAGACGTATGGCGACATCTCGGTCACTTTCGAGCCTTCGCCTACGCTCCACACCGGTCAGTTCCGCACCCGCGGAACCGTCGACCCGGATGGTGACGCCGAGCAGGCATCGCCGCCGTCGCATGTTCCGCAGGTTTCGTCGCGGCCTCCACAACGGCCGCCTCAGCGACCCGCACCGATTGTTCCCCCTGTTTCCAATCCAGTCCCGTCACAACCAGGAGCCGGCCCCATGACGCAGAACTCAGGCTACGAACCAAGCCGCGAACCGGCGGGTCGCCAGCCCGAACCGCAGCAGCCGGCACGGAACGGGTACTCCCACGACGACGGCGGTTACGCCGCTCCGCAGGGCCAGGAAGCGCCGTACCAGAACGGTTACGACCGCGGCGACGGTTACCGCACGGGCGACGACCAGCAGGGCTACAACCAGCAGCAGGGTGGCTACGACCAGCAGGCGTACCCGAACCAGCAGCAGCCGTACGAGCAGGCCGGCTACGACCAGCAGAGCTATGACCAGCAGGGCGGCGGCTACGACCAGCAGGGTTACCAGCAGCAGCCGTACGACCAGCAGGGCTACGGCCAGCAGGCGTACCAGGGTGGGTACGACCAGCAGGGCTACCAGCAGGGCGGCTACGACCAGCAGGGTTACCAGCAGCCCTACAACGGACAGTCCTACGATCAGCCGGGCTACGACCAGCAGAGCTACCAGCAGGGCGGCTACGACCAGCAGGCGTACACACAGCAGCCGTACGAGCAGGCCGGCTACGAGCAGGGCGGCAACTTCGAGCAGACGCAGGCCTACCCGCAGCAGGGCTATGCCCAGCCGCAGGGCGGTTACGCACCGACGGCCCAGAGCCTGACGGCAACTCTCCAGCTCGAGGACGGCAGCGGACGGCATTTCCAGCTTCGCGACGGCAGCAATGTCATCGGCCGTGGCCAGGAAGCTCAGTTCCGCCTCCCGGACACCGGCGTCTCACGTCGCCACATCGACATCCGTTGGGACGGCCGCACCGCGATGCTGTCCGATTTGGGATCCACGAACGGCACCACCGTCAACGGCGCACCGGTCCAGGACTGGCAGCTGGCGGACGGCGATATCATTCGCGCAGGTCACTCGGAGATTCTGGTTCGCATTCTCTGAGCTGAGAAACGGACGCCAGGATTTTTCCGATAACAATCGAACATTCGGCGGTCCGTCGGCGCGCCGCCGTCACGCGGCTGTCAGTATCGTGATCTTCGGGGCCCAGAGCCCCCTATGATGCTGCCAGTCGACAATGCTCGAACCCCGCTGCGGCGGGGCTCGAGCCATAGAAGGAGGTGGACAGCCGTGCAGGGCCTGATTCTGCAACTCACACGGGCGGGCTTCCTGCTCCTACTGTGGCTGTTCGTCTGGGCAGTCCTCCGCACTCTCCGCTCCGACATCTATGCCGGCTCCGGGGTCAGGGTTCCGCCGCGGTACACCCGCGCCGGAAAGGTCCTGCCCTCGCTGGGCAAGGCGAAGGTGCCTCGGTACCTAGTGGTCACGCAGGGCGCCCTCGCCGGTACCCGCATCACCCTGGGTTCTCAGCCGGTCATGATCGGCCGCGCCGACGATTCGACGCTCGTTCTCACCGACGATTACGCGTCGACGCGCCATGCGCGGCTCTCGCAGCGTGGCGCTGACTGGTACGTCGAGGATCTCGGTTCGACCAATGGCACCTATCTGGACCGCGCCAAGGTCACCACTGCGGTGCGCGTCCCGCTGGGCACTCCGGTTCGCGTCGGCAAGACGGTAATCGAGCTACGCCCGTGACCCTTGTTCTCCGCTACGCGGCGCGCAGCGACCGCGGTCTCGTGCGCTCCAACAACGAAGATTCCGTGTACGCCGGTGCACGCCTGCTGGCTTTGGCCGACGGTATGGGCGGACACGCGGCCGGTGAGGTCGCGTCGCAGTTGATGATTGCCGCTCTGGCGCATCTCGACGACGACGAGCCCGGCGAGGATCTGCTCGGCAAGCTCGAGGCAGCCACCCGTGAGGGCAACGATTCCATCGCCGATCACGTCGAGGAAGAACCCGAACTCGACGGCATGGGCACCACGCTCACCGCGATCCTCTTCTCCGGCAGCAAGCTCGGTCTCGTGCACATCGGCGACTCGCGCGCCTACCTTCTGCGCGACGACCACCTGACGCAGATCACCCGCGACGACACGTTCGTGCAGTCGTTGGTCGACGAGGGCAGGATCACCGCCGAACAGGCACACACGCACCCGCAGCGATCCCTGATCATGCGGGCGTTGACCGGCAACGAGATCGAGCCGACGCTCACCGTGCGCGAAGCCCGCGCCGGCGATCGCTACCTGCTCTGCTCCGACGGCCTCTCCGATGTGGTCAGCGACGAGACCATCGAGAACACGATGCGCGAAGGCTCGCAGGAGCAGTGCGCCGACCGTCTCATCGAATTGGCGCTGCGCAGCGGCGGTCCCGACAACGTCACCGTCGTCGTCGCCGATGTCATCGACCTCGACTACGGCCAGTCACATCCCATCGTCGCGGGCGCCGCGTCGACGGAAGAGGAAGAGGACGCCCCTCCCCCCAACACCGCTGCCGGCCGCGCCGCTGCCATGCGTCCGCCGCGCGCGACGCCCAAGCGAGTTGTCTCCCAGCCCGAACCGGAACCGAAGAAGAAGCGGAACCGGTTGTGGTGGGTGGTCCTCGCCGTGGTGCTGATCGCGCTGGTCGGCGTCGGCGCAGTGATCGGCCGCGCCGTCATCCGCAACAACTACTACGTCGGCGAAGACAACGGCCGCGTGACGGTGTTGCGCGGAATCCCCGGTTCGGTGCTCGGCTACTCGCTGCAAGACGCGGATCTGGTGGGTTGCGTCGGCGACGACGACGTCCTGACCCTCGTCTCCCCCGACGCGATTCCCAGCAACTGCAACATCCTCGAGGTCACCGATCTGCAGCCGTCTGCGCAGGAGCAGGTGCGCGCCGGGCTGCCGTCCGGCAAGCGTGAAGATGCGCAGAGCCAGATGATCCGTCTCATCGGCGGCGATCTGCTGCCTCGTTGTGAGCCGGTGCCGACGACGACGGCCGCGCCCACTCCCCCGCCTGCACCGGAGACCACTCCGGCTCCTGCGCCGCCCGCTGAGCCGGCCACGCCGACGACGGCAGCACCCACGACTACGCCTACGCCGACCGACATTCCCGGTCAGACTTGCAGGACGGTCAACTGATGTCGTCCAACGCAGCTGCGGGGACGGCTTTTCCGAGTCCGCCCGGAGGTTTTGCCCCGGCGCCGGTCCAGTCGACCCGCCGAAACGTGGAGCTGCTGCTCCTGGGCTTTGCCGTCATCATCACGACGGTCTCGCTTCTGCTCGTCGAGGCGAGCCAGGAACAGAAGATCACGCTGGACCTCGCCAAGTACGCACTCGCGTACACGGGCTTGTTCCTGATCGCGCACTTGGCAATTCGACGGTATGCGCCGTACGCCGATCCGCTGTTGCTGCCGATCGTCGCCCTGCTCAACGGCCTCGGGTTGGTGCTCATCCACCGACTCGACCTCGCCGACGAACAGACAGCGCTCTACAACGGCGTCGAGGCACCGTCACCGGATGCGAACCAGCAGGTCATGTGGACTGCATTGGCGATCACCGGTTTCGTGCTGCTGCTCGTGTTCTTGAAGGACTACCGCCTGATGGCGCGATTCAGCTACACGCTCGGCCTCGCGGGCCTGGTGTTCCTGGCGATTCCCGCGATTTTGCCGGCGAAGTTCTCGAGCGTGAACGGCGCGAAGATCTGGATTCGCCTGCCCGGATTCAGCATTCAGCCAGGCGAGTTCGCGAAGATCCTGCTCATCATCTTCTTCGCCTCCGTGCTCGTCGCCAAGCGCGACCTGTTCACCTCGGCCGGTAAACACTTCCTGGGCATGGACTTTCCGCGTGCCCGCGACCTCGGCCCGATCCTGCTCGCCTGGATCGTCTCGGTGGGCGTGCTCGTCTTCGAAACGGACCTCGGTACGTCGTTGCTGCTCTTCAGCACCGTGCTGGTGATGCTCTACATCGCGACCGAACGTGTGGGCTGGCTGGTGATCGGCGGCGGACTGCTCGCCATCGGATTCTTCTTCGCCTACAAGATGTTCGGCCACGTACGCGTGCGCGTCGACACCTGGCTGGACCCGCTCGGCGACTACGCCAACACCGGTTATCAGATCTCGCAATCGCTGTTCGGCCTGGCCACCGGTGGTATCGCCGGAACAGGTCTTGGCAGTGGCCGACCCAACCAGGTGCCGTTCGCGAAGACGGACTTCATCATCGCGACCATCGGCGAAGAACTCGGTTTGATCGGCCTGGCCGCTGTGCTGATGCTGTTCCTGCTTCTCATCGTGCGCGGCCTGCGTACGGCGTTGGCAGTGCGCGACAGCTTCGGCAAACTGCTCGCCGCCGGTCTGTCGTTCACCATCGCGATCCAGATCTTCGTTGTCGTCGGCGGCGTCACCAAGCTGATCCCGCTAACGGGTCTGACAACACCGTTCATGTCGTACGGCGGCTCGTCGCTGCTCGCGAACTACCTACTGCTGGCCATCCTCGTCCGGATCTCGGACGCGGCTCGGGCGCCGGTAGTGACGAAGAAGAAAGGTCCGCCCCCAATCGCTGACGCCAATACCGAGATGATGCCGCGCGTATGAACACTCCACTGCGCCGCGTCGCGATGGCCGTCATGGTGATGGTCGTCGCGCTCCTCGCCAACGCCACGTACGTACAGGTCATCAAGGCTGACGACCTGCGAGCCGACCCGCGCAACTCGCGGGTGCTGCTCGACGAGTACTCACGCCAGCGAGGTCAGATCTCGGCTTCCGGTCAGGTGCTTGCCGCCTCCCGCGCCACCGACGACCGGTACAAGTACCTGCGCGAGTATCCGAATCCGTACCCGTACGCACCGGTCACGGGCTTCTACTCGATGCAGTACGGCAGCGCCGGCCTCGAGCGCACCGAGGATCCGATTCTCAACGGCTCGGACAACCGGTTGTTCAGTCAGCGCTTCTTCGACCTGGTGTCCGGACGCGATCCGCGCGGCGGCAACGTCGTCACGACGCTCAATCCGGCCATGCAGCAGGTGGCGTACGACCAGCTGACCAGCAAGGGTTACACCGGTTCCGTCGTCGCCATCGAGCCGAGCACCGGACGCATCCTGACGATGGTCAGCACGCCGAGCTACGACCCGAACCTGCTTGCCAGCCACGACGGCGCCGAAACCACGAAGGCGTGGGACGAGCTCAATGCCGATCCCAACGATCCGCTGGTCAACCGCGCGATCTCGCAGACCTACCCACCCGGCTCGACGTTCAAGGTGCTCACCACGGCCGCAGCTCTTGGCAACGGTGCGACGCCGGACGACCAGCTGACCGCGGCTCCGCAGATCACGCTGCCCGGCACCAGCACGACCCTCGAGAACTACAACGGCAGCACCTGCGGCCCCAACCCGACGGCGTCGTTGCGCGACGCGTTTGCGCGCTCGTGCAACACGGCTTTCGTCGAACTGGGCATCAAGGACGGCGCGGACGCCATCAAGGACGAGGCCAGCGCTTTCGGCATCGGGCCCAACACTCCGGCGATCCCGCTGCCGGTTGCGGACAGCACCGTCGGCGACATCTCCGACGACGCGGCTCTCGGCCAGACCAGTATCGGCCAGCGCGACGTCGCGGTGACCCCGCTCGAGAATGCAGTGATCGCCGCGACCGTCGCCAACGGCGGTGTGCGGATGCAGCCCAACCTGATCTCCCAGTTGCAGGCACCGGATCTGACCGATCTCAGTACGCCGTCACCGGTGTCGATGGGTCAGGCCATCTCGCCGGCAGTGGCCGCAACGCTGACTGATCTGATGATCGGCTCGGAGAACTTCACAGGCGGCGACGGCAAGATCCCCGGGGTTCAGATCGCGTCCAAGACCGGTACCGCCGAGCACGGCGTGAACCCGCGGGAAACTCCGCCGCACGCCTGGTACATCGCTTTTGCACCGGCGCAGAATCCGACGGTCGCCGTGGCCGTCATCGTCGAGAACGGTGGTGACCGCGGACTTGCCGCTACCGGTGGCTCGGTTGCTGCGCCGATCGGTCGTGCAGTCATCGCAGCCGGAATCCAAGGGGGCTGAACCGTGGCGTTGAACAACGGCGCTTTGATCGCCGATCGTTACCGATTGATCCGTCTCATCGCCACCGGTGGGATGGGTCAGGTGTGGGAAGCCACCGACTCCCGGCTCAACCGTCGCGTCGCCGTCAAGGTACTCAAGTCCGAGTTCTCTTCCGATCCGGAGTTCTTGGAGCGCTTCCGCTTCGAGGCCCGCACCACCGCGCAGCTCAACCATCCCGGTATCGCCGGAATCTACGACTACGGCGAGACCCGTGACAGCTCGGGCGATTCCACGGCGTACCTGGTGATGGAACTCGTCAACGGTGAGCCGCTCAACGCCGTCCTGGCACGCGTCGGCCGCCTGGCGGTTCCGCATGCCCTCGACATGCTCGAGCAGACCGGCCGCGCCCTGCAGGTCGCACACGACGCCGGTGTCGTGCACCGCGACGTGAAGCCGGGCAACATCCTCATCACGCCGACGGGCCAGGTGAAGATCACGGACTTCGGCATCGCCAAGGCCGTCGAGAACTCGCCCGTCACACGCACGGGAATGGTGATGGGCACCGCCCAGTACATCGCGCCCGAGCAGGCCCTCGGTCAGGACGCGACCGCGGCGAGTGACGTGTACTCGCTGGGAATCGTCGGATACGAAGCACTTTCGGGTCGACGCCCGTTCACCGGTGACGGCGCGCTCACCGTCGCGATGAAGCACGTGCAGGAAACCCCGGCGCCGATGCCGGCCGACCTACCGCCGAATATCCGCGAGCTCATCGACATCACGTTGACCAAGGATCCGGCCGGCCGCTACGCCAGTGGCGGCGAGTTCGCCGACGCCGTTGCAGCCGTTCGGGCAGGGAGGCGTCCACCGCCGCCCGGTCTGCTCGCCACCGGTGCCGCGAGCGCGTTGCCGGCTACGGGTGCCACGCAGGTCATGCCGCCGACGTACGCGGGCCCGGTGACGGGCGCAGCTGTCGCGGACGACGCGGCAGCCGGCGGAATGACCAGTGGGCAGAAGGCCGTCGCATGGGCCGGCGGCGGATTGATCTTGTTGGCGTTGATCATCGGCGGAGTCTGGATCGCAACCGACGGTCCGAGCGACCCGACGCCGCCCGTCGTCACGTCCACGACGTTGCCGACCACGACGACGACCAAGCCCACCACGACGACGACTCGGCCGACGACGACGACCACCGAGCCGACAACAACGACGACTCGGCCGACGACAACCACGACCGAGCCGACAACCACAACGACAACTCCGACCACGACAACAACAACTCCGACGACCACAACCACCACCACGACGACAACGACGACCACAACGACCACTGAGCCGTTGGCGGATCCCGGAGACGCTGAAGAACCGCTAGGACAAGACCAATGACGACACCCCGCAATCTCTCCTCCCGCTACGAGCTGGGTGAGATTCTCGGCTTCGGCGGAATGTCCGAGGTTCACCTGGCGCGCGACCTCCGACTCAGCCGCGACGTCGCGATCAAGGTGCTGCGTGCAGACCTCGCGCGCGATCCCACGTTCTACTTGCGGTTCCGTCGTGAGGCGCAGAACGCTGCCGCGCTGAACCATCCGGCGATCGTGGCCGTCTACGACACCGGTGAAGCCGAGACCGACGCCGGGCCGCTGCCGTACATCGTCATGGAGTACGTCGACGGCGACACGTTGCGTGACATCGTGCGCAGCACCGGGCCGATGACTCCGCGCAAGGCGATGGAAGTGATCGCGGACGTGTGCGCCGCTTTGGACTTCAGCCACCGCAACGGCATCGTGCACCGCGACGTCAAGCCCGCCAACATCATGATCAACCGTGCCGGCGCCGTGAAGGTGATGGACTTCGGTATCGCCCGTGC
The DNA here is from genome assembly GCF_002076325.1 of Rhodococcus sp. 66b. NCBI lineage: Bacteria > Bacillati > Actinomycetota > Actinomycetes > Mycobacteriales > Nocardiaceae > Rhodococcus > Rhodococcus sp. 66b. The sequence goes on from NZ_MUZB01000003.1 coordinate 302,946, forward strand.
CATTTCCGACGCGTCGAGCCCGATGACGCAGACGGCCGCCGTGATCGGCACCGCTCAGTACCTCTCGCCGGAGCAGGCGCGAGGTGAGCAGGTGGACGCACGTTCGGACGTCTACTCACTCGGTTGTGTGCTGTTCGAGATTCTGACGGGCGAGCCGCCGTTCAAGGGTGATTCACCGGTCGCCGTGGCGTACCAGCATGTTCGTGAGGATCCGCAGACGCCGTCGGAGATCAATCCCGACATTCCGCGCGAGCTGGATTCGATCATTCTCAAGGCGATGAGCAAGAACCCGGCCAACCGCTACCAGAGCGCCGGCGACATGCGCAGCGACTTGGTACGCGTTCTGGGCGGTCAGCGTCCGAGTGCGCCGATGGTGATGAACGACGAGGACCGCACCACCATCCTCGGCGCCGTCGGCTCCGACACCGGGAACTACCGCACTGCTCCCGATCCGGTCGAGCCGGTTCCTGCGAGGACAACTCGCGCCGCCGAGCCGCCTGCCAAGAAGAAGGGCGGACGCTACGCCCTGATGGGCATCGCGGCGCTTCTGGTGATCGGTCTGGTGACGTTCTTCCTCATTCGGGTGAACTCGCCGAAGGTCGAGATGGTGACCGTTCCGGGTGACCTGACCAACCAGCCCGCCGACGTCGCCGAGGCGACGCTGACCAACGCCGGATTCCAGGTGGAGCGTCAGCAGAAGACGGACAAGGTGATCGCTGCCGGAAACGTCATCACGACGCGTCCGGTTGCCGGGGTGCGCATCGAGAAGGGCAGCACCGTCACCATCGACGTGTCCACCGGACCCGAGCAGGTCGCGATCCCACGCCTGACCGGCCTGAGCCAGGACGACGCCGAGAAGAAGCTCAACTCCGTTGGTCTCCGACTTGATCCGACCATCGGCAAGGCCGCGTCGACCATTGCCGAGGTCGACAAGATCGTCAATCAGGACCCGGCCGTCGGAGTGTCGGTTGTTCTCGATTCCGCAGTCTCGATCACTGTCGGCACCGGTCCGGAGCAGGTTCGTGTCCCGGATGTGACCGGTCAGCGTGAAGAGGTGGCGAGGCCCAACATCGAAGGTGCCGGGTTCGTCGTCCAGATCACGGAGATCGATTCGGGACTGCCGAAGGGACAGGTCGTTTCGACCGATCCGACCGGCGGCACGTCGGCCACCAAGGGTTCGACCGTGACGCTGCGGGTGTCCAACGGCAACCAGGTCGCGATGCCTGATCTCACCAACAAAACGGTGTCCGAGGCGTTGACCACGCTTCGCGCAGCCGGCTGGGCGGGAACTGCATCGCAGCTGGTGCAGAACCAGAGCACGACGCTCACCCCGGAAATGGTGGGCAAGATCGTCTCGCAGACGCAGCCTCCGGGCTCGGAGATCTCCAAGGACGCGGTCATCACCGTCAGCGTCGGAGCGCTCGGAATCCCCGGCCGCTAGCAAAGTGAAAAAGTGCCTCCCGGAGATTTCCGGGAGGCACTTTTTTTGTGGACAGGTGTCAGAGAATTGCGGGCAATGCGCCACCGAGCGCCGACGCGACCTCGGCCTCGAGGGCTGCGACGAGCCCTTCCGGGGGCGCCTCACCGCACACTGCGAGCCAGTTCGCGAGCATCCGGTGCCCACCCTGAGTGAGTACGGACTCCGGGTGGAACTGGACGCCGTGAATCGGCAGTTCGCGGTGACGCATCGCCATCACGACGCCGCTCTCGGTGCGTGCGGTCACCTCGAGTTCCTCGGGAATGGTGTCCTCGAGAACCGTCAGCGAGTGGTAGCGGGTAGCGGTGAACGGATCGGGCAGCCCGGCCAGGACGCCGACGTCCTTGTGGTGAACCAGACTCGTCTTGCCGTGAAGCAGTTCGGGCGCGCGGTCGACGGTTCCGCCGAAAGCCGCACCGATCGCCTGATGTCCGAGGCAGACGCCGAGCAGCGGGGTCTTGGTGTCGGCGCAGACCTTCACCAGATCCATCGTCGCTCCCGCGCGCTGCGGAGTTCCGGGGCCCGGACTCAGGAGAATGCCGTCGAACTGAGCTACTGCACCCTCGAGGTCTGCCGTCAGTTGTGGATCGTCGTTGCGCCAGACCACGGCTTCGGTTCCGAGCTGGCCGAGGTACTGCACCAGGTTGAACACAAAGCTGTCGTAGTTATCGACGACGAGAATCCTCATGAGAGCAGGGTAAACGCCCGTGCTATCCGCCGGTATAGGCGGGGACCGTGATCTGCGACGGCGTCGCCTGCGTGTACCCGAGGCCGAAGCGGGTCGCGTACTGCTTGTAGATCCGAATGCCCGGTTCGGCAGCGAGTGCCGCCTCGAGGCGCGCAACATCGCCGATCGCACTCATCACGTACGGCGGGCTGTATGTACGGCCGTGAAGAAGGAGGGTGTTTCCGATGCACCGCGGCGCCGACGTACTGATGATCCGTTGGTCCTGCATGCCCACCGCTTCGGCCCCGCCGGCCCACAGTGCGTTCAGCACGCTCTGGACGTCCTGCTGATGCACGACGAGGTCGTCCGGGGTGGCGTCGACCGGATACTTGCCGTCGGCGTTGCGCGGGGCGTCCGTCATGGTGACCACGACGCCGGGGCCGGTCATCTCCGTCAGTCCCGCGTCGGCGGAGATGTTCTTGATGTCACCGAGAGCGGCGGCCACGCCGGCGTCGGACCGAGCGGCGTCTTCCTGCAACGAATCGAGCTGAGCGGCAAGTTCGTCCCGGTCGGCCGAAACTTTTTCGGCATTGGCCTGGGCGCTGCGGACCAGATCCGAGAGCCTGGTGCTTTCGGTGACCTGAAGCTGATTTTCCTCGGCGGATCTCTGCGCCGTAGCGACCATCAGACCGGCTACCAGGCAGACGGCAAGAACACCGATGTGCCAGACGGTTCGTGAAGATTCACCCGAAGACACGTGGCTCCTCCCGGATTGTGCAGGTCGGCCGGTGACCAACTGGACACAGCTACGTTAGCGTGTAGGTAACACATGCAGGTCACACCGTAGAGCGAGGACGCCATGCCCAAGTCGAAGGTCCGTAAGAAGAACGACTACACAGTCAACCCAGCAAACCGCACTCCGGTGAAGGTGAAGATGGGTCCGTCGAGCACGTTGTACGTCTCCGTGATGCTCGGATTCATGCTTCTCGGCCTGGCGTGGCTGATTGTGTACTACTTGGCCGCGGATTCGATCACGTGGATGAACGACTTGGGAAACTATAACTTCCTCGTCGGCTTCGGTTTCATGGTTGTGGGCCTTGTGATGACCATGAGATGGCGCTGACCAGCGATTATCTAATTCGGCTCGGATCGTGACCGTCTCTCAATTACATGGGTGTCATTCATCCCCATTGTGGATAACTCCTGTGGACAACCTAGGAAGTTATCCACATGCTCGAGGATGAATTTCATCCACAGCCTCGTGACAACGCCACCGAGGTCGTCTCGTGGGCCACTCCGATGGGTGTTGTCTACGCGATGTTCGGCGGCGGAATTGCCCTCGCGATCGCCTCGATAATCGCGCCCACGGAGCCTGCCGGACGCTTCCTGCTCGCCCTCGCGGTGATCGGGCTGTTCGTGATGGGCGGCCTTGCCCTGCGTCAGCGCCCCCGCCTGGCGGTGATCGACAACGCGGGAACCAAGTCGATCGCGGTACAGCGACTGCGCGCCCGGCACACGTTCACCCGCGAACAGATCGACCGCGTGCGTCTCGTCCGCTACCCGCGTCTGGGTCGACGCGTCCCGATGCTCGAGATCGACATCGTCGACCGGCCCACCGACACGGAGAAGCTGTTGATCTTCGGACGCTGGGATCTCGGTACGACGCCGGAGGACGTCCTGGACGTGCTTACCGTCCACGGTTTGGTGCCGCCCGAGAAGTAAGCGCGGGTTACATGGCCAGTGCCGCGAGGTCCGGCTGCACGATGTCGAGAGCCTGCTGCGGCACCGCGACGGCGTCGCTCGACCATCCCCAGATCGAGTACAGCTCGCGGCCGGGGTCGGTGTACCCGTCGCGGCCGTGAAGCACCCGGTAGTTGTCGATGCAGATCATCTCGCCGGCTTCGGCACGGAACATCGGCCCGCTGTCGCGCACATAAATCACGGCCTCACTCCACTGCTTCACCAGCGGCCACTGCGCTTCTTCCGATTCACCGGCGATCGGCGCGAGGTACGGGTGGTACCGAACCTGGTTGCGTCCACTCGGCACCGTCCGGGCGATCGGCGCAAATGTGCTCTGCGGGAAGTTCGGTTCCGAATGGTCGATGTCTGTGCTCCAACAGAATTCGGCCAGCTCCGCTGTTGCGGGATCGAAGGCGAGCACTCGCGTCAGTTTGACCGCGTCGATGAGAAACGAGTCGCCGCCACTCGGGTACGCCGGGCGCTTGCACCACAGAAACAGGTAATCGGGAGCGTAATCGCCGAAAGCAAAACCATCGTTGTGGGCGGTCATCCGCTCGCCGGAGATACCGAACGAGCGCTTGCGCCCGCGTTCGTCCACCGGTTGGGTGTCGACGACAGCGGCTTCGGCATCCTGACTTTTGGCGCTCGCCTCGAACTGGCGGCCGACGCGAATGCACTTCTCACCGAGCAACTTCGACGCGAACGCAATGGCATCTTCCTCGGTGTGCAGCCCACCGAAGACCGCGGCGCCGTCCAGCGCGATTGCCGCCCGGACGGCCTCGACCGTGTCCACGCGCCGCGGAACAACACTTGCCAGCGTCAAATCGGAAGAGAACATTCATCACTCCATACGTCGAGTTCGCCAAACGGTTCAACTCGAGCGTAGGAACTCGTCATTTCGACGGCGTAACTCCGGAAACCGATTCGGTTACGGAGCCAGTCTTTCAGATCACCCGGCCTTTCAAATCACCTTGCCCGGGTTCATGATTCCGTGAGGGTCGAGTGCGCCCTTGATTGCATGATGCATCGCGACGACTGCCGGTGACAGTTCTTGCGCCAGGCCACCCATTTTCAGTAGGCCGACGCCGTGTTCACCGGTGACGGTTCCGCCCAACTCGAGGGCATTGTCGATGATCTCGGCAAAAGCCGCCTGAGCACGCCTCCGCGCCGCTTCGTCGTCGTGTGGCGTGATCAGCAGCGGATGCAGGTTGCCGTCACCCGCGTGCGCGATGTTCGCGATGTGCGTGTCGTGACGGGCCGAAATGGCCTCGATCCGTGCCAACATCTCCGGGACGGCTGCCTTGGGGACGCAGATGTCCTCGGTGAGCACCGGGCCGAGCCGCTCGAGGGCGGGGTATGCCAGACGCCGGGCGGAGAACAGGGCGTCGGCTTCCTCCTGGTCGGTGGATCTGGCGCTCCAGGTTGCCCCGGACCGGTTGAAACAGGCCAACATTCGCTCGGCTTCGGCGTCACCGATCTCACCCGGTGTGTCGATGCGGCCGAGCAGGACCACCTCGGCGTCGGCCGAGAGGCCCATGTTCTTCCAGGCGTCGACGGCAAGCAGACACTGTCGATCGATCAGCTCGAGGGCAGACGGCGTGAGCCCGTCTGCGGCGACGGCCTCGACGGCCTTGCCCGCAGCAACGATGGAGTCGAAGTATCCGACGATGGTGCGCTCGGGATCGCGCTGAGGACGTAGCTTGACGGTCACCTCGGTGATCACCCCGAGAGTGCCTTCGGAGCCGACCATGAGCGCGGAGAGATCAAACCCAGCCACTCCCTTGGCAGTTCGACGCCCGAGCCGAACCAGCTCACCGGTTCCGGTAACCACCTGCATGCCCAGCACGTAGTCCTTGGTGACGCCGTACTTGACGCAACACAGGCCCCCGGCATTGGTCGCGACGTTGCCGCCGATCGTCGACCAGGGTGCGCTCGCCGGATCGGGCGGATACCAGAGGCCGTGCTCGGCGCACGCGTCGCGGAGGTGATCGTTGACCACTCCGGGTTCGACCACGGCCAAACGCTCGAGGGTGTTGATCTCCTTGATGGCGTTCATCGCGTCGAAGGCGATCACGACGCCGCCGGCGACTGCGTTGGCTCCACCCGACAGACCGGTGCCTGCGCCGCGCGTGACGACGGGCGCACCGTGGGCGATGCACGCCTGCACAACTGTCTGTACCTGCTCGGCTGTGCGCGGACGGACCACCGCTACGGGCATCTCGTAGGGAGCCCACTCGGCGTCGTCGTGGATGTAGCTCGCCATGATGTCGGGGTCGGTGATCAGTCGATCCGCATCGATCTGCGAGCCGAGCGCCTCGAGGAGTGTCATGCCTCCACGATAGTGACGGCGGCTACACCACCCCATGTAGATTTACTCCGAGAAACCGGAAACCGTATGGACATTCTCTCCATACTCATCGTTGGCCTGACAAGTTGGCCTGACAAGGGAGTGCGGATGCACGAGAACTGGCTACAGCTTCTCCTGGCCGAGGCATCCACCGAGGAACTGATCGAACACCGCGATCAGTTGGCCGCCGGGTCAGCCCCCGAGGCCGCTGCCGAAATCGAGCGAGAAGCCCGATCCGCACTCCAACTGCGTAGTCTCCTGGCTCAGCGCCGACAACGTGCCACCGAGCTGGGCGCACTCAACGACATCGCGTCGCTGCTGACCACGATGCACGATCACCACGCCCTTCTGCAGGAGATCGTGGACCAGGCCAAACGGCTACTCGGCGTAGATCTTTCGTACCTCGCACTGATCCACGACGACATCCTGATCATCGAAGTCACCAGCGGGGCGTACACCTCGCAACTGCTCGGCCTCACGGTTCCGTTCCGAGAAGGCCTCATCGGTCGTGTGGTCGAGAATTCTTCTCCTGCTTGGTCTCCCGACTACCGCAACGATCCCTCGTTTGCACACATCGGGCCCGCCGACGACGCAGCGCGAGCCGAGAACATGCGCGGCCTGTTGGCCGTGCCGCTGACATTGAACGGCAAGATCCTGGGTGCCCTGTGCGCGTGCAAACGTCAAGAGCGCCGATTCGGCAACGAGGAAGTTGCGTTGCTGTCCGCTCTCGCAGCTCATGCCTCGGTGGCGATCGAGAATGCCCGCTCTCTCGAACGCTATCGCGCGACGGTTGCAGAAGTGAATGCAGCGAACACCGAACTTGCCGAGCGCACAGCACTTCTCGAACAGACCCTGACCTGGGACCGATCGCTCACACAAGTTGTCCTGCGCGGCGGCGGTGTTCGCGAACTCGTGGAAGAAACCTCCGCGTCGACGGGTTCACCGGTGTTTTTCGTGACCGGAACGTCGGAGATCCCACCGGGACTGCAACGGGTGAGCGAGAGCGTCAACCGGGTCTTCGACATCTTTGCCGCTGACCGACGCGAGCAGGAGGTGACGCTGATCGTCGGTGAGCAGTTCCTGTTCGCTACCGAAGTACGCAGTGCCGGTGACCAACTCGGAGTTCTGTTCCTGCTCTCGCGCCAGGAACCCACCGCCGCCATGAGATTGGCACTCGAAAGGTCAGCCCCGGCCATTGCGCTTGCGCTGGTGGGCGAACGGGCGGCCAGGGAAGCTACCCGTCGGGCACGCGATGCATTTCTGGTCGATCTGATCACCAGGCCAGCGCCGACGCCGGCCGAAGTCACCGGTCAGTTCCGCCTGGCCGGACTCAACCCCGACCGCTCGTACACCGTCGTGGTGGCCCGCCCGGCCGACGCCGTAGACCGTACGCGTCGCAGTATCGAGGAAATTGCATTCCCGTCAGGAACTGTTGTTGCCGAGCATGGTTCACGGGTCATCGCTTTGATTCCGGGAATGTCACCGGCAGAGGTTGCGGCGACGTGGGTGCAGCCGGCGGAGAACCCGACAGTGGGAATCGCCGATCCCGCGGTGGGAGCGGAAGCTCTGGCGCGAGCCTATGTCGAGGCACAGCACACCGTCGACGTCCTCGAGACTCTCGGTCGGGCCTCGCACGTGGAACCGGCAAGTTCACTCGGCATCTACCGAATTCTCCTCAGCCGCACCGGCCGCGAAGAACTCGAAGCGCTGACGCTGCGGTCCCTCGGTCCTCTCCTCGAGGAGGAGCAACGACGCGGCGTTCCACTTCTGGACACCCTCGCGTCGTACCTGTCGCACAATTGCAAACATTCTGCGACCGCCACCGCGCTCGCGATTCACGCCAACACTCTGTACCAACGCCTCGAATCGATCGACCGATTGATCGGTACGCAGTGGCGTCAGCCGGACCAGGCGCTCGATCTTGCGCTCCTGATCCGGCTTCGTGCCAGTGCGGGAAAACTAGGTCAGATCTGAGCGGTCTTGCTCGATCGCTTGGCCAGCGACACCACAAGAATTGCGGCACAGAGCATCACGGCGCCCACCACCCACAGGCCTGCCTTGGCATTTCCGGTCACATCGGTGAGCCAGCCGGTGATGTACGGAGCACCGAAGCCCGACGCGTTGCCGATCGAGTTGATCATGGCGATGCCCGCGGCCGCACTGGCACCCGTCAGGAACGTGGTGGGCAGGTACCAGAAGACGGGGAGCGCACAGAGCACGCCGACGGCGGTGAGCGAGACCGCAATCATGACGGTGAACGGTGAATCCAGGTACAGCGCAATCGGAATGGATACTGCACCCAGGAGCGTCGGGGCTGCAACGTGCCACATCCGTTCACCGGTCTTGTCGGAATGGCGGCTCCACAGCACCATCGCGACAGCGCCGATCGCGTAGGGGACGGCCACGATCAGGCCTGTCTCGACGAGCGAGAAATCGGTGTTGAACGTCTGCTTGAATCCCGCGACGATGCTGGGCAGGAAGAAGCTCAAAGCGTAAAGGCCGTAGGTGATTCCGAAGTAGACCAGACCGAAACCGATGACGCGGGGATCGCGCAGGGTCTTGCCGGCGGACTGGTGACCGGCGTCGCCGAGTTCTTTCTCCTCGTCGGCCATGGACTTCATCAGCCAGGTGCGCTCCTCGAGGGTCAACCACTTCGCGTCGGCGGGACGGTCGGTGAGGTAGAACCAGACGACAAACGCCAAGATCACGGCGGGCAGACCCTCGATCAGGTACATCACGCGCCATCCGGCCAACCCGAACAGGCCGTCGCCGTACTGGATGATGGCAGCCGAGAGCGGGGCACCGAGCGCCGACGAGAGCGGAAGTGTCAGCAGGAACAAGCCCATCAGGCGTACGCGGTACTTCTTCGGGAACCAGAAGGTCAGGTAGAGAAGAACTCCGGGGAAGAAGCCGGCCTCGGCGATTCCCAGCAGAATGCGCAGGAAATAGAGGCTGCCCACGTTGGGCACGAATGCCAGCGCAGCGGCGAGGATTCCCCAGGTGAGCATGATCCGCGCGATCCACAGCCGGGCGCCGAAGCGGTGCAGGGCCAGGTTGCTCGGCACCTCGAACAGCAGATAGCCGACAAAGAAGAGTCCGGAGGCGAGCCCGAACATTGTCTCCGTCATACCGAGGTCGGCGCTCATGGTGAGCTTCGCGAAGGCGATGTTCGTACGATCCAGATAGTTCACGAAATAGAGCAGGATCAGGAAGGGAATCAGCCGGCGCGCTACCTTCTTCACCACGCGAGATTCGATCTCGCTCGGCGCAACCCCACCGTCAGTGGTGGTGCTATCGGTGGAGGTCATGGCAGGGGTACTCCTCGGAAAAGGTCAGCGTTGCTATCTACGAAGTGACTCAAGCCACAGTAGAAGCACCACCGAGCCCAACCTATGTGGACAATCTCTACAGAAGCCGTCCCTGCATGTGCATTTACTCCCAACGATCCGGCGAATGACCCGCAGCAGCCTGACGAACGTCCCTGAACAGTCGAAGGCGACAAACCCGCCTGAGCTGGGGGTTTAGCGCTACGAGCACCGAGTCACTGGCTAGTGTTATCGGCGAAATAGCCAGAGCAAGTGCGGACGCACCGCGTGACATGAAGGACAGAACATGACGAAGATGGTTCGGACCACGATGACCCGCCGGTCCTCCACCGCAGTCGCTGCCACCATCGCGGCGGTCGCACTATTCGCCTCCGCCTGCGGCAGCGACTCCGACAAGACCGACTCCGACAAGAGCGCTGCCGGCGCCTCGTCCGCTACTTCCTCGGCCACCGTCGGCGGGAAGACGCTCGACGCCAAATTCGGAACGAAGTGCGCAAAGGACGGCGGCACGACAGTTATGACACTGCTCGACGCGGAAAATGCCACCTACGGCATGTTGACCGTCTCAGCCATCATCGATGAATCCGGCACGGTTCAGACTGCTGGAATCGCCGGAAGCGAGGGTGGATCGAACGGTCTGCCGTACACCGCCGGATTCGCGCCGGGTCTGCCTGGCGGATCTGCCAGTGCCAAGCAGGACGGCAATACCTTCGTGGTGACGGGCGAGGGAATCGGCGCCCGGGACAAGGGCAACCCGATGGAGACGTCGAGCTTCGAGATCACGTTCGCCTGCGAGTCCATCATCGGCGGCTGATTCTTGCTAACTGATTCCCAGCTGTTCGCGCAGTTGGACGACGCGGAGCACGATGACTCCGATTGTCACCACAGTGACGGCACCAAAAGCGATCCAGCCGATCCGCACTGCTTTCACGCGGTTCTCACCGGCGCCCAACCACTGTGGGGCGTACAGGAAGGCAGCGGCCGTTGCGGCACCTGCCACCAGACCTCCCGCGTGACCCCAGAACGAGATCCCGGGCAGCGAAATGCTGATGATCACATTGATCGCGATCACCGAGATGATCGGGACCGGGCTTCGACGCAAACGCAGTAGAAGGACGGCCTGTGCGCCCATGATGCCGAAGATTGCACCCGACGCTCCAGCGGTCCAGGACAGGGCCGTGAGCGAGGAGAACACCGGCTGGAACGCCATCACGGATGCAGATCCGCCGAGGAGCGAAACCAGGTAGATGCCGATGTACCGGGAGCGGCCCATCACGATTTCGGTGTCGCGCCCCAGGATGTAGAGGGCGTACATGTTGACCGCGAGGTGCAAGATGCCGAAGTGCAAGAACCCGGAGCCGATGAGCCGGAACCAGTCACCGCTGGCGACCAGACCCGGATTGAGTGCCCAGTTCGCGAAGATCGACGAGCCGACCTGATTGTTCATGATGCTTCGCGACTGCGCGAAGGTGGCGAGGAACGCCAGGACGTTGAGCCCCATCAAGGTGTACGTCACGACCGGGACCGCGCGGGTGGGGCTCACGGTGTTTCCGGCGACGCCCCGAACGGGGCGGACATCGCGTTGGCCGGCAGCTACACAGTCAACACATTGGTATCCCACCGCCGCCTCGCGGAGGCAGTCCGGGCACGCCGGACGTCCACAACGATTGCAGGAAAGTGCGGTGGGTCGATCTGGATGGCGGACGCACCGCGGTTGGGGCGGGATGCCCTCACTCGCACCGCCGCCCCAACCGGGGTTCGTCATCTGCTTGTTTTACCTGTTCAGGAGATGGTGATGCTGTTGATCACGACGGGCTCGACCGGACGATCGCCACGATCGACGGCGGTGGAGGAGATAGCGTCGACAACCTTCTTGGAATCGTCGTCGAGAACCTCACCGAAGATGGTGTGGCGACGGTTCAGGTGCGGCGTCGGGCCGGTGGTGATGAAGAACTGCGAGCCGTTGGTTCCCGGGCCTGCGTTGGCCATGGCCAGCAGGTAGGAGCGGTCGAACTGCAGTTCCGGGTGGAACTCGTCACCGAACTTGTAGCCCGGGCCGCCGGTGCCGGTTCCGGTGGGGTCGCCACCCTGGATCATGAAGCCGTCGATGACGCGGTGGAAGATGGCACCGTCGTAGAACGGGCCGGTCTTGGTGCCGGCGGCGTTTGCGGTGGTGTACTCCTTCGAGCCGTCGGCGAGGCCGACGAAGTTCTCGACGGTCTTCGGCGCATGGTTGCCGAACAGAGCGATCTTGATGTCGCCGCGGTTCGTGTGCAGCGTTGCGGTTGCGGTCTGATGAGTTGAAGTCACACCACCATCGTGCCATTGCCGGCGTTCTCGCGGATGTCGCCCCGCAAAACTCTCCCTGTCCCCGCCTCACTGTTATGGCACAGTGAAGTCATGACACGAGTGACCGAGTCCCTCAGCACGCAGTTGCCCGACACCTTCGATCACGCGCGCGCCCGCGTCGAGGACACCTTCGACGAGACTGCCGCCTACCTCGAAGAGACAGCGGCTCGTATCAAGGAGTCCGAGGCAGCCGACAACGCTCGCCGCATCGCCGCGGTGGTCGCGACGTCGGTCGCTCGCGGTGCCGGGCAGGTCGGGTTGTTCCTGGGTCGTCAGGGCAAGGTCCTCGCCAAGAAGGGCGTCGAGCGCGCAAAGGCTATCCCCACGAAGTCCGCGGAACGCACCGAGAAGCCTCGCGGCCGCAAGCGCGTCGCCGTGTTCGTCATCGCCGGTGTTGCGGTGATCGGTGGCGCGGTGTTCTTCAAGAGCCGCCGACGCGAGCATCCGCCGGTCGCTTCCGCACCCCCTCGGCTCGAAGAGAACTCGGCCGAGAAGACCGCTTAGTCGACACACGAAAAGCCCCGGAACAGATTGTGTTCCGGGGCTTTTCGATGTTCACGTTCAGCAGTTGGACGGTGCCGGGACGTTGTTGAAGCGATCGATCATGTACCCGACGGATTCGGGTGTACCCACCAGGTACGGCGTCGCATGATTGATTGCCATGCCCGGAATGATCGGGGGCAGTTCGTTGACGGAGAACTGCACCGTCGCACCCTTGCCGCACCAGTCTCGCGCCAGTTGCTGTCCCTGGCCGAACGGAACGATGTCATCGGAGCGGCCATGCTGAATGAGCACGGGCGACTCCGGCGTCAGCTTGCCGATCTTCTGCTCGTCGAGGATTGCCTGCGCCATGGGTAGACGCGCCAGAACTGCGGAGAGTGATTCACCGGAATTGGTGAAGCTCGACGACTGCTGGAAGCCGAACTGCAATCCACTTTCGGCGACGCACTGGTTCTTGGTGGCGGCCAACATCTGTCGGCCGCGATCGTTGATCTCGGCGTCGAGCAGCGGCTGAACCTCGGGGTACTGCGCAAGGATCCCGTTGAGCGCGTAGCCGATCACTCCGGTGAGGAACGTGCCGTCGACCTGCTGCAGCGTCGCCGCCAGATCGGCGGGCGGTGCACCTGCGTACGTTCCCTTGAGATCAATCTCGGGAGCATACGACGGCTTCAATTCCGTTGCGGCAGCGGCAGCTCCACCACCTTGCGAGTAACCCCACAGTCCGACGGGGCCGTCGGCGGGAATGCCCGTGTTCGGGAGCTGCTGAGCGGCACGCACCGAGTCCAGAACCGCGTGCGCTTCGGCTTCGCGGTTGACGTAGGTGTGATCGCCCGGAGTTCCGAGGCCCTCGTAATCGGTGACTACGACGGCGATGCCGTTGAGCAGCAGCGTGTTCACCCAGATGGACTCGTAGCCGACCATGACGTCCGTCGGGAACTGGTACTCGATACCGGTGTTGAACAGTTTGGACGGTGCGCATTGATCGCCCTGCCCATGCGTTCCTACCGCTGCGGCAACCAGTGGACGCGCCCCCTGCCCGGTCCACGGGTTCGACGGTTCGAGGTAGGTCCCCGTCACTGCAACGGGAGCACCCTTGGCGTCCTCGCTTCGGTACATGATCTTGGTGGCGGCTGCCGGCCACGCACCGTTCGATCCGGGCACGCTCAGCAGCAGTGGTGACGGCTCACTCTTGATGAGATCTCCGTTGGCACCTGCCGGAAGCTCCGACGGCGGCGTGTAGAAATCCGCCGGCTCCGCCATTGCGGCAGGGGCCGTCACAGCACCCATGACCAGTGCCGCGACGGAAACCCCGGCCGCCCACCATGCTCTGCTCTTCACGTTTCGATCTCCCCACGCTCGCTTGCGCTGTGGCTTGGCACACAGCGAACGCAGAGTAACACATACCTCACGTAACACTTTTTCGTGAGGTTTTCGCCTTAACAGGCTGACTTACAACCGTTTACGACTACTTCGTGGGCTCCAGATTGGAGGTCAGCAGCGAACGAAGCTTGTCGGTATCAGCCGAGGTCCACGCCTCGGGGTGCAGGATCTTGGCCCACATGTCCGCTGCATCCTCGCCGTAATTGTGACCGTGCCCGGACGGGACGTCAGCCGAGAAGACCATGTCGAGGGTTACCTGCCAGAAGGTCACGAGAGGTACCCACGTCATTCCCGGATCCACGTCGCGACCCAGCGGTTCCTTGAGCCAATCCGGCTTGTTGAGCAGCAGGTCGAAGGACCACCATGTGATCGGGTCGCTGGCGTGCTGCCAGTACACGATGCGATCGTCGTCCCAGTCGGACTTCAGCTCCAGATCTTCCGGATCACCGGCAAACCGAATCGCCTGGCCACCGTCGATCACCGGCAGGATCTCCGGTGAGCCCGAGTCGCGGCTGTCCGTGATTTCCTGCCACTGAGCAGTGAAGTTGGGGGTTCCGACCCACAGCGCGCCGTCGACGCGCGTCATCATGTCCTGAGCGCCGGCAAATGCGGCCTGGCCACCGTAGGAGCCGAGGCTCTCACCGAAGACAACCAGCTCGGGTCGCGTCTCCACGGGCAGGTCGATCCACTTGGCGTACACCGCGTTGAAGAGTGCGCGACCGGCAATCATCGGCGTCTCACGGTCGGCGATGAAGGCCAACGGACTCGGAAGGAACGAGTACTGCATCGACGCGATCGCCGTGTCCCCGCCCTCGACGTACTCGAACGCCGACGCGACGTCCTCGTTCACCCAACCGCGGCCGGTGGTCGTGACAACTGCGAGGGTTCCGCGGTCGAATCCGCCGGTGCGCTCCAACTCGTCGACGACCCGCTGTGCGACACCGTTGATCGAGTCCGAGGATTCGCGTCCGGCGTACACCCGGATCGGTTGCTTCGCTTCACGTCCGGTCAATGCGGTGATCTCGGCCGCGGTGGGACCGCTGCCCATGAAGGTGCGCCCCTCCTGGCCGAGCGAATCCCAGGCCTCCGCGGACATCGGTGAACCACTGCGCTCAGCGATCAAGGGTTGTTCGATGCCGTCCGGTGTTTCGTGATCCGCACCGGAGAAACTCCAGTTCGCGAAGGCAATCAACCCGTTGTACAGCGCACCGTTCACAATGAAGATGCCGAGGGCGAAGATGACGATCAAGCTGCCGACCTTCGCCGCTTCGAGGGGAACGAACCGAAGTGCGACGGCGGTGAGCTTGTTGGTGGTGAAACGAAGACCACGGCCTGCCTCGAGCAGGATGAACCAGATTCCGAGCGCAATCAGCAGCACCAGAAGGTAATTCGCCTGATTGGTGCGAGGAGCTTCGACAAGATCGCGAACGATCTGCTGCCACCACGAACCGAGGACCAAGAACGTCGGAACCAGAATGACGGCCGCG
Source organism: Rhodococcus sp. 66b (assembly GCF_002076325.1). Taxonomy (NCBI): domain Bacteria; kingdom Bacillati; phylum Actinomycetota; class Actinomycetes; order Mycobacteriales; family Nocardiaceae; genus Rhodococcus; species Rhodococcus sp. 66b. The sequence continues at coordinate 318,220 of NZ_MUZB01000003.1, forward strand.
GCCAACAAGACTCGCCAGCCGATCTTCTTGGTGCGATCCGACCACTGCGGTTCGACGCCGCACTTGCGGATCATCCAGGCAACCGTCACGCCGACGCCGTATCCCATCGCGAGCGAGATGCCCGTCGCAACGCCCTGCAAGTACCAGGCGCGCGGCAACAGGGAAGGACTCATCGACCAGGTGAAGAAGACCAGAGCAAAGGCAAGCCCGACCGGGTGCAGCGTCTTGCAGTAGAGGCGCAGCCGTTCCCACACACGTTTCATGCCGGAATCGTATGCGCCCCGTGCCCGAATCAGGTCACGAAGCGCACACGCGTCCAGTCTGTTTACGGGGCGAAGCGCAAAATCGCGGCAACTGCGCCGCCGCCCGGAATGTCCTCGGCGCGAACGGCGAGGACCCGAGCACCCGTCAGGAGCGCGCGACGAGCGATCTCGTCGACGACCCCGTATGTGCTTCCGTTGGTCGACTCACCGGTCGTGAGAGCGCCCGTCTGGGGATCGAGACTTCCAGGTACTACGGAATCGATGTCGATGAAAACGGTGTCGACCTGTCCGTACGTCGCGGCCGTTGCCACGTCGGCGACGTCGGTTTGAGTGCGTCCCTGTTCGGTGCGCACATTGAAGGTGTCCCGCACCGCCGCCAACTGCTCGGCGTGGAAATCGTCGAGCGCCGGACGCGAACCGTCCGCCACCTCCTGCGTCGACAAGGCTTCCGGGTTTCCCTCGACGGTTTTGTCGACCAGGTGGCGGTACGAATTCACGGAGCGATACACCGACGCGATGGGTTCCGCAGCGGCCAGGATCAAGGGGACGTCACGGCCGGCGAGGACACCACGGACCTCGTGATCGACTGCGCGGGCGTACTGATTGACGCGCAGCTTTCGGCTGTCCGAACCCGAGAGCCGACCGGCTTCAGTTCGGCTGTTGATCGAGGACTTACCCGCGTGATCGGCAGCGTTCTTCGGCATTCCCTGAACACGAACCTCGTCGGCCGGTTGATCGGCGGCGATCTCGATCAATCGCACCGAACCTTCGGCGAGAGCGAGAACAAACGCCGTCTGGGGGAAGGTCACCGAACGGAGCAGTGGCTTGAGATGAAACCGATCGCTGACCGTTTCGAGCGCCTGCAGACGGTTGGGCAGGCGGAAGGTCACCAGACGCTCCGGCGTCGCGTACGTGACCAATGAGCGCGACTGGAAGCGCCAGAAATCGTCGTCGTCGTCGAGCTCTGCGTATTCGGCCTCGAACAGCTTGCGCTCGGCCGGATCCTCCACCGATGCGAGTGCCGAGCGGACCTGGTCCTTGAAGGCGATGCGCGCTTTGTCATGATCCTGCGGCGCATCTTCAGTCGGAGTCACGATGGTGATGCAGGTGGGCCCTTCCACCTCCGCGAGTGCGGCAATTTCACCGTGGCTGGGAATGTCGTTGTGAAGCACTACGAACCTCCTGAAATTGGGTTCTCCTCACGCTACGCCCGGCTGGTTATGACCACTAGACTTTCCGGAGAATTCGGGACGAACGGTCCATAGTGGGCGCTGTTCTGGCCACCCCACTCCGAGCGAACGGCATGTTCATCGCCTTCAGTGCGCCGAAAGTGCCGTTCGCTCAAAAGGGGAGGGCCACGAGTCGGGCACCGGCTGGCCGGACATCGGCACATCGGCATACAAAAACACCCTCCCGGATCCCGGGAGGGTGTTTTCTTACTGTGGAGCCTAGGAGATTCGAACTCCTGACATCTGCCTTGCAAAGGCAGCGCTCTACCAACTGAGCTAAGGCCCCGTTCGGTTTTCTGACCGGAGTCAGAGTACCTAGGTTCTATCCTGTTTCCAAATCGTGCCAAACCTTGTCTCCGCGCTGACTTTTGATCAGCTTGGTGACCCCGAGAGCTACCAGAATTCCGGCCCCGACAAGCAGGAAAACCTTCATTCCAGCAACCCTTCTTCGGCACATGGGAGTGGGCCTAGGAGGACTTGAACCTCCGACCTCTTCATTATCAGTAAAGCGCTCTAACCACCTGAGCTATAGGCCCCTGAACCGATTCCAAAGATTACCCCACCGGGCCGCTGACACCAAAACGGGCCCGGCGGAGCAATGTTTTCGCAGGTCAGTCGCGGTCGGCGAGAGTTACCTCGACGCCACCAACCAGGTCGCTGCAGAGGTTGTAGATGAACGATCCGATCGTGACGAGTGCCGTGAAAAGCACCATGTTCGCGATACCGATCAGCGCGGCGTAGCCGAACACTTGGCCGGCCGTCACCAGACCGTCGGAGCCGCCGTCGGCAACGATGTCGGTGAACGCGTTGTTCAGGCGATCCCAGACGCCCATGCCGTCGAGAACGACGTAGAGCAGTCCGACGGCCACCATCCACACGAAGAACAGCGACACCGAGATCACCGACGTGATCTTGAGCGTGGACCACGGGTCGATACGACGGATCTGGACCGTTGCGCGCAGTGGCGCACCGTCCACGACCGAAGCCGATACGGCGTGAGTTTTCTCACCCTTCACCGCAGCAGGCAACGGATGCTTGGCCTCGGAGAGGTCAGGCATGTCCTTCGGCAGATCCTTGCGATCGATGTGCCGAGTCGGCCCGTCGATCGCGGCGGCTTTTGCTTTCGGATTAGCGACGGTGGGATTGGCGACCGTGGCATTTGCAGCCTTGGGATTTGCGCCCGAGGGTGCAACAGCCTTGGCTGCCGCTGCGCCGGCGACGCCACCGGTAGCTGCGGCAGCTGCCGTTCCTGTCACGACAGGACGCGCCGACGGGTTGCCGGCAGGACGACCTGTCTGTGCACCGGCAGCGGGGCGACCCGCCTGTGGCTGTCCCTTCGGCGCACCACCCTGCGCTGGGTTTTTGGCCGGACCACCCTGTACCGGACCACCCTGTGCCGGGCCGGCCGCTGCAGGACGCTGCGGACCCGCAGGCGGCTTACCCCCAGCAGGAGCTGCCGGTCGACCCGCAGGAGCACCAGCGCCGGCCGGGCGCGTGATGTTGGTCTGCGGCTGACTTTGCGGAACCTGATTCTGCGGTGCCGGAGCCTTGCCCGGGTTCTGAACAGCGGGGTTCTGAGCACTCGGGTTCTGAGCAGGAGCCTTCGGCGCCTGAGATGGCTGCCCCTGAGGCTGGCCTGACGGCTGGGGTCCCCGTTGCCACGGCGGTGCCTGGCTGCCACGAGCCTGATTGGCAACCGGTTGCGGCGGAGCCTGACCATCACCCTTCGCCGGAGTTACCGGCGCAGCCGGAGCCACAGAAGGAACGGAAGGAGCCTGACCCTTGGCCGCACCCGCGGCGTCGGGAGCCGCAGCCGCCGGTTTCTGGACCGAATCCGACGGGCCGCGAGGCGGCTCCGGTGCCTTGGGCGCCGGAGCTGCCTCGGAAGCTTTGGGTCCGTCGTCCGCTGGAGCTGCAGGTTTCGAGGTCTGCGGCCCCGCCGGAGCAGTTGCCTGCTCCGGCTTCGGTGGCGTCGAACCTGAAGTGCTTTCACTCTTCTGGTCACTGCCCGGCTGGTTGGGAGTGCTCACTAGGACTCCTTAGCTCCATCGGCATTGTCTGCGTTGTCGGTGGTCTCTGCAGCGAGCTCTTCGGGCTCGTCGGCGTTGCGCGCAATCGCGAGCAGTGTGTCGCCTTCGCCGAGGTTCATCAGACGCACGCCCTTGGTCTGGCGTCCCGCCTTACGAACCTGCTTGGCAGCCGTCCTGATGACGCCGCCGCCCGAGGTGATCGCGTACAGCTCGTCGTCGTCGTCGACGATGAGCGCACCGACCAGAGTGCCACGTTTCTTGTCGTACTGAATCGTGAGCACGCCCTTGCCGCCGCGACCCTGCACCGGGTAATCCTCCATGCCGGTTCGCTTGGAGTAACCGCCCGAGGTGGCGACCAGGAGGAACGTTCCTTCACGAACGACGTTGAGCGAGAGCAGCTCGTCGTCACCGTTGAAACGCATGCCCTGGACACCGGAAGTGGCGCGGCCCATCGGACGCAGTGCCTCGTCGGTGGCCGAGAAGCGGATCGACTGGCCCTGTGCCGAGACCAGGAGCAGGTCGTCGTCGGCGGAGCAGAGAACAGCGCCGACCAGTTCGTCTTCACCGCGCAGGTTGATGGCGACGATGCCACCGCTGCGGTTGGAGTCGAAGTCGGTGAGCTTGGACTTCTTGACCAGACCGTTGCGTGTGGCGAGCACCAGGTATGGCGCGTCTTCGTACGTCTTGATCTGGATGACGGACTGGATGCGCTCGTCCGGCTGGAAGGCCAGGAGGTTGGCAACGTGCTGACCGCGAGCGGTACGGCTCGCCTCGGGCAGCTCGTAAGCCTTCGCGCGGTAGACGCGGCCCTTCGTGGTGAAGAACAGCAGCCAGTCGTGCGTCGAGGTGACGAAGAAGTGCGAGACGATGTCGTCCTGCTTGAGGCCGGCACCCTGAACACCCTTGCCGCCGCGCTTCTGCGATCGGTAGAGATCGGTCTTGGTGCGCTTGGCGTAGCCGGTCTCGGTGATCGTGACGACGACGTCTTCGCGGGCGATCAGATCCTCGTCGTTGACGTCTCCGTCGGCGGCGATGATGCGGGTACGACGGTCGTCGCCGTACTTGTCGACGATTTCCTTGAGCTCGTCACGAACGATCGCGCGCTGACGCTCCGGGCGAGCCAGAATGTCTTCGAGGTCCGCGATTTCGAGTTCGATCTCGGCCAACTCGTCGACGATCTTCTGACGCTCGAGGGCGGCCAGACGACGCAGCTGCATGCCGAGGATGGCGTCGGCCTGGATCTCGTCGACGTCGAGGAGTTCCATCAATCCGGCGCGAGCGATGTCGACGGTCTGCGACGCACGGATCAAGGCGATGACCTCGTCCAGAGCGTCGAGCGCCTTGACCAGACCGCGCAGGATGTGGGCGCGCTCCTGTGCCTTGCGAAGCAGGTACCTGGTACGACGAACGATGACCTCGAGCTGATGCGTCGTGTACAGACGGATCATCTGGTCGAGGCGCAGCGTGCGCGGCACTCCGTCGACGATGGAGAGCATGTTGCAGCCGAAGCTGGTCTGCAGCTGGGTGTGCTTGTAAAGGTTGTTCAGCACGACCTTGGCAACGGCGTCACGCTTGACGGTGACGACGATGCGCATGCCGACGCGGTCCGAGGACTCGTCGTGGATGTCGGAGATGCCACCGATCTTCGCGTCACGAACCTGCTCCGCGATGGAGGTGATCAGGTTGTCCGGGTTGACCTGGTAGGGCAGCTCGGTGATGACGATCGTGGTGCGGCCCTTGGCATCTTCCTCGATCTCGACGACGCCGCGCATACGGACGGAGCCACGGCCGGTGGTGTAGGCATCCTGGATGCCCTGTCCACCGACGATGAGCCCGTGCGTCGGGAAGTCGGGTCCCTTGATGCGCTCCATGACGGCCGCGAGGGTGGCTTCCTCGTCCGCCTCGAAGTTCTCGAGCGCCCAGTAGATGGCCTCGGCAACTTCACGCAGGTTGTGCGGCGGAATGTTGGTGGCCATACCGACGGCGATGCCGTTGGAACCGTTGATCAGAAGGTTCGGGATACGGCTGGGCAGAACCGTCGGTTCCTGCGTCTTGCCGTCGTAGTTCGGGGTGAAATCGACTGTCTCGTGGTCGATTTCGCGCAGCATTTCCATCGCGAGCGGCGTGAGCCTGCACTCGGTGTAACGCATGGCGGCTGCGCCGTCGTTGCCGCGGGATCCGAAGTTTCCCTGACCGTCGACGAGCGGGTAACGCAGTGACCACGGCTGGGCCATACGGACCAACGTGTCGTAGATCGAGGAGTCGCCGTGGGGGTGGTAGTTACCCATGGTCTCGGCGACCGGACGGGCAGACTTCACGTATCCGCGGTCCGGGCGATATCCGTTGTCGTACATCGCGTAGAGCACGCGGCGGTGCACCGGCTTGAGTCCGTCGCGGACATCCGGCAGAGCGCGACCGACGATGACGCTCATGGCGTAGTCGATGTAGCTGTTCTGCATTTCCTGCTGGATGTCGACCGGTTCGATCCGGTCGTGTTGCGGACCGTCCGGTGGCAACGTGGTGTCGGTCATGAGCTCACTTTCTTAAAAGAGGGGGCAAGCCCCTGTGCGCGGAAAAGGAGTCCGGGGACTCCGCAACCGCTCACAGGGCCGCAGGCCTACACGTCGAGGAAACGAACGTCCCGGGCATTGCGGGTGATGAAGCTGCGTCGTGCTTCGACGTCTTCGCCCATCAGCACGCTGAACAGCTCGTCGGCAGCAGCCGCGTCGTCGAGCGTGACGAGACGCAGAACGCGCACCGTCGGGTCCATCGTGGTTTCCCACAGCTCCTTGGCGTTCATCTCGCCGAGGCCTTTGTAGCGCTGGATGCCGTCGTCCTTGTTGATCTTCTTGCCGGACTCGAGGCCTGCCTTGACCATCGCGTCGCGCTCGCGGTCGGAGTACGCGAATTCCGGCTGCGCACCCTTCTGCCACTTGAGCTTGTACAGCGGCGGCTGCGCGAGGTAGACCTTGCCGTGCTCGACGAGCGGCCGCATGAAGCGGAACAGCAGCGTGAGCAGCAGCGTTGCGATGTGCTGACCGTCGACGTCGGCGTCGGCCATGAGCACGATCTTGTGATAGCGCAGCTTGGCGATGTCGAACTCGTCGTGGATGCCCGTGCCGAACGCGGTGATGATCGACTGGACTTCGGTGTTCTTGAGGACGCGATCGATACGCGCCTTCTCGACGTTGATGATCTTTCCGCGAAGCGGGAGGATCGCCTGGTACATCGAGTCTCGGCCGGACTTGGCCGAGCCGCCTGCGGAGTCGCCCTCCACGATGTAGATCTCGGACTTCTCCGGATCGTTGGAGCGGCAATCGGCGAGCTTGCCTGGCAGGCCACCGAGGTCGGTCGCACTCTTGCGACGGACCAGCTCACGCGCCTTACGTGCGGCAACGCGGGCCTGCGCCGACGAAACAGCCTTGTTCACAATGGTTTTCGCGTCGGCGGGGTTCGCCTCGAACCAGTGCGCGAGGTGCTCGTTGCACGCCTTTTGTACGAAGGACTTGACCTCGGTGTTGCCGAGCTTGGTCTTGGTCTGACCCTCGAACTGGGGTTCACCGACCTTCACCGAGATGATGGCCGCGAGTCCTTCACGGATGTCGTCACCGGTGAGCTTGGGATCCTTGTCCTTGAGCAGCTTCTTTTCGAGCGCGTACTTGTTGACCGTTGCGGTCAGTGCGGCGCGGAAGCCCTCTTCGTGGGTACCACCCTCGTGGGTGTTGATCGTGTTGGCGAAGGTGTGCACGGACTCCGAGTAGCCGGAGTTCCACTGCATTGCGACCTCGAGCTCGTGGCCGGTGCCCTTGGCGGTGAATCCCACGACCGAGTTGTGGATCGGGGTCTTGCTCTTGTTGATGTGCCGGACGTAGTCCTCGAGTCCACCGGGGTAGTGGTAGATACGGGTCTTGGACTTACGCGGCGCTGCCTGAGCAGCTTCTTCGGCTTCTTCGGCAGCAGACTTGGGAGCCTCGGCTACCTCGGCAGCTTCGTCGTCGATGACCTCGGCGCGCTCGTCGGTCAGCGTGATGGTCAGGCCCTTGTTGAGGAAGGCCATTTCCTGCAGACGACGCGCAACGGTCTCGAAGTTGTAGCGGGTGGTCTCGAAGATCTCGGGATCAGCCCAGAAACTGACGGTGGTGCCGGTCTCCTTCGTCGGGTCGCCCTGTACGAGCTCTCCCGGCTTGGAATCGGTGTACGTCTGCTGCCACCGGTAGCCGTCGACCTTGATGTCGACGTCGAGCCGGGTGGAGAGCGCGTTGACCACCGAGATACCGACGCCGTGCAGACCACCTGAGACGGCGTAGGAGTCGGAGTCGAACTTGCCGCCGGCGTGCAGCTGGGTCAGCACGACCTCGACGGTGGGTACTCCGGAGGCGTGCATGCCGACCGGGATGCCGCGGCCGTCGTCGATGACGCGGATTCCGCCGTCTTCGAGGAGGGTGACCTCGACCTTGGTGGCGTGTCCGGCCATCGCTTCGTCGACCGAGTTGTCGACGACCTCCCAAATGAGGTGGTGCAGGCCGCGTTCACCGGTGGAACCGATGTACATGCCTGGACGCTTACGTACCGCCTCGAGTCCTTCGAGGACGGTGATGGACGACGCGTTGTAGTCCTTGCTGGAAGTGCTTGTATCTGACTTCTGGGCAGCCACGGGTGGGTAGCTCTCCTTCTCCGTCAATACTCGAGCGCAGCCGTCAGCAAGCCCTTGCGGGTGTCGTCGGAGCGGGTTCGAGAATGTTGCCGCTAGTTACCGTTGACCATCTTACTGGTAAGCACCGACTAGAAGCGGCCAATGACACCCCTGGCTGCGCCGCAGACGAATTTTTACGATCCCCTGAAGGTGAAACGCTAGGAACTTTGCTTCTCCGAGCGACGCTCTCTCAGGCTCGCGATAAATGCCCGCGCATGTTCGGCAACCTCGCTCGGATGTGAAAACGGCGACCAGTGTCCCGCGGCAATTTCACGTCGCTGCAGGTCGGAGACCCATTTTTCGGTGTCTTCGTATCCCACCGGACGAACGGCTTTGTCGTACTTGTTCAGAATGAGCTGAACAGGCACGTCCGTGTACCGATCCCGCGGCTTGCCGAGAGACGGCCGGATGTTCGCGCGATAAAGCTTGAGTCCGTTCACCATGTCGTCGGCGATGGTGGGCGCGGTGTTGACCACACGGGGGTCCAGACCGTCGAAGAAGCCCAGAAATGCCGGCCAGTGCTTGGAGAACCACAGACGCAACGGGAGGGTACACAGCCCGGGAATCTGGAACAGAACGGTGTAGGCCGACGCAATTCCCTGCGCCGCTGGGCCGAGGAAACGACGCTTGGACACGCTCGCCCGGATCCACTTGCCGAGATGATCGAGATTGGGGCCCGAGATGGACGAGAACGACGCGATCTTCTCTTCGGCACCCGGCTCGCAGACCGCTTCCCACGTTTCCACGGATCCCCAGTCATGTGCCAGGACGTGCACCGGCTTGCCCGGGCTGACCGCGTCGATGACGGCAAAAAGATCGCCGGCCAGTGCGCTCAGTTGGTAGTCCTGCACCCTCGAGGGGATCGTGCTCTCACCGGCCCCGCGGCTGTCGTAGCTGACGACGCGGAAGTCGTCTGCCAGCAAAGGCACGATGCGGTTCCACAATTCATGGGTGTCGGGCCAACCATGCACCAGGACGATGGTCTCGCCGTCTGCCTTGCCCTGCTCGAACACTGCCAGGCTGACGGAACCGTTGGTCACGCGACGCGCGGTCACGGCATGGACAGGAGAGTGCTTCGACATTGTCGAACCCTTCGGAGTCGGGAATATCTAGAGATCGAGAACGAGACGTCCACCGTCGGAACGGGATACGCAGATGAGCATCTCCGTTTCCTGTTCGGTGTCGGTCAGACGCCTTTCGCGGTGATCGGGCTTGCCCGCGAGTACCTTCACACGACAGGTTCCGCAGAAACCCTGCTGACACGAGTACCCGACACCGGGCAATGCCTTCTTGATGACGTCGAGCGCGGACTCGTCGGCGGGCACGGTGAGCACCTGTCCCGAATTGACAAGCTGCACTTCGAATTCCTTGCCGTCGATCACCGGCGGAGCCCCGAACCGCTCGAAATGCAAAGCGGTGGAGGGTGTATCGCGGAATCCGCGGCGAACGGCGTCGAGCATCGGCGTCGGGCCGCAGCAGTACACGGCGCCGCCGACCGGCGCTCGTCCGAGAAGGTCTGCGGTGGTGGGCAATCCGAACTCGTCGTCCGGGCGCACGAAGACACGCTCAGGTTCCCAGCTCGCGATCTCGTCGAGGAACGGCATGGATTCACGAGAGCGGCCCGAGTACACGAAGTACCAGTCCATTCCCAATTCTCTTGCCGCACGGACCATTGCGATGATCGGCGTGATACCGATACCGCCGGCAACAAACAGTGCACTGCCTTCACCCACAAAGGGAAATCCGTTGCGAGGGCCGCGTACCGTGACGTGCTCACCCGGCTGGAGAGCGTGCATCTCGATGGAACCGCCACCGCCGTCGGGGATCCGACGAACCGCGACGCTGTATCCCGTGCGATCGGCAGGGTCGCCGCACAGCGAATACTGACGCCGCAGACCCGAAGGTAGATGGAAGTCCAGGTGCGAACCCGGATGCCACGGCGGAATCGGTGAACCGTCGGCGGATTCGAAGCGCAGGCGAACGACGTTCTCGTCGGTCGCCACCACCTCACGCGTACTGACCACCATGTTCATGGCCGTGTCGGGGTTGTGGCCAGCGATCTCGGGGTTGTAGTCGTAGGCCGTCAACACCCGAAGGTACTTGTCCGCCAATAACTCCGTGATGCGCATGGCGCGGTCGGGACGGTTCTTTCCGGACAAATCGGGTGGCGCCGGAAAACGCGGCAACCCGTCGTGCCCGGAGATGACGTCCTTGACCCTCGAGAGTGAAATCACCGTGCAGCCGCCTGAGCTGCGGGTGACGACGCCAGGTACTGCACCGCCTGGGCGGTCGAGCCCTCGTTACTGGGGTGATAGGACTTGCTGAAGTACGTCGACATCCGCTTGACCAGCTCGAACGACGTGGGAACTGTGCCACGCTTTCCGGCCGCGATGAAATCGGACAGGTGGGGTCGTCGACGGCTGGGAGCCTGAGCGGCAAGCTCGGGATCGTTGCGCATCAAGAACCGGGTTCCACGAATCCACAGCCACACGATTGCGGGCGTGACGAGGATCTGGGTACGGATCCGCCGGGTCTCACGCTTGTCGAAGTAGCGCATCACGTCGTACGCGACGGCGCGGTGTTCGACTTCTTCGGCGCCGTGCCAGCGAAGAAGATCAAGCATGGTCGGGTGCATGCCGGCTTTGTCGAGCCCCTTGGCGTTGAGCACCCAGTCGCCGAGGAAAGCAGTGATGTGTTCGATGGCCGCGATGATAGCCAGACGCTCCACCAGGTGATTCTCGGCGCGCAGTCCCGTCATCGGGCGCGGTCCGAGCAGTTTCGAGAATGCCCACTCCATCTGCTGGGTGTACGGCGTCGGATCCAGGCCGTTTTCCTTCAGATGGACGAGGACGCCCGAGTGCGCGTTGGAGTGCATCGCCTCTTGGCCGATGAATCCGACGACGTCTTCACGGAGTTTCTCGTCCTCGATCAGAGGAAGAGCTTCCTTGAAGGTCTCGACAAACCACTCCTCACCGGCTGGGAGGAGGAGGTGAAGCACGTTGAGAACGTGTGTGCTGAACGGATCGCCCGGAATCCAGTGCATGGGCAGATCGGACCAGTCGAACTCGACATTGCGAGCCTGCAACAGGATGTGATCCGGCTCGGCGAACGACGAAGCGGGTGTCGATATCTTCTGCGACATCTAGCTACTCCTTCATGCCTGCCGATCGGGATGGAACGACAGCCTTGTGACACAGTTCACTCACTAGCGAGTTTTAACTGTAACACGAAGTAATAGGTAGAACCAGGTCCTGGTTGAGTTTTCCTCAGCCGTACGTATCGCGAGGTCCGCGGCCTTTCACATGCCTTTCGCCCTTGCGCCAGCTAGGCGCACTCGGACCGGTGATGCGCAGTGTCTTCACGACGCCGTCACCGACGGCAGCAGCGATCTTGGCCAGAATCTGGGACTGCATCATGCGCAACTGGGTAGCCCACGCCGTCGACTCGGCGGAGATGCTGAGAACACCTTCTTTCAGAGAGATCGGCTCGGCGTGCGCGGAGATGTCTTCTCCGACGACCTGCGGCCACCGACCGAGGACCGTGCCCTCGGACACCTTGGGGGACCACCCACGCGATTTGGAGATAGCGCTGGTGAGAGCACCGAACGGCTGAGGGTCCCGCGCATCCGGGCCGGGGCCGGACCAACCGCTGCGTCGACGCGGGCGGCCACTTCCGTATTTGGGCGACGAGCGCCCCTGCCCGACGGCCTTGCCGTTGGCTTTGGCTGTCGCGCGTGCCTCCTCGAGGGCACGGCGCGCCAGATCGATCCCCTTGAGCTCGGGCTCCGGGGCCGCGCTGCTGTCTTCAGTCATCGAACTCGACCTCCTGATCCGTCGAGCCTACGGGCACTATCCGGGATATCCGACCGTCTCCGGTATCGGAGGCTTCGACGCCGAACTTGGCCGCCTCGAGTTCGTCCGGTACATCCTCGGGAACGGCGGCCGTGATCAGCACCTGTTCTGCGGTAGCCGCAACGGTGGCGAGCGCACGACGCCGACGACGGTCCAATTCCGCGAATACGTCGTCGAGCATCAGGACCGGGTCGCTGCCGTCCGCGCGCAACAGGGCAAAACCTGCCAGTCTCAGCGAAAGCGCGAACGACCACGATTCACCATGACTGGCAAAGCCTTTCGCCGGACTGTCGCCGAGAACCAGCTCCAGGTCGTCCCGATGCGGACCGACCAGACACACTCCGCGATCGATTTCCTTCGACCTCATCTGTGCCAACTCGAGATGGAATCTCTCCTCGAGGTATGCAACGTCGTCGATTCCGGAAATCCTTGCAGGATCGGTGAATTCGGGATCCAATGACGAACCCAGGCTGCTCTTGTATCGGATCGACGCCGGCCGGGACTCGGGTGCGATGGAACGATATGACTCCGCCAGGTGGGGCGCCAGATCATGGACCAACTCGAGGCGCCCGGCCAACAATTGTGCGCCGTGAGCGGCCAGATGCCCGTCCCACACCTCGAGGGTTGAGAGGACGTTGTCGGACTCGCCACCACGAGAACCGCGGCGCAAAGCCGCACCAGCAGTTTTGAGTAGGGCTGAGCGCTGACGCAGCACTTTGTCGTAATCCGCACGGACAGCAGCCATTCGGGGAATCCGCGACGTCAACAACTCGTCGAGATAGCGTCGACGATCGCCAGGATCTCCGCGAACCAACGACAGATCTTCCGGCGCGAACATCACCGACTGCAGAATTCCCAGTACTTCCCGCGGACGACGCGTCGGCGACTGATTTATCCTGGCGCGGTTGGACTTTCCCTCGATCAGTTCGACGTCGATGGTCAGTTCGCGCCCATTGTTGACCACCGTTGCACCGGCAAAAGCACTGGCGGAACCGCTGCGGATCATCGGTGCATCCGTGGACACCCGATGAGAGGACAGCGTGGACAGATACCCCAGTGACTCGAGGACGTTGGTTTTACCGTGCCCGTTCGAACCGAGGAAGACAGTTGTTCCCGGCGTGAGGTCCAGCGTCAGCGAATCCCAGGATCGGAAGTCCCGCAACGAAAATCTACGAACGAACACTTAGCTTCCAGAAGCCGAATTCTTGGGCGAAGCGCTCTTGACCGCGTGACCACCGAACTGATTACGCAAGGCCGACACCGCCTTCATGGCCGGTGAATCATCCTGTCGTGAAGCAAATCTCGCGAACAGAGCAGCGGAGATGACGGGAGCAGGGACAGCGTGCTTGATAGCTTCCTCGACCGTCCAGCGGCCCTCACCGGAATCCTCGGTATAGCCCGTGATCTGCGCAAGCTCCGGATCCTCCGCGAGGGCGTCGACAAGCAGATCGAGCAACCACGAACGTACGACGGTCCCCTTCGACCAGGCTCGAAGCACACCGGGAACGTCCGCGATCAGGCTTTCCGCCTCGAGGAGCTCGTACCCCTCGGCATACGCCTGCATCAGGCCGTATTCGATGCCGTTGTGCACCATCTTCGCGTAATGACCAGCACCGACGGGGCCGGCGTGGACAAAACCGTCTGCAGCGTCGCCGTCGGGGCGAAGGGCGTCGAAGATCGGCATTGCCTTCGCCACGTCGGGCTCGGATCCGCCCACCATCAGGCCGTATCCGTTCTCACGGCCCCAGATGCCACCGGAGACACCGCAGTCGAGGAAACCGATCCCACGGGCGCCCAGAAGCTCGGCATGGACAGCATCGTCGGTGTAACGCGAGTTCCCACCGTCGATGACCAGATCGCCACCCTCGAGGGCATCCGCCAGCTCGGCAATGGTGCTCTGGGTGATTTCACCGGCCGGAACCATCACCCAGACGACTCGAGGTCCCTCAAGGGAAGCAGCGAGTTCGGCAAGTGACCCGACATCGGTGACTTCCGGTCGAGGGTCGTATCCGATCACCTCGAGGCCATGCGCGCGTAAGCGCTCACGCATGTTGAAACCCATCTTGCCGAGACCTACGAGTCCGATCTTCATACTGTTCTCCCTGGTCAGGCGCGAACTGAAGTGCGGGGTACCACTCAGCCCGGGAGGCGAACCGGCATCAGCAGGTACGTGTACTCGCTCGAGGGCGCAGCGAAGTTACCGGACTCGTCTGCCGTGGGCTCTTCCTCGGCCGCGGGGCGAAGAACAGCCGGACGGCTGGGAGTGGTGAAGCCGAACAGAACGTTTTCGCTGTGAAGCGAGTTCAACCCGTCGATCAGGTAACCGGGGTTGAACGCAATGGTGAGTGCTTCGCCCTGGAACGACGCGTTGAGTGTCTCTTCTGCGCGGCCGGCGTCGTCGCCACCCGCAGAGAGGAGCAGGCCGTCAGCGGAGAACTGCATGCGAACCTGTGCGCCGCGCTCGGCGACGAGTGCTACACGCTTGATGGCCTCGATGAGAGGCGTGACCTCGACCGTTGCCATCGCGGTGTGCTGAGCAGGCAGCAACTGACGGAACTTCGGGAACTCGGCGTCGAGGAGGCGCGTCGTGGTGCGGCGTCCGTCGTTGACGATGCCGAGGAGTCCGTCGTTTCCGATGGTCGTACCGGAACCGAGAGCCAACTCGACCGGCGAATTTGCATTGCCGGCAAGCGTTTTCGCGGACTCAGACAGAGTCTTGGCAGGGATGAGAACAGCAGCCTGGACGTCGGGGTTTGCCGGAGTCCACTCGAGTTCACGAACGGCGAGACGGAAGCGGTCGGTAGCGGCGAGGACGATCGAATTCTGTTCGATCTCGACACGGATACCCGTGAGCATCGGAAGGGTGTCGTCCTTGCCGGCTGCTACGGCTACCTGGCTGATGGCTTCGGAGAACAGGTCGACGGGAATGGACCCGGACTGCTGCGGAAGCGTCGGAAGCTGGGGGTAGTCCTCGACCGGCATCGTGGGCAGGGAGAACTTGGCGCTTCCACAGGAGATGAGCACGCGAGTGCCCTCGAGGGTCACATCGACCGGCTTGTTGGGAAGCGACTTGGTGATATCGGCAAGGAGGCGTCCGGAGACGAGTGCCTGACCTGCAGTCGTGACATCTGCCGAGACGCGGACCTGCGCAGATACCTCGTAGTCGAACCCGGAAACGGTGAGGCCGGCTTCGGTTGCGTCGAGAAGAACTCCGCCGAGAACCGGCACAGGCGGCCTCGAGGGCAGGCTACGAGCAACCCACGCTACTGAATCAGCGAACTCTTCCCGGGAAACGCGAAACTTCAGGCTTCCAAGCTCCATCGCCGGGTTATTCCTCTCGGTAGGCATGTTCGTCTGCTGCGGATCTGCATCAGCTCACTTGAAGTCTGACACAGACCAAGCGATGCCCACCGTATGCCCTCGAGGGCGCAAGTGGAAAGCCGAAGCCGGGACGAGCGCAGCCTGAGGCGAGGTTCTCAACAGGAGTTGTCCCCAGAACTATTTTCAAAGAGCTTTTCCTAGGAAATTCTCAGTAGTAGTAATAAGTCCTGTGCAATCTGTGGAGCAACGGTTGTCGACGCTGGTAGGTCCCCTCGAGGGCCTGTGCACTTCTCGAGGACAGACTCGAGGACCAATCGACCCCCTCTGTGCACTCTCTGAAAGTTTTCGGATTCCTCCTCGAGAACTCCACAGACTTTCGGAGTTATCAACACAGTTATCCACAGATGTGAATACTTTTCACAAGAAACGAAGAGTTTGTTCTCATCGGCGTGTCCGACTCCGGCGTGTCGTCCCTCGAGGTGGACAACCGCCCTCGAGGGGACCGCACGTGTAACCCTTCGAATACACCGATGCCGCTCGAGGGAACCTCTGCCTCGAGCGGCATCGATCGAAATAAGTGCAGGTCAGCGCTTGGAGCGCTGCTTGATCCTTGCGGTCAACTCCTGAACCTGGTCGTACACCTTGCGGCGTTCCGTCATTTCCTTACGGATCTTCTTGTCGGCGTACATGACCGTCGTGTGGTCACGGCCGAACGTCTGACCGATCTTCGGCAATGACAAATCAGTGAGCTCACGGCACAAATACATCGAGATCTGGCGGGCCTGAGCGAGCGGCCGGGCCTTACCCGGCCCACACAGGTCGTCGATCGACATGTTGAAGTATTCGGCCGTCACCGCCATGATCGTCGCCGCGTTGATCTCGAGGCTCGACGAATCGGGCATCAGATCGCGCAGGACCACCTCGGCCAACGTCAGATCCAACGGCTGGCGGTTGAGCGAGGCAAAAGCGGTGACGCGGATCAACGCGCCCTCGAGTTCACGAATGTTGCGCTCGATACGGCTGGCGATCAACTCGAGGACGTCGTGCGGGACCTCGAGGCGATCCATCCTCGCCTTCTTGCTCAGAATCGCGATACGCGTCTCGAGCTCAGGCGGCTGAACGTCGGTGATCAGGCCCCATTCGAAGCGCGTCCGCAGACGCTCCTCGAGGGTTGCCAACTGCTTGGGCGGACGATCCGAGGAGACGACGATCTGCTTGTTCGCGTTGTGCAAGGTGTTGAAGGTATGGAAGAACTCCTCCTGGATACCTTCCTTGCCTTCGATGAACTGGATGTCGTCGACCAGCAGGACGTCCGTTTCCCGGTATCGACGCTTGAACGCGACCTTGCGGTCGTCACGAAGACTGTTGATGAAGTCGTTGGTGAATTCTTCGGTCGAGACGTACTTGACCCGCATGCCGGGGAACAGTCGCTGTGCGTAGTGGCCGGCGGCGTGAAGAAGGTGCGTCTTGCCCAGGCCCGAAGCTCCCCAGATGAACAAGGGGTTGTACGCACGCGCCGGCGCCTCCGCGATCGCGACGGCAGCGGCATGAGCGAATCGGTTGGACGATCCGATCACAAAAGTGTCGAAGGTGTACTTCGCGTTGAGACTGTTCGCGCCGGACCCAGAAGCAGAAGGAGTAGCGGGCGGCTTCGTGAAGTACGACGGCCACGATTCGTGAACGCTCGCGAGTGCTTCGCGGTCGTCGTCGACTTCTTCGGTCTCGGCAGTCTCGGAGTCCGAAGGTTCTCCGTCGCCTTCGGTGAATCTGCGCCGACGGTATGCGCCCGATGAGTTGACCGACTCGAACTGACGGCTGCCCGTGCGCTCCTCGACCGGTTCGGCGGGTGCGTCGGCATCGTCTTCGAGTGCGATGCGGACACCGAGTCCCTCGACCTGGCCGCCGAGGTGGCGTCCGAGTGCCTGCAGGATCGGCTCGCGTAGATCGCGCTCGATCGTCTCTTGAGCAAATGGCGATGGAACCGAGAGGAGTGCAAAACCCTGAGCAAGTGTGAGAGGCCTCACCAGACGGACAAATGCCTTCTGCTTGCTGCTCAAAGCCGGAAGATTACTTCCGGGGTCATCACTCGTGAGTTCTGCAACCACGTCGACCCAGACCCGTGCGAGCGCGTTGGGATCGTCGTTCACGTGGTTCCTTCCCGTGTTTCGCCGACAGTGGGTGTGCTGCAGCTGCCGAGCGTATGGCTGCGGCGTCGAATGATTCGGTGGATTACCACCCGGGGTGAGAACCCCGTAACAGGCTACGAATATGCCACCTGGGCTGTGTTTCCACACAATTATCCACAGATGTGGACAAACCTGCACTGAGTCGGTTTTTTCGTCAACCAAATTCGTCAAAGTGATCGAGAAATTGATCTACCTGCAACTTTGTCGGAACTCGAGGCGTTCGCCACTTGGTGTCGGGGATGCGTCAACACTCACAGCCCTGTGGATGAATGTGGAAACTCGGGATTCGGGGTCGCGTCCGGCGCTCGTGCCCGTATGTGCTGATGAGGCCTTGTCGGGAGCATGCGCCGGTGGAACTGTCCGGGTTGCCTTCAGGTCACCTGCAGTCCGTAGCGGAACTGTTGCCAAGGTCACACTTGCCGCCTCGCTCGAGGTCACGGCCGTATGCACACCGCGAATGGAATCTGCGGAATGATGGAAGTATCGGCGTGTCGTCGCGGTTGCCGCGAGAGGGCTCCGAATCGGGCTGGTTTGACCTTGGCAACGGTGGTAAGTAACCTCGAACGGTCACCCGCTGGTGGTGATCGCTTCGTGCTGGCTACATATGTCAGGTCGGATCGGTCTTCCAAGCCACAACGAGTGAAGTTGATTGTTCTGTACCTGTTGGATCCAAAGGCGCCGTAAGGCGTCGATCACTGAATGACGCCGGGAGGCGTCAATGAACTTCGAGGAGTGTTGACCGTGGCCAAGGGCAAGCGGACGTTCCAGCCGAATAATCGCCGCCGCGCGCGTGTTCACGGCTTCCGTCTTCGTATGCGTACCCGTGCGGGTCGTGCAATCGTTTCGGCGCGTCGCCGTAAGGGCCGCGATTCCCTCACCGCCTGATCTGATTTCGAGTTCAGGAGCTCGGGGTGTTGCCTGAGCCGTCTCGGTTGCGTCGCCACGCGGATTTCTCCGTGGCGGTGCGACGCGGGCGTCGTATGGGAAGACGCGACCTTGTCGTGCACGCGTTCGATCGCGAGCAAGTAGAGGCACTGGTAGTAACAAATCACGGTCCCCGTTTCGGGCTGATCGTGAGCAAGGCTGTCGGGCCGGCGGTGATTCGACATCGAGTCGCACGCCGGCTTCGTCATATCTGTGCAGATTTCGTCGGGCAGGTTTCGCCGGAGACGGACGTGGTTATCCGCGCACTTCCGGGCGCAGCTACCGCCAGTTCAGCCGAACTGGCCAAGCAGTTGCGTGGGGGCCTGACCAAAATGAACCTATTGGTGTCGGTAAGTGAAGAGCCATGAGTACTCCGCTCTCTGAGCAGATCGAGACTCCCAGAGCCTCCCGTGTCATCACGGTGTTGAAGGCTGTGCGTCGCGCTCCCGCCACTGTTCTCATCTTCTGTATCGAGTTGTACCGGACGTATGTGTCGCCCTTGAGGATGCCGACCTGCCGGTTCACCCCCACCTGCAGTGAATACGCGGTCGAAGCGCTGCGCACTCACGGGGCGATCAAAGGCCTTTTCTTGACTGTGGTGCGGTTGGCGAAGTGTGCCCCCTGGCATTCTGGAGGGTGGGACCCTGTCCCTGCCCGTCGTGACCGTGATGCGGGTAGCCGCCATAGCTGTCCGGAAGCACGCGCAGCGTGTCACAGTCCGACGGACGAACAGAGGAGTACTTAGAGCCGTGCTCAATTTCATTTACTATCCGGTATCCGCGATTCTGTGGGTCTGGCACAAGGTCTTCGGGTTCATTCTCGGCCCGGACAACGGAATAGCCTGGGCGCTCTCCGTGGTGTTCCTGGTGTTCACCTTGCGTGCGGTTCTGTACAAGCCGTTCGTGAAGCAGGTCCGCACGACCCGCCAGATGCAGGAACTGCAGCCGCAGATCAAGGCATTGCAGAAGAAGTATTCGGGCGACCGTCAGCGCCAGGCCGTCGAGATGCAGAAGCTCCAGAAGGAGCACGGATTCAACCCGATCATGGGCTGTCTTCCGGTCTTGGCTCAGGCTCCGGTGTTCATCGGTCTGTTCCACGTCCTGCGCTCGTTCAACCGCACCGGCACCGGCATGGGCCAGCTGGGCATGAGCGCCGAGGACAACCTCAACACCCCGAACTACGTCTTCTCGGCCACTGACGTCCAGTCGTTCCTGGATGCTCGTCTGTTCGGCGCGCCCATCTCGGCCGCGATCACGACGCCGGTTGCGCAGCTTCAGGCTTATGTCACCGAGAACGTTCCCGAGCTTCCGTCACGCCTGAACATCATTCTCGTGGCCGCTCCGTTGATGATCATTGCCAGCATCGCGACCCACTTCAACTCACGCGCTTCGGTTGCCCGTCAGAGCGAAGCAGCTGCCGCGAACCCGCAGTCCGCGATCATGAACAAGCTCGCGCTGTACGTCTTCCCGCTCGGTGTTCTGGTCGGTGGACCGTTCCTTCCGATCGCGATCCTCCTGTACTGGGTGTCGAACAACATCTGGACCTACGGTCAGCAGCACCTCGTCTTCCGCAAGATCGATGCCGAAGAAGAAGCGAAGAAGCAGGAAGCGATCACTCGCCGCAACGACAATGCGCCCAAGCCCGGTGCCCGTCCCGATCCCGGTAAGAAGAAGGGATCCCCGGCTGCGCTGAAGACCGCGGATTCAGCCGACGACGACGGTGACGCCCCGGAAGTTTCGCTCAAGAAGCCTCAGCCGAAGCCCTCGGGTTCCAGTGGTGGTTCTACGTCGAAACCGAAACAGAACCGGCCACAGAGCAACCGCGGCAACTCCCCCAAGCGCAATAAACGGCGCTGATCCAGGAAAGAGAACGACCAATGTCCAGTGAAGCTGACATCGTTGTGGATGGAGAGAACGCAGACGTGAGCACCGAGACCACTGCGCCGGTTACCGATGTGGATGTAGACATCGACGATTCCGATGACGATTTGATCGAAGAGGGCGAGATCGCCGGCGACTACCTCGAGCAGTTGCTCGACGTGCTCGATTTCGACGGAGACATCGACCTTGACGTCGAGGGCGATCGGGCGATCGTCAGCATCGACGGCGGCGACGACCTGACCAAGCTTGTGGGACGTAAGGGTGAGGTTCTGGATGCTCTCCAGGAGCTGACTCGTCTGGCTGTTCAACAGTCGACCGGCGAGCGCAGCCGCTTGATGCTCGACATCGCCGGCTGGCGGGCGGGCCGCCGCGAGGCACTCAGTGCTCTCGGTGCGGAAGCTGCACAGCGTGTTCTCGAGACCGGCGAACGCGAAGAGCTTGCTCCGATGACGCCGTTCGAACGCAAGATCGTGCACGACGCTGTCGCCAAGGTCGCCGGTGTTTCCAGCGAGAGCGAAGGCGCTGAGCCGTCTCGTCGAGTGGTTGTCCTCAAGGACTGACACTCCCCCTTGATCGAATGCGGGCCCCGGATTTTCCGGGGCCCGCATTCGCGTACGAGAGGTGTTTCACGTGAAACCGAATCCGGCGGCACGGTGAAGGTCAGGTGCCTATCGTTGTCGACATGTCCAACGAGCGCTCCGGATTCCCTCTCGGATTGATGACCCTTGGGGCCTTGATAGGGATGCTCGTGTGTGGCCTGAGTTATTGGCCCGTGGTCTTCGAACTGCAGCAGAAAATGAAAGTCCAGTCTTTCCCGCCGGGCGGTCTGAAGTATTGGCTCTGTTGGTTGTTGCCGCTGGGAGTAGTCGCCGTCGTATTCATTCCACTTGCACTGGCATGGCGATCCGGGCGACCGGTCACGCTCAGCTTCGCGATTGCCTTCTTGTTCGTCGGGGGTGCACTGTGCATGTTCGGATATTCGATCGACGACATGCCGTACTACATGTGAGCCCCTCCCCTCCCCCAGACCGAATAGCCGGCCTTCGTTTCACGTGAAACCGGATCGATGGTTGTTGCCCCGAGCCCTCGATCTCCGCCCCAGATTGCCCGCCACAATGGATCACCGACCTGATGTCGTCAGGCCTGCTGGCAAGGTCCTTACCTTCGGCGCTGGCATCCGATGACCGACAACCCGCCAGCCCTCACTTCGAGGGCCCCGGATTGGGGCGTCATCAACAACGATCAAGAAGGAGCAGCATCCGCACATGCACGTCGACATCGAAGGCGCCACCCGGATCGCCCGCCTCGCCGCAGAATTCGACTGGACCTGGGCCGTCGACGACCTGGAACCCTTCTGCGCACAAGCGGGATGGGAGCTCGTCGAACTCAGGCAAGGTGGCGGCTCGATACGAACGAACCTTCATGTCTGCCGGCCGAAGGCGAACATGTTCGGGCGGCAACACAGAATGGATTGGATCTCGATCTTCGTCACGGACGTGGCAGATGATGCTACGCCCATGACAGTGGTGCGCCCGCTGCGGAACGCAGGGTTCGCGAATCTCACTGCGGCACTGACTTCCGTCCTTCCGATACCCACGTACTCCGAGCCCGGACCTGAGGCAACTATCCGGTGGGACCTGCCCAAAGTGGTCGTCATACTCAGTATGAGCCCCAGCGCGATCCACCTGCGACTGACGAGTCCGGGGTATCAGGCATGGGTGGATGAGCCCGAACCGGAGTATGAGGACGAGGACTAGCGATCGAGGTCGGCGAGATCGAATCCGGTGTGGGAACAGGTTTGCGCGCTCTCACAGGAATCGGACCAATCACATCGAGTGGGCTTCGTCGCCACGCAAAGTCGATGATGCTGTTGCGGGCTTCGGGGTGAGATCGGCGGCGACTACTTTGCCAAGCAAACCGGAATCGACCTCATCTACACGGGCTCCGGTTCATAGACTGCGGACCGCGTCGGGGTAATCACGGGACCGCCCTGAGTTCGGTTGACTCGCGGGGTGTGCGCGATCGGCGTCGCGCCCACACCCGCTCCTGGTCTCGTCATGAGGGCGGATCCGGGCTGTACGAGGTGGAAGGACTTCGCGGTGCCCGGATCGAACTCGTAAGCGATGATCTTGTTGGTTCCGGGTTCGGTATGCACCAACGGGTAGTCGTAGTCTTTGCCGTCCAACAACTCCTGCACCAAGCGCGGATCTTAATCGCGCAGAGCCTGCAGCGCTTTCGAGTCCAGGCGCAGGAATTCATCCTGCGCATCGGGCAGGTCCCCTGCTCGACTTTGATCTTCCCGCCGACACCGGTATCCACATCGAAGGCGAACTCGCCATGCGCATCCTGTGGTGCGAAGCTCCTTGATTGATTCGCGGTTTGTGATGCCAAGTCTCCGGTGTCCCGCAACAGGAGTGTCAAGCCGACGGATGTATGGCTCGCAACAACCGGCGGTGAGATAACGATGCTGTCCGGGACTTGGACTCGAAGCTCATCCGCGTCGAACAACAGATTGCGTCAGACCGACCGAGTCCGTTCGGCTGTCCGACGGCAGCAATTCTCTACAACCACTTTTCGTAAATAATTGCCCATTTCGGGCCCGAATTCCATCCATGTAACTACCCATGGCAGTTTCGTCACTGTGATGATATTGATAATCGACCTCCTATCTGCGTTCGATCGCCCGGCTATGTTTCACGTGAAACGGGTCAGAACTCGGAGAATTATCAGCGCAATGTTTCACGTGGAACGTGAACCCCTCCCCTCCCCCACTTGAATTTTGGGCGGAATACTTCCCAAAGAATGAACGAGTCGGCAGACTCACAGCGAGTCGGTGTGCAGAAGCGAACACATGTCGGCTCCAGAGCGGATAATGATTTCGGTCTTGATTGTTGATTTCGCGGTTTACGCGGGAGGATGTTTCACGTGGAACAGAATGGTGCGGCGTCGGTTGACTGGGACGAACAAGAGACTGCGCGCGCAGTGTTCGGTGACAGATATGAGATCGCGGAACGGTATTACCAATCCCTTGCAACGGATGGTGTCGAGCGCGGGCTCATTGGTCCCCGTGAGGTTCCCCGACTGTGGGAGCGTCACCTTCTCAACTGCGCAGTGATCGGTGAACTGATCGCCGAAGGTGAGTCGGTTGTGGACGTAGGAAGCGGTGCCGGCCTACCCGGAATCCCTCTCGCGATCGCCCGCCCGGACTTGAAGGTGACTCTCGTCGAACCGTTGCTTCGACGCTCGGTGTACCTCGCGGAGTTCATCGAGTCCAACGGATTGGACGTATTGGTTGTCCGAGGGCGAGCCGAGGAATCGGGTGTTGTGAAGGAAGCGGGGGGTGCGGACGTGGTCACTTCGCGGGCCGTGGCGCCTCTCGAGAAGCTCGCACGTTGGTCCCTCCCACTCATTCACGAGCACGGTCGGATGCTGGCACTCAAGGGTTCGAGCGCTGCCGAGGAGATCGAGCGGGACCGAACGGCGCTCACTAAATTGGGCGCAGGTAAGTTGGAAATACTCGAATGTGGAGCCAAGATTCTCCGCACCCCCACCGTGGTGGTGAAGGCCGAACGTCTCCCGAAGCGTCGCCAGCGTTGATGATTTACACGCATGCAATCGAGAGCAATGTACAGATGATGAGAGCACCTAGTGATCGATTCCCAATCGAAGGAGCAGTCAATGTCGGGTCGATCTGAATCCGCCGTTTCACGTGAAACACCGAAGCAGCACACGGGCGCGGGTGCGGATCAGATCGTCAACGACGACGACGACAATTTCACCGCCCCCTACGCGGCGATCTCCTCGGAGGAGACTCCCATCGGGGCGGCCGCGCATCGAGCGAGCCAGGTGCTTCACCCCCATTCGGTGACGCTGCCGAAGCCGGCGTTCCGCCGCGTGATCACCATCGCGAACCAGAAGGGCGGCGTCGGTAAGACAACGACCACGGTGAACCTTGCGTCGGCGCTCGCTCTTCAAGGGCTCACTGTCCTCGTGGTCGATTTGGACCCTCAGGGCAACGCCAGCACGGCTCTGGGCGTCGTCCATACGTCGGGCACCCCCTCCAGTTACGAGTTGCTCATAGGCGAAGTGAAGGCCCCGGAGGCGATCCAGACCAGCCCGCACAGTGAGCGCCTTCTCTGCATCCCGGCAACGATCGATTTGGCGGGCGCCGAGATCGAATTGGTCTCCATGGTTGCCCGCGAGAATCGACTCAAAGGCGCGCTCAACGACAAGGTGCTCGCAGAGCTCGACGTCGACTTCGTCCTCATCGACTGCCCGCCCTCGCTGGGGCTGCTGACCGTCAACGCGATGGTCGCTGCCAAGGAAGTCCTGATCCCGATCCAGTGCGAGTACTACGCCCTCGAGGGGGTCGGTCAGTTGCTCCGCAACATCGAACTCGTCCAGGCTCATCTGAACCCGGATCTGCATGTCTCCACCGTCCTTCTGACGATGTACGACGGACGGACCAAGCTCGCCGACCAGGTCGCCGAAGAAGTACGCAAACACTTCGGTGAGGCCGTCCTGCGCGCTGTGATTCCGCGCAGCGTGAAGGTGTCCGAGGCTCCCGGATACGGAATGACAGTTCTCGATTACGACCCGGGTTCACGTGGCGCCATGAGTTACCTCGACGCCGGACGAGAACTTGCCGCCCGCTCTGCCACCACGACGACCCAGGAGCAGTGAGATGAGTCAAGCACGCAAAGGTGGATTGGGCCGCGGCTTGGCTGCTCTCATCCCCACTGGGCCGGCCACGGCACCGGGTCTGGGATCTGCTGCAGCGGACGTCGTAATCGGCGTAGACAAGCGCAACCCCTCCCCTCCCCCACCGACTAAGGCAGCTCCGAAAACGCCGAAAGCCACCAAGGCGACGGCGGCGAAGGCTCCGGTGGAAGCTGAGCCGGAGACCGAACTCGAGCCGACCGGCGCGGTCTATCTAGAGATCGAACCGAGCCTGATCGAGACGAACCCGAAGCAGCCCCGCAGCGTTTTCGACGAGGAAGCGCTCGCGGAGTTGGTTCACTCGATCCGCGAATTCGGCTTGATGCAGCCGATCGTGGTCCGTCGTCACGGTGACAAGTACCAACTTGTCATGGGTGAGCGTCGCTGGCGCGCGAGCCAGGAAGCCGGGCTGGAGAAGATTCCGGCGATCATTCGTGAAACCGATGACGACTCGATGTTGCGCGACGCGCTCCTCGAGAACATCCATCGAGTGCAGTTGAACCCCCTCGAGGAGGCAGCGGCGTATCAGCAGTTGCTCGAGGAGTTCGAAGTAACCCACGAAGAATTGGCCAATCGGATCGGACGTTCGCGTCCCGTCGTGACCAACATGATTCGTCTGCTGAAGCTGCCGGTGGCGGTTCAGCGCCGCGTTGCGGCTGGAGTACTTTCGGCCGGCCATGCTCGCGCACTGCTGTCCCTCGAGGCGGGTGCCGACGCTCAGGAAGTCATGGCGGCACGCATCGTCGCCGAAGGAATGTCGGTTCGCGCGACGGAGGAAGCCGTCACTCTTGCCAACCGGGCGGACAATGAGATCGCTCCCCCGCAGAAGCGCAAGCCCATCGTGATGCCGGGTCTGCAGGATGTGGCCGAGCGGTTGTCGGACTCGTTCGACACCCGGGTGACTGTCAGTCTGGGCAAGCGGAAGGGAAAGATTGTGGTCGAATTCGGCTCGGTCGACGACCTACAACGCATCGTCGGAATGATGGAAGCGCAGAAATCGACGTAGTGAACTCGGATGCCCGTTTGGTGACGTAATGACGATGAACGGGCACACCACCTATTTTCGTCACTGTGACGAATTTAGGTGGTCCGAGCTTCTCGAAATCTTGAACCGGGACGAAAGATGTTGAACAGCAATACATTAGAGCGATCAACTCTCGCGCCACTGCCGACTCGGTACAGCTGGCCTATCCTGGAGAAGAAAAAAGCGGCGGGCGGACATCAAAACCGCTTCGGGGACCTACGGAGAGTGAGTTAGTCAGTGTCGACTCACGTCATCACCTCTCTCACGCTCGACAGCCTCGATCAGCTTTCCGCCCATGCGCGTCGATGCGTGTTCTGGGAGATGGACCCGGGCGCGCTTCACGATGCCCGAGGATTCTGCGATCAGGAATTCGAGAAGGAAGCCTGGCTGTCGATGGTCATGCTCGAGTGGGGTTCGTGCGGACAGGTCGCCGTCCGCGACGGAAAGCCGCTCGGAAGTGCGTTGTACGCCCCTCCCCGCATGATCCCGCGCGCGCAACTGTTTCCGACCAGCCCGGTCAGCTCGGACGCAGTGCTTCTGACAAGCCTTCGCCTCGAGCCCTCGGGCGTAGAGGAAGAACTGGGGCCAAGCCTGCTGGCCGCTGTCGTGTCAGATCTGGTTCGACGCGGAGTTCGTGCGCTCGAGGCATTCGGTATCCGTAGCGACGACTTGGGACCTGCTTCCGACGTGGCCAGTGCAACTGCCGCTCTGGAATGTTCACCCGCAGAATGCATGATCAGTGCCGAGTTCCTCGAGGACTACGGTTTCGAGGTCGTGGCACCGCACCATCGCTATCCGCGGCTTCGTCTCGAACTCAATCGAGATCACGAATGGAAAGTCGACGTCGAAGAAGCCCTCGACCGTCTACTGAAGGCCGCAGCTCTCGAAATGGTGGAGATCAGCGAGCTCGCCAGAGTGTGAGCAGGTGCCGACCGCAGGACCTACGAAATGCGGTCGGCTACCGAAAGTTCTTCTGCGAGAAGCTCGGCGAAGGTGAAGGTGCCGGTCGGCTGATCGTCTTGACCGAGCAGATACAGCCGTTTGACCGAGATCAAGATGGCTTCGGCGATGGTGTCACGCATCCGCGGATTCGTCAGTACCGCAACGTCGGACGCGTTGGACAGGTAGCCGAGATCGATCTGCACTGTCGGCATGTTGGTGAGGCGCAACAACTCCCACGTCCGACCGTGAGTTCTGCAGTCCCGCAACGGAGTTCGCGCAACGATCTCGCGCTGAACGAAACCGGTCAACACCTGCCCGATCATCGAGACCGAACCGTGCGAATTTCCGAAGTGGAAGCTCGCGACGCCGTTTGCCGACGGGCTCGAGTTGCTGTCGCAACGCAGGGAGATCATCAGATCCGCGTCGAACGCATTGGATGTCAGTGCGCGCTCGGCCTCGGTGGGATCGGCGTTGTGCGGGCGGGAGAGGAAAGTTTCCATCCCGGTTGCAGCCATCCGCCCCTCGAGGCGCATAGCCAGATCCCAGAGGATGTCAGCTTCGGAGATGCCGTTGACGATGTTGCCCGTCGACGGCCCGCCGAGGCCGGGATCGATGACGATGCGCTTACCGCCCAGTTGCGGGCCCTTGCGCCGCACCAGTTCCTCTTCGCTGATCGCATGTGGGGAACCACCGGTGACGCGGGTTCCCAGAAGTTCCAGCGAACGGAGTGTCTGCGGGCCGCAGATACCGTCGGCGGCGATCCCGATTTCACGCTGGAAAGACGAGAGAGATTCGTGGGTTTGCGGACCGAAGAAACCGTCGACCCGGCCTGCGTAGAAGCCCAGATCTTGCAGTTTTGCCTGCAGCGCTGCGACGTCGTCGCCGTACAGCGGCGCGGACAACTGGTAGATCAACGTACGGGCACCCAGGCGGTACGAGGCCTCACGAAGTGACCGATAGGTCGCCGGGCCCACAATGCCGTCGACAAGAAGCCCACGCTGCTGCTGGAAGGCACGAACGGCGCTGTCGAGTTGATGATCGAAGATGGCGTCGGGTGCAACCCAGTGGGCACCGTCGGCGCTTTCACGTCGAATGCCGGAAGTTCCGTGATGGAGGTATCCCAGCTTCGTCAATGTGCCCCGAATCTCGGCGACGGCCGGGCCGTGATCGCCGTGTCGGAGTCTGTGCATGCGTGAAAGCCTCTCGGATCGGTTAACGAATTCGATCGATGTGCCTGGTCGTAGACCCGATCAGGCACATCGATCGATTATCTCAGAAATTCTGTGGATTGCGAGAATCCACGATGCTCACCCAGCCGTCAGAGAACGTCTGCGAGGTCCTTGAGCAGCGCGGCCTTGCCCTTGGCGCCGACGATCGTCTTGATCGGCTTGCCGTCCTTGAACAGGATCATCGTCGGGATCGACATGACCTGGAAATCGCGCGCGGCCGCGGGGTTGGCATCGATGTCGAGCTTGGCGACGGTCAGCTTCTCGCTGTTCTCGCCGGCGATCTCCTCGAGGACCGGGGCGACCATCTTGCACGGGCCGCACCAGGTTGCCCAGAAATCGACCAGAACGGGCTTGTCGCTGCCCAGGACGTCCTGCTTGAAGGAATCGTCGGTGATGGTGACGGTATTCGACACTGTTACTCCTCGAGGGTTGGGTACGACAGCTTGGTGAATCAGGGAGCGCCGACGACGTCGACCGTGTGGCCGGCTGCGTCGAGCGTGTTGGCGGTGATGTCGCCGCGGTCGGCCAGCCAGCGTTCGGCGTCGATTGCTGCGGAGCATCCGGTGCCGGCAGCGGTGATCGCCTGACGGTACGTGTGATCGACCAGGTCACCGGCAGCGAAGACGCCGTCGATGGAGGTCGCGGTAGAACCGGGAGCGACGCGCACGTATCCGGCGTCGTCGAGATCGACCTGGCCCTTGACGAGTTCACTGCGCGGGTCGTGGCCGATGGCGACGAACATGCCGGTGATCTCGAGTGTGGAGGTCTCGCCGGTGACGGTGTCGCGCACGACAAGGCCGGTGACGCTGTTCTCACCGAGCACCTCGACGGGCTCGGCATTGGTCAGGAAGCGGATCTTCTCGTTGGCCTTGGCGCGCTCGAGCATGATCCGTGAGGCGCGGAACTCCTCGCGGCGGTGCACCAGGGTGACCGAGCGAGCGAAGCGGGTGAGGAAGGTTGCTTCTTCCATCGCGGAATCGCCGCCGCCGACCACGACGATGTCCTGGTCACGGAAGAAGAAGCCGTCGCAGGTGGCGCAGGCGCTGACGCCGCGGCCGAGGAGGCGTTCTTCACCGGGAATGCCCAGGTAGCGGGCTGCTGCGCCCATGGCGAGGATGATCGCGTGCGCGGCGTAGGTTTCGCCGTTCGCGACGACGGTCTTGATCGGGCCGCTGAGGTCGATCTCTTCGACGTCCTCGGTGCGGATGTCGGTGTCGAAGCGCAGTGCCTGCTCGCGCATCTGTTCCATCAGATCGGGGCCCATGATTCCTTCGCGGAATCCGGGGAAGTTCTCGACCTCGGTGGTGGTCATGAGGGCGCCACCGAACTGGGTTCCCTCGAAGAGCAGGGGCTGGAGCTCAGCGCGCGCGGTGTAGACACCAGCGGTGTAGCCGGCCGGTCCGGAACCGACAATGATGACGTCATGGACCGCGGGCGTGGTTTCCAGCTGGGTGGTCATGCGAGCCTTCCAATAGTGAGTGCAGACCCTCCGCTTCTTGGAGAGCCGTACCGATCAACACCAGGATAAGGGGTGTTGTTCCCGCACTCCGCTGGAAAGTGGCTCACAGCCGGCAGCTCACAGCGCGGGACTCACTGGGCGGGGCGCGGTGCCTCCCGAACCACCAGCGCGTCCCGAACCACACAGCGCGTGCCGGTGTAGATGGTGGGCATGCACTTGTTGCAGTGGATACACAGACCCTCGTCGACGCTCTCGGCCTGAAATTTGTTGACCAGTTGTGGGTCCCTGAGCAGTGCGCGCGCCATGGCGACGAACTCGAATCCTTCATCCAGTGCGTGCTCGATGGTGTCGACGCGGTTGATGCCGCCGAGCAGGATCAGTGGCATCCTCAGCGCCTGTCGGAACTGGCGGGCGAAGGGCAGGAAGAAACCCTCCTCGAACGGGTACGTCGGAAAGAGTTTGGGACCGTAGAACTTCAGCCCATACCCGACGAGTTTGGGTTGGGAGGCGACAAACTCAGCCAGTGGGACCTCGCCGCGGAAGAAGTACATTCCGTTGAGAAGTGAACTGCCACCGGTCAATTGCATCGCGTCCAGGTGGCCGTCGGCTTCGAGGATCTGGGCGATCGGCAGGCTCTGGTCGAGCCACAGACCTTTCGGCACCCCATCGGACATGTTGAATTTCGCGGTGACCGCCACGCTGGATCCAGCGGCCACTCGCACCGCTTCGATGACTCGACGCGGATACTCGGCGCGCTTGGCGACGCTGCCACCGTATCGGTCGTGGCGCTTGTTCAGATTGGGGCTCATGAACGAACTGAGTAGATAGTTGTGACCGAGATGGACCTCGATGGCGTCGAATCCTGCGTCCACTGCGACGCGGGCGGCCCGTTCGAAGTCGGAGACAACACCGTCGAGTTCGGCAAGTGTCGCGCCTTTGACGAGGCCCATTGCGGGCGGACTCAGCCGGGTCGACGGCGCCAGGGTCTTCGTCTTGTTGGAAAGCGTGTTGGCAACCAGTCCCGCGTGGCCGATCTGCGCCGCGGCAAGCGCGCCTTCTGAGTGGACGGCGTCGGTCAGTCTGCGTAGTCCCGGCAGTGCGCGCTCGTCCATGACAAGGGTGTCGCGGTGGACTCGTCCACCTGGTGAGACGGCGCAGTAGGCGACGGTGGTCATCGCGGCCCCGCCCCGAGCCACTTCGGCGTGGAAGTTGATCAGATCGTCCGAGACCGCTCCCCGGGGCATGACGCCCTCGAACGTTGCAGCTTTGACGATGCGGTTGCGCAAGGTCAGAGGGCCGAGACGTGCGGGTTCGAATATCGACGGTGTGGGCGCTGTGGTCATTTTCAACTTCCTGCGGCGGCCTGATCTTTACGATGCCAGTGGACTCGTAACTACGACGATATAGCGCCTACTCCCAATCTGTCCGACAATTCGACACGATGAACGCCACAGGATCAGGTCGCCCACGAGACCCACGCATCGACGACACAGTCCTCGAGGTCACCCGAGCGATGCTCCTCGAGGTCGGATGGGAGCAACTCAGTCTCCGGGCGATCGCGGCACGGGCAGGGGTCAGCCGAGCCTCGATGTCACGACGATGGCCGTCGAAGGCACATCTAGTTCTCGGGTCGATCCTGGGTGCGACACCTGACCTGACACCGTTCGAGGGCACCGATCGCGACGGCTGGATCCGTTGGGTGGTGGAGGGAAGTGCTCAGCTCTTCTCGCGGCCCGAGGTTCGTGCTGCGTCGCCGGGACTGCTGGCTGCGCTGCGCGACCATGACGACCTACGCAACGAATTGTGGCGCGGGTTCAGTGGGCCGAGCACGCAACTGTTCCTTCAGAATGCCGAAGATCCCGAATCGGCACTGCTCGATGCCAAGGCCGTGCTGGTATTGGCGGCCGGAGCAGCGATGTTTTCGAGTCTGATAGCGGTCGAGGACGATACGGATGCATTGCGCGGGAGAATCCTCGAGCTCCTGCTGCCCGCGGCAACACCGCGCTGACACCGTCGACGTCAACCGATGTTCTTGATTGACAACGTATTCGGATTACCGTCGCTGCAGTTGATGCCAACAGTGAGTGCAGTGATCTGACGCGGCTGCGATCCTGTGAAGAGTAGGACTATCGCCGGTGCACCGTCGATGCGAACCTCACCCGAACCGAGCACCGGCCTGCCCTCGTCGATGCCATTGGCGCTCAGGCAGCCGGCAAGCCTGGACGGATCATCCAGTGGTCCAAGGTTTTTGGATCCGATGAGTGAAAGCAGGGACGCCGAATCCGGATCGTCGACAGCAGATGTCACCGATGTGCTTGGTTGAGCGACAACGCTTTCGGCAGGTTCGGAATCTCGGGTTCCGATCACAACGATCACGAAGGCCACCAACACGGCTGCTGCGGCACCGAGCAGCCACGCTTGTGGGCGTCGCCGGAACGGCACGACGGTTGTCCCTGCTGACGGCTCGACCTGGCCGGACTGTAGATCCAGTGCCGAATTGATTCGCTCGGCAAGCGAATTCGGAATCCGTTCGTGAGAGGCCTCGCGCGAGTTCAGCGTCGCGAGTGATGCTGTGACGCTGTCGAGAGTAGTGACAAATGCATGGGCGTCGGCGTCTGCGTGTACCAGCGGCCACAGAGCTGCACTGGTTTGGGGATCGAGAACCCCGGCGTGAAGATCCGCCAAGAGGTCCTCCGAAAACGGAGGCGACGGAACGCGAACAGACGGATCTGTCATGAACCCTCCCTCGGCAGTCGGTGTGGACGCTTACAAGATAGGACGCGGCCGGTTCACGAATGGTTCCCGCCTTCGCGAAAGTCCTCCAACTGGGCGGCGAGGCGCTTGCGCGCGCGGGCGCAGCGACTCTTCACGGTCCCTACGGGCACGCCCAACCTCTCGGCGGCCTCGGCCACCGGATACCCCTCGACATCGACGGCGACGACGGCAGCGCGCTGCTCAGGGGGCAGCGATGCCAGCGCTTGTTCGACGGTCAGGCTCATGTCCACTCCCGCCGCGTAATCGCGGTGATCACGGGGTTCCTCCGCATTCTCGGAAGACAGAGAGAACGCGGCCCGCGATTTGTTGCGTCGGATCCGGTCAAGGCAGGCATTGACCACGATGGTGTGGAGCCAACTACGCACCGCCGCATCGCCGCGGAACTTCGCCGCCTTGCGGTGCGCGGAGAGCAGACCCTCCTGGAGTGCGTCTGCCGCGTCCTCGTCCGAGTAACTCGTACGCCGGGCAACGTGCCACAGATGATCCTGATGCCGGACCAGTAGTTCACGGAACGCGTGTCGATCGCCCGCGACATGAGCGGTCAACAATTCGAAATCCGTCGCCTCGAGATTCTTGTTCTCGAAACTTCTGGATTCGAAATTTCCGGCTCCGCCCCCGGTGCCCCCCCGATAACTGTGCACGGGCGGATATTAGCCCAGTCGGTAGGTTTCAGAAGGGCCAAGGGCGATCACTTTGCAGCAGTGAATGCAATCTCCGAGATGGATGTCTGGTTTTGTCCGGATTCGGTGCTGAGCTGCGTAATCCAAACCAGGACATACTGACCCGAGCCGTCCGACGAGAGCGGAATGTCGGTCACACCGTTCTTCAGTACACCGGATCCGATTTCCTTGGTCTGATCCAGCGAAGTATTCGCAGAAGGGGCAGAACGGATTTCAACGACGGTTCCGGGCGAATCGGACGTGATCGCAATGTTTTTCAGGTTGGCCGCATCGGCGAGCGTCACCATCAGGCCGACGCCGTTCTTCAGGGACGGAAAGGGCTGGAAGTACGAGTCCGACGACCATGCGGTGGCCGGATTGCCGTCGATGGCGTTCTTCGCCGTTGCCGGCTGATCCGGCGTGCCCTGGGGCGAGAACACCGTTACGGCCGAGGCGGCTACCGGCACGGTTGCCGCCGCCGGTGCGGGGGCAGGTGAATTGTTCTCGGGCGCAGTAGCTTCGGTGGTCAGGCCGAAACTCTGCTCGCTGAGCGGGGTGTCATTACTGCCGCCCGAAAGGAAGCTCGCTACCCACACCACAAGGAGAATCAGGACGATCACGGTGAAGACACCGAGCGCCGTCAGTGCCGCGAGCATCCGCGTCGACTTCTTCTTCTCGGCCTCGATGGCTTCAGGGTCGTTCAGTGCGTGACCCGACGCACCCTGTTCGCGGTGGCCGAGACGAAGTGCCGGAATCATTTCCGTCTTGTCGTTGACGACGGACGCCTGATCGAGAATGTGCTGCACGGTGGCAGCAGTGCGGATTCCACTCTCCGACTGCAACGCTCGAACTGCCACGGCCGAGATGTCGAACGGAACCTCCGGACGGACGACCCGAGGCTCGACGATGTTGCCGTCGGCGCCGCGGCCGGCGGGAAGCAAACCACCGACGGGACCGGCGGACGGATCGGCGAGCGGCCAGCGCGCCGTGATGAGCGAGTACAGCATGGCGCCGAGACCGCGGACGTCGCTGGTGGAATCGGCGTCGGCAAGCGTCGCCGGGAACGCCAGTACGGCGTCACCGTTGATGCTGATGCGAACGCGGTCCGGGTGATCGATGGACAGCGCACCGCCGGTGCGGTGAGCAGCTTCGGCAGCGGCCGCGAGGGCACGGATGGCGCGGGCTGCACCGATCGGTGACGGCGTGGTCTCGGCCATCTCACGCAGCGAGCGACCGGGAGTCCATTCGGCGACGACGATGCCGCCCGAACTTCCGCGGACGACGTCGAGGACGCGAGCCAGACCGGGCGAGTTGATCCTTCCCAGGCGCAGCGTGCGCGAGAGAACTGCCTGCGGTCCGGACTGGCTGTCGTCGTCACCGCGTTGATCGGCGTCGACGAACGTCAGGGCTACTTCACGGTCGAGCTTGACGTCGAGAGCTTCCCAGAACTGCAGTCCGCGGGTTCCACCGTGCGGCGCGAGCAGACGGTAGCGTCCGCCGGCGACAGATGCGCCCGGTATGAGCTTGGGTCCACGGGGCATCGGTCGCTGGGCCGGTCGTGATGCGGATCCGGCGGCAGGTGTGCGAGGCGCAGCGGGCGGCGGTGTCTGAGCTGCAGCCGTCTTCTGAGGTTCGGGTGCCTTCTTGTCCGAAGCAGGCGTCTTCGACGCGGGTGTCTTCGACACGGAAGCTGAAGGTGTCTTCGACACAGGTGCTGAAGGTGTCTTCGACACACTGACCGGAGGCACCGGCGGTGCGGCCTTCTGCACCGGCGGCTGTGGCTTCTGGCCCTGCTGTGGCTTCTGGACCGGCCGCTGCGCGGGCTGCTGTGGCCTCTGACCCTGCTGTGGCTTCTGGCCGGCAGATGCGGAGGAACTCGTGGATGCAGGTGTGCCCGACGATGCCGTTGACTTCTGTTCGGACGCTTTCACGGCAGAAGTCCCGGCACTCTTGTTGCCGGAAACGTTGTCGTCGCTCACCCTCGCTCCTTCTCCATCGATAGCCCGTCCCCGAATACGCGCGGGTTGCGATCCTGTACGCCCATGACCAGGGTACGGGAGCGCACCCGGTCGTTCTTGCTCGTTTGATTCCGTTCTGATTGCAGGAATCAGCTCGGTGACGTCGTCGTCGGTGTTGTTACGTGTGTCCGGTTCGGCGCGACCTGTCAGTGAACGAATCTTGCGGGAGACCGCAACCGTTACCGACAGAACTTCCGGAACCTTCTTGAAGTAGAGAATCGTGAAGGTGATCGCGAGCATCAGGATGCCGCCGACGGCGACGCGAACCATCGAGCCGGGTCCGCCGAAACGCTCGGTGAGTTGATCGAATCCGAGGACGCGGTCGACCGCGAGCATGGTCAGCGAACCGGCCAGCGAGGCGAGTACGACGGACCAGACTGTCTTGCCCACGTTGGCCATCTGCAGGTTTCCGAGGCTGCGGTGCAGGAGGTATCCGCCGATGACGGCGCCGGTGATGTATCCGAGACCGTTGGCCGCACCGAGCAGGATCACGACCTGATCGCTGTTGGAGGCGAAGACCGGAGCGAGCGCCGAGAAAGCGATTTTCACGGCAGTGATGCCGAGAACGATCCACGTCGGCGTCCAGGCTTGTTCGCGGGCGTAGAACACACGAAGTTGGATCAGGACCAGCGCGTACGGAATCAACGTGAATGCCGACCAGCTCACGGCAGTACCGAGACGTTCGGCCTGTTCGGGTCCGAAGCGGCCGTAACCGTAGAGCGCTTCACCGACCTGCGGACCCATGAAGGTCAGGAACATGATGATCGGAACCAGCGTGATCATGGTCAGACGCGTTGCGACCGACAGATCGTCCACGACGGCCGGGGTGTCGTCGGCCGCAGCGTTGCGGCTCAGGCGCGGCATGATCGCGGTCAGAACCGTCACTCCGAGCACGCCGTACGGGAGTTGCAGGAGCAACCAGGCCTGGCTGTAGATGGCAGGGCCGGCTTCGTCGGCATGTGAGGAAATCTTGGTCGCGAAGATCATGCCTATCTGGCTGATGAGGACGTACAAGACGATGGCGACGGCCATGCCGCCGAACTGACGCAGGCGATCGTCGAGACCCCACAGCGGCTTGAGCGAGATCTTCTCGCGGCGAAGCGCGGGGATCAGGCTGGCTGCCTGCACGATGACGCCGATGGTGATTCCGATACCGAGGGTGAGCAGCTTTGCGTCGCCCATCGAGACCGGATCAAGCGAGATCTCGCCCGGAGTCAGGCGGTAGACCACGAGCACCACGAGGACGACGACGTTGTTGAGTACGGGAGCCCAGGCTCCGGGCTTGAAGATCTGCCTGGTGTTCAGAAACGCTGTGAACAGTGCCGACAGCCCGTAGAACAGGATCGCCGGCAGAAGTAGATACGACAGCGCCGTGGTCAGGTCGGTGCTGACCTTGCCGTCTTCGGACAGGAAGACGTATTTGGTGAGTACGGGTGCTGCCAGGGTCGCGAGCAGCGCGGCCATGCCCAGTAGGACGAGCGATGCCGTGAAGAGGCGTCGGACAAATGCTTCGCCGTGATCGGCGTCCTCCCGCTCGGCGCGGACCAGCACTGGGACGACGATCGCGGTCAGAACGGCGCCCAAGACGAGCTCCGCGATCATGTTCGGGATCTGGCTGGCCACGGTGAACGAACTGGCGATGGCCGGGCCGAGGACCATCAGGATCATCAACTGCTTGGCGAATCCCGTGATGCGGCTCGTCAGCGTCGCGATCGCGATGGAACCCGTCGCCGCGAGGAGGCGGGAGTTCGTCTCCTTACGATCACCGACCAGGGCGTGCGCGTCGGTGTCGAACTCGTCCGACTTGGTCGCCTGCCGATCGGCGAATTCCATCTCGGCTTCGCGGTACCTGGGGTAGTCGCGGATCACCGGGATGGTCATGGTGGGTGCGTCGTCGAAACGTGCGTCGGGGTTGACCGGCTGAATAGGGTAGCCGCGCTCCCACGGTGGCATCCGAGGATGCGAACGGGTCGTGGCACTCTTGCGGGTGATCGCCGAGCGGCGACCCTCCTCGGGTGGATTCCCGGTCATGAGCGTTCGTACCCTTCATCTGCTGGGTCCGGCTGACCCTTGAATCGATGCCACAGCCGTCGCCCTGCCAGGAACAGCAGCAACCCTCCCGCTGTCGCCGTCACGGCGGCCAGGGGACGACCGTACGCATTCGACCGTACGGTCACGCTGGTCGGCGTACCCAATTGGCGGCCATCTGTCGTGGTCAGCGAGAAGTTGACTTCCAGCTTGCGAGAATCGTTCATTTCCGCGGGCACAGTCAACTGTCGGCTACCTCGCGGCGGCAGCTGTTTGGGACCGATGTCACTGATCTGCATCTCGGGTGGGGCTTCCACACGCAGGTCGACGTTGATGGCGATGGGCAACTCGTTGCGCGCCACCAGCAGGAGCGGACTCTGCCCCGACGCGAGGGTGTAGACGCCGCCCGGCGACACCACACTGACGGCCCGGTACATCCCGTCGACGGCTTCGGTGACGTTGTCGGCGCGGATGGTCGCAGCCCGCTCCGCCCGATTGACCGATGCGGAGTCGACGTTGCGGCGATCCGCCAAGGTCATCGAGCGAAGTAGATCTTCGCGGAGCGGTGCCGTGAATCCCCGGGGGGTGAGCGAAGCCGCCGGATCGTCCACGAGCGATGCTTCGAGCCCGTCGATACGCGGAAGTTGGGTGGTTGCGGTCTCGACGACGGACGTCTGCGGACCGTCCTGGGTGGCTCGGTCCGGGTAGTCGAGCGTGGCGGCGTCAGTGGCCCCCGGTTGTCTGCCGAGTAGTGCGGGCAGGGCCTGAGGTGAGGCGAGGCCGGAGCGAATGAGGGTCGCGAGCATCGAGAGCACGGCGGTGGCGTCGTTGCTGTCCGCGGTCCACAGTTGCGGCGGCGCGAAGATCTGATTGCGCGGCAGAGAGGTCGGCGTCAGCGCGGCCCAGGCCATCGCTCCCAGCGCGTCCTGACGCCGGGCGCTGCGCGATTCGATGTCGATGGTCGGCGCGGTGTCGTCGGGGATGTACGACGGGACCTGCGGCTCCGAGCCGGTGGCGGCCAAGGCTGCGGCTGCCGAGGTGTCGAACGCAAGCGCGTCGAGTGAGCCGGTTATCCGCGACGACAGTTGCGGGGCTGCCGAGTCGACGGAGGTGTCAGCCACCATCGCTGTGGTGGGATTCACGCTCAGCACCTCTGCGGTGGCCGAGTCGAGGACACCCGAATCCGGCCAGACGAAATCTCGCAGTGACGTCACGCCGAGGATGTTGTCGACGATGTCTGCCGGGCGTGCGAGCGCGGTAGCCGTCAACTCCGGATTGGCCACCGAGGTGACCGCGGCGAGATCGGCCTGGGCGAACGGAACCGCCGTAGTGCACATCGAGGAGGCGAGGGTCTTCACCCGGCCGAGCCATTGGTTGGCGGCGTCGCTGCCACGGCCTTCGTGCGACGGTCCGGTGGGATCTGACGAGTTGTCGGCCACGAGGTATCCGCGAGTCATGTTCTCGACGGTGATCAGAAGGTCGGGGTCGATTGCCAGGCAGAGCGCATCCGTGACGCGGCGATCGGTATCGCTCTCGGGCTTGGTGGCGTTCTCCACCGCATCGACCAACGCGTCCAGGCGCCCGCCGTCGGAAAGTTCGGTGGCGAGTTCGTCGTCGATCAGGCGCACGGGCTCGTTGACCGCGCCCGGGATTCCGCCGACGAGTCGTGGCGCGTCGGCCAGCGGCCACATGAGCGTGACGCCGATCGGGGCGGACGTGTCGGGGGGAACGACGGCCGTCGCCGACGAACTGGGTGTTCCGGATGTGGCGTTCGATTCGGCCGCGGCCGGCACACCGAGCACTGGGAGCAGGAAGCGTGCGTCGTCGAGTCGGGCGGCCCCGCCGTATTCCGGGGTGCCGTTCACGTTGACGAGCATCGGGTAGACGCCCGGTTCGGTGATGTCGAGAGACAACCCGGTTGTGCTCCGGAGCGGCAAGGTGAGTGTGAACTGCTTGGACTGGCCGGTGTCGAGGGTGGTGGCAACGGTGTCGAATTCGCCGACCGTGTCGAAAACAGCCTGGTCGAAATCGAGTGCTGCGCGCACGTCGGAACTGGAGTCGATCGCGGGAGCGCGTTGCAGCCTCACTCCGACGTCCTCGACGGGACGGTCACCGACGTTCTTCACCGTGCCCTTGACCACGACGTTGCGGTCGCTGGTTGTCGTCACGGTGGTCGGTGCGGTGGAGTCGATGGTCAGCTGCAGAAATTTGGCATCGTTGGTGTTTCGCGCCGGTGCACGCTCACTGGGCTGGCTGGACGGAGCGGCCCAGGAGACGGCCGTCGTCGCGGGCCCGAAACCGACAGCGGCCATCACCAAAGCGGCCACACCGGCCCGCCGCAGAGCCATTCTCATCCGGCGTCCGGTTCCTTCGGGTGCTGTACTCGCGGGATTTCAGGTCGGTGCATTTCAGGTCGCGGCATTTCGGCGATCATCTGCGATGCAAGTTCGGCCAGCTTGCGCTCGTCGGCGTATGCGAGTCGCTTGTGCAGTTCCGTCAGCGGCACCCAGGCGACTTCGGTGACCTCGATGTCCTCGTCGGAGAGTTCACCGCCGAGAAAGCGGAGGAGATAGTGGTGCACGGTCTTGTGGACGCGTCGACCTTCGGTCACGAACCAGTAGTCGATGCTGCCCAGCGGTGCCAGGACGGTTCCCTGGATACCGGTTTCTTCTTCGACCTCACGCATTGCGGTCTGTTCGGCCGTCTCACCTTGCTCGATATGGCCCTTGGGTAGCGACCAGAGCAGGCGTCCGCGGCGGTCGGTTCGGCCGATCAGTGCAGCGCAGAGGCGTTCGGGAGGTCCGCCCCAGCCGTCGACGACCAAGCCGCCCGCAGACGTTTCACGGACGGTTCGCATCAAAGGTTTATCGGGGTTGCCGACGGCAGGTCGACGCCGCGGGTTGCGGCGACTCCTGTTTGTTCGTTCGGCACCAGACACCTCATCGATACTAGTTGGCCTTGCAGCGTTGCCCGGTAACCCGCGCAAAGCGGTCTATCGCGTTCGTATGCGCGTTCTGCTATTTGCGCACCTTAAGTAAGCTCCTTTCACGTGACTGTCCCTACCTCCGACGCTGATCGCCGCCTACGACTGCTTGCCGACGCCACTGCAACGCTCGGCACGTTGTCCGACGTGTTGAACCCGCTCGGTGAGCGTTTTGCCGAGGCCGGTCACGAGCTGTTCCTGGTGGGTGGCAGTGTTCGCGACGCGATCCTGGGCCGCTTCAGTGGCGATCTGGACTTCACGACGGACGCCAGGCCGGAGAAGGTTCAGGCTCTGCTCAAGGGCTGGGTGGACAAGCAGTGGGACACCGGCATCGAGTTCGGGACCATCAGCGCCATCAAGCACGGCCAGGAGATCGAGATCACGACCTTCCGGGCCGACGCTTACGACCGTGTCTCACGTAATCCGATAGTCGAGTACGGAACGACGTTGGCCGACGATCTGGTGCGCCGCGATTTCACCGTCAACGCGATGGCGATGAAGATCGGCGCGGACGGTTCCTACACGTTTGTCGATCCGCTGAACGGCATGGACGCCCTGCTGGCCGGGGAACTCGATACGCCGTCGGCGCCGGAGAACTCGTTCAACGACGATCCGCTGCGGATGCTGCGCGCAGCCAGGTTCGTCTCGCAGCTTGGTTTCACGTTGAACAATCGTGTTTTCGAGGCCATCAAGGAGATGGCGTCGCAGATCGAGCGGATCACCGCCGAGCGTGTGCAGGTGGAGCTGAACAAAATGATGCTGGGCATGTACCCGGTGGACGGCATCAACATGATGGTCGACTCCGGACTGGCTGCATACGTGCTGCCCGAGGTTCCGCAGATGAAGCTCGAGATCGACGAGCATCACCAACACAAGGACGTCTACCAGCACTCCCTCACCGTGCTCCAGCAGGCGATCGACCTCGAAGAAGGCGATCCCGATCTCGTATTGCGTTGGGCTGCACTGCTTCACGACATCGGCAAGCCGGACACCAAGCGCAACGAACCGGGCGGCGGCGTCAGCTTCCACCACCACGAGGTGGTTGGCGCCAAGCTGGTGCGCAAGCGCATGCGTGCCTTGAAATTCTCGAAGCAGATGGTCGACGACGTTTCGCAACTCGTGTTCCTGCACTTGCGTTTTCACGGCTACGGCAAGGGGCAGTGGACCGACTCCGCGGTGCGGCGGTACGTCACCGACGCGGGCGAGCTGCTCCCCCGGCTGCACAAGCTCGTCCGGGCCGACTGCACCACGCGTAACAAGCGCCGCGCCGCGCAGTTGCAGGCCACGTACGACGACATCGAAGAGCGGATTGCGCGCATCGCGGAGCAGGAAGACCTCGCTCGCGTGCGTCCGGACCTCGACGGCAACGCCATCATGGAACTGCTCGGCATCCCGGCCGGCCCGCAGGTGGGCAAGGCATGGACGTTCCTCAAGGAACTACGTCTGGATCGCGGCCCGCTCGAACGTGACGAGGCCGAAGCCGAACTGCTGAAGTGGTGGGCTACCCAGCAGGGTTAGTTTCTCGTTTCTTGCGGTTGATCAGCACCGCTGACAATCCGGCGGCATAGACACCCGCGCCGGCAAGGGCCAGGCCGACGCTCTTGCCGTCGGGTGCGATCACCGTCGACGCTGCCGCGATCGCACCGATGAACGCGACGTTGAACACGGTGTCCTGCAAGGCGAATACCTGGCCACGACGGTCGTCGTCGATGTCGATCTGCATGGCCGCGTCGCCGCTGAGTTTCACGGACTGCCCGGCGATGCCGAGCAGGAAGGCGGCGATCAGCAGCGATCCCTGCGTCAGGGTGGTCACGAAGACGAGCTGGACGGCCACCGCGCACACCAGGGCGTACGTGATCGTCCGTGAGCGACCGATCCGCGGGATGAGGAACGGTGTGATCAATGCCGCGATCAGCATTCCGATGGCCGTTGCGCCGACGGCGACGCCGAATCCGGCCATCCCTCCAGGTAATTGGGAGCCGTTCGAGGTGTCGCGTAGGACCAGCACCATGATGAGGGTGTTGATGCCGAAGCAGATGCGGTGCGCTCCGATCCCGATCATTGCCGTGGTGACGCCAGGCGCCTCCCAGACAGCGGTTGCCCCGGTGCGCAGTCCGGCCGTTACCGAACGGACGGCGCTGGCACGAGTCACTTCGTCGGCCACTGGACCAAGTGAGCGGGCGGTGAACCTGGCCGCGGCGAGGGCTGCGATCACCGATCCCAGTGCTGCGATGGCCACGGCGGCGCCTGACGCTCGATCCCCCGCGCCGATCACGCCGATGATCGCCACCGCTGCCGAAGCACCAAGAGCGGCTACCACCGAACCAGCCGTTGTGAGAACGGAATTGGTTGCCACCAGCCACGATTGTCGGACGACCTTCGGCAGGGCTGCGGATACGCCTGCCCCGACAAAGCGGCTGACCCCGATCGCAGCAAGCGCACACGTCAACAACAGAGTGTCACCGCCGCCGGCGACCAGCAGCACCGCGGTGGTCAGGATGAAGAGCCCGCGGAGCACGCTCGCCCACAGGAGCACCAGGCGGCGGTCCCAACGATCCAGCAGAGCGCCGGCAAAGGGGCCGATCACCGAATAGGGAAGGAGCAGTACGGCAAAGCCGGCCGCTATCGCCACCGGATCGGTTTCGCGTTCCGGGTTGAAGAGGATTGCGCCGCCGAGCGCGGCCTGGAACATTCCGTCGCCGAACTGGCTGGAAAAGCGGACGAGCGCCAGCCTTCCCAGGCCGGGTGATTCACGCAGGGTGTGCAGTACGCGCTGCCAGGCCTCGCGGCGGTTCGAGGCTCGGTTCATAAGCGGAAACTGTAGTGGGTGGGTCAGGCGCCGATTTTGACGGTGGCCCGCTCGAGGATCGGCGCGATGTCGATCCCCCTCGGCAGGGTTCCGAACACGCTCCCCCAGCTATTTCCGAGCCGACTCGCGCAGAACGCGTCCGCCACCGCGGGGTGCCCGTAGCGGAGCAGCAGCGAGGCTTGCAGTGCGAGTGCCATGTCACCGACGATCTTTCGCGCCCGGTATTCGATGTCGTCGAAATCGCCGAATGCCGCCTCGAGATCCCGCACTGCCTGATCGAAGCGGGCGTCCACGCCACTCGCTTGTTTCAGTTCGTCGAAGAACACCTGCAGCGTTTCGGGTTGCTTCGCCATCGCCCGCAGTGTGTCGAGCGCCGCGACGTTGCCCGACCCTTCCCACACCGAGAGCAGCGGAGCCTCGCGATAGAGGCGCGGCATCCGGGATTCCTCCACGTATCCGTTTCCGCCCAGACACTCGAGTGCCTCGGCAGCGTGGATCGGTCCGCGCTTGCAGACGAAGTACTTGCTCACGGCCAATGAAATGCGTCGTAGTGCGCCCGCGTGGGCATCGCCCGACGTTGCGCGGTCGGTCAGCGCGGCCAGCCACATCGCGACGGTAGTCGACGCTTCCGATTCCACCGCCAGATCTGCGAGAACATTGCGCATCAAAGGTTGGTCGATCAGGTTGGCGCCGAACGCACTTCGATGATTCGCATGGTGAACTGCCTGCAGCGTGCCGACGCGCATGCCGGTGGCCGTGCCGATCGTGCAGTCCAACCTGGTCATGTTGACCATCTCGATGATGGTGCGCACGCCCCGGCCTTCCTCGCCCACCATCCACGCGAGAGCGTCGCGGTATTCGACCTCGCTGCTCGCGTTGGAATGATTTCCCAACTTGTCCTTCAGACGCTGCAGGTACATGTTGTTGAGCGAGCCGTCTGGCAGGACCCGAGGAAGGAAGAAGCACGACAGACCGCCCGGCGCCTGGGCGAGGACGAGGAACACGTCCGACATCGGTGCGGAGGTGAACCACTTGTGGCCTGTCAGGAGATAG
This sequence comes from Rhodococcus sp. 66b, assembly GCF_002076325.1. NCBI lineage: Bacteria > Bacillati > Actinomycetota > Actinomycetes > Mycobacteriales > Nocardiaceae > Rhodococcus > Rhodococcus sp. 66b. Next base: position 362,295 of record NZ_MUZB01000003.1, read on the forward strand.
CTACCGTCGGATTGTGGCACTGCCCTTGTGGTTCCGGCACGCACGTCCGAACCGCCCTGTTTTTCCGTCATCGACATTCCGGCGATCAATCCGGGTTTGGTGAGGGGAGCTTTCAGCGCCGAATCGTAGTGGCGGGTGGTCAGGAGGGGTTCGTACTGAGCGGCAAGATCCGCGTTGTGCCGCAGCGCTGGGATCACGGCGTACGTCATGGAGATGGGGCAGCCGTGGCCGGCGTCGGTTTGACCCCACACGGCCATCTTCGCGGCGCGGACGAGGTGTGCGTGTGGATTCGGGTCAGCCCACGGAGCGCCGTGCAGTCCCAATTCCACTGCGGTGCTCATGAGTCGGTGATAGGCAGGGTCGTAGCGGACCTCGTCGATGCGGTTGCCGTAGCGGTCGTGGGTTCTCAGGACAGGTGGGTGCTCCTCGGCCAGGTCGCCCCACTCCTGAGCTTGCGCGCTGCCGGCGCGGACCCCGACGCGATGAACCTCTTCGGCTGCGTCCGAAGCTCCCTCGCGGTGTAGTGCCTCGAGGATCGGCGCGTATTCGGCTGCGTCGTAATCGATCAGGGGCGGAACCTGATTGGTGACTTCATGCGTGGGTGTCATCGAAACTCCCTAACGATCGAAGGGTGAAGGCGAGGATGGCGTCGATCGCAGTGGGATCCGTGGTGCCGCCGCGCAGCGGAAGGATCAGGGCCTCGCCGATTGCCCCGACGATGCACGCTGCCGTCAGAGTGGCGTCCTGCGACGGTATCTCACCGGTGTCGACTGCCGAGCGGATTGCGGTGGCCAGGCAATCGCGGAACGATTCGCGAAACATGAGTCGCTGTTCGTCGACGAGTGGATCCACCGGTTCCACCAGCAGTGCATAGGCGAGAACCGGTGCACGCATGGCACGTTCGGCGAAGGTGCGAACCGACGCCGATACCGCGGAGCGGTGGTTGCCTTCCAGACTTCGGGCATTGTCTCCGGCGTCCCGGGCCGCGGATACCTCACGGCTGCAGACTGATTGGAACACTTCGGCGAACAGTTCACCCTTGCCGTCGAAATGTCGATACAGCGTCCCGGTGGCGACGCCGGCGTTCTTGGCCACCGCGGCGATGGAACACCCCGCATAACCGTGGGTTGCCACTGCCGTCGTGGCCGCGTCGAGCAGTCGGGCGCGTTGGGCGTCCAGTCTTTCTTGTACTGCCGGAGTGCGGCGATAGGCCATGTGAAGAAGTGAACACCCGTTCCGTTCTTGCGTCAAGAGCCCCCACCTGCAGGTTCAGGCAGCAGTGGTGCGAGCCTGTTCCGCGCGCCACCACGCGACGGTCTCTTCGGCGGCCCGATCGAGCGGCGTCGGCGAGAGTCCGAGCAGCACTTCGCTGGCGCTCGAGTCCATGACAAACGGCTTGGTGAACTGGTAGTTCATCTCCGCGAGTTCGCGGCTGTCGGTGTTGATCTTGCCGACGGCGTCGAGCACCCAGGCGGGCAGGACACCCACCTTGGCGGGGGTCGCCCCGGCGGCTCGAGCGAAGGCCTCGGCGATCTTGCGCTGAGTGAGCGCGGGGCCGGTGGGTGCGTGGATGACGGAGTTCCAGAGTTCGGGGTTGTGTGCTGCTGCGATCATCGCCGCCGCGAGATCGGGGATGTAGGTGAAGGAGTGCGGCTGGTCTGTGGAACCGATGACACGAATCTTCTTACCTGCCATGACCTTCGGAACCATGCGCTCGCCGGCGTGGGCGGTGCGGACGCGGGGGCCGAAGAAGTCCGAGGCCACGACGCTGACGGTGGGTGTTGCGGAGGCCTCGCGGGCACGCAGCAGCGCGGTGCGCACTCCGCGCTTGCCGCCGGTGGCGTTGCGTGGATCGGATTCGGTCATCAGGGTGTCGGAGTTGTAGGCGTAGAGGCTTTCGGGGAAGACCACGACGGCTCCGATGGATGCGGCTGCGTCGAGCACAACCTTCTCGGCCGCCGGGAGTTCCCGCTCCCAATCGGCTGCGTTGTAGGCGGCGTGGATGCAGTGGTAGATGGCCGTGGCGCCCTCGCTGACCGAGCGCAGGGCCTCGGAATCCGAGACGTCGACGCGTCGGCGGTCGATCAGCGGGTGCTCGGGCCCGCTGCCGGACCTGGTCAGGAGCCGGACGTTGATTCCCTGCTCGGCGAGCTGTAGCGCGACGGCGGATCCGACGGGTCCTGCTCCGGTGACGATTTCGAGGTTCGACATGGTGTGCTCCTTCTCGTTTCGGGTGAACTGAGAGCACTGCTCTCGTTTTTAAGAATGCACCCGCGCCTCAGCGCTGTCAAGAGCAGTGCTCTCTTTTGTTGATACTGCTCTCGGTCATGGGGCAAGATGGACTCATGGTTGGGACTCCCCGAGAGCGGGCGCGCGAACAGACGCTGCAGGACATCACCCGGATCGGGCGCGAGCATCTTGCTGCCGTCGGCGCCGCCGCGTTGTCCTTGAGGGCCGTCGCGCGTGATCTGGGAGTCGTGTCCTCAGCGGTGTACCGCTACGTCGCCAGTCGCGACGAACTGCTGACCTTGCTGGTGGTGGACGGGTACACGGAACTGGGCGCGGAAGTGGACTCCGCCGTGAATGCCGTTGCAGCAGAAGATTTTCGCGGACAGTTCATTGCTCTCGGACGTGCCGTCCGGAGTTGGGCGATCCGGGAGCCGGCTCGATACGGTCTGCTGTTCGGCAGCCCCGTCCCCGGTTACGACGCTCCGGGCGAGCAGACCACCGGCCCTGGCACCCTCGTCGTGACCCGGCTGATCGGGATCATCGACGCCGCCCATCGCGCGGGTGCACTCACGGTGCGAGAGGGCCCGGACCTGAGTGACACGCTGGCAACGGACCTCGAGGGAGTGCGGAAAGAACTGGGCACCGACCTGCCGCCGGATGCCGCGGTGCGCGCAACTCTCGTCTGGGTATCGCTGTTCGGTTCGGTGAACTTCGAGGTGTTCGGGCAGTACGGAAGCGATACGTTCACCGATGCGAGTGAGATTTTCGAGCGGCATGTGGCACTACTTGCCGATGTGGCGGGTCTGACCTGAACACGCCTGTGTCTCGTTCCTCCGCACGCAGTTGTCGGTGAGATGATGTCTTTGTGGCGCACGCAGAAGAACCCGAGGATCGAATGGCCTGGATAGAACCGGAGGTTCGTCCGGGCAGTTTGTTGGTGTCGTCGACCGATCTCACGGAACCTGCATTTCGCCGCACCGTCATCTACATGATCGAGCACAACGACGCCGGGAGCCTTGGTGTCATCGTCAATCGGCCGAGTGAGACGGCCGTGCAGAACGTGTTGCCGCAGTGGTCACCGCTGACCGCGCATCCTTCGGCCCTGTACATCGGTGGACCCGTCAAGCGTGACTCCGCGCTCTGCCTGGGTATCGCTCGCAACGGTGCACGAATCGACGGCGTCGCCGGCCTGCGGCGGGTGGACGGCAAAGTTGTCATGGTGGATCTGGACTCGGACCCGGAGGTCATCGCTCCTCTGGTCGAAGGGATCCGCATTTTTGCCGGTTACTCGGGTTGGACTCTGGGCCAGCTGGATTCGGAGCTCGAACGTGAAGACTGGATGGTGATCAGCTCACTGCCGTCCGATGTGCTGACGCCGCCCCGAGTCGATGTCTGGGCACGGGTGCTACGACGCCAACCGCTCCCCGTGGCAATGCTGGCCAGCCATCCCATCGAAGTGGAACGAAACTGATCTGTCGGAGGTCGATGATATTCCTGTGTCATCGTTTTCGAGAGAGGTGGCAGCAATGATCGCTGAGCGTCAGATCCAGTGCGCGGATTGTGTTTCGGATGTCGATCACTGCCACGATTCTTTGCTGCGACATGCGGACGGATCACTCGAATGCACCGGCGTGAACTGCGTCGACCTGGCATCGAGTCGCCATGCGTTGTCCATCGATTGTGCTGAACTGCAGGGCGGTTGTGGCTGCGTCGAGGCGACCCGAGACGAGTTGCTCGCTAGCTGACGCTCACCGGATCCCGATTCGCGAAGCGTTGCGCCATCGCAGCACAGACGATCAGTTGGATCTGATGGAAGATCATCAGCGGCAACACGATCAGGCCGACGGGCTGGCCCGCGAACAGTACAGCCGCCATCGGTAGGCCTGTCGCCAAGGACTTCTTCGACCCGCAGAAGATGATGACGATCTGATCGGGAAGGTCGAACCCGAGCTTGCGCCCCGCGAGAGTGGTCACGCCGAGAACCAGCGCGAGGATCAGGCAGCACACGATTGTGAGGATCACGATCTGCCAGATCGTGATGGTGCTCCAGATCCCCTCTTTCATGCTCTCGCTGAAGGCGGCGAAGACAACGAGGAGGATCGATCCGCGATCGACGTACTTGGTGGGCTCGGCATACTTCTGCAGCCATCCGATCACCAGCGGGCGGATCAGCTGGCCCACGATGAACGGGATCAGCAGCTGCACGACGATGTCGAGGATCGACGAGAAGTCGACCGTCGCCTGGCCCGTTGTATTCATCAGCAGAACCACCAGCAACGGGGTGACGAAGACGCCGATCAGGTTGGAGAACGACGCACTGACAATCGCGCCGGCGACGTTTCCCTTGGCAATCGAAGTGAACGCGATCGACGACTGAACCGTCGACGGAACGAGGCACATGTAGAGGATGCCGGTGTAGAGCTCGTCGCTGATCAGGGTCGGCGACAGGAATCGCAGCGCAAGGCCGATGAGCGGGAAGAGCACAAACGTCGCGGCAAGGACGACAGTGTGCAGTCGCCAGTGCTTGACGCCCTTCCACGCTTCCTGCGGCGAGAGCCGTGCGCCGTAGAGCAGGAACAGGAAGCCGATGGCGATCTTGGTGGCCCAGTTCAGAATGCTCTCCGCGGTACCCGATACCGGGAACACACTTCCGAGCACGCCGGCGATGATGATGCCGAGGATGAACCCGTCGATGTAGAACCTACTGAGAAACTTCACCTGGCTAAGGATAACGGCGTGCGTCGACGGGCTCTCGAGCCCCACGAAGGTTGAAGCCCATCACGGCCAGGCACAGCAGCGTCCCGACGATCGACAGTTCGATGATGGCCGTCTGCATTCCCTGGATGGTGATGGCGATACCCGCGATGATCGACGGGATCGCCAGTCCCGCGTAGCTGACGGTGAAGAATGCCGCCAGGACTCCGCCGTGGCTCTCGCGGGCGTGGATTCGGGCGGCGGCGTTGACGCGTTTCATGCCGCCGGCAAACGCCAGACCGTGCCCGGCGCCGACCACCACGGTGATGACGCCCAGCAGCGCAAGGCTGGGGACGAGGTCGACCACGAGTAGGCCGATCATTCCTAGAGCGAGGATTCCCAGGCCGGCGGTGACGGACGTCCGCGGGTCCATACGACTCCCGCCGAGCTGCGCGATCACCGAGCAGATCATGACCAGTGCAGCTGCTCCGCCGCCGAGTAGGAGGTTGTCGATGTTCAGCAGGCTGGTCATCCACGACGGGACCACCGACTGGAAGAGTCCGACTGCGCCCCACGACAGCGCGACGGCGAGCGAGCTGAGCCAGAACGTCTCTCGGATGGTGGCGGGAACATGCGGCATCTGGAAGAACCGCTTCGGGCGTGTGATGTCCCCGATCCGCGGCAGTAGCAGCAACACGATCAGTGCCGGGATGAACGCGACGAGGAAGATCAGATACGGCAACCGCAGCGGTTGCGGAAGGTACTCGGCGATCGCACCGGACACGAGTGGTCCGAGTGCACCGCCTAACGCGCCCGTCACCGTCGATACGAGCGCTGCCCGTCGATGATCGAACTTCGGTTCCTGCTCGACCAACGCGGCGCTGCCCGCCGCACTGGCCGCGCCCACCGCGATTCCCTGAGCAACGCGTCCGACGAACAACCACACCGTCGCGTCGGCGAATGCCAGAACGAGCGTGCCGACGACGCTCAGCGCGAGTGCAGTCAGAAGCACGGTGCGTCGGCCGAGGGCGTCGGACAGCGGTCCGAAGAACAGCAACGCCGGAACGAGGCCGGCGACGTAGACGCCGTAGATGAGCGTCTGGATGGTTGGCGTGAATCCGAACTCGGTCCGGTACAGCCCGTAGACGGAGGTGGGCATGTTCGCGCCCAGAAGGATCACGGTGAGGACGTAGCCCACGCCGTAGAAGTGTCGATTGGTGCGGCGTGTGCGTTCTTCGGTGGCGACAACTGTGGCGGACGTGGGAAGCCCCTCCTGATGACAGAGTTCGAAAATACATGGGTCGTCCTACGTATCGTAGGTGAGTGGAATGATCGTCGCGAATGCTGTGAGGATGAGTAGATGACCGTTGTTCGCAAGGAGTCCGCGTACGAGCAATCCCTCGATTGGATGCGCGCGCAGATCTCCGACGGCGCCTGGACCGTCGGGAACCGTGTTCCCACCGAGCCGGAACTGATGAGTGTTCTCGGCGTCGGCCGGAACACCGTGCGCGAAGCGATCAAGACACTGACGTCGACGGGAGTCCTGGAGATCCGTCGTGGATCAGGGACCTTCGTTCGGGCACGGACCGACATCGGCGGACTGCTCGGCAAACACGCGTCCGTCGACGAGATGAAATACGTCTTCGAAGTGCGTCGTGCGCTCGAGATGGAAGCGGTCCGGTTGGCGTGTGAGCGTCGCAGCGACGACGACGTTCGGATACTTCGTGAGCTGGCCGCCAAGCGTGACGTGCCGGCCGAGAACTTCGTCGACGTCGATCTTGCGTTTCACATTGCCGTCGTCGATGCCGCTCACAATCCGGTTCTGACCGATCTGTTTGCCGGAATCCTCGAAACGGTCCGCGCCACCTACGAGGTGACCGAAGGCGTTCATCCGCCGTCGCTGACGTCTTCGCATCATCAGGGAGTTGCCGAAGCCATTGCCGAACGCGATGTCACCAAAGCCAGGGCGGCGGCATGCGGGTATCTCGAGAAGACTCAGGAAGCGATCGGTTCAGGTTCGGCGGTTACCGAGTCCGGGCGTCGGCCAATCGGTTGAGGGACCCGGCGATGTCTTCGGCCTTCGGTGTCGTGATCGTGAGGCGGTCGCCACCGGCCAACGTGACGACCACCGCTGGCCCGGTGCGGGTGACGACGCCGTAGTTACGACGACCCTTGGTCTTGAGTCCCCAGCCGCCGAAGTCCGCGAACGGTTTGATCTCCGCGACGTCGGCTCCGACAACTTCGTCGATGCCGTAGGTCATCGCAGCCATCCCCATGTTGATGACCCGAATTTCCCGTTCGTCGACGATCACCCGGAAGCGAACCAGGCTGACGACGAGCAGTCCGAGTGCCCCGAAGATGAACAGCGGCCAGAGTGACCGGGTCGCCAACGCCATGATGACTCCGGGCGCCAGAGTGATCGCAGTGAGTATCACCGAGCCTTTGGTGCTGAATCCGACGTCGTCGGAGATGGGGAGAGGGCAGCTGCTTCGCGGCAACCCGGCCGAGGGTTCGATCGTGGCAAGAGTGCGGACGCGGTAGTCACGCAGGAACGAGGCGCCGATCCACCCCAGCACCCCGCCGACTGCAAAGCCGACACCGATAGACCACAGCGGGAGTGACGTCGTGGACGGATCGGCGACATCGAGTTGGGTGTAGAGCAAAGCGAAGTTCACTGTCGTGATGAGCCCGACCACGCTCAGCCCGACAACCAGCATGAAGCGACGCATCATCAACATCGCGGGAGCAAGAGCAGCAATCGCGCTGAGACCGCCACCGAAGAGCAGTGTCAAAAGTGCAATGGTCCATGCGTTGGCCGACGGGGTGGAGAAGCCGTCCGGCGAGGTGGTGGTCCAGTGAGTCGCGATCTGTTCCGGGAGGCGAGGCTCCCACATTTTTGTCAGGACGAAGCCGAAGACCGCACACAACAGCGGAACCACTAGTCCGAATACGACCCCGGCCGGGTCGACCACGCGATGTTTCACGTGAATCAATGAGCCGGCTGGCAAGCATCCTTGAGCGCGCAGGCACCGCAGGAAGCGGTACCGCAAGCGGCAGCGTTCGCCTTGGCCTCGGGGGTCTCCGCCACCGGCTCGTCTGCGGCAGGCTCGGAGTGGCCGCCGCAGTTGCAGTCGTTACCGCATCCGCTCTGCTGTGGGAGCGCGGCGGCCGCGCGGGTGCCGATGCCTCCACCGAAACCGGCAGTGAGGACGGCGACGACGACGGCGATGATCGCGACCGCGACGCCGAAGACTCCGCCGATGGTCAGTGCTGCGACTCCGCCGATGACCAACATTCCAGCGGCCGCGAGCATGGTCGGACCGGCCACCTTGTTGGCGAGGGCGAACGACTCCTCGCTCCGCAGGGAATCCTCGGTGCGGACACCGGCCCAGCGGTTGCGCGGGAGTTTGCCGATCAGTCCGGCGACACCAACTCCACCGACGGCGACAGCGAGCACGAATAGCACCACAGCGACAACGATCACCCATACAGGATAGGCGCGAGTGGAGTTGATGGTATGCCCGGGTCGCACAGGCTCTACCCTGGTTATCGGTATTTCCGTCAGCCAAGTAGATAGCGACCACAGTGACCGAGTCTCCGCAGTCCCCCGATTCACCAGCCGACGCAACTCCGCAGCACCGCTACACCGCGGAGCTCGCCGGCCAGATCGAGCAGCACTGGCAGGACCGCTGGAGTGAGGACGGCACGTTCAACGCGCCTAATCCGGTCGGTCCGCTCTCCTCGCCCGACGGTGTTCCCGCCGACAAGCTCTTCGTTCAGGACATGTTCCCGTACCCCTCGGGTTCGGGCCTGCACGTCGGTCACCCGCTCGGATACATCGCTACGGACGTCTTCGCACGCTTCCATCGCATGCAGGGGCGCAATGTCCTGCACACCCTCGGCTACGATGCCTTCGGTCTCCCGGCCGAGCAGTACGCCGTGCAGACGGGTACCCACCCGCGGACGACCACCGAGTCCAACATCGCCAACATGAAGCGCCAGCTGCGACGCCTGGGTCTGGGGCACGACGAGCGTCGTAGCCTCGCGACGACGGACGTCGACTTCTACCACTGGACGCAGTGGATCTTCCTGCAGATCCACGGCGCCTGGTACGACAAGGCTGCCGGCAAGGCCCGTCGCATCTCCGAGCTGGAAGCCGAGTTCGATTCCGGTGAGCGCGCTCTGGAAGACGGACGCGAGTGGGCGTCGCTGACAGTCGCCGAGAAGGCAAAGGTCGTCGACTCGTACCGCCTTGTCTACCAGTCGGATTCGATGGTCAACTGGTGCCCCGGTTTGGGCACCGTGCTGGCCAACGAGGAAGTCACCGCCGACGGTCGTAGTGACCGCGGAAACTTCCCCGTGTTCCGTAAGCACCTCCAGCAGTGGATGATGCGCATCACCGCGTACTCCGATCGCCTGGTCGACGATCTCGAGTACCTGGATTGGCCGGACAAGGTCAAGGCGATGCAGCGCAACTGGATCGGACGCTCCTACGGCGCCGAAGTTACCTTTGCCGCAGGCCGATACGGCGTCGATGTGTTCACGACGCGCCCCGACACGCTGTTCGGCGCCACCTATGTGACGCTGGCTCCTGAGCACGACTTGGTGGACAAGCTCGTCGCGGACGAGTGGCCCGACGGTGTCGACGCACGCTGGACTGGCGGTGCCACGACTCCGGCGGAAGCTGTTGCTGCATACCGCAAGTCGATTGCCGCCAAGACCGACCTGGAGCGTCAGGAAAACAAGGAGAAGACGGGCGTCTTCCTCGGTTCCTACGCCGTCAATCCGGTCAACGGCCACAAGGTCCCGATCTTCATCGCCGACTACGTGCTGACCGGCTACGGCACCGGCGCGATCATGGCAGTTCCGGGACACGATCACCGTGACTGGGAGTTCGCGAACGCGTTCGGACTGGAAATTCTCGAAGTTATTGCCGGTGGCGATGTTTCGGAGGCTGCGTACTCCGGTGACGGCCCGCTGGTGAACTCCGACTACCTCGACGGTTTGGACGTAGCCGAGGCCAAGGCGACCGTCATCAGCCGCCTCGAGGAGAGCGGGCAGGGCAAGGGCACTATCCAGTACAAGCTGCGCGACTGGCTCTTCGCGCGTCAGCGTTACTGGGGCGAGCCTTTCCCGATCGTCTACGACGCGGACGGCAACGCACACGCCCTGCCGGATTCGGCTCTGCCCGTGGTGCTTCCGGAGGTCGAGGACTACGCACCGGTGTCCTTCGATCCGGACGACGCCAACTCCGAGCCCTCTCCCCCGCTGAACAAGGCGACCGACTGGGTCAACGTCGAGCTCGATCTCGGCGACGGTCTGCAGACCTACCACCGCGACACCAACGTCATGCCGCAGTGGGCAGGTAGCTCGTGGTACCAGCTGCGCTACATCGATCCCACCAACCAGGACGCCTTCTGCGATCCGCAGAACGAGGCGTACTGGACGGGTCCGCGTCCGGAACTGCACGGCCCCAACGATCCCGGTGGAGTCGACCTGTACGTCGGCGGCGTCGAGCATGCGGTGCTGCATCTGCTGTACTCGCGCTTCTGGCACAAGGTTCTGTTCGACCTGGGCTACGTGTCCTCGAGCGAGCCGTACCGTCGCCTGTACAACCAGGGCTACATCCAGGCATTCGCGTACACCGATGCCCGCGGCGTCTACGTGCCGGCAGATGAGGTCGTCGAGCGTGACGGCAAGTTCTTCTTCGAGGGCGCCGAGGTCAACCGCGAGTACGGCAAGATGGGCAAGAGCCTCAAGAATGCCGTTGCGCCGGACGAGATCTGCGCCGAGTTCGGTGCAGACACCTTGCGTGTGTACGAGATGTCGATGGGTCCGCTGGACACCTCGCGTCCGTGGGCGACCAAGGACGTCGTCGGTGCTGCTCGATTCCTGCAGCGAGTGTGGCGCGTCGTCATCGACGAGGAGACCGGCAAGCCCCGTGTCACCGACGAAGCGCCCGGTGAGGAAACGCTGCGTGCGCTCAACAAGGCGATTTCCGGTGTCATCGAGGATTACACCGCGCTGCGCGACAACACGGCCGCTGCGAAGCTGATCGAGTACAACAACCACCTCACCAAGGCCTTCCCGGGTGGCGCGCCTCGTGCTGCCGTCGAGCCGTTGGTGTTGATGCTCGCTCCCCTGGCGCCGCACCTCGCGGAAGAGCTGTGGTCGCGTCTTGGACACGCGGAATCTCTTGCACACGGCCCCTTCCCCGCTGTCGAGGAGAAGTGGCTTGTCGAGGACACCGTCGAGTACCCGATCCAGGTCAACGGCAAGGTTCGTAGCCGCATCAGCGTGCCGGCGGATGCCGATCGCAAGGCTGTCGAGGAGATCGCCCTGGCCGACGAGAAGATCGTCGCTCTGCTCGAGGGCAACGCACCGCGCAAGGTGATCGTTGTGCCGGGCAAGATGGTGAACATAGTTCTGTAGGCGCTTCGCGCACGTGCGCCGTTTCGGTAGTTACCGCTACCGAAACGGCGCACAGTCGTATCTGGGGCTGTATCCGGGGTGCCAATCAGTCGTTGTCCTGATTGTCCCGCTCCGCGGAACATTCTGTAGCGCGCGTTCGACGCGAGGGCTGTGATGCAGGTAACACGTTGCCGAGAACGGTAGCTGTCGTTCCACTGCACTTCCCCGCAAGGCCCCGGCCGACGGTATTCGGCAGGGGGTCAATCGAATTCGCAGGTGTCCCGAAAGGATTCTTCAGCCATGGCGTCTCATGTCCACAGCGACGGTTCGTCTCCCAGTCTGCCCGAATCGACGTCGATACCGGAGCGGTGGACTCCGCGACTGGTGTTCTCGCTGGCGTCGATCGTTCTTCTTCTCGAAATGCTCGCGGTGAGCTACATGATGATTTCCACTGCGCTGCCCGCCATCTCGGTGCATTATCAAACGACGCAGGGAGCTTGGCTGCTCACGTCGTTCCTGCTGCTGGGGGCGGTCGCGTCTCCGCTGCTCGGCAAGCTCGCGGATATGTACGGCAAGCGAAAAGTCCTGCTCTTTGCGGTCGCCGGCGCAGCGGTCGGATCCTTCATTTCGGCGATTGCGCCGAGCTATGCCGTCTTGATTCTGGGCCGGTCCCTGACTGGTCTGCTCGTTCCCTGCCTCTTCCTGAGCTACTCCCTCATTCGAGATGTCTTTCCGCCGAAAACCGTTGCGCTGGCTGTCAGTATTGCAACCTCCGGCATGGGCCTGATCGCTATTCCGGCGCCGTTCCTCACCGGTTGGTTGATCGACAACCACGGGTTCCGGAGCATCTTCTGGTTCTTCGTCATCGGTTTGGTTCTGCTCGGCGTCATGATCTTCGCTTCGACGTCGGAATCAGCTGTGCGACTGCGCTCTTCGCTGGATCTGATCGGTGCAGTACTGCTCGGATCGGGCATCGCCGGAATTCTGATCGGCGTCAGCTTCGGACCGACCTGGGGCTGGAAGAACGGCTCGACACTGGCCTATCTGATCGGTGGCGTCGCACTGCTGGCGGCTTGGGTTGCCTCTGCCCGAGCCATCCGTGAGCCCTTGATCGACCTGCGCTACTTCGGCAAGCGTTCGGTGATGCTCACCGCCGTCGGTGCCGGGTTCTGCTACGGCGCGTCGGGAGTCTTCACGATTTTGCTGCCGATGATGGTGATGACGCCAGCAGTTCTCGGCCTGGGATACGGATTCGGCGTGACAGCAGAGGGATTCGCGATCTTCCAGGCGCCCCTTGGTGGCATGGTGGTGGTCGGCGGCTTGATCGTGGGCTTCCTGGTCGGCCGCAACATTCGACCCCGTCTGCTGATGATCATCGGAATGATACTCATGGCAGTCGGATTCACCTTGACGGCCACCATTCACGACAACAAGCCGCTGCTCATCATCTTTGCCGGAATCTTCGGTGTCGGAATGGGTATGGGTTACGCCTCCATTCCGAACCTGCTCATCGAGGCAGTGCCGCCGCAGTTGCAGGCAACCACGGCGAGCATGGTTGCGGTCTTCCAGAGCATCTTCCCCGCAGTGCTTCCCGTCATCGCCTTCACGGTCTTGAACTCGCACATCGCGATGGCGATGGAGGGCGCTGTGTTCTACACCGACGAGGGCATGCGTATCGCGTTCCTGATCGGTGCTGCTGCAGCAGTTCTCGGTGCGATAGCAGCCGTGTTCCTGCCGCGAAACATCGTCCAGATCGGCGCAGAAGACGGCGCGGCGCAGGAGACGTCCCTTCTCCCTGCTCACTGATCGGAAATGCTGCGCGTGTAGATCCGGGCTGACAGGATTGGGTGTACTGAGGAAAGGACGCCCATGACATTCGCGGATCTGGACGGCGATGAACTGTGGAGTTATCTGCAGGAGCGTTCAGGATTGCCCGGCCCGCGCGCGAACCTCGCGCTCATGCTCGAGTTCGCGCGCGGCGCCGATAACGAGGACATCCTGCGGGCGGTGGAGTCCGAAGACGAATACATCCGCTGTTGTGGGATCGTCGGGCTCGGATTCATTCTCGTTCGTTCACGCGACGAGGCTGTTCTGGACAGCCTGACGGAGGCAACCACCAGTGCGTCGTGGCGTGCACGTGAAGCTGCCGCGATGGCCGTTCAAGCGATAGGCGACACGGATCCGGAATTGTTCCGGGCGATCATCGAGCAGTGGGCACGCTCGGCCCATCCTTTGACGCTGCGCGCAGCGGCTGCCGGGATCTGCGAGCCACGGTTGCTGAAGGACAAGACCAACGCTGTGTTGGCCGTCCGGGTGTGCCGAGACGCTACCGAGTGGATCGTCTCGCAACCAGCTGATTCCCGTCGTGAAGCCGACACACGTACTCTCCGGCAGGCGCTCGGATACTGCTGGAGCGTCGCGGCCGCGGCTGATCCGGAGAACGCCTTGCCGGCATTCGTCTCCCTGGGGGCGTCGGACGACGCCGATGTCGTCTGGATCGTCCGGGAGAACCGGAAGAAGGCTCGCTTGCGCAAGGTGCTCGAAACCTGACTCGCGGACGGGAGACGTAGGTTATCCTCAGAATTAGAACCTGTTCTAACTACGAGGGGTAGACCATGGCACCGTCCGCAGAGGTAATCCGCAAGACCGTCGACGCCTACATCGAGACAGTTGCCACGGGCACTGCCGCCCAGGTTGTGGCCCTGTATGCCGAGGGTGCAACCGTTGAAGACCCGGTTGGTACCGACGTGCGCACCACCCGCGAGTCCATTCTTGAGTTCTACTCCGTGATCGAGAATTTCGACCAGGAAGCTCACCTTCAGACCCTCCGCATCGCCGGAAACGAAGCGGCATTCCACTTCTCGCTGATCACCAAGCTCGGCGAGCAGACCCTGACCATCGCACCCATCGACGTCATGACCTTCGACGACGAGGGAAAGATCCTGTCGATGCGTGCATTCTGGAACCAGGAAGACATGATCACCGCCTGACATGACGGTCAAGACGATCGATGTCGACGGATTCCGTTGGCAGATTGACGATTCCGGTTCTGGGACAGCTGTGGTTATGTGTCACGGCTTTCCCGGCCTCGGGCACAGCTATCGGCATCAGTCGGCAGCGTTGACGGAAGCGGGTTTTCGGGCGATCGCACTCGACATGCCCGGTTACGGCGGCACTACCCGCCCCGAAGCGGTCGAGGACTACACCAACGATGCCGTCGCGAACCGGCTGATCGACCTACTCGACGCTCTCGGAATCGACAAAGCGGTGGTCGTCGGCCACGATTTCGGCGCGCCCGTCGCGTGGACCACCGCTCTGCGCCATCCCGATCGTGTTGCGGGGCTTGTCTCGTTGGCGGTCCCCTATGCGCCCGACAGGTTTCCCGCAAAACCCTCGACCATCTACGCCGCGATGGCGCGCAAGCATTTTCTGCACATTCACTATTTCCAGGAACCGGGTGTCGCGGAGCGCGAACTCGACGCCCGTCCACGTGAGTTCCTTCAACGGCTTTTCCATGCCCTCTCCGGGGCTTACCGGTACCTCGACGTCTGGAAGAACCCGGCCGAAGGAAACGGCTACCTCGACGTACTGCCCGAGGCGCCTGCATTGCCGTGGTCGTGGCTCACCGAGGACGATCTGGATGTTTATGTAAAGACCTTTACTGCAACGGGTTTCACAGGTGGTTTGAACTGGTACCGGGCGTACGACGCCAATTGGGAACGCAGTGCGGATTTGGACGGCGCGCACGTGAACGTCCCGACGCTCTTCGTCGCGGGCGCCGAGGATCCGGTCATCGCGATGAGCGGCCCCAAGGCATTGGACCGCATGAAGGACACCGTCCCCGACCTGCGGGGTGTGCACCTTCTCGGCGGCGCGGGGCACTTCGTACAGCAGGAACGTGCTTCCGAGGTCAATGAACTTTTGATCTCTTTCCTTCGGTCGCTCTAGGCGAAATCGGGCCGAAGGTCTAGCGTTGCGCAGATGCGCACCAGGATCTTCGATCGCGGTATTCGGGTAGGTATCACCGGTGCTCTTGTTGCCGGTTCGCTTCTGGCTCTGGGTGTGTCCGGTGCCGCGGCCGCGCCGCCCTGCCCTGGATCGTCCCCCGCAATCCTCAGCGCCCAGATTCCGGGCGCAGCCCTCGAGGGTGTCACCGTGGACGGGCAGGGTCGCCTGTACACGACAGACCTGGTGAGTGGTCGAATCTTCCGCGTCGACGCGCCTGGTCAGGCCGCAGTTCCGATCGCGACGGTTCCCGGCGGTGCGGGCGCACTCGCGTGGAGCCCGGACGGTTCACTGCTGGTGGGAACCGGAGCAAACGCCGGCGTGCTGATCGGCGATCTGACGCGTGCTGCGTCGGTCGCGCGGGTGGACGTGAACTCGGGTGCCGTGACGCCGATCGCCGGTGGTCTGAGCGCTGCAAACGGCCTCGCCGTCGCGCACGACGGAACGATCTATGCCACCAACGATTTCGGTTCGTTGATCGGTAAGGTCAGTCCAGGCGGTGCCGTCGACCCGGCGTGGGCGACTTTCCCGAGTGCGAACGGCGCAGCCCTGAGCGCTGATAATCGCTGGCTCTACGTCTCGCGCACGTTCGCAAACCCGGGTGTCAGCCGCATCTCCGTCGACAATCCAGGGTATTCGGAATCGTTGGTCGATCTCGGCGGTCTCGAAACCTTCTCTGCTCCAGATGGTTTGACCCTGGACTCGCGAGATCGCGCAATCGTTCCCACGGACATCAGTGGTGAGGTGTGGCGGATCGACGGACCCGGCCAGTACTGCTCGCTCACCAGCGGACTGCAGGCGTCGAGTGTGTTGACCTATGGGCGCGGCAATTCCGGATTCGCGAGCGGGCATCTCTACCGCGCTGGGTTCGACGGAAAGATCTTCGAGATTCCGGCTGGCTTCGATGCGGGTGCCCAGGCCGCGACACCGTAACGCGACACCTTCACTCGTCTTACCCACTACTGATGCCGGGACTGCCGGAATCGTCCATACTGGTCTGCATGGCGGAAACGAGTGAGATCGACGAGGCCGAAGTGGCCCTTCCCGCGATACCGCAGCCGTTGCTGACCCCGCTCACCGAAGCTGCGATCTTCCTGGTTTTCACCATCGACGAGGGTGGTGAGCAGGCAGTTCACGACGTTCTGGCCGATATTTCCGGACTGCAACGCTCGATCGGTTTCCGGGTTCCCGCCGGTGGCTTGGCCGCCGTCGTCGGCATCGGTTCGGATGCGTGGGACCGTCTGTTCGAGGGTCCACGGCCGGCAGAATTGCATCCTTTTGTCGAGTTGACCGGTGACAAACACCACGCTCCCCGCACACCGGGCGATCTGTTGTTCCACATCCGGGCCCGTCAGATGGACCTGTGCTTCGAGTTCGCCACGGTTGTGACCAACAGGTTGGCCGGCGCCGCGTCGGTGATCGACGAGGTCCACGGGTTCAAGTACTTCGAACAACGCGACCTCATGGGTTTTGTCGACGGCACCGAGAACCCGTCCGGGCAGGCCGCATACGTCGCGGTCACCGTCGGTGACGAGGATCCGGACTTCGCAGGCAGCAGTTACGTCATCGTCCAGAAGTACCTCCACGACATGTCGGAGTGGAACTCACTGCCCGTCGAGGAGCAGGAGAACGTCATCGGACGCTCCAAGCTCGAAGATCTCGAGATGGACGACGACACGAAACCGGCCAACTCGCACACCGCGCTCACCGTCATCGAAGACGAATCCGGTGAGCAGATCCAGATTCTGCGCGACAACATGCCGTTCGGCCACGTCGGCTCCGCTGAAATGGGAACCTACTTCATCGGTTACTCGGCGTCGCCGACGGTCACCGAGCAGATGCTGACCAACATGTTCATCGGGAATCCCGTCGGCAACTACGACCGCATTCTCGATTTCTCGACCGCCGTCACCGGAATCAATTTCTTCGTTCCGACGGCGGACTTTCTCGACGATCCCCCGGACGCGCCGACCAGGCTCGTTCCCGAAGCGACGTTCACAGCGCCCATCTCTGACGGTTCTCTCGGAATCGGCAGCCTCAAAAGGAGTGCCCAGCAATGACAAACCTGCACCGCGACCTAGCACCCATTTCGGCAGCAGCCTGGGCCGAGATCGAAGAAGAGGCGAGCCGTACCTTCAAGCGCCACGTCGCCGGTCGTCGTGTGGTGGACGTGGAGGGCCCGTCAGGTGACGATCTTGCGGCCATCCCGCTCGGACATCAGGTGCCGATCAATCCCTTGGCCGACGGCGTCATCGCACACGCTCGTCAGTCGCAGCCGGTCATCGAACTGCGGGTCCCGTTCACCGTCAGCCGTCAGGCCATCGACGACGTCGAACGCGGCGCCAAGGACTCCGACTGGCAGCCGGTCAAGGATGCCGCCAAGCAGATCGCGTTCGCCGAGGACCGCGCCATCTTCGAGGGATACCCCGCAGCCAGCATCACCGGCGTGCGGGCGAGCGGTTCCAACCCGGAATTGAAGCTCCCCATCGACGCCAAGGACTACCCGGAGGCCATCAGCCAGGCGATCACGTCGCTGCGCCTGGCCGGTGTCAACGGACCGTACTCATTGCTCCTGAACGCCGACGCGTTCACCGCGATCAACGAGACCTCCGATCACGGCTACCCCATCCGCGAGCACCTGCGACGCGTTCTCGACGGCGAGATCATCTGGGCCCCGGCCATCGACGGCGCTTTCCTGCTGTCGACGCGTGGTGGTGACTACGAACTGCATCTGGGCCAGGACCTGTCCATCGGTTACCTCTCGCACGATGCGAACTCCGTCGAGCTGTACTTCCAGGAATCGATGACGTTCCTCATGTACACCAGCGAAGCCGTTGTCTCACTTGCGTAAGAGCCTTCGAAACCTCTGATGCCAGGGCGAGCGAGGCAGTTCGCCGATGTCCTGGAGGTGGGCGACAAAAGCCTGGGCGTCCGCGTGGGAAGACGTCTTCGGCCGTCCGTCGGCCCACGCTGTGAACAACCGAAGATAGCGATCGCCGAGAGTGTGGCGCACGACCGGAAGGTGGTGCGCCACTTCTCCTGCGCGCTTTCGGAGCAGTGCCGTCGAGACAACGGCAGCATCGTCTTTGTCGAAGCCTTCGGGTAGTTCGCCACCCGCCACCAGAGCGCGAATAAGCGCTTCTTGACGCTCACCGAGCGTGCTCATGTGCGTGACCAATCGGTGCCCGCGGTGATGCGATCCAGACCCGCTGCGTCGGCGATGGCATCGAGCTCGTCGAGCAATTCCAGTGCCGGCGGATAGTTTCCGTCGCGCTCGAGCATGATCGCGGGATGGTGACCGGCGGCGGTGAACTGCGCAAGGAGTTCCAGCACGGCTTCGGGCACAGGATCGGTATGCGTGTCGTGGTATTTGCCGTCGCTGATGCTGCCACCGGCGATGTGGCAGTATGCGATTCGCTCGAGTGGTAGCCGGCTCAGCTCGGCCCAGGGATCACGCCCTCGGTTGAGGGCATTGGCATAGACGTTCGCGATGTCGAGAACCAGCAGAGCCCCGGTGCGGTCGACGATCTCCGAGAGAAACTCCCCTTCGGTCAACTCGTCGTCGGGCCAGTCGAAAAGGGCGGCAACGTTTTCGACGGCAAACGGCACCGGTAGACCGTCCTGAGTCCGGGTGATGTTGCGTACCAAGGCGTCGACGGCTTCGTAGGTGCGTGGTAGTGGGAGCAGGTGCCCGGCCTCGATGCCGCCCGCCCGCACGAATGCGATGTGCTCGCTCGCCAAGGGGGCGTCCAGTAGCTGGGCTGTATGCGCAAGGTGATCGACCCGAGCCTGATCTACCGCCTCGGCCCCGCCAAGGGAGAGCGAGATTCCGTGCGGGATCACCGGAACTCCCAGCGAACCGAGGTGCGGCGGTATCTCGGTTCCGATGGATTCGGCAATGACTTCGCAGAATGCCAGGCCGTCTAGCTGCGCGATGATTCCGGATACCTCGGGACGCCAACCGATTCCCAGGCCGTACAGGGTCATTCGAGTCACCTCCCGTGTGCAACTGCTAACGGCGACTATAGACGGATCAGCCGGGCAACCAGTTGGGTCCCGGACCGTTGCCTTCTTCGAAGATCAGCCACGTTTTGGTCGAGAGAACCCCGTCGAGTCCCTGGAGTTCTTCGAGAACGGTGTGGCGTAGTTCCTGGTTGTCCGGGGCTCGAACCAGCACCAGAACGTCGAAGTCGCCGCCGAGGAGGGAGAAGTGCTCGACAAACGGCAGTGCCTTCAACGACGCAGCCAGACCTCGCCACGAGTGCTGCCTGATCGAGAGCGCCACGTACGCCGAGGAGCCGAGTCCGGCCTTCTCATGGGCGATCCGCGTCGTGAATCCGGTGATGATTCCGGCGTCCTCGAGCCTTTCGATGCGGACGTAGGCGTGAGCGCGAGATATGTGCGCCTTCTCGGCCAGTGCACGCATGGAGGTGCGACTGTCTGCGACCAGTTCGGCGATGATGCGGCGGTCGATCGCATCGAGAGCGTGCGGTTCGGTGGCCATCTGTCCATTCCTGCTTCGGTAGTCGAGTCGGTTGATGGACATATTGCTGCCCGAATCCTCATGATAGGCCGTTTGTCTTGAATTTTCGACGCCTTCTGCCATTACGTCGCCGAAGTGCGAATACTGATGGACACAACGTCTTCTGGAGGTAGAAGTGACTCTTGTCGAGCCCTTGGGGGAACTGCGGTATCAAAAGTTCCTGCCGGCCGATTCCGCAGTGCAGTACCTCGACCCTGCGGGAGAACTGACGCGCAGCGAGGCCCGCTACGCAAAACCGAGCGACGATCGCCTGATCGAGATGTATCGAAAGATGTTCCTGGGCAGACGCTTCGACCAGCAGGCGACGGCGCTGACCAAACAGGGGCGCCTGGCCGTGTATCCGTCCTCGCGAGGGCAGGAGGCATGTCAGATCGCGGTAGCGATGAGTCTGGAGCCGAGTGACTGGCTCTTCCCCACCTATCGGGATTCGATGGCGTTGACCGCCCGGGGTGTCGATCCGGTGCAGATTCTGAGCATGCTTGCCGGTGACTGGCATTGCGGGTACGACCCGGTAGCGCTGCGCAGTGCGCCGCAGTGCACCCCGCTGGCAACGCAATTGCTGCATGCAGCGGGGGTGGCCTACGGGGAGTCCCGACGGGGCCTGAACACCGTCGCGCTCGCGCTCTGCGGTGACGGGGCCACCAGTGAGGGTGATTTCCACGAAGCGCTGAACTTCGCCGCCGTCTTCAAGGCGCCGGTCGTCTTTCTGGTGCAGAACAACGGATTTGCGATCAGCGTCCCGTTGTCACGTCAAAGCGCAGCACCGACGTTGGCGCACAAGGGCGTCGGCTACGGGATCGGCAGCGAGCAGGTCGACGGCAACGATCCTGTTGCGATGATGGCCGTCATGGACGAGGCGGCGCGCTTCGTCCGCAGCGGAAACGGACCGGTGATCGTCGAGGCACACACCTATCGCATCGACGCACACACCAATGCCGACGACGCCTCCCGCTACCGCGACAGTGCCGAGGTGGAAAGCTGGCTCGGGCGAGATCCGTTGCCGCGTCTCGAAAAGTATCTGCGCGCACACGATCTGATCGACGACGCGTTCGTGGAATCACTGACCGCAGAGGCAGAAGCCGAGGCCGCCACACTTCGCGCCGGCATGAACGTCGACCGCCCGCACGATCCGCTCGATCTGTTCCGGTACGTCTTCGCCGAGCAGACACCGCAATTGCGTGAGCAACAAGCCCAACTCGAAACCGAACTTGCCGCCGAAGCCGCTGACACAGGGGGACACTGACCATGCCCATGCTCACGATGGCTCAGGCCCTCAACACCGCGCTACGTGACTCTCTGGCTGCGGACGACAACGTTATCGTCTTCGGTGAGGACGTCGGCACCCTGGGCGGCGTTTTCCGCGTCACCGACGGCCTCACCCGCGACTTCGGCGACGACCGATGCTTCGACACTCCCCTCGCCGAGTCCGGCATCATCGGATTCGCAATCGGCATGGCCATGGCCGGTTTTCGTCCGGTCGTGGAAATGCAGTTCGACGCGTTTGCCTATCCGGCATTCGAGCAGATCGCCTCCCACGTCGCAAAGATCCGCAACCGCACCAAGGGTGCACTGTCGATTCCGATAGTCATCCGTGTTCCTTTTGCCGGCGGTATCGGCGGGGTGGAGCATCACTGTGATTCCAGCGAGGGCTACTACGCGCACACCCCCGGCCTGAAGGTCGTGGCGCCATCCACGGTGGAAGATGCGTACTCACTGCTACGTTCGGCGATCGAGGACCCCGACCCGGTGATCTTCCTCGAACCCAAGAAGCTGTATTTCTCCCGTGCAGATGTCGAACTGACCGCACGTGAGCCGATCGGGTGCGCCGTCGTCCGGCGCCCCGGTCGTGACGCGACGCTCGTTGTCTACGGTCCGTCCGTGGAGGTTGCACTGAAGTCCGCCGAGGCCGCTGCGGCCGAGGGCCGCGACATCGAGGTGATCGACATCCGCTCGATAGTTCCGTTCGACGACGAGACGGTCACCGCGTCGGTGCGAAAGACCGGACGCTGCATCGTCATCCAAGAAGCGCAGGGCTTTGCCGGTGTTGCTGCGGAAATTGCTGCTCGCGTGCAGGAGCGATGCTTCCACCATCTCCACGCTCCGGTGCTCAGGGTCAGCGGATTCGACATCCCCTACCCCGCGCCGAAGCTCGAGCGTCACCACCTGCCCAGCGTCGACCGGGTCCTGGACGCCGTCGACCGTCTGCAGTGGAACGACGCCCCGGACACCCGTTGGGCGGTGACGGCATGAGCAATCAGGTATTCATGCTCCCCGACCTGGGTGAAGGTCTGGCCGAGGCCGATATTGCGGAGTGGCACGTCAAGGTCGGCGACGTGGTCACCATCGATCAGATCGTCGTCGAGGTCGAGACTGCGAAAGCTGCTGTGGACGTGCCTATCCCGTTCGCCGGGACCGTCGTCGAATTACATGGCAAGGACGGCGACACCTTGAAGGTGGGCACGCCGTTGATCACTGTGAGTGGTGGCGAGAGTGTCGACGCGGTCGTTTCGGCCAACCACGAGCGTTACCGTGAAGAGGAACGCGCGGGTTCGGGCAATGTCCTGATCGGCTACGGCACCAGCGAGGATGCACCGAGACGCCGACGTCGGACTCCTTCGGCGGTACGCGTGATCTCACCAATCGTTCGTAAACTGGCCTTTGACAACGATATCGACCTCTCCTTGCTCTCCGGATCCGGTGCCGGCGGGGTGATAACGCGCGCTGACGTCGAGGCCGGGTCGAGCACCGGCCCGGAGACGGAAACGTCGCACGTGAGCGACCAACGCATCCCGATCAAGGGGCTTCGCAAGGTGGTGGCCGACAAGCTGTCCACCAGCCGCCGTGAGATCCCTGACGCGACAACCTGGGTCGACGTCGACGCCACCGAACTGTTGGCGGCGCGAGCCGAGATCAACAAGTCACTGCCCGATTCCGACAAGATCAGCCTGATGGCGCTCCTGGCTCGGCTGACCATCGCGGCGTTGGCGCAGTACCCCGAACTGAACTCGTCGGTCGATACTGCTCGAGGCGAGATCGTTCGACACGCCCGCATCCACCTGGGAATTGCCGCACAGACACCGAAGGGATTGATGGTACCGGTCATTCGAAATGCGGACGCCCTGAGCACCGTCGAACTCGCACAAGCACTTCGGGTGACCACCGACCTTGCGCGCGACGGCAAACTCGAACCCGCCCGCCTGACCGGCGGCACGTTCACGCTCAACAACTACGGGGTATTCGGGGTTGACGGATCGACTCCGATCATCAATCACCCCGAGGCGGCAATTCTGGGGATCGGGCGCATCATCGACAAGCCGTGGGTGGTGAACGGCGAGTTGACCGTCCGTAAGGTCACTCAGATCTCGTTGAGCTTCGACCACCGCGTCTGTGACGGAGGCGAAGCCGGCGGATTCCTGAGGCTGTTCGGTGACTACATCGAGAACCCGATCCGCGTCCTGGGAAGGCTCTGATGACCAAGCCTCCGATGACCAAGCCTCCGATGACCAAGGCTCCGATGACAACTGCAGAACAGCACATTGATGTCGTGATCCTCGGTGGAGGATCGGGCGGCTATGCCTGCGCCATCCGCGCCGCCCAACTCGGATTGTCGGTCACGCTGATCGAGGCGGACAAGGTCGGCGGAACGTGCCTGCACCGCGGATGCATCCCGACCAAGGCGCTGCTGCATTCCGCCGAGGTCGCCGATTCGGCACGCACCAGTGAGCAATTCGGAGTCCGAGCATCTTTTGACGGCATCGACGTCGCGCAGGTGCACGACTACAAAAACGGGACAGTCGAGCGGCTGTACAGCGGTCTGCAAGGTTTGTTGGCGCAACACAAGATCACTATCGTCAACGGATACGGAACGTACGTCGGTGGGCGAAGCATCGACGTCGACGGAACCCGCTATACCGGAACATCACTCGTTCTGGCCACCGGTTCGTATCCGCGGGAACTGCCCGGCATAGAACTCGGCCGCCGGATCCTCACCAGTGACCAGGCGCTCGAACTCGACCGGGTGCCCACCAGCGCGACAGTGCTCGGTGGCGGTGTCATCGGCGTCGAGTTCGCGAGCCTCTGGCGCTCGTTCGGCGCCGAAGTCACGATCGTCGAGGCACTCCCGCGACTGATCGCCGCGGAGGACCCGTGGTCGTCGAAGCAGCTGGAGCGGGCTTACCGGAAACGCGGAATCGTCTGTAAGACAGACACAAAGATCGTTTCCGCGAAAGAAGCAGCCGATTCGGTCCGCGTCGAACTAGGCGACGGAACGATATCCGATACCGAACTACTGTTGGTCGCCGTCGGCCGCGGACCCCGCACGGACGGTAACGGTTTCGAAGAAAACGGAATCAGCCTCGACAAGGGTTTTGTCGTTACCGACGAACGCCTCCGTACGTCCGTGGACGGTGTGTACGCGGTCGGCGACATCGTGCCCGGTCTTGCGTTGGCGCACCGAGGTTTCCAACAAGGAAACTTTGTGGCTGAACAGATCGCCGGGAAGGATCCGATACCGGTCGCCGAACACTTGATTCCTCGCGTGACGTACTCACATCCCGAAGTTGCATCAGTCGGACTCGGCGAAGAGGCGGCGCGCACGCAGTACGGCGACATCTCCACCGTCGTCTACGACCTGGCGGGTAACGGCAAGAGTCAGATCCTGCGAACCACCGGGGGAATCAAAGTGATTCGCAGCGGAACCAGAGGTCCCGTCGTCGGCGTCCACCTGGTAGGCGACCGGGTTGGTGAACTGATCGGTGAGGCGCAGTTGGCCGTCGCCTGGGAAGCACTTCCCGATGAGGTGGGGCGTTTCATCCACGCACACCCCAGCCAGAACGAGGCGTTGGGCGAGGCCATGCTCGCACTCGCGGGAACACCACTGCACGCGCACAGCTGAACCATGACCAGAAGAGGATCTGCAATGAGCATCGACGACGAACTGCGCTGGGACGGTGAACTGACCGTCACCCGACATGATCGGGAGACCGGCACGACCTTTGTGATCCGAATCGACTCCACCCGTTTGGGACCGGCGTCGGGTGGCACGCGGGCGGCGCATTACCCCTCGATCGGTCACGCGCTGGCGGACGCCGGGAAGTTGTCCGGCGCAATGACTTTGAAGATGGCGGTCTCCGACCTGCCGATGGGTGGCGGGAAGTCGGTGATAGCACTGCCCGCACCGCGCAATCGGATCGACTCGGCGACTTGGTCTCGTATCCTCGACATTCACGCGGAGAACATCGACAAGCTCGAGGGAAACTACTGGACCGGTCCTGACGTCAACACCAACTCTTCCGACATGGATCAGCTCAGTCGCACCACCAAGTACGTCTTCGGGCGTTCGGTCGACAACGGTGGCGCCGGTTCCAGCGCGCACGCCACGGCTCTGGGCGTGTTCGAAGCGATGAAGGCCACGGCGCGTCGTCGTGGACTCGGAACACTCGACGGCCGAAAGGTGCTGGTTCAGGGGCTCGGCGCCGTCGGCGGAGATGTTGTGCGTCTCGCGGCGCAGGCTGGGGCACGCCTGCTTGTTGCCGATACGGACCCGCAGCGCCTCGAGGCGGCTTCTCTTGCGGGGCACACGATCGTTCCTGCGGACGAGGTACTTCGAACGTCGTGTGACCTCTTTGCTCCCTGTGCGATGGGAGGCATCATCGATTCCGCTGCTGCTGCGTCGATTCCGACTCTGGCCGTGGCAGGCGCAGCAAACAACATCTTGACCGATGCCGCTGCGGGCGAGGTTCTGCGGAGCCGCGGGGTTCTCTGTGCCCCTGATTTCGTCGCGAACGCAGGCGGAGCCTTTCACCTCGTGGGGCGAGAAGTCCTGGGGTGGAACGAAGACGATGTCGTCGAACGAACCCGAGGGATCGGTCGAACTCTGGACGAGGTGTATTCGTTGAGCGAGGAACGTGGCATCACTACCGAGGCCGCAGCGCTTCTGCTCGCCCGGACGCGGCTATCCCCCGCATCCACCACCGCCGCCGCCACATCCGCCACCCCCACTGCAGCTGCCGCCTCCCCCGTCTGAACCGCCACCGTCCGAACCCCCGCTACTTCCGCTGCCGTCGGCACCGATTCCGGCGGCGGAGGCCAAGGCGGGATTGATCATCAGCATCGCCGAACCGGCGAAGAGAGCGGCGGACATCCCCGCCAAGCGTGGGCCGTAGGCGGAGAAGGCAGGCTTGTTGCGCGGGGACAGGTAGGCGTGTGCCGTGGTCAGTTCCGAACGTGCCGCACTGCCCGAGGTGGTGCGATCGAAGTTGAGCCCGAGCAGCGGGATGCTGAACCCGGTGACGAGTACGGCGAGAATCAGAAACTCGACGGGCTTGTCGTTGTGCAGTCCGAAAGCAACGCGGACGATACCCACGGCCACCAGGATCTTCAACGGAACTGTGGAGAGAAAGATTAAACGCCTGGTGCTGTCGGAGGTCAGGTATCCCCGGTCCGCCAAAGAGTTTCGTAGGCGAGCTGTTTCCACCGTCATGCGCTCGGCGAGTTGCCGCCGACGATGGGGTAGAGCCTGCTGGGCCAGGCGCTGGTACACGGTGAGGGTGTACCAGTCCAGGGTTTCGTCGCCAGGGCCCAACGGGCGCAGGACAGCGCCGTCGGTGGTGATCAGATCAGCGCTACGCAGGATTGCCAACGATGCTGCGATGGCGCGTGACTCGCCGGTGAGCATTCCGACTTCCGGAGGCGTCAGTTGCTCGGCGGAATACCCGTGCTCGGTTGAGTACCCGTGCCGGCGTGCCCGGATCATCAGACGCCACCCCAGAGTGAGAACCATGAGCGTGGCCGATACGGCTATGTAGCCGTAGAGGAAATCCTCGCTGGGGATCCCCCACGTGTCGGCTGCATGCGTGCTCATCCCCCACACCCCCCGCCGCCGCAACTGCTACCGCTGCCGCCACCGCCGTCCGAGCCGGACGATCCGGATGAGGAGCCACAACTGTAGTAGCTCGAACCCCCGCCACCCGGGCTGTACGCGGCGCCCGCAGCCACTGCTCCCGCCAGCGCGGGATCGATCAGAACCAGAGCTCCCGAACCGAAGAGCGCCGCCGAGAGCCCGGCGAGCGAGGGACCGTAGCTCGTGTACGCGGGCCGCAGTTTCGGTGAGAGGTACGAGTTTTCGTGCTTGAGGCGTCGAAGCTCGCTGTCGCCCAAAGCTGTCCGACGACGCTTGATGCGGAGAAGTGGAATCATCAGCGCGAGAACGATGATGGTGAGGAGCAGAAACCCGACCGGCTTACCGCCGGCGATGCCGGCGACGAGACGGACTACGCCGAGACCAATTACCGCCAGGATCGGAACGGTCCGAAAGGCAGCAGTCAGCCCGTCCTGCGGGCGTTGCAAGTATCCCTCGTCGATCAGCGTCGTACGTAGTTGTGCGAGTGCGACGTTCAGCCGTCCCATCAGACGCACCTGCCGCAGCGGGACCTTTCCGTTGCCGAGTCGCTTGTGCACGGTACGGGTGAACCAGTCGAGACGACTCTTGTCCTCCGCAGTGAGTGCCAGCTTGGTCTTTCCTTCGGTGCTGATCAGTTCGGCGCTGCGCAGAATAGCCATCGACGCCAGAACGGCCTGGTAGTCACTGGTCAAGGCGCCGATCTCGGGAGGAGTGAGCGGCCGACGGACCGAGTCGACGACCACGGGCGACCGGCGCGCAGTCATTCGGCTGTACAGCGAGAGTCCGATCGCGACGGCAGCCGCCACCAGGTACCACTGAAGGAAAGTCTGGCTGGGGATCCCCCACGTGTCGGCTGAGTAGTAGTTGTTCACCGCACTCACCCCCCACAGCTCACGGTGCTCGAGAAGGTCGAGCAACTGGACGGTGAAGACCCGCCGCCGCATCCGGGTGCCCAACCGCCGTCGCGACCCGGACCGAAGAGTGCCGCGGCAATACCCGCCGACGTCGCCCCGTAGGTAGCAAACGACGGTTGGAAATTCGGTGTGAGGTAGGAGTATTCGTCCTTCAGGCGACTCAATTCGACCTGGCCGAAACGAGTGCGTCGGCTCAGGCGGAGAAGGGTTACGACTATCAGGGCGAGGCAGACGACAACGAGCGGAAGGTATCCCACCGGGTTCTCGTTCACGACAGTGAATCCGGTCCTGATCGTGCCGACCACGGCGACGATAACGACCGGTACCACGGACAATCGCGTCAAAGTGTGTTCACGATTGCCGTTCAGGTAGCCGGCCTGCACCAGGTCACTACGAAGCTCCAACAGGGGCAGCGGAAGTGTCGGCACGAGCCGGGAGGGCACGGCAGTTCCACCGGCGTCGTCGATCCGCTGGCGGACGATGCGGGTGAAGCGGTCATGCTGACCCTGGCCGGCAGAATATGCAGCACTCTCGAGTTCTGCCACGGCAGCGCGTACCGCACGCTCGTCGCTGGTCAGTACACCCATCTCCGGTGGTGTGAGTGTGCGCAATGCAGGTGTGGGCTTGCGCATGGCGACGCCTCTGATCACAAGTGCGATCACCACCGCTCCGGTGGCAGCGGCGACGTACCACCCGAGGAAAGCCTCGGTGGAAATTCCCCACGTATTCGTATGATCATGCATCGCACACCACCTCTCGATGAACTCCTGAGAACCAGTCCAGTCTCTTTGTCCGACAACTGATGTCAGTATCGGGCCAGTACCGGGAAAAGCGATATCCGGGTGGCCATCGTCATCATTCCGTTACCGGCGAACTGGGGATTTACCGGCCGGTAGGTCGAAGCACGATCTCCGTGGGGTGTGCGTCGGACGGTGTTTCGACGGCAGTGAGTACGGCACGCGCCACAGTGGAGGCCTTCAGGAAGCGTTCCGGGTCGTACTCGTCGCCCTCGCCGGCGACGATGTCGCGCTGCATGTCGGTGTCGATCCGACCGGGGTGAATGGAGGTGACCCGCAAGGACGGCTCTTCCAGGCGCAGTGCGTCTCCGAAAGCGCGCAGGGCGAACTTGCTGGCCGCGTACGAGCCCCAGCCGGCGTTGGCGCGCAGTCCGGCACCCGAATTGATCAGTACGACGTGGCCACCGGCTGCCCTGAGGGCAGGAAGGAGGACACGAGTGAGTTCGGCGACGGCGATGACGTTTGCCTCGAGGGTGCGTCGCCACTGATCGACCGAGGATTCCTCGATGGTTCCGATGTCGGCCACGCCGGCGTTGTGTACCAGCACGTCGAGCGTCGTGATGGACGAGGCGGCGACCGCGACGGCGTCGTAGTCCGTGAGGTCGAGGGGTAGGGGCGTCGATCCGGGTAGTTCCGCGCAGATCGGTTCGAGGGCCTGCGCGGATCGTGCACCGAGCAGCAGGTCGTGTGTCGGCGCCAGTTCGCGTGCGATGGCAGCTCCGAGGCCGCGACTGGAACCGGTGATCAAGGCAGTAGGACGCATGGTCCGAGCCTATCGAGTGTGAATTGTTCGGCTATACGAACTTGTGTATTTGTTTACCCACATATTAGAGTTCGACCATGACGACTCGCGACGCGAAGAACTTCCGCCGCCTGGGAATTGCCGCCCTCGCCGCCCTGCTTCTCTCCAGCTGTTCTGCGGTGAATTCCGGCTCCGACGACGACCGCCCGGTGGTGCTCACCACGTTCACCGTGCTGTCGGACATCGCCCAGAACGTTGCCGGCGATCACCTTCGCGTCGAGTCGATCACCAAGGCAGGGGCAGAAATTCACGGCTACGAGCCGACGCCCGGAGACATTCGGCGGGCGAGCGAAGCCGATCTGATCCTCGACAACGGCATGAACCTCGAGGCGTGGTTCGCGAAATTCGTCAACGGTCTGGACGTGCCACACGTCGTGGTCAGCGACGGCGTCGAAGGCATTCCGATCGCCGGCGACGCCTATGCGGGCAAGCCCAATCCGCATGCATGGATGTCTCCGTTGAATACGCAGATTTACGTCGACAACATGGTGACTGCTTTCAGCGACCTCGACCCGGACAACGCCTCGGCATTTGCGGAGAACGGCGCGAAGTACAAGGCGGAACTGCAAGCAGTTCAGGACGGCCTGGTCAGTGGGCTGGCGGCATTGCCCGCAGGTCAGCGCGCACTCGTCAGTTGCGAGGGTGCGTTCTCCTATCTGGCCAGGGACGCGGGACTCAGCGAGGCCTACATCTGGCCGGTCAATGCCGAGCAGCAGGCGACGCCGCAGCAGATCATCGCCGCGATCGACTTCGTCCGGGCCAATTCCGTTCCCGCCGTCTTCTGCGAGTCGACGGTCTCGGATGCCCCCATGCAGCAGGTTGTCGGGGCGACCGGTGCGAAATTCGGTGGGACGCTGTACGTCGACTCGCTGTCCGAATCCGACGGTCCCGTGCCCACCTACCTGGACATGATTCGCCACGACACCGACGTCATCCTCGGCGGTCTGACCGGTGGTAAATCATGAACGAAGCCATTCGCGTCGAAAACGTCAGTGTTCACTACGGCGAGGTCCACGCACTGGACCATGTCGATCTGACGTTGAATTCCGGAAGCGTCTGCGGATTGATCGGTATGAACGGTTCAGGAAAGTCGACCCTGTTCAAGGTGATCATGGGAATGATCAAGCCGGACAACGGCTCTGTGAGAATCGCCGGTCTCGACGCAGCCGCTGCGCGCAAGAGCGGCCGCGTCGGATACGTGCCGCAGAGTGAAGACGTCGACTGGACCTTCCCGATCAGTGTCCGTGACGTCGTGATGATGGGTAGGTACGGCCACCTCGGGTTCTTGCGACGTCCGCGGCGTGCAGATCGCGAGGCGGTGGCAGAGGCTCTCGAGCGGGTAGAGCTCACAGAATTTGCGGATCGTCAGATCGGTCAGCTCTCGGGTGGTCAGAAGAAGCGCGCGTTCGTCGCACGCGGTATCGCACAGGACGCGTCGATACTGTTGCTGGACGAGCCTTTTGCCGGCGTCGACAAGCGTTCCGAGGCAACGATTTCGACGCTGCTACGAGAGTTGGCTTCCGACGGCCGATCGATCTTGGTCTCGACACATGACCTCCACGCGGTGCCGAAACTCTGCGACGAGGCGGTACTGCTCATGCGCAAGGTTCTGGTGCACGCCGACCCGGACACCGTGCTTCAACCGGAAAACCTCGCCCTGGCTTTCGGTCTCGACGTGATGGACAGGACCTGATCGATGAACCTCGTAGAACTGCTACTTGATCCTCTCCAGTACGGATTCATGGTGCGCGCGTTGGCCGTTGCGGTTGTGGCGGCGGTTGTCTGCGCGGTGCTCAGTTGTTGGTTGGTGCTCATCGGGTGGTCACTGATGGGTGATGCAGTGTCGCACGCTGTCCTGCCCGGTGTTGTCCTCGCCTACGTCGTCGGCGCTCCATTTGCCATCGGGGCCTTGATCTTCGGGCTGATCGCCGTCGCACTGATCGGACTGATCCGTAACACCAGCCGCGTCAAGGAAGACGCCGCGATCGGTATCGTCTTCACGACTCTCTTTGCGTTCGGTTTGGTTCTCATCTCGGTGACCCCCAGCCAGACCGATCTCAACCACATCATTTTCGGCAACCTGCTGGGGGTGAGCTCGTCCGATCTTCTGCAGGTCGCGATACTCGGCGCGTTGGCGTTGAGCATTCTGTTGATCAAGCGTCGCGATCTGACGTTGTTTGCCTTCGACCCGATCCATGCCAACGCGATAGGTCTTTCGCCTAAGCGTCTCGGAGCGCTGCTACTCGGCGTCCTCGCACTCACGTCCGTTGTGGCGCTGCAAGCTGTCGGAGTCGTGCTGGTGGTGGCGATGCTGATCATCCCCGGCGCGACGGCCTACCTTCTCACTGACAAGTTCTCGCGGATGCTGGTGATAGCTCCAGTGGTTTCCGCGATCTGCGCGATTACGGGTATCTACGTCAGCTACTACCTCGACACAGCTTCCGGGGGCATGGTTGTGATGACGCAGGGCATCGTATTCGCCCTGGTGTACCTGTTCAGCCCGTCGCAGGGGGTCATCGCGAAATGGACTTCGCAGCGGCGTAGGACCCGAGCGGAATACAGCGCCGTGGCTTGACGGGCGGTCTTGATCGTTCGTCCAGTTAACAATCCGCTACCAAATCGGGTAGGTTCGTACGGGCATTCGTCACCACAAACATTCCGGCCGCAACGATGCCGGCTGCTAGACAATCGGTGGTGACGCCTTGAACACCGATGGGCCCTTCGATGACGCAGTTCCGAGCACGACGCACGTGGCTGGTTCTCGGCGTCGTTGTTGCGGTCATCGTCCTCGCCGGATCCGGGCTGCTCAGCCCACGAACCGCGGTTCTGGTGGACGATGTCGCACAGCTCGTCGGCGGCGCCACTGCGACTGTGGTGTGCTGGTGGACGTCGCGGCGCCATCACGGAGTCGAGCGTCGTTGGCGAACTCTGATGGCTCTCGGTATGGCCGGCTGGACCCTCGGAATGTTCTTCTGGGCGTTCTACCGCTCGGTTCTCCACGTACCACTTCCGTCGCCGTCGATCGCGGACATCGGTTTCTTCATGTTCCCGGTGTTTGCCGTACCGGCGCTTCTGTCGCTGGTACGTGAGTCTCCCCGGCGTGAGGCGATCGGCCCGATCCATCTCTGGCTCGTGCTGACGCTCGACGGTCTTGTCGTTGTCGGTGGATTGTTCATCCTCACGTGGACGACCGCCCTGGGCGCCGTCGTTCATACCGGTCCGACGGGATCTCTCGGGTTTCTTGTCGCGGTGATGTATCCGATCACCGACTTCGTTCTGATCGCGATGGTCTTGCTGATGGTCATCGGGCCGAAGGCCGTTGCCGAGATCCGCGAACCGCTGACGTTCCTCGGGTGCGGGTTGGTGATGCTCTCCCTTTCGGACAGTTTGTACGCGTACTTGGTCGCGATCGGCGCCGAGAGTATGCCGACCATCGCCGATGCCGGGTTCATCGCGGGGCCGCCTTTGATCGCCTTGGCGGCGCTGACGAAGCGAACCGAGCCTCGGAACCGCGACGCGCCACAGCAGTGGCGAAGTGATCGGACTCAGTTGCTGCTGCCGTATCTGTTGATCGCGGTGATCGCGACGATCGTGACTGTTCAGGCACTGATCGTCGGCAACCTCGATGCCGTGGTCGTGATACTCGGCGTCGGCGTGCTGGTTCTCGCGCTGGTGCGCCAGATACTCACGCTCCTCGAGAACGACGCGCTCCTCCAACAGATCTCCGCTGCGCAGGACGAGCTCCGGTACCGAGCGCATCACGACCCACTCACCGAGCTCGCCAACCGGGCCGCATTCGACGAACACTTCGCGAGCGCCATCGAGAACTATCGCCTCACGAACTCCGATTGGGTGCTGATGCTTGTCGATCTGGACGACTTCAAACAGGTCAACGATCGTTACGGGCACCCGGCCGGTGACCGGTTACTGGTTGCCCTCACGGCGCGTCTGCGCGAAGCGGTTCCCGAGAGTGCATTTGTCGCTCGATTCGGCGGCGACGAATTCACCGTGCTTCTGCAGGGCCCGATCGACGACGCCGTCGTCGTAGCCCGCCGGATCGTCGACGCGCTCAGTTCTGATCAGACTGCAGAAACATCGGTGTCGGTGGGTGCGAGCGTTGGTGTCGCGAAGTTCGAGTTGGCGGACGAGCCGCTGAGTGCACACGCTCTTCTCCGCCGAGCCGATGCGGCGATGTACGAGGCGAAGAGAAGCGGAAAGGGCGCTGTTGTCGTCTACTGCGATCGCCGCGAAGACTAGCGCCGTAAGAGTGCGAAGATCGTTGCCGGTGAACCCGATCCGGCCTTGTTGATCGCGCCACCGACAAGGATGCTCGCCCCGGTGGTTGGCAGGGCGGCAAGATTGTTCAAGTTCTCCAGGCTGATTCGATGCTTGTCGTACAGGAGCGTCGAGACGGGGTAGGTCTCGTCGTTTCCGAGGTCGGGACCGAAGGTGTCGGTTCCCAATGCTCCGCGGGTGCCCAAGCGTCCGGTGTCTATCAGCCACTGCGCCGCGTCCACCGAGAATCCGGGTTGGTGGGTGACACCCTCGGCATCGGCATTGGCATATTCTTCGCTACCCCAGCGCGATTCCCAACCGGTCCAGAGAACTACGGCCGCTCCATCGGGGATCTTGCCGTTGCGCGTTTCCCACTCCTGAAGGTCCGCGACCGTGAGCGCATAGTCCGAATCGGCGGCAGCCTTGTCCCGGATGTCGATCTTCACTGCGGGAAGGAAGAGGTCGGCCGGATCGAGTTGGTCGGCTGTGAGTCCACCTTCCTGAAAGTGCGCGGGTGCGCCCCAATGTGTGCCCGTGTGTTCACCCTCCTTGACGTACTGGAGGTAGTAGCCGTCGTCTGCGATGGTTGCCGCTGTGTCGAGAGTGAACGCGGGATCGCCGGGAAAAATCGGCGTGGTCGCGGGGTCGTTCACGTGGGAGAGCGAAACGACTTGCAACAGCTCATCCAACGGGGTTGTTGCGTCTTGGCTGCTTCCGGAACTGCTACCCATGTCGATCACCTGAGGTCCCGCTACCAGCGCCAGGCCTGTGGCTGCGCGCTGAAGTAACTGTCGTCGTTTCATCGATCCCCCGCCAATTTGCCCGAATTGAGAGTGTTGCAATCACTTTCGCTCCTTGAACACTAGGACAGAACCTTAGGCTGCTGCCGACCATGACGACCACTCCACATCGCGGACGGCTATCACCTGTCCGTGCGGTCGGTGATCTACGTACTGCGGATACTTTGCGGCCAAAGCATCGATTGCGCTCTCGGACTCCTTGGTGCCGGGGCCGAGGACCTCCGCGCGTCCGTCGACGCGGACCCACCAGAGCGCGGACCAGTCGTCGTCGTAATGATCGACGAGCAGGCTCGCACGCCCCGTCTCGGTGATGTTCCGGAGCCTGCGAAGTGCGGTGGTGGTCTTCGGTTTGTGGTCGACGCAGGAATAGACGGTGTCGCCGACCAAAACGAATACCAGCGGCACGATGTGCGGAACGCCGGCCGCATCTGCCGTTGCCAGGTGAGCCACCCGCGCGGCTTCAAATCGTGCTCTCGGGTCGTCCATATTCACAGCGTAAGGGGATCAAGGCTTGCCGCGAGCCGCTGCTGACGGAACAGTGGTCTCATGGAACCGGATGAAGCGCTTCGGGAGATCGCCTACTGGCTCGAACGATCACGCGCTGAAACGCACCGCGTCAAGGCCTATCGCCGAGCTGCGGAGGTCTTTGCTGGATTGTCCGACGAGCAGAAGGAGTCTCGCCGGAAGGCCGACAGTTGGAAGGCTCTCACCGGCATCGGGCCCAAGACGGCAATGATCATCGCCCAGTCGTACGACGGCGTCCCCGAGTATCTCGAGGAACTGCGGGGGCAGGCCGAGCCCATCGGCGACGGCCCATTGCGCCAAGCGCTGCGCGGCGATCTCCACACACACTCCGACTGGTCCGACGGCGGAAGCCCCATCGAAGAGATGATGCGACGCGCAGCAGCACTCGGCCACGACTACTGCGCCCTCACCGATCATTCGCCTCGCCTCACTGTTGCCAACGGGCTGTCCGCGGAGCGCCTACGTTCTCAACTCGACGTGATAGCCGGTTTGAATGCCGAACTGGCTCCCTTCCGCATCCTCACGGGAATCGAGGTGGACATCCTCGAGGACGGTTCACTCGATCAGGATCCCGATCTACTCGACGAACTCGACATCGTGGTAGCGAGCGTGCACTCGAAGCTGCGGTCCGAACGTGAGGCGATGACCCGCAGAATGCTTGCTGCAGTGCGAAATCCGCGTGTCGATATTCTCGGGCATTGCACTGGGCGTCTTGTCGAGGGTGCTCGCGGAACCCGGCCCGAGTCGCAGTTCGATGCGGAGAAAGTGTTCGAGGCTTGCCGAGAATCAGGGACCGCCGTCGAGATCAACTCCCGACCGGAGCGTCGTGACCCGCCTTCGCGTTTGATCGAGTTGGCCCGCGATCTCGATTGTCTTTTCTCCATCGATACCGACGCCCATGCCCCCGGTCAGCTGGCTTGGCAGGGCTACGGCTGTGACCGGGCCGAAAAGTGCGGCGTCGAAGCGGATCGGGTGATCAATACGTGGACCGCCGAAAATCTTCTGGAGTGGGCGGGAAATTGAGAGCATGCCGGAATGGGTCACCGAGGCGGTTGCTCGGTGACCTCCGGGTTCAGCGTCGTGTGGTGGAGCGGCGGGGGTTTCGGTCGGGGGCGATGCCCGGCGGGGGGATGAACCAGGGCAAGTGATCAGCGCCTATCCGGATTTCCCATTGCCCGGTAAATCCGGGTTTTCGATGCATCAGGGTGTGGTGGGTTCGGCAGAGCAGGACCAGGTTGTCCATGACGGTTGGTCCTCCTTTTGCCCAGTGTTTGATGTGGTGGGCGTCGGTCCAGGCAGGGACGCAGTCGCAGCCGGGGAAGGCGCATCCTTTGTCGCGGGCGATCAGTGCGGTGCGTTGTGCCGCGGTGACAAGCCTTTTGAGTGGGGTGACGTCGAGTGGGGCACCGTTTTCGTCGAGGAGGACGGCGCCGAGCATGCAGTCGCAGGCGATCATGCGGGTGCGGCCGACGCTCAGTGGTCCCATCCAGGGCATGTGGCCGACATCGAGATCTTGGTTGTCGAGATCGGGAATGTCGAGATCCGGCATGCCGGGATCGTCGTCCTCGGACGGGCCAGGTGTTGAGCCGTCACCCGTTGTGGCGCATTCACGGTGGTAGGCCAGGTCTTTGGCGTTGATGTGCACGTTCAGGTGTGGGCGTTGGCCGCCGTCGATACCGGTGGCAGCGTTGTCGAGGTAGCGCCGGATGAGTTCTGCCATGGCGTCTGCGTTGCGTGTGGCGGCGGGTCGTTTGTCGGGTGTGCCGTCCTTGGCGGGGGTGGGCATGGAGAGGCTGGAGAGGGCGGAGAGAAGCATCTCGCCGGTCACTCCGTCGAAATCGCCTCGGACGGCGACTCTTCCGTTAAGGGTCGGGGAGATGCGCAGTTCGTTCCGATCGGTGTCTTCGCTTGGCGGTATGTCGTCGGATTCGAACATGTGCTCGAGGACGCTGATGGCGTAGCGCAGTTTGACGGTGGTCGCTTCGACGCCGGATGCTGCGGCGAGGAGTGTGTCGCGGCAGTACGGTAGCGCGGCGTCGGGCATTGTTTTGGGTGGGGATTCGCAGAACGCCACGATCAGTGCTGCGTGCTCGAAAGTGAGGTCGCCGGCATCGAATTGGTCTTCGATCTCGGGAAACGACCGTAGGGCTTTGCCTAGGGTTGCGATTCTTCTGCCGGTGGAGATTTGCAGCATGGTGTGGTTCGCGAGCCATTGTCCGGTGCCGCGGTAGCAGAGTACTTGTTCGTCCGGGTTCAACGTCAGGGTGTCGACGGCGGCCACTCGAATGGCTTCCAGGCGAAGGATTTCCGCTGACGCGGTGATGGCGATCTCGCGGACGTCGGTGGGGTGCAGCCGCCACAATCGTCCGCGCACACCCACAGCGGAGCTGTTGACCACGGCAGTGACAGCGTCGTCGGTGATGTCGATCGTCATGAGAACCCCCCGTTCCATCTCCCATCATACTCGAACATACTTTCGAGTCAAGGACGTTTTCGGGAAGGTGCGGTGGGCCCGGCCGTCGTGATTCTGTTGTTCGAGAGGAGATTCCGCCTCTAGAGCATCAGCGCCGGATCTGTGGTCAGTTCGATGTTGAGCCATGGTTCGTAGGGGAGATCGGCGAGGCTGTTGGCGAACGAGCGTCGAACTGCGTCTTCACCGTCGATGTCCCAGCTGTGTGGCGCGACCATGAACGTCGCTTCGATATACAGCTTGCGACCCACCTTGCTCATGGTGAGAGTCGGTTCGTCCAAGCCGAATTCGTCGCGGACGGCGGTGATGGCTTCGTGCACGCGGGCCTGAACATTTTCGCCGGGAGCACCTTCGAGGAGTTCGATCAGTGCGGTTCGCAGAAGTGCGTACGGTTGCGGGACCAGCATCGCGCAGCCGAGGAGGACCAAGACGGAGTCGACATATCGGTCGGCGTCGGAGAAATCGGTGCGGCCCAGGATCATTGCGGCGACAGCACCGACTGCGACCAGCGCGCTGAAGGCAGCCGACGCTCCCCATTGCCTGGCTTCGGCGACGAGCAGATCAGATGTGCGGTCGACTTGTCCGACGTATCGCCAGATGATGATCGACACCACTGCGCTGACAGCGCCGTATGCCACCAGAGACCCCGCGGTGACGTCGGCTCCGCCCGCGAGGATGACACGAACTGCCTCGACTGCGGCGTAGGCGAGCGTCGCCAGTAGCGCCATGCCCTGGACAGCGATGACTACCGGGATCAATGCCTCCTTACCGAACGGGAAGCGTGCGGTGGGGCCCGAGTCGGCTATCCGCGAGACCCGCAGCGACAGCGCCGTCAACACCATTCCGATGAGGGCGTACACACCGTCGAGCAGGATCACCTGGGACTGCGAGATCCAGCCCCAGAATGCGGCGACCACAGCCAACGCCGTTGCGACCACGAGCGAGTACCGCAGGGCCTTGCGTTCGCGGGTAGCGCTGTCTTCCTTGGTGCCCATGAAATCCAAACCGCCTGTCCGTTTCGATATTCCTTCACGTAGGAATACCAGCAACGACGCGCAGGCACGGCATCAGTGGACCAATTGCGCTGCCAGATCGAGAAAGTCCTCGGCGTTGATGTCGAACTCGTCGGAGAATGACACATCGGGATTGCCCCTGGCTCCGAATTCGAGTGGTCGGGCTATGAAGGCTGTGCGGAACCCGAGAGCTTTGGCCGCCCGGATGTCATATTTGTGGCTGGCAACCATCATGATCTCGGCCGGGTCGAACCCGAGGTATCGAGCAGCCAGGTGGTAGATCCTCGGATCTGGTTTGAAGACACCGGCCATTTCGGCGGTGAAGACGGCATGCCATGGCAGATTTCCGTGCCGGGAGATGCTGACTGCGGCATTCACGTCGGCGTTGGACAAGGCAGCGATTGTGTACTGCTGGCGCAGGGTTGTCAGGCCTGCGACGGTGTCCGGCCACGGGTCCAGGAATTTCCAGGCGGTGGTGAGTTCTTCCTGTTCGGCATCGGAAAGTTCGATGCTCTCGCGGGCCAACAGCTTGCGCAGAGCCTCGCGGTACACCGAATGTACTGTCACCCATTCGCCTGTGGCGTCGTCGGCCTCGGAGGTGTTCGCGAAGTACTCAGCGCGCCAGAGATTGACGAATCTTGGCCAGTCGACGTCGGCGTCGGTGATCCGACGGGCCTCTCGGCACAGGGTGCTGTGAAAATCGGTCGCTGTGCCCTGGACGTCGAACAGCAGTGCTTTGATCTTCTCGCGCACAAGCCCTCCACTTCGAGATCGCCTGACGGTGTTGCCACATTATCGCGGTTGCGGCGCCCGATTCGTGCTCGATGAGCGCAAAGGCGCCGCGCGTCGCAAAATAGACATCTATGGCCGACCGCGGATTTACCCCGACTCAGCTCGCCGCCCGAGCTGCCTACCTGCTGCGCGGAAACGACCTGGGCACGATGACCAGCGCTGCCCCGAAGCTGTATCCCCACATGTGGAGCTGGGACGCCGCGTTCGTCGCGGTAGGTTTGGCGCCGCTCAGCGTCGAACGGGCGGTAGTAGAGCTCGATACCTTGCTTTCGGCTCAGTGGAAGAACGGAATGATTCCGCACATCGTGTTCGCGAACGGTGTCGACGGCTACTTCCCCGGCCCGACGCGTCGGGATGTCAATGCGCTGGCAGCGCATGCTCCTTTGGGTACCGCTACGTCGGGAATCACCCAACCCCCCGTTCACGCGATTGCGGTGCAGCGGATTCTCGATCATTCGCGTCGGCACGGACGTACGACGCGTGCGGTCGCGGAAGAGTTCCTCGACCGGCGCTGGAGCGATCTGGTTCGGTGGCACCGCTGGTTGGCGGAGGCCCGCGATCTCGACGGCAACGGCCGCATCGCGCTCTATCACGGGTGGGAATCGGGGATGGACAATTCTCCGCGATGGGATCTGGCATACGCGAATGTTGTTGCGGGACAAGTGCCTGCGTATCAGCGCGCTGATCTCGCTGTGGTGACCGACTTGTCTCAGCGACCCACGGATCACGAATATGACCGCTACCTTTGGCTTCTCGAAGAGATGAAGGCCGTGAGGTACGAGGATTCTCAACTCGCCACTGCCATGAGTTTTGCCGTGGAGGACGTGTTTGTCAGTGCGGTTTTCTCGATGGCATGTGACGTTTTGGCAACTATCGGTGAGGAGCATTCGCGACCAAACTCCGACGTCCGTGATCTGCGCGGTTGGGCAGATCGATTCCGGCAGGGCGTAATTGCCACCACCGATGAACGATCGGGTGCAGCAAAGGATTTCGATCTTCGCACCGGACGATGGGTTCATACCGAGACCATCGCGATGTTTGCGCCGTTGCTGTGTGGCGGCCTGAGCCGCGATGCCGAGCGCGCTCTGTTGCGTACTTTCGAGGGGCCCAAATTCTGTGGTCACCCGGACATGCGATTTGCCGTCCCACCGTCGACGTCTCCGGTTTCCGGCGATTTCCGTCCTCGGGAGTATTGGCGTGGCCCAGTGTGGCCGGTGATCACGTGGTTGTTCTCGTGGGCGTTCGCGCGTCGGGGGTGGGCCGAGCGATCGCACGTCTTGCGTTCGGAGGGGTTGCGGCAGGCCAGTGATGGCAGTTTTGCCGAGTACTACGAGCCTTTCACCGGTGAGCCGCTAGGCAGCATGCAACAGTCGTGGACCGCGGCGGCTGTTCTCGATTGGCTCGGTTGAGTGAACATTCCCTGAATTAGCGGACAAAACGGACTAGTCGACCTTACTCTCGGGAAATGGTCGAGCGACGGATCGTCAGGACACTGGGCAAGCTCACCCCGATCGCGATGGCAGCTGCCATCGCGATCACGGCACCTGGCCTCGCCGCTGCCGACGCTCCCCGCGGCCCGGACGTCTCGTCGTGGCAGCACGTGGACGGAACCGGAATCGACTGGTTCCAGGTCAAGGCGTCAGGGCACGAGTTCGCGATGGTCAAGGCCACCGAGTCGCTCAACTACGTCAATCCGTACTTCATCCAGGATTGCCTGGTCATGCGGGCTGCCGGCGTCTCGCGCGGGGCCTACCACTACGCAGATGTTCGCCAGTCCCCCGAAGCCCAGGCCGCCTTCTATTCGGCGATCGTCCTGGGTATCAACGGACCTGGTGACCTGCCGCCCGTACTGGATCTCGAGGACGCGAAGGGACTGCCCGCCGGTCAGGTCATCGACTGGACTCATCGCTACCTGAATACAGTCCAGGCACTCACCGGGCGGCAGCCAATCATTTACACGTATCCCAACTTCTGGCGCACTCAGATGGCCAACACCACCGAGTTCAACCACTACCCGCTGTGGATCGCCGATTACAACGGGCAGAACGCTCCGGGCCCGCTGCCCGGCGGTTGGTCCAACTGGACCTTCTGGCAGTACACCAGCACCGGACGCATCCCCGGGATCACCGGAAACACTGATATCAACGTCTACAGCGGAGCGCAGGGCGATTTCGATCGCTACGCCAACAGTGTGGGGTTCGGCAGCAGCTAGCTTGCGGCGGGGCCCTTGGCTCCGTGGTGCCCGGTTCGGGCCCTTTCGCCCTCGAGGCATTTGTCTCGAGGAACGCGGAAGGGCCCTTTTTGGCACTCTTGCGAATCTTGGCCGGTTAGTCCGGTTGTTGCTCGCCAGTTACGAGAATTCTGCCGAGTGGTAGCCACAGTCGCTGAACTTTCGACTAGCTGAGCAGGATCAGAAGATAGCTATGGCAGAAAATGAGCAGGACCGCTCCAATTGAAAAGCTACAAAACGGACTTGAAGTTGGGTCTGGCTCGAAGGCGCCCGCTCGGTTTCGGTCGAAGATGGCACCTCGCAATCCAATTATCGGAGCCCCGGAGTACTTCGTTACCGGCAGCCGTCGCCGGGTGTGGTCTGGATCAATTCGAAAAATTTCGACGTGCTCGCACGGGTGATCGGCCTCCATTCAGTACGGAGTTCCCGCTCATGGTTCGAGGCGCTGTGGCGCATCCAACAGGCCTTATCCATATTGGGCATTTGTCCAGATTCCTTGTCGCCCTCGAAGTTGGTCGTCACCCGATCTGGTCAGCGGAAACGCCGAATGCCATCGCGTTCGGAGCGGTGCCGTACTCCGAGGGCTGAATTGTCCGCTTGAACAACGCTGCTCCTCGAAGCTTGTCCGATCTACGAACAAAAACGTCGATCGGTCTGCTTTGTCTGACTTTCGATGGGCAAGCTCCCGGTTATCTGTTATCTTGAACCAGATAACTGGAAGGTTGCTCTCGATTTGCACGGATTTCGAGGGCCAAGGTCCTGTTCAGGGCGGCTCTTCCAACACGCAGGTGTTTCCGAAGAGGAGCTCGAATGACAGGACCGGCAACAGCGTCCGGTGTGAGGTCGATCAGCCGAAAACAGGCGGATCGACCCGAACCAACCGATCAATCGGGAGTTCGCGCCAGCGCTCTCGCATCTCCGTCCACCGAACATCGATCAGGCACATCCTGGGGAGTAAGAAATGCCTAACGACATACCGCCGACAAGGTCGGCCTTATTCACCGCAGGGCTCCCGCCCTGGGTGCGAGCGTGGACGGTGGTGTGGACCGCCATCGCGATGATTCTCGGCCTCTCCGGCGCGACGGCAGTAGCTGCATCAGCGCAGCCGGCCGCGACGCTCGGCGGTCCCGTTCAGGCTCAGACGCCGGCTCGTGCTGCTGTCCTGCCGGACGAACAGCCCGCAAAGGGCTGTGCCTTCAGCGCCCCTAACACTGGCCCTTTCTCGCAGAACATCTGTTGGATCGACATGTCGGCGCTCAACGAAGCCGCGGCCACATCCGCGGCCGGGCAGTCGATGGAAATCCAGCTCACCGAGGGCTACAAGATCAACTTCAAGGCTTTCCTCACCGACTCGGTAGCAGGAAAGACGCATCAGGGGGTCGAAGCGAAGGCACTCCCCACGTTGAGTTACTCAGCGCTGGGAACGTCCGCCTACACGGGTGTGCCGTCGACGATCAAGCCCGCGATCTACCAGAAGTCCTCCGTGAATGGACAATCCGGCGGGACGGTGTCGCTCAAGAACATCGTGATGACCGGGCCCAATGGCACGGTGTACAACTACGGTCTCGTAGCAGCCGATGCCGAGTCGACTGACGCAAACACATCAACCGACAAAGAGTTCCTCACCTTCAATTCGGACAAGCCGCTGCGACAAATCGCGCGCACAGTTGGTGTTGACGAACCTGGCTATCCCGGAATTCGCGCTTGTGACGGTGGGCTGACGGCTATGCCCGCCACCACCGTCCGATGCGATTCTTGGAACCTGGTCAACAACCAGGAGTATTCGCCGGGCACTTTGGTTGTTGCATCGACCGCTCCAACCAACTTCGCGGCGACGTTCGGTAATACCGTTCTGGCGACCTCTCGTCAGGGTCTGGCTTTCGGTGTCCTGCTCTCGAAGGTCAAGATCGACAAGGACCTCACGCGCGTCACCCCCGGTGACGATTTCACTATCGGCATGAGCACCGGCCACCACGCAAACGCGGGTGCTGCTGCAGCGACCGAGATCAAGAGCACCACGACCGGCGCTACAGATACGACGGCATCGACTGGCTGGCGTACGCTCCTCGCAGATACGACACCTACTCCTGTCACGTTCTGGGAGAAGCCAACTACCTCGGCGACCAAGACCGCGAACTATGCGACGTCATGGGATTGCCAGGTAAACGGTGTGACCCAGGCGCTCAGGGTCGGGGACGTTGCGCAGGCAGCACTCACACCGGGCGACAACGTGTACTGCAAGGTCAAGAACACTCCGGTTCTCGTGAAGAAGTCGTCGTCACCACCTACCGGTGAGACGGTCAATATCGGCCAAACAATCACCTACACTCTGAATTTCGAGAATCCCGGCACTGCGCCGGCAACGATCGACTACACGGACTTCCTTGCCGACGTCATTGATGACGGAACGGTTGCGGTCGGTGCTGCTACAGGCGGACTCACCGCTGCATTGGACGGCGCCGACAAAATCAAAGTCGGCGGCACATTGCCAGCCGGCGGCAAAGGGACTGTCACCTACACCGTCACGGTCAAAGACGGTGGCAACAAAGTCCTGAACAACTACCTCGTTCCGGGGACAACAACTCCTCCCACAACATGCGATCCTGCAACCAATCTCTGCACGACGCATCCCATGCCCGGGTTCACGGTCGCGAAGACCGCTGTGCCCGCGACAGGTTCGACGGTTCAGGCCGGCGATACCATTACGTACACGGTCACCGGTGCTAACACCGGCAAGACGGCCCTGACTCCCGCGACGATCAAAGACGATCTGAGTGCGGTTCTCAACAATGCTGCTGTCGTTCCGGGCTCGCTGAAGGCGACCGTCGACGGTGCTGCTGTCGCTGCTCCGACCCTGTCGGGCAGCATTTTGTCGTGGTCCGCCAATCTCCAGGCTGGTAAGTCTGTTGTTCTGACCTACCAGGTGAAGGTCAATGCCGGCGTTGCCGCGGGCACGGTTCTGAACAACAAGGTCACCGGTACTGCGAAGCCACCCACCGGTCCGGACATCACTCCTCCTACGGTGGAGACGAATCACTCGGTTCCCGGCTTCAAACTGGAGAAGACTGCTGATCCGATTTCCGGTTCGACGGTTCAGGCGGGCGAGTCGATCAAGTACACCGTCACCGGAACCAACACCGGTAAGACGAAGCTCGATCCGGTAAAGATCAACGATGATCTGGGTGCGGTTCTCAATAACGCCGCTGTCGTTCCCGGTTCGCTGAAGGCGACCGTCGACGGTGCTCCTGCCGCTGATCCGACTCTGTCGGGCA
Source organism: Rhodococcus sp. 66b (assembly GCF_002076325.1). NCBI lineage: Bacteria > Bacillati > Actinomycetota > Actinomycetes > Mycobacteriales > Nocardiaceae > Rhodococcus > Rhodococcus sp. 66b. The sequence goes on from NZ_MUZB01000003.1 coordinate 406,968, forward strand.
CCACCCTTTCGTGGACTGGTTTTCTCGAAGCCGGTAAGTCCGTCGTTCTCACCTATGAGGTGAAGGTCAACGACGGCGTTGCCGCGGGCACAGTCTTGAACAACAAGGTCACCGGTACTGCGAAGCCGCCGACCGGTCCGGAGATCACTCCTCCTTCTGTGGAGACGAATCACTTGGTTCCGGGTTTCACGGTCGCGAAGGCTGCTGATCCGGTCTCGGGTACCAATGTTGCTGCTGGTCAGACGATCACGTACTCGGTGACGGGTGCGAACACGGGTAACACGACTCTTGATCCGGTGGTGTTGACCGATGATCTGTCGAAGGTTCTCGACAATGCGGCGTTGGTGGACGGTTCGCTCAAGGCGACGGTCGACGGTGTCGACGCGACTGCTCCGACCCTCGAGGGCACCACGCTCTCCTGGACGGGTGCACTCGAGGCGGGTAAGTCGGTTGTTCTGACCTACCAGGTGAAGATCAACGACGGTGTTGCCGGCGGCGTTCTGGTCAACAACAAGGTCACGGGTACTGCGAAGCCGCCGACCGGTCCGGAGATCACTCCTCCGCCGGTCACGACCGAACACCCGGTGGTGTCTCCGAAGATTGCTGTGGTGAAGTCCTCTGATCCGGTGTCGGGTTCGAATGTTGTTGCCGGTCAGGACATCAAGTACACGCTCACGTTCTCGAACACCGGTAACGGTGCGGGTGAGGTCGCGTACTTCGACGATCTGCGTCAGGTTGTGGACAAGGGTGCATTGAGTGGTTTGACTGCTGATGCTCCGTTGGCTGCGACGATGGTCGGCACGGATGGTTTCTCGGTGACGGGGACCTTGGCGGCCGGTGAGAGCAAGACGGTGACGTATTCGGTGAAGGTCAATGCCGATGTCGTCGGTGGGGTGTTCGTGAACAACTTCGTTGTTCCGGGTACGACTCCTCCGGTTGATCCTCCGGAGGTGTGTGATCCGGCGACGCAGCTGTGCACGACGCATCCGGTGGTCTCTCCGAAGATCGCTGTGGTGAAGTCTTCTGATCCGGTGTCGGGTTCGAATGTTGTTGCCGGTCAGGACATCAAGTACACGCTCACGTTCTCGAACACCGGTAACGGTGCGGGTGAGGTCGCGTACTTCGACGATCTGCGTCAGGTTGTGGACAAGGGTGTTCTCAGTGGTTTGACTGCTGAGGCTCCGTTGGCTGCTGCGATGGTCGGCACGGATGGTTTCTCGGTGACGGGAACCTTGGCGGCCGGTGAGAGCAAGACGGTGACGTATTCGGTGAAGGTCAATGCCGATGTCGTCGGTGGGGTGTTCTTGAACAACTTCGTTGTTCCGGGTACGACTCCTCCGGTTGATCCTCCGGAGGTGTGTGATCCGGCGACGCAGCTGTGCACGACGCATCCGGTTCAGGTTCCGGGGTTCACGGTCGCGAAGACTGCGGATCCGGTCTCGGGTACCAATGTTGCTGCTGGTCGGACGATCACGTACACGGTGACCGGTGCCAATACGGGTAACACGACCCTTGATCCGGTGGTGTTGACCGATGATCTGTCGAAGGTTCTCGACAACGCCGCGTTGGTGGACGGTTCGCTCAAGGCAACGGTCGACGGTGTCGACGCGACTGCTCCGACCCTCGAGGGCACCACGCTCTCCTGGACGGGTGCACTCGAGGCCGGTAAGTCGGTTGTTCTGACCTATCAGGTGAAGGTCAACGACGGTGTTGCCGGCGGGGTTCTGGTCAACAACAAGGTCACCGGTACTGCGAAGCCGCCGACCGGTCCGGAGATCACTCCTCCGCCGGTCACGACCGAACACCCGGTTGATGGCACTCCCGCAATCGAGGTACTGAAGTCCTCTGACCCGTCCACCACGAACCGTGTGGTTGGCGGCCAGGAGATCACGTACACGCTCACGTTCAAGAATGTGGGCACCGCGGATGGTGAGATCAGCTTCTACGACGATCTGACCGATGTTCTCGACGATGCAGTAATGACGAAGAATCCGGCTACTACTTCCACGCTGGTTGTTTCGGGTGTCGTCGACAACGTCTTCACGGTCACCGGAAAGCTGGCCAAGGGTGAGAGCGCGACGGTGACGTACACCGTCAAGGTCAATCCTGAGATCGGAACGTTGTCAGGTCCCGGATTCACTCCGGGCGTCCTGAACAACTACCTGGTGGTTGGTGGCGAGAACCCGCCGGTGGACTGTGTTCCGGGCGACGCTCTCTGCACCGAACACCCGGTGGACCCGCCGGAGACCACCACCACGGTGCCTCCGACGACCACCACGACGCCGCCGGTCACGACGGAGCCCTGTGTTCCTCCGACGACGACGACCACGCGGATGGTTCCGACCACAACGGTTGCGACGACGACGGCTAGCGCGACCACTGCCGGTGACGCTGATGTGACCGGTACGGAGGAATCCACCACCACGGAGGAGACCACCACAGAGGAGACCACGACAGAAGAAGTTGTCGCGGAGGAGATTGTGGATCCGTGTGGCGTGACGACAACGACGCCGCCGACGACAACGCCGCCGGTCACGACAGTTCCGCCGACCACGACGGTTCCGAACACGACGGTGCCGGTTACACCGACGATCATCATTCCCCCGATCGTCGTTGTGCCTCCGATCGTCGTACCGCCGACGGTTCCGGGTCAGCCGGTTCCGAGCACGGTTCCGGGACAGCCGAAGCCGCCGACAGCAAACCCGGGTCAGCCGGGTCAGCCGAAGCCGCCGACGTCTGCTCCTCAGGGTGGAACGATCAACTCGGGTGGTGGCGCTGGTGAGAGTGGCGTGAACACCGGGTTGCTCGCGGCAGGCGGTTTGGTTCTGCTGCTGGCGCTGGGAACGGGTGTTGTTCTCCTGACGCGTAAGCGTCGCGAGGATGGTGACAACTGATTCTCTTGAGAATCTGAGGTAAACGACGTGGGGCAGATCGCAGAGTATGCGATCTGCCCCACAGTCGTTTTCGTGTGTGTTACGAGCCGAGCCGAGATCCGTCCTTCTTCCAGGCTGCAACTACCGACGGGCGAGGCTGGGCGGAACCACCGTCGGGCCAATGGGATGCGGGGCTTTCGATGCTGGCGTCGTCGGTCTCGCCGGGGTGCTGGACGCAGACGATGACGCGCTTCTCGTCCACGATGGGGCCGCAGGTTTCGGCGCCGACGGGAACGGTGAGGAACTGCTTTGTTTCACCGCGGTTTTCGCCTTCGAGGACAACGCTGAACAGTCCGTCGTTGGACTTGAGTGCGTTGCCGTCGGTGGAGATCCACAGATTGCCGTGCGGGTCGAAGGCAAGGTTGTCCGGGCATGAGATGGGGCTGACCTTGCTCTTGTCGAACCCGCCGAAGTAAGTATCGGCTGTGGCCGGATCTCCGCAGACGAGAAGAAGATTCCAGCCGAAGGTGGTGCCGGCGTGGTCGTCGGTGATTTCGAGGACCTGGCCGTTCTTGTTGTTGTTCCTCGGGTTCGCCTCGTCGGCCGCGGCACCACCGTCGACTCCGCGCTTGGTGTTGTTGGTCAGTGCGACGTAAACCTTGCCGCTCTTCGGGTTTGCCTCGAAGTCCTCGGGGCGATCCATCTTCGTTGCCCCGACCTTGTCACCGGCCTGGCGGGTGAAGACGGCGACCTCTTCGGCGCTCATACCGTCTACCAGCGATTCGCCCTTGCCGTCTTCGCCGGTGCGCAGGATGGCTACCCACTCGCCGGTTCCGTCGAACTTGCCGTCCGACGGGAGTTTGCCGGTTCCGTCGATCTCGCCGGCGGAGTTTCCGCTGAGCTTTGCAACGTACAGTGTTCCGGCGTCGAGCAGAGTCATGTTGTGGCGCATGGCTGCCTGACTTTTGCCGTCCTGCATCTTTCGGCTCGAGACGAACTTGTACATGTAGTCGAAGCGCTCGTCGTCGCCGCTGTAGGCGACGACGGTACCGTCCGACGTGATGTAAATGGTGGCGGCTTCGTGCTTGAAACGTCCGAGCGCTGTGTGCTTGATCGGAGTCGACGACGGATCCCAGGGATCGATCTCGACGACGTATCCGAATCGGTTGACCTCGTTGGGTTCTGCGACCAGATCGAACCGCTTGTCGAAGCGTTCCCACTTGCGCTCGGAAGCGGCTCCGGCCAGACCGTAGCGCTTCAGCCGTGCTGCCACCGTGGGATCGGTGACACCCTCGGCGTTCGCGAAGTACTGGTTGAAGTTCTCTTCGCCGGAAAGCACTGTGCCCCAAGGTGTGACGCCGCCAGCGCAATTGTTGAGGGTGCCGAGCACTTTGGTTCCCGTGGGATCGGCACTCGTCTTGAGGAAGTCGCTACCTGCAGCGGGGCCGGTCACGACAAACTCCGTGGTTCCGGTGATGCGGCGGTTGTTCGATCCGATCTCCGGTACCAGCTTGCCGTTGTCGGATTCGCCCTTGACCTGGACGACCGACAGTCCGTGGCTGGCCAGGCCGATCTTGAACTGCTCCTCGGTCGGGTTCTCCGCATCGTAGCCGCGGAACATCGCCGGCTCGGTGGAGTATTCGTGATTGACCACGAGGAGGTAGGTGTTGGGCTGCCCGTCGACCGGGAGCAGTCCGGCGAAGTCGTTGTTGAATCCGAACTGCAGTTCCTGTGCTGCCGCAGTCTGCTTGTCGAAGTCGAATGCCGGGGCTCCGGCGAGAACGGCGTCACCCCAACGGATGACGACGGCCTGATCGTATCCGTCAGGGACGGTGACCTTGTCTTCCTTGTTGGGCGCGACGGCGTCGAAGTTCGTCCCCGCTGGTGTGGTTCCGCCGCTGCTGCCGCTCGTTGATCCGGTTCCCGTTTCGGCACTTGCGGATTCGTCCGAACATGCGACGAGGGCGCTGCCCGCTCCCACCGCGAGCACTGCCATGCCGCTGCCCCGGAGCATGCCGCGACGAGTCAGTGCCGTGCGTGCGATATCGCGGAAGTATTCGCCGCCCGAGGTGTTGGGGACCTCATGAGAGCACGCGTTTCCGCACTTGTACTGGCAGGTGATCGACGCGCGTGCAGACACGCCGTCGTGTTTGACGAACAAGGCCAAAGGCTTGATAGCCACCGTGAACTCCCGAGATTCGATGTACGGACTTCGGGAACCGTAGAAGCTCTAAGCGAGGGTAAAGGAACGTAAAAATGAACGGCAAAACAACGAGGCGACCCTTACCTGCAATTTACGACGCGTCCCCGCGGGGACGTCGCATGACATTTGTCATCGCCGATCCATGACGGTGTCACCGCAGGTGATGACGCTGTGCACTGTTTTCGTCGCGGACTTCCCGCGAGGCTTGGAGGCATGAGAGAACCACATGAGGGAAGCCTCCTGACGGACCTGATGGACATCGGACCCGCACCCACGATGGGCCGCGAACTTGTTGTGATCGTGGTGAACATCGCGATCATCGGAGGGGTATTCGCGATCATCGGCTCCAATCCGGTGTCCTGGATTCTTGTTGCCGCTCTCGCGGTCTACGCGGGCATTCGATTCACGATCGGACTGCGCAGCTGGAACCGAGAGGAGGCGCAGCGATGAAGGGCGATCCCGTGATCGACGTAGTCGGAATGTCGCGGCGCTACGGCTCCGGCAAGGAGGCGTTCGATGCTGTTCGCAATCTGGATCTGAGTGTTCAGGAAGGTGAGCTGTTCGGCCTCCTCGGAACAAACGGTGCCGGCAAGACATCCACTCTCGAAGTGATTCAGGGCCTTTCACGAGCCAGCGCCGGTACGGTGCGCGTTCTGGGAATGGATCCGGTGCGCAACCGCAAGCAGATTCGACCGTCGCTTGGCATCATGCTCCAGAAGGGTGGGCTTCCCCAAGACCTGACTGCTCGTGAGAGTTTGGCGATGTGGGCCGGAACGTGCTCGAATCCGCTTCCCGTCGACGAGGTGCTCGAGCGCGTGGACATGCGCGACCGTGGCGATACCCGCGTGAAGTTCCTCTCGGGCGGTGAGGCCCGGCGACTGGATCTGGCGTGCGCGATCATCGGCCGGCCACTCGTACTGTTCCTCGACGAACCGACTACTGGTTTGGATCCCGAAAGTCGTCGTAACACTTGGCAATTGATCGCTGACTTGAAAGCGTCGGGCGTCACCATCATGTTGACGACGCACTACCTCGACGAAGCTGAATCCTTGTGCGACCAATTGGCGATCATGCACCGTGGATCGGTCGTGCGCAGCGGAACCGTGGCGGACGTCGTCGCAGATCATCCCGCTCAGATCAAACTGCACCGCCCCGGTCTTCCGCTCCCAGCGCTGGCCGGCGCCGAGGTGCGCGTCGAAAACGATCTGGTGGTGATCACCACTCGCACCGTCCAGGAGACGCTGACGGAACTGCTGCTGTGGGCGCAGCACAATGATGTCTTGCTGACCGGCTTGGATGCCCGAGCGGCGTCCCTGGAGACAGTATTCCTCTCCATTGCAGACCAATTCGATCATCACGCAACTCGCGAAGGAGCATCGGCATGAACCGCATCGCAACCCTGTCTCGTTCGGAGTTCACGCTCCTGGGACGAAATCGACTGTTGCTCTTCAATGCAATCGTCCTCCCGCTGATCTTTCCCGTGGGAATGCTGTACCTGTCGCGAGACGGCGGGCTGTCGGACAAGTCGGTGTCGGCAGGCCTCGAGGTATTTGCACTGTTCCTTCTGGTCTTCGTGGTCTTCTACAACCTGCTGTCGGTGTACGCGACGCGCCGTGACGAGTTGGTTCTCAAGCGACTACGGACCGGGGAATGCAGCGACGCCGAGATCCTGGCGGGCCCGGCAGTGCCGTCGTGGGTTCTCACCGCGCTGTTGACGGTGGTCGTCGGAATCGCCGTGATGGTTCTGGGCGGCAGTGCCCCGGTCAATCCGGTGCTGGTGCTGGTCGCGGTGATCGGCGGCGCCGCGCTCTTCACGGCGCTGGCGTTGATCACTTCGGCTGTCACGCGAAATGCAGAGGCGGCGCAGATCACCTGCATGCCGATTCTGATTCTGGCGACGGCAGGTATGTCTTCGATCAGGAATGTCGTGCCGGACAACGTTGCTCGCATTCTCGATTTCACTCCGCTGGCCGCAGTAGTCGACCTTCTCAATCTCGGATGGCTGGGGCGGACCACTGGCGAACTGGCTGATCTGGGCGATGCGCCCGGTGCGGCGGCCGGATTTGTCGACACCTTCGGTTCGGCTGGGCAACCGCTGTTGGTCATGCTGGCGTGGATCGTCGGTTCGGTTCTGATCGCGAACGTCCACTTCCGCTGGGAACCGCGTTCGTAGAACTCTGAGAAGGTAGTGGGCATGATCGCGCAGAACTTCGGACGCTGGAATCCGAGACGGACGTGGCGAACCGCGTCGAACGTCGACAAGGTTCGCCTCTACACGCGGCAATCGTTCATCATGGTCGCAGTGGTTTTCGGTGGCTTCGGTGCGGTCACCGAGATCGTTGCGGATCGGTACCTGTCGGGTGTCTTCCTCGGAATCAGTGCCGTTGCGTGCGGCATCGCCGTCTCTCGGATGTCAGATCTGGGCGGAGTCGTGGCCAAGCCCGTCCAGATTCCTCTTGCCGTGATGACGTTGTCCGCGTTCTGCTCGGCGGGAATCGCCTTGGGAAGCAATGGCGAGAACGGCCCGTACTTCTGGCTCGCGGCAATCCTTGTCGTGCCCCTTGCTGGGTTGACGTCGTTGCGCTGGCTGATCGTGGGCTCGGTGGCCGCCGGGGTTGTACTGGGACTGCTTGCGGGTCCGGAAAGCGGCGTGTCCGTCGGAATCGTCGCCGCCTTCATGGGGCTGACCGTTTACATGTCGGTGTGGCTGCTTCGCATGGTCACCGAATTGGACGAGGCTCGCGGAGCTGCCGCTGCCCTGTCCGTCGCCGAGGAGCGGTTGCGATTTTCGCGCGATCTCCATGACGTCGTCGGGCGTGCGCTGTCTGCAATTGCGGTGAAAAGCGAACTTGCAGCCACTCTTTCACGACGCGGCGACGATCGTGCCGCCGCGCAGATGGACGAAGTACGCGAACTTGCGCAAGATTCTCTCGACGAAGCGCGCGAGTTGGTTCGGGGATACCGGTCCATCGCCTTGGCATCGGAGCTGGCCGGTGCGCAGTCTCTGCTCGAGGCCGCCGGAATCTCCACCGCGATACGTGGATCGGCAGATCAACTGCCGGTGGAACTGGCCGAGGCCGCCGCGTGGGTCGTCCGTGAAGGCGTGACCAACATTCTCCGGCACTCCAGTGCCGAGAATTGCAGCATCGAGGTGTCCGCGGACGGCGTCGTGATTGCCAACGACGGCGCACGGATCGCAGAGCCGAACAACGGAACCGGTCTGAACGGATTGCGCGAGCGCGTCGGCGCCGTCGGAGGAACTGTCGAAACCGTCCAGGACGAAGATCGCTTCACCCTCACCGCCCACTTTCCGTCCCGAACGAAGGAGTCTCGGTGACCGAGCCGATCAAGGTACTGCTGGCCGACGACGAGAACCTGATCCGCTCGGCTCTGGCCATGATGTTGTCGCTCGAGGACGACATCGTCGTCGTGGCAGAAGCCGAATCCGGCGAGGATGCCGTGATCGCTGCTGCAAAGCATCAACCTCACGTAGCCGTGCTCGACCTTCAGATGGCGGGTATCGACGGCATCGAGACGGCGCAACAGATTGCGCAGACGGTCTCGGGGTGCGTCTCGATCATCGTGACGAGCCACGGGCGTCCTGGGTACTTGAAGAAGGCACTGTCAGCAGGTGTCCGCGGATTTCTACCGAAGACGACGCCTGCGGCGACGCTCGCCGAGGTGGTCCGCAGCGTCCATGCCGGTGGGAGGTACGTCGACCCGTCGTTGGCTGCCGAGGCGATCGGCGCCGGCGACTCACCGCTTACTCCGCGCGAGGCGGACGTACTCGAATACGCGGCCGACGGGGCATCCATCGAGCAGATCGCTTCCCGGGCACACCTGTCTGCGGGTACCACCCGAAACTATTTGTCGTCAGCTGTCACCAAACTCGGTGCGGCCAATCGGCACGAAGCTGCAGTGATCGCCCGCCGGCAGGGGTGGATTTAGGGCCGAAGGCCCTGCGATGTCGAGAATCCCCGACTTGCTTCGTCCCTGTAGTGAAGTGCGACCAGAATGGGTGGCACCGACACAGAGGAGATTCACGATGGCCAAGTACTTGCTGCTCAAGCACTACCGCGGCGCTCCGGCTGCAGTCAACGACGTGCCGATGGACCAGTGGACACCGGAAGAGATCACGGCCCACGTGAAGTACATGCAGGACTTCGCGGATCGGCTCGAGAAGGCGGGCGAGTTCGTCGACGGTCAGGCTCTCGCTCCTGAGGGCACCTTTGTCCGGTACGACGGTGAGGGTCGCCCGCCGGTCACCGACGGCCCGTTCGCGGAAACCAAGGACCTCATTGCCGGCTGGATGGTGATCGACGTCGACAACTACGACCGAGCCGTCGAATTGGCCGGGGAGCTCTCGGCCGCGCCCGGCGCAGGCGGGAAGCCGATTCACGAATGGCTCGAACTGCGCCCGTTCCTGACCGAGCCGCCGACCATCACGGACTGACGACTCTCATGGACGACACGCTGCTTCGAAGTCTGACTCCGAGCGTGCTCGGCATCCTCGTTCGCCGCGGAGCAGATTTCGCGTCGGCCGAGGATGCCGTGCAGGATGCTCTGCTCGAGGCGGTCAGGACCTGGCCGGACAACCCGCCGCGGGACCCGAAGGGCTGGCTGGTCACAGTGGCCTGGCGGCGGTTCCTCGACGGGATCCGGTCGGATGCGGCTCGTCGCAAGCGGGAGTTTCTGGTTGACGAGCAGCCAGGCGAGCGGCCGGTCAGCGGGTCGGTGCCGGGCGTGGACGACACACTCCAGCTCTACTTTCTGTGCGCTCACCCGTCGTTGACGCCGTCGTCCGCCGTTGCACTTACGCTGCGCGCTGTCGGCGGGCTGACCACTCGCCAGATTGCGCAGGCTTACCTGGTGCCTGAGGCGACGATGGCTCAGCGCATCAGCCGAGCCAAGCGCACGGTCTCCGGCGTGCGGTTCGAGCAACCCGGCGATGTCGCCACCGTTCTACGTGTCCTTTATCTGGTCTTCAACGAGGGGTACTCCGGCGACGTCGACCTGGCTGCCGAGGCCATCAGGCTCACCCGGCAGCTCGCCGCTGCGATCGATCATCCCGAGGTGGCGGGGTTGCTCGCTCTGATGCTGCTTCATCACGCTCGCCGCGCCGCGCGCACTGCCGCAGACGGCAGCCTGGTTCCGCTTGCCGAGCAGGACCGCGGACGGTGGGACACCGAGACGATCGCGGAAGGGGTCGTGATCCTTCAGGGAGCCCTCGCTCGCGACCGACTGGGTGAGTTCCAAGCCCAGGCCGCGATTGCCGCACTTCATGCCGACGCTCTCACAGCAGACGAGACCGATTGGGTGCAGATCGTGGAGTGGTACGACGAACTCGCAGCCCTGACCGACAGCCCGATCGTCCGGCTCAACCGAGTGGTGGCGGTCGGCGAGGCGGACGGGCCACGCGCCGGCTTGGCAGCTCTTGCAGCGCTGGACGATTCACTTCCACGCCATGCCGCAGTCGAGGCCTATCTCCGTGAACGCGACGGAGACGTGGAGACGGCGGCGAGGTTGTATGCCGATGCAGCGCACAAGGCATCCAACCTCGCCGAACGTGATCATCTGATGCTTCAGGCGTCGAGGATCAACGCCCGTCGATCTCTGAAGCGTCCTGGGTCAGAGAACCTGTGACAGGAACGCCTGCAGTCGATCGGTCTCGGGATCGTCGAAAAGCTGTTCCGGAGTACCGGTTTCGACAACGGCGCCGCGGTCCATGAAGAGCACCTTGTCGGAAACGGAACGCGCGAAGCCCATTTCGTGCGTCACGACGACCATGGTCATACCGGACTTCGCGAGATCGGCCATCAACGCCAGAACGCCCTTGACCAGTTCGGGGTCGAGAGCTGACGTCGCCTCGTCGAAGAACATGACCTCGGGCTTCATCGCCAAGGCGCGGGCAATGGCGACGCGCTGCTGCTGACCACCGGAAAGGTTGCCGGGCCGCGAGTCCGCCTTCTCCTTGAGCCCCACCAGATCCAGCTGCTCGAGCGCGAGCGCCCGAGCTTGTTCCTTGGACAACCCCTTGAGCTTGTTCGGCCCGAGCGCGATGTTCTCGGCGACGGTCTTGTGCGGGAACAGGTTGAAGTGCTGGAACACCATGCCGATTCGCTGGCGAAGCTCGTCGGGGTTGTCCTTCAGGACGGACTTCCCGTCGAGCAGCACGTCACCCTGCTCAGGCTCGTGCAGACGGTTCAGCACGCGCAGGAGCGTCGACTTGCCCGAACCGGAGGGCCCGATGACGGTGACGGTGTTTCCGGCGTCGACGTGCAGGTTGACGCCGCGAAGCACCTTGTTGGCACCGAAGGACAGATGCAGGTCCTTGCCGGTGAGCGATACGGACTTCAGTTCAGAGCTGGTGGTCATGTCCTCAGCCCCTTTCCACGACGATGGCCTGCTCGAGCGGATCCAACGTGCCTGAGGTGTCGGCGCGTCCGGTCCGGAGCCGGTTGTCGATGTAGTTGACGAGGTGCGTCAGCGGGATGGTCAGAGCAAGGTAGAACAAGCCTGCCGCAACGAGCGGGGACAGGCTGCCGGTCTGGGCGTTGAGATCACGTCCGACGGCAAAGAGTTCCCGCTGGGTGACGAGGAGACCGAGGAAGTAGATCAGCGACGAGTCCTTGATCAGCGAGATGAACTGGTTCATCAACGCCGGCAGAACGCGTCGTACACCCTGCGGGATGACGACCAGCGACATGGACTTGCGGTAGCTGAAGCCGAGGGCGCGTGAAGCCTCGAGCTGCCCGGACTCGACGCTCTGGATACCGGATCTGAAGATCTCACCGATGTACGCCGACGCGAGCAGTGACAGCGCCGCGACGCCCAGCCAGTACGGATTGCTGCCAGTGATTCCCTTGACGATCGGTCCGACTCCGAGCCCGATGATCAAGATGATGACGACGGCGGGCAGGCCACGGAAGATATCGGTGTAGACGCGGGCCGGCCAGCGCAGCCAACGGGTGCGCGAGATACCGGCGACAGCGAGCAGCATGCCGAGGACCGTGCCGATGATGCCAGACGCGAGCGCAAGGATCAGGGTGTTGGGAAGACCGGTCTTGAGGAGATCGGGGAATGCCTTCTTGTACAGATCCCAGTCGAAGAACGTGTCCTTGAGCTGTTCGAGCGTCGACTTCGGTTGGTACGACGCGGTATCGCCACCGTCACCGTTTGCTGCGTTTTCTGCCGCAATGGCTGCGAAGTCGGGCAGTTCCGGAGTGGCCGCGGCCTTGGATCCGGGCTTCCAGCCTTCAGGGAGTTGGCGCGGTACCCAGTCGGCGTACAGCTGAGACCAGGTTCCGTCGTCGATGACTGCGTCGAGGCCCGAGTTGAGGGCGTCGATCAGCGGCTGGTTCTCCTTGTTCACCGCCCAGCCGACGAAGTTGTTGACCGAGAAGGTGTTCTGGATGATCGAGGTCGGGTCACCGGGAGCGATTGCGCCTTCGGCCTGCTGAGACGGAGCTACCCAGGCGTCGATCTGTCCGGACTTGAGGTTCGCGTACGCCGTGGCGTAGTCGGGAAACTTCACGGGATCGAGCTTGAGAGTGTTCACGACGTAGTCGTCCTGCACGGTTCCCTGCACGACGCCGATGCGCTTGGATGCGTCCAGGTCTCCGAAGCCGGTGATCGGGCTGCCGTTAGGCACGACGAGGGAGAAGTATCCGAAGTCGTAGCCGTTGGTGAAGCCGACGGTGTTGCGACGGTCGTCTGTGGTGGTGATGGACGACGAGCCGACGTCGAAGCGTCGACCGGCAACCTGGGCGAGAAGCCCGGCGAACTCGGTGCCGACGAACTCGACCTTCAGGCCCAGCTTGTCCGCGACGGCCTTCAGCAGCTCGTTGTCGTATCCGGTGTACTGATTCTCGGAATTGACGCAGATGCTCGGGGGCGCGTCACCGAGCGTGCCGACTGTGATGACCCCGGGTTTGATCAAGTTCAGCTTCGAGGTGTCGATCCGATCGACCGGGGTGACGGTGGCCGTGGTGTACCGGTCTTCGGCGCCCGCACCCGCTGCCGCATCCAGATTGGTGGGCGCCGCGGTTGCGGCTCCCACTCCTGGAGGTGCACACAGGTCTGTGGGGGCTGCCGACGAATCCGAGCCACTCGAGCACGATGACAGAGTCAGCGCCAGGAGGGCAGTGAGGAGCAGTGCCACCACCAGGCGGATCTTCGCTGCGACGGAAGAAAACATGCGAGCAGCGTAAACCTAAGGGTAGCCATTTCTCCGTGTAGAACTGTTGACAGTTTTCGGACAAGCGGCCGCTGCGCTGCGGGCATGCCTTCAAATCAGCGTGATTTTAAGTATCGCCAGGTCGGAGAATCCCGTCTCGAAGAGAACGGAGTTACCGAACCAGTGCGAGTTCGACGCCCGCCGGAGGTACCAGGCGGCGCAGTGTCCCGTCGAAGCCGGTGACGTAGAGCGCCCAGCCGTCGCCGTCCCGGCCGATACGCACTGAACTCGGCCCGGTCCACCCACCCGACAGACCCGAAGCGACGACGCAGGACTGCCCGGTCTCGGGATCTACACGATAGATCGCGCCCTCGAGGTGAGCAGCGACGTAGAGCATCCCATCCCGCGACACGGTCAGATCGTCGAGACCGGGTACCGGGCTCGGGACGGTTGCGACAACGGCCCACGCATCAGGGGTATCCACAGGGACTCGAATGATCTGACCTGTGAACAGATCATCGGTGTACACGGCTCGATGATCCGGACTGAGCGCGAGCCCCTCCGAACGTGGCACTGCGGCCCAATTGGGTACGACGGTTCGGGAGTCATGTTGATAGCGCGACACGCCCTTCGACGGGCCGCCCTCCGTTCCGACCCACGTCGTCAGAAGATCGCCGTCAGGTAGGCGGAGCAAGCCGTTGCCCGCGAAGTCGGCGGGCGCGGACAGCTGATCCGTCGTGGTGTCCAGTTGCCACAGCTTGCCGTCCTGTCTGGTGAGGAAGGACAGCCTCGAACCGTCGAGCTGCAAACCGCCAGGAGCAGCCATGCCGTCGAGGACGGTTCGTACCTGTCCTTCGGCGTCGACGTGATAGATCTTCGACTCGCCGGAGAGGTAGAACCCGCCGTTGTCATCGGTCTCGAGGTTTTCGAGCTGTTCCAACCCTTGGGCTACGGTCTCGACCTGCCAGTCGCCGCACATCGGCGCGGTTGTCCAGGTGGCCTCCGCCGGCGTCGCCGCGGCAGCGGTCCCGGCTGCGATTGCCGCGACGATCAACAACGCCCGAGTTCGGTTGCGTGATAGCCCCATTGCGCACAACTTACGGCAAATCGGACCAATATCAAACGGTCTGGTCGGTATAGCCGACGCCCAGGGGGTCGCTCCAGGTGGTCCACACGTCTGGCCCGAGTTCGATCTCGGCTGTGGTGAGTAGACACGCGTCGAATTCTCGGTGCAGTCGAGACGGGTCGATGGATTGGCCGATGAAGACGAGTTCTTGTCGGCAGTCACCGACAGGTTCTTCCCACTTGTCGAGGATTCCGTCGCGACGGTAGTCGTCGGCCGGCCACTCGTCACGGGGTAGAAACTTCCACCAACGGCCGACGTATCCGTGGCGAATGAGATGACCGGCCTGAGAAATACTCCCGATCTCGGTGAACCGACCGGCATTCCAGTAGTAGCCCTTGGCCCGAAGTAACTTTCCGTTGGTCCACTCGCTGCTCAGGAAATCATGCAGGCGTTGTGGGTGGAAGGGCGCGCGCTCGCGGTACACCACCGAACCGATTCCGTACTCCTCGGTTTCGGGGGTGTGTTCACCTTGGAGTTCTTGTAGCCATCCAGGGGCCTGAGCAGCTTTCTCGAGCGAGAACAAGCCGGTATCGAGAATCGTGTCGAGTGGGATACGGCCGAGAGTCATCGGAACTATCGCAGCAGTTGCGTTCAAAGATCGTAGGACCGCGGTCAATTCGACCAGGTGCTGTTGCGAGACGAGATCGGCCTTGCTCACCAGGATGACATCGGCAAATTCGATCTGATCGACAAGCAGATCCGCGATGTCTCGTTCATCTTCCGGGGCATCGGCTTCGACGCGACCCCCAGCCGTGTAGTCGCGCAGAAAACTGTTGCCGTCGACGACTGTGACCATGGTGTCGAGTCGGGCGACGTCGGCCAGGGCATGGCCGTCGGTATCGATGAAGGTGAACGTCTCCGCGACGGGCAGCGGTTCGGAGATGCCCGAAGATTCGATGAGAAGGTAGTCGAATCGGCCATCGGCGGCCAAGGCGCTTATCTCGGAAAGAAGATCCTCTCGCAGAGTGCAGCAGATGCAGCCATTGGTCATCTCGACCAGTTTCTCCTCGGAGCGACTGAGCGAGATCTCACGCTCGACTTCTGCACTGTCGATGTTGATTTCGCTCATGTCGTTGACGATCACCGCAACCCGGCGGCCCTCCCGATTGCGCAGGATCTCGTTGAGTAGCGTCGTCTTCCCGGCGCCCAGGAAACCTGAAAGCACCGTGACCGGAAGTCGTGTGTCGACCATGATTTCCAGTGTCCTTCCGAATGAGTGAATCGTTGTGATCAGGCGGCGGTCACGCGAACCGCTGCGATCGCGTGACCGCCGCCTGGAATGCTGGAAGATCAGGCCGCAGGCTCGAGGTAACCCTCGAAGAGGTCGACAACGACGCTTCCGCCGTCGGTGTCGCTGCCGAACAATTCCTCCGCAGCGAACGTCACGTGGTAGGTGGGTTCTTCGCCGGCGTCGTTGCGGCCGTGACCGATTGCGTCGGGGAACGGCCACTTCTCTGTGGTCCGGTGAGCGATAGTCCCCACCCGTCCTCGGCAGTAAGCAGGCATTCGAATATGCCCGGGAACGTATTCGTCTCGCACACGTACTCGCTGACCGACCTCGAAGGTGGTTGTGTCGATGCGAGCCGGTCGGCCTTCGGATTCGCTTGGCCGTGAGAGTGGGAACGGTCCTCCTGCAAGGCTTTCGAGCTCTTCCTGCGTCAGGATTCCCTTTTCGACCATCAGTGCCGCGACGCCGATGACGTACCGCTCGTAGTACGGGGTCATCATGTAGTGGCGGGGCTCCATCCGCTCGACGACGTATCGAACTTCGTCGACGCTGAAGGCCCCGAGTTCGGCGACACCGGCGAACATCAGGCTGTACGGCAGGTGCTCCCACTCGGCGTGGAAGGTGGGGCCGATGTCGGCGTTGACGGTATGCGGGACTTTGCCGAAGCCTTGAACTCCGGCAAGATCGTGTACTCCATCCATGGTGTGCTTCTTTCTTGTCGGGGTGGTCAGACGGTGGGGACCTGCGGGACTGCGACGCCGATCAGGCAGTCCTTGGTGACGACTTCCTGCAGTTGTTCCTGGCTCCAGCCTTCGGTGCCTGCGGGACGTTGCGGTAGGACCATGTACCGAGTTTCGGCGGTGGTGTCGTAGACGCGGATCTCGACGTCCGACGCGATCTCGGTTCCCATCTCGGAGAGAACCTTCCGTGGCTCGCGGACCACGCGTGCACGGTATTCGAAACTCTTGTACCAGGTCGGCGGCAGACCGAGGATGGGCCACGCGGTGCATGAACACAGCGAGCACACGATCACGTTCTTGAGGGTCGGGGTGTCTTCGACTGCCACGATGTATTCGCCCTGGGGGCCCAGATATCCGTACTGGGCAACCGCGGCGGTACCGTCGGTGAGAAGCAGTTGCCGGAAATCGGGGTCGGTCCAAGCCCGCGCGACCAATTCCGCTCCGCGCCTTGGACTGAAGTCCTCCTCGAAGGTCTTCTTCCATCCCTCGACGTAACCGTCGGGTACCAATCCCTTACCGTCGAGTGCGCGGAACAGGGCCCACGCGCGATCGGAGACCGGCGCCTGGGCCGGTGCGGCGTTCTCCGTTGTGTGGTCGATCGTTACTGACATCTGGTTCACCTTTTCTATGCGGGCTGATCATGTGTGAATCGGTGGAATTTTTTGTGCAAGTGCGGATACAGGACTAGGTGAGGCTGAGTTGTGGTGCAGAGTCGGAGATGTGGTCGGCAGGCGTCGGAAACGCGCCGCGAAGCTTTTCGAATGCGCGCCCGACTCGGAGGACCGTCGCATCGTCGAAGGTCTTGCCGGTGATCATCATTCCGACCGGAAGCCCGTTTACCAGGCCGGCCGGAACGGACAGGGACGGATGTCCGGTCACGTCGAATGGTGCCGTGTTGGCGATCATCCCGAGAGCCTTCGTGATGAAGGTTGCACGATCCACGTCCTTCGCCGGCAATTCGGATGCGACGTAGGGCAGTGTGGGCATCACCAGGACGTCGAATTGTCTCAAGGCAGTGTCGTAGGCGGCGCGGGCGAGCGGTACGAGGTTCCGGGCTTTGCCGTAGCTCGCGCCGCCGAGGGTGGTGATGCCGTGGTGGCCGGTCAGGGCCACTAGTTTGACGGTTTCGGACAGAGCGTCGGCGTGCTGAATGCGTCGAGAAGCAAAGTATGCCATCAGTTCCGGATCGTACAAACCTTCGGCGTTCATGCCGTATCCGTTGCCGTCCAACATCTGGTAGGCACCACCGTCCGTGGCGATCACGTTCCAGATGTGGAAAGCATGCAGGTGCCACGGGATGTTTACTTCCTCTACCGTGCAACCGATTTCGGTCAGACTGTGTGCCGCTGCGCGGACTGCGTCGTCGACCTCGGGCTGTGAGACCGCGTGCCCGAAACCTTCTCGAACGATCCCGATTCGCAGACCATCCACATCGGAGTCGAGAGTGGACAGATAGTCACCTGCTTCGACGCTGTCGGCTTGGCGTGGGTCGTTACCGTCGCGACCGGCGATGACCGAGAGCATCAGTGCGGCATCGTGGACCGTGCGTGTGATCGGGCCGAGATGGTCGATTGTCCGCTCGATGGGAAATGCACCGGTATACGGGACGAGCCCGAACGTCGGCTTGTGTCCGACGACGCCGCAGAATGCCGCCGGTATCCGGATCGATCCGCCTTGATCCCCGCCGATGGCAAAATCGACGTCACCGTTTGCAACGAGAGCTGCACTGCCACCGGATGATCCACCTGCTTCACGCTGTGAGTCCCATGGATTGCGGACCGGTCCGCTTGCCGGTGTGAAGCTCGAACCGGAGAAACACAGGTCCTCACACACAGCTTTGCCTGCGACGGTTGCACCGGCCGCCAGTAGTCGAGTGACCACAGTTGCGTCGCGAGACGGAGTGAATCCCTCTACCGTCCGAGATCCGTTCATCATCGGAACTCCGGCCACGGTCACGTTGTCCTTGATCGCCACGCGTCGGCCGGTCAGGACGCCGTCCGACGTCGGCGGGATGCTTGTGGTCACATACCAAGCGCTCAAGGGGTTTTCGTTCGCAGTTGGCACCACATGCTCGCGTGACGTGGTCGGCGGGGTTGCCTCGTCGGCGTACAACTGGTCGACGACGTCGTAGGAGCCCAGTGCTCCGTCGATCAATGCCGGCCACTCGAGCCGGGCTGATTGGTCGAGAGTGATGCCGTAATGCCTTGCAGCGGTGTCTATTGCATTGTCGTCAGGTCGGATTGTCGCCATGAGAAGTGTGCTCCTGATGTGATCGGCTTCACTTGTCTTTCAGACTAGGGCCGGATCAGTAATTGCGTCAATAGGTATCGACATATTGACTCGTTAAGTTCGGGTTACGCGCGCTCAGAGAGAGCGGGGGTACAGACGCCCATGGCGTGATTCAGCGATCAGAATCGGCCGATGCAGTGGAACGCCGGTGTCCGTCGAGCTTTTCGACGTTGTGACAAGCTGCCGAAGTACTGTTTCCGGATCGCTTGCCGACGTTCGTTCGACTGCGCGTGCGTAAGCGACGATCGCTTCGTACGTTGTCTCCGACAGAGAGCTGAGCGGAGGCAGGAGTTCGTTCGAGCTTGCGCTGTATCGCTTTTCGAGGTCGTGCTCGCCGGCTGCGGATTGAAAGTAGCCGAATGCCGCCCAGACTCCGTCGGCATCGGAATTGCCGATGAGCTGCTGAGTGGCCTCGTCGAGGACCAGCGCAAACGTCCGCGTGGTGGCCCGCAGTCCGTGCTGGGCGCATTGCCGTTCGAAGAAGACCTCGTCATGGCCCACCAGGGTGGAAAGAATCAGTTCGGCCCCGGAGTCGATTATCGACTCGATGATCCGTGAGAAGTCGGTTGTTCCCAACGGTACGTAGACTTCGCCGGCCACCGAACCTGTGGATTCGGCGATCACACGCCGAGCCGCCCAATGTGCTCCGAACGACCACGAATACTGCTGACCGACCAGGAACCAAGTGCGAGAACCGGTCTCGGACATCATTGCGGGTATGCCCGCTCGCGTCTGGTCGAGTGGCCGCTCACCCAATCGAAGGATCCCCGGACGCGATCGACCTCCTTCGTTGAGAACTGTGTGCACCAACAACACACCGGTGTTTTGCAACGCAGATGCAGCGGCATTGAAGGTCGACGACGTCACGCACGCAAAAATGGCGCGACATCCGCTTTTCACCAATCGCAGTGCGGTCGCCGCTCCGGCCGCCGAGTCGGAAGCGTCATCGCCGATCACCAAGTCGACGAGAACGCCGCCGACACCGCCGTCGGCATTGATCTCTTCGACCGCCAGGGCAGCGAGTGTTTCTGTGGCCTGGGCGAATACAGCCGCCGAGCCGGATTTGCTGACCAGCAGTCCGATCCGATGTCGGTCGGAGCGCGGAGGTTCGGGTGGAGCAAATCCGCGCTTGTTGGCAAGCCAGGAAATGCCGTCCTGATCGAGGCTGGACTCGAGAACGAGTCGGGTGCCGGTGCCGTCGGGAAAGAACCGGATCGTCAGACGGCCGCGCCACGGTTGGTGGTGCACGATCACGACCGAGCGGCCCCGCTTCACGCCGGCGACGTACCCCAACAGAGTGATCGGCATTCCGGCTACATCTGCGCGTGAGCCGTCGCCGACGGGAAGGGAGATGGCGACGGCGGCCCCGACCGTCAGTTGCTCACATTCGAGTTCGAGCAGTTGCCCCGTTTCGAAGCGCTCGAAGGCTGACCCTGGTGGGTCCGTCGTCACGATCTGTGCCGTTACGGAGAGACCTGGCACGTTCTACTTCCTGCCTGAAATAGATGCTGGGGCTCAAACAGGGCCTCAAGCCCGGCGACGCACCGAAGCCGCGTCGGAATCCTCAGTCGCCGTGGTCGGCAACTCGGAGGTATTCGAACCTGCTTCCAGTGCTCGCCCGAGGACGTCGCGCAGGAACTGGAGTGCATCGTTGGCGGGCCCAGACGGATCGATCGAAAACAAGCGATGACGTCCTTGACGGCGTTCGACGATAACTCCGGACAGCCGCAGCGCCTTGAGATGTGTGGATACCGTGGTGCGACCGACCGTCGAAATTTGATCGCTGATGAAGCCTGCGTTGCATTCGCCGTGGGTAGCCAGAGTGTCGAGAATCTGTCGGCGCACCTGGTCGGCCAGCACAGCAAAGGCCAACTCTTCGTTTCGTTGAGTAGTCACTGTGTGCTGTCCGCGCTTCCTCGATGGCCTCTACTGAGATATGTCGACACTCGTCAACATATCTCGAGTTGCCTCCGAGGGAAAGAACGTCGCCGAAGATTTCCGGCGGCTTCGGTCAGTGCGCGGCGGTGGTCACCGCGTCGCGCAGCATCCCGGTCCCGGGATGGCAGTTGATGTACTCGTACAGCTGATCGGCGGCATCGAATACCGAGACCTCATGGTAGAGACGTAATTTCGACAGGCCCTCGGCGACCCGGAAGAACGTCGTGAAGATCCGCAGATGGGTCGGGTGGGATTCCGACCACCGCTCGAGTTGGTCGAGTGAGGCCCAGTGACCGATGTTGTAGCTCAGGTCGAGGAAGTTTCCGTCGATGTCGATATTGCGTACGAAACGGTTGCTGTAGCACCCGACGGCCGGGCCGTTGTCGCGGAGGAAGTCCATGCCCGATTGAAGAGTGGGCAGGATTTCGTCGAGGTAGAGGCTGCGCTCGTCTGCTTCCGCGTCGGCCCAGTCCTGCCCGGATCTGATCAGTGCGATGTTGTCGTGTCCCCGCACTACTACCCGCCCACCTGCGGCGGGGTCACCGGCGACGACCCGTAGTTCGCCCGAGGCCTGCATCCAGTCGGTCTGAGAGATCGGAAAGCGCTCGCGCATCGAACCCCAGTAGCCATGCTCGTTGATCTCGCCGCTGACACCGTCCATGACGGCTCCCACTCCGGGGAGATCGTCCTGGAACGCGTAGAGCGTCTCGAATTGTTCGGCTCTCGGTGCCACGATCTCCCGGAAGAACCCCAATCCGTCGGACAAGCGGTCCTCGGACTCCCACCAGGAGGCCACCGGAGCTGATGCGCTCCAACGATGTTGGGAAGAAACATCTTTCCAGTACCCGACCACGATCAGATTCTCGTAGCCCTGGTTGTCGATGTGGTGGGTCAGATCGTGATGTGCCGGTCCGTCCGGCAAGTCGAAGCCGGCGACAATATCCCGCATGGACTGCAGTGCTGCCGAGCGCTGATCCTCGCCGCGGAACTGCACGCCGAGATAGCCCATCGCGACCTGGTGCAATGTGTCGTCCGCACGCCCGACCCACATGGGAAATGGTGGCGAATAGGTATCCGGAACGCGCCTGGTCAGCGTGCGCGGGCATTGAAGATGTTCACCGATTGCAGATTCCATGAGTGCTCCCTGTGATGTAGGTGGTCGGATCGGGTGCCTGGCACTTGGCAACGCCGTGCCGAAAATCTACGCCCGCGAGGCCGAGCAAACTTGGCCGTCAGCGCCCGATACTTGGCCTACCGCGCCGAGAATTGTGGATAGGCGTCGGCGACAGAACGTTTTGAACATCATGTTGAATGGGTAAGTGTCCGAGGATGTTACAGATCAGCGAGCAGTACTTGTGGGGGCCACTGCTTGCGACCGGTATTGCCGCGGGCTGATCCCGAACTCCGCCTTGAATGCGCGACTGAAGGCGGCCAGGTCGGTGAATCCCCAGCGGTGAGAAATCTGGGTCAGCGACCGCTCTATGCCGTGGCGTTGCACGATCTCACGACGGCAACCGTCGAGTCGACGGCTGCGAATCGAACGCGACACCGTTGTGCCGTGTTCGGCGAAGGCTCGGTGCAACTGGCGAATGGAGACTTTGACTGATCCCGCGATGTCCACCGGAGACAGGGCCGGGTCAGCGAGGCGGGCGTCTATGGCCGACAGAGCGGATTCGTACAGGCCAGTTCGCCGGGAGACGATCGGACGCGCGGTTGCGTGAAGAACCGACTTGACCAGGCTGCCGATCTCGTTGACGACTTCCTCCTCGTCTCCGCTCGCGTCGGACGTCATGCGGACGGAGGCAAGATCGTGAAGAAAGCGACCCAGCAGGCCACTCAGGCCCGCGTGTCCGTCGAAGGCAATGGCTGTCAAGCTCGTGACCTCCGCGTCGCTGAGGGACAGGTATGACCGTGGCCAGGTGAACACCTCGAGTCCCCAGATGCCGTCGTGTGCGTGTCCCTCGATCTGCCAATCGAAGGGGCGCGTGGTGTCGTACAGGACGTAGTCGCCACGTCGCAGGACGCATTCGCGGGCGTCTTGCCGCACTACCGCGCTACCGCGGCGGATCATGCCAATTTGCAGATAGTCCGCACCGTCACTCTTGATCAGGCTGCTGCTACGGACTATTCGTTGTTCCATCGATTGAACTGCGGACACCCGAACGTGTGCGAGTTGGGCCGAGTGCACGGCCCCGCTGAATCCATCGCCGTCTTCGATATCGGATACGTCGAGCGCGACAAAATGCTCACGCAACAAATCTGCCCAGTCGCCCGTGAGAGTCGTGCGGGTGGGCAGGGAGAAGCCGGATCGCGCGAGCATTGCAGGGCGCCTCCTCGCAGAAAAGCCGAAGTTCTCGGGTGCTCGATGTTCAGAGAGTAATCCCGCACATCGGACATGTCGATAGGAGTCGACATGTCATCACGTCGGGAGAAATTGTTTGCCATACAAACAACGCCGAGTTATTGTTTGTCATACAAACAAGTAGGAGTTCGTGATGGTCACCGAGTCAGTTCCCGCAGCGCGCGCGACGCGTGAGTCGGGCAAGCAGACGCGCATGGCACTGTTCAACGCTGCAACCGAGCTCTTCCTCGAACATGGCGACAGCGTGTCCATCGCGCAGATCTGCACCGCCGCCGGCGCCCATCCAAACCAGGTGACCTACTACTACGGCTCAAAAGAGAAGCTCTTCGTCGAGGTGGCGTGTGCAGCCGTTCTGCGCGCAGGCAAGCGTGCCGAGGTCGATGCCGCCGACGCCGACACCGTGGGCGACTACACCGAGAAGCTGGTCGGATCACTCCTCGGCTCGGGCGCTCCCAGCGTCGAACTGTTCGTGGAAGCGATGATGATGACGGGTCGCCGTGGTGAACTCCGCGATCTGATCTCCGAGACGCTTCGCACTCTGCATTCCTCGGGTGAAACAGCCCTCCTCCGTACCTTGATCCGCACCGGCTGGCAGCTGCGCGCGGGCATCGACGTCGAATCCAAGGCCTTCTGGTCTGCGATCTTCGGCCTCGTCATTCAGAAAACTGCCACCGGCGAGAGCTTCGGTTACTCCCTCGAGGAGGCGGTCGCCGTCATCTTCGCCACTCTCCAGATACCCGACGCCGTACTCAACAGCTCGATGGAATGAACTCTCTTCGAGCGTGATTCTCCGACAAGGACTTCGATGAACATCGTTCGCGTATTCGACAGCAACGTCACCAAGACCCCGGACAAACCCTTCCTGATATTCGACGGTCACGATCACACGTACTCCCAGGTTCAGGACGGAAGTCGACGCGCCGCAGGCTATTTGCAGTCGCTGGGCGTGCAGCCGGGCGACCGCGTCGCGCTGATGTGTTACAACACTCCGGGATTCGTGTACGCGATGCTCGGTGCCTGGCGCTTGGGCGCCGTCGTGGTCCCCATCAACCACAAGATGCAGACTCCGGAAGTTGCCTACGTGCTGGGACACGCGAAGGTGTCGGTGTGCGTCTTCGACGGTGAGTTGGCGCCGGTTGTCGGTCGACTGGAGACAACGGCCAAGCTGATCAGCACGGACTCTGTCGCAGACGGTTTCGACTTCTTCGACGACGCCATCACCCGCCAGGAGGGCGTTGACGGTATCGACATCGACGAGAACGATCCGGCTGAAATCCTCTACACCTCGGGGACCACCGGCTCGCCCAAGGGCTGCGTCCACAGCCACCGCAACGTCGTCGGTGTTGCCGTCACCGCGGCCCTCGCCGTGTCGACGACTCGGGACGAGCGCCTGCTCATGGCCGTCCCGATCTGGCACGCTTCCCCGCTCAACAACTGGTTCATGTCCACGCTCTACATGGGCGGAACCGTCGTGCTGCTGCGCGAGTACCATCCCGTCAAATTCCTGGAAACTGTTCAGGAACAACGTATTACCCTCTGCTTCGGCCCGCCGGTCATCTACACCACTGCACTCAACCTCGTGTCGAACTTTGCCGACTACAACCTCGGAAGCGTTCGTGCGTGGTTGTACGGCGGCGGACCGATCGGCGCGGATGTCGCTCGGCGACTGGTGGAGTCGTACGGCACCACCGAATTCCGGCAGGTCTACGGCATGACCGAGACCGGGCCGGTGGGCACTGTGCTGTACCCCGAGGAGCAGTTGAGCAAGGCGGGCTCGATCGGCCGCGTCGCGCTGGCCGGCGTCGACCTGCGCCTGGTTGCCGATGACGGCACCGACGCGGAGCCCGATCAGATCGGTGAGATCTGGCTGCGCGCCGACACCGTCATGCAGGGGTACCTCGACGACCCCGCTGCCACGAAGGCTGCTTTTGCCGACGGAGGTTGGTATCGCACCGGCGATCTGGCGCGCAAGGATGCGGACGGTTACCTCTTCATCGTCGACCGCGCGAAGGACATGATCATCACGGGCGGTGAGAACGTCTACTCCAAGGAGGTCGAGGACGTGATCTCCGGCCACCCGGACGTCGTCGACGTCGCCGTTGTCGGAAAACCCAACGAAGAATGGGGCGAGACCGTCGTCGCACACGTCGTCTGGCGTGAACCGGATGTCATCAGCGCCGACGACATCAAGGACTACCTCTCGGACAAGTTGGCGCGCTACAAGATTCCGCGTGAAGTCGTGTTCGCGACCATTCTTCCGCGTACACCGACCGGCAAGATCCAGAAGCACCTCATCCGCGCAGCGAGCTGAAAGGCCTGTCATGACTGATATTTCCGAGAAGACCGTCACCCACCCGGCTCCGCATCGCACCCATGCAGTCCTCAACCAGTCGGTACCGCGCACGGACGTCAACGAGTTCCTGCTCGATACGGTCCTGGCCGAAGGGGTCGCGCGCCACGACGCGGATTGGGCCACAAGTGAACTCACCGACATCGGTGAACTGGTCGGCAGTGCCGGGTTCCAGCACGACGCCGAGCTGGCCAACACGGTGATCCCCGAATTGAAGACCTTCGATCGCTGGGGAAACCGCATCGACGAGGTCGAATACCATCCGTCGTATCACCGGATCATCTCTGCTGCCGTAGCGCACGGTGCGCACACCTCTGCCTGGGCTGACCCCAAGCCGGGTGCCAACGTGGCTCGGGCCGCGGCATTCATGCTGTTCTCTCAGGTCGAACCGGGCCACGCGTGCCCAATCTCCATGACGCACGCCGTGATCCCCTCGCTCGAGCTGCAACCGGACGTGGCCGCTCTCTGGACGCCGCGAGCCCTTTCTCGGAGTTACACCCCCGAGTTGGATGCTCCCGGAAAGGCATCCGCGATATTCGGAATGTCGATGACGGAAAAGCAGGGCGGCTCCGACGTGCGAGCCAACACGACCATCGCCAAGCCGGCCGGACGTGGCGGTCCGGGTGCGGACTACCTGCTCACCGGACACAAGTGGTTCTGCTCCGCGCCGATGTCCGACGCGTTCCTGGTTCTTGCTCAGGCCGAAGGTGCTGCCGGTGAGGGGCTTTCCTGCTTCCTTCTCCCCCGCATCCTGCCCGACGGCACGCGCAACGTCTTCCGCATCCAACGTCTGAAGAACAAGCTGGGGAACAAGTCCAATGCGTCGTCCGAGATCGAACTCGACGGCACCGTCGGCACCATGATCGGCGAACCGGGTCGTGGCGTGCGGACCATCATCGAAATGGTGTCCCAGACGCGACTCGACTGCATCCTCGGCAGCACGGCAGGTATGCGTCAGTCGGTCGCCGAAGCGGTGTGGCATGCACGGCACCGCAGCGCTTTCGGTGCCGTCCTGGCAGATCAGCCGGCGATGACCTCGGTGCTTGCAGATCTGGCTCTCGAATCCGAAGCCGCCACCATCACCGCACTACGATTGGCTCGCGCGCAGGACGAGGACGCGGACGAGCAGGAAAAGGCGTTCCGCCGACTAGCGACGGCTGTTGCGAAGTACTGGATCTGCAAGCGCGGCCCGCACCACTCCTACGAGGCACTCGAGTGCCTGGGCGGCAACGGCTACACCGAGGACTTCCCGCTTGCCCGTCGCTACCGTGAGCAGCCCGTCATGGCCGTGTGGGAGGGGTCGGGCAACGTCATCGCGCTCGATGTCCTGCGCGCTATGACCCGTGAACCCGACTCCGTTGCCGCCTTCGACCACGAGGTCAACCTCGCTCGCGGCAACAACCCGGTCCTCGATCATCACCTCGATCGGGTACGACGCCAACTCGGTGAGCTCGCCACGATGGCACCCGCCGACGCCCAGTTCCGCGCTCGGACCGTCGTCGAGGCAATGGCGTTGGCGCTGCAGGCTTCGCTCATGGTGCGCCACTCCCCGGCCGCTTCGTCCGATGCGTTCATTGCCGCTCGCCTCGGCGCCGACCGTGGTCACGAGTACGGAACTCTGCCTGTGGGAACAGATTTCGCGGGAATTATCGCGAGAGCCTAAGGCTGCTCCCTCAGTACCCTGGTGACGGTGTGTACTGCCGGCGTCGGATTGTTGGGTCGCCATGCCATCGCGATTTTCAGCGTGGGCGTGGCCCCGGCGATCGGCAGGTACACGACCCCGTCCATGGACAGATGCGCCGTCGACTCCACGACGACGGCGATCCCGACCCCCGCTCCGACCATGGCCAACAGGCTGTACGGATCGGGGGCTTCGTGCGCGACGGTGGGCGTGAAACCTGCTGTGGCGCAGACGGACAACGTCGCATCGCGCACCACCGAGCCGTGCTCGGCGGGATACATCACGAATCGCTCGGTTGCCAGGTCTTCCGGTGACACCGAGTCCCTGGTACTGAGGTGATGCCTGGCGGGGACCGCGACCATCAAGGTTTCCTCGCGCACAGTGTGAGTCTCGAATCCGCGCGGAATGGGCAGGCCGACTATGCCCATGTCGAGTGTTCCGCGTCGGAGAGCGTCGAGCACCTCACCCGAGTACATCTGCGGCCGTAGGTCCAGTTCGATTCCCGGATGGGAGTCGGCCAGCGATCGTGTGAGGGCCGACAGCACCGTGTAGCCGCCCGTTCCGCCGAAACCCACCGTGACACGGCCTGTTTCCCCGGTCGACGCCGCTGATGCGATATCTCGTACGACGGCGATCTGCGCTTCGATGATTCGTGCGGGCGTGACCAAGGCTTCGCCGGCTGCGGTCAATTGCACTGATCTGGTGGTCCGGATAAACAGGTCGGTGCCGAGTTCGCGCTCGAGCGCCCGAATGGTCTGGCTGAGCGGGGACTGCCCGATGTGGAGTCGCTCGGCGGCCCGGCCGAAATGAAGTTCGTCGGCGACTGCGAGAAACGCGCGCAGCTGACGCAATTCCATGTCGCTCCTCCCGGGTTTCATTATGTGGTTCTTCCACATAAATGAGTCGAACTAAGTCTTGGACTCTACATGGATTTCGGACGATAGTGATTCACGCCTCACATTGCATCCCTTGGTGATGCCCGACGCGAGAATCAGGGAGAACCGTGGATCAACACCCAGGTCAAGACATCAATCCGCCTGAATACAACACCAAACAGGCACGCAAGGCCGGAATCACGGCGTTTGTCGGAACGACCATCGAATGGTTCGACTTCTACATCTACGGAACCGCATCCGCCTTGGTGCTCGGCCCGCTGTTCTTCCCGGATGCGTCGCCGGCGGTGGGAACACTCGCAGCCTTCGCGACTTTTGCCGTGGGATTCGTGGCTCGACCGGTCGGCGGAGTGGTGTTCGGTCATTTCGGAGACAAGTTCGGTCGCAAGAACGCCGTGATCATCACCCTCGCGCTCATGGGGTTGGGAACCGTCGGTGTCGGCCTCCTCCCTACGTACTCCCAGATCGGGATCTGGGCGCCGATACTGCTTGTGGCACTGCGTGTTCTCCAGGGCATTGCCATGGGCGGCGAATGGGGTGGCGCCGTATTGATCGCCACCGAGTTCGCTCCCCCGAAGAAAAAGGTGCTCTACGGTGCGTTTGCGCAGCAGGGTTCACCGGTCGGCAACCTGCTCGCGACGCTGGCCTTCCTCGGCCTGACGTTGATGTCGGATTCCGTGTTCGAGTCGTGGGGTTGGCGTCTGCCGTTCCTCGGATCCGCAGCTTTGGTGATCGTCGCTCTCTACATCCGACTGCACATCTCCGAGACACCCGAGATGAAGAAGGCTGTTGCGGCACAAGAACGTACACGGATGCCGCTGGTCGAAGTGTTGCGTTCGCATCCCGTCGAACTTGCTCTCGGCGTCGGCGCTGTGGTTGCCGGTGTTGCCATCACGTACGTCAAGACAACCTTTGCGCTCTCTTGGGCGACAACGGATCTCGGCTTCGAGCGCAGTGACTTCCTCCTCGTGATCACCGTGGCACTGGTAGCCCAGGCGCTCGTACAGCCTTTCGGCGCTGTGCTGGCCACGCGGATCGATCCGTCGAAAGCGGTCCGCTGGATGCTGCTTCCGGAGATCGTGCTGCTACCACTGATGTTCGTGCTGGTTCAGACGGGCTCCGTGCCCTTGGCGATTCTGGGTATGGTCCTCGCGACGGCGCCTCACGCAATGTATTACGCCGCGTTGGCCGGCATTCTGGCGCAGGTTTTCCCCACCAATGTTCGGTATACCGGCATCTCTCTGTCGTACCAATTGTCGACCGCCGTATTTGCCGGAACGGCCCCGATGGTCAGCCAGTATCTGCTGACGCGAACCAACTCGATCTGGCCGGTCGTCGCTCTTGGGCTCGTGTATGTCGTTCTGTCCCTTGTCTGTATGACTGCTTTGTTGCGCAGGAGTGCTCTGCACGCGCAAGGGCCGGATTCGACGAGTTCCTCGAACATGACCGATGTTTCCACCCTGAAAGGCGTTGACCACTGATGAACTTTGCACACACCGACCCCGCTCTGACAGCGGTAGTGGACAGATGGACCGCCGGGGCGGACCGAGAGACGTTGAACGGATTGCTCGACCGACTGGGCCGAGATGCCGCCGGCCGCTTGTCCGAGCTTGCCGACATCGCAGACAAGAACCCGCCGGTGCTGCAGCAATTCGACAAGGCCGGTGACCGCGTCGACCGGATTTCCTATCACCCGGCCTACCTGGAACTGTGCCGGGCGGCGTACAACGAGTACGGCCTGTCCGCGATGTCGCACCGAAAAGGGTTGCACGGATGGGACTCCGTGCATCCGCCACTCGCGAAGTACCTCGCGTCGTACATCTTCGTGCAGGCAGAGTTCGGGCTGGCCTGCCCGGTGTCGATGACAGATGCTGCCGCGCGGACCCTGCGTATGTTCGGTGATCCGGCCGTGTTCTCGCCCTGGATCGACGCGTTGACGTCGACGGACCCCGAGCAGGCGAAGACGGGTGCGATGTTCATGACCGAGATTCAGGCAGGCACCGACATCGCCTGCACCGAAACACGCGCCGAGCGCGACGGTGACGGATGGGTTCTGACGGGCAAGAAGTGGTTCGCCTCCAACCCGGATGCCGATGTGATCATCACCCTCGCGAGATTCCCGGGCGGACAGGATGGTTCGACGCGTGGAGTTGGAATGTTCATGGTGCCCAAGACCGTGGGATCCGGCGAGCGCAACAACCTCACGATCGATCGTCTCAAGGACAAGCTGGGTACGCGTTCCATGCCGAGCGGCGAGGTGACGCTGAACCGCGCGCACGCACTCCAGGTCGGTGAACTCGATCGAGGGTTCCGCCAGATGGCGGAGATGGTCAACACGTCTCGCCTCTCCAATGCGATGCGTTCGAGCGCTCTCATGCGCCGAGCAGTCCGCGAAGCCGTCGAGCATTCGAAGAGCCGAGTCGTGTTCGGTAAGAAGCTCTTCGACCAGCCGCTGATGCGGGCGACGCTTCTTCCCCTTGCACTCGATGCCGAGGCTTCGCTGGCCCTGGTCGCGTACAGCGCACAGTGTCTTCAGGCAGCAGACGGCGGCGACGAACAGGCGCGCGCACTGATCAGGGTACTGACACCGATCGCCAAACACTTTGTCTGCAAACGCGCGCGGGTGGTCACCGGCGAGGCCATGGAGGTGCGCGGAGGAAACGGCTACATCGAGGAATGGGCCAACGCGCGACTAGTGCGGGATGCCCACTTGGGCTCGATCTGGGAGGGCTCGAGCAATGTCATTGCGCTGGACGTACTTCGGTGCCTACGCAAGTTCAACTCGCACCGCACGGTCGCGGAAGCGATGACGGACATCTTGTCCACCGTCGGACCGGATTGCGAAGCCGGGGCCGGAGTTCTGTTGCGGCGCTGGGAGGAACTGGTAGAGGAAGGAGATCGTCTGATCTCCGGATCTGACGATGCCGCCCAGGCCGCCAGCGCAAAGTATGCCGACGAGCTCGCTCGTACCGTCATGGCGACCCTGCTTTTCGATCTTGCGGATCACGGCATCCGACACGGTAATGGGTACCGGTCACTGCTGGTGGCGAATTCCTACCTGGCCGGTCTTGCCGGGAAGGTGCCGTCGGCTGCGCTCGGCAATCTCGACGTGATCACCGACGGCGGTGACGTCGAGCTGGATGATGCACGTGACGTCGTAGCCGAGTTCCTCTCTGTAGCAGGTGGTCATCGGTGAACTCGCCAACAGGTCCCACACCCCTCGCCGGCGTCCGTGTTCTAGATCTGTCGAAGATCCTTGCCGGGCCGTACGCAACCATGTCGCTTGCCGATCTCGGTGCCGACGTCACCAAGATCGAACACCCTGAAGGCGGCGACCCCACGCGTTCGTGGGGACCTCCCTTCGTCGGGGTAGATGCGGCCTACTACCTCGCGATCAACCGCGGTAAGAAGTCGGTCACGATCGACCTCAAGTCCACCGAAGGACAGGAGATCATCCACCGCATGCTCGAAGAGACCGATGTAGTCGTGGAGAACTTCAAACCGGGCAGCGGATTACAGAAGATCTTCGACTACCAGGCGCTGTCCGAGCGATACCCGCATCTGATCACCCTGCACATCTCTGCCTTCGGTGAAGAAGGACCGCTGCGCGACGAACCGGGGTACGACATGATCGCGCAGGCCGCGGGTGGGCTCATGTCGCTCACCGGTGAACCGGGTGGTGCTCCGATGAAATCCGGGTTTGCGTTGGGAGACTTGGGCGCAGCGCTTTTCGGACTGGTCGGTGTCCTGGCTGCATTGGTCGAGCGAGGCCGGACCGGGCGCGGACAGTACGTAACCACGTCGCTGTACGAGTGCCAACTCGCAATGCACGTGAACTGGGCGACCAGTTACTTCGCCACCGGTGAGCGCCCGACTGCGTTGGGCTCCGGTCATCCGAATCTTGCTCCGTATCAAGCATTTCCTGCCAGCGACGGGTACTTCGTCATCGCTGTCGGCAACGACGCGATGTGGGCGTCGCTGTGCGAGGCCATCGGAAGGAGTGAACTGGTCACCGATCCGCGTTTTGCCCACAACCGCGACAGGGTGGAGAACCGCGAGAGTCTGGAACGAGAACTCACCAGCGCCTTCGCGTCGCAAACCGTCGAACACTGGTGCGCTCTTCTCGCCCAACGCGCCGTACCGGTCTCACCGATCCGGCATCTCGACGAGATCTACTCCGATCCCCACACCGCCGCGCTCGGAATGGTCGGAACCGTCGACCATCCGACGCTCGGACCGTTGAAGCAAGTGGCCTTTCCGGTCAACTTCTCCGGCCAGAGGCCACGTCTGACGTCGGCGCCGCCCGTTCTCGGCGCCGACAACGACGCAGTCCTTGGTACCGCTCAGGCCAGCCCGCTCAACGCAGGCGGCGTGTTGTCGTCGCGCCAACCGATGGCCTCGGCAAGCGTCGTGAGGTCGTAGTCCGGTCCGCTGACGCCGACGGTGAAGAGCGAGACACCGTCGGCGACCAGGTCAGCAGCATTCTCGAGCCCAGGCCACGGAACCGAGTGCTCTACTTCCAGCGGGTTCCGGCCTACGTCGGCGCAATGGTCGGAGAGGATGCCTGACTTGCGCAGGTGTGTCTCGCGGTCACCGAAGCTGTGCCAGACGTCGGCGTACTCGGCGACCAGGCGCAGAGTCTTCTTTTCGCCGCCCCCCCCGATGAGGACCGGGATGTTGCGCGTCGGCGGCGGGTTGCCCTTCGCCAGGCGGCCTGTGATGCGGGGGAGGTATTCGCCCAGCAGTTTCAGCCGTGAACCGGGAGTGCCGAAGTCGTATCCGAACTGGTCGTAGTCCTTCTCGAACCAGCCGGCACCGATTCCGAGGATCAGGCGCCCACCGCTGATGTGGTCGACGGTTCGCGCCATGTCAGCGAGCAGATCCGGATTGCGGTAGCCACCACCGGTGACCAGGGCGCCGATTTCGACGCGTTCGGTCTGCTCGGCCCAGGCGCCGAGCATGGTCCAGCATTCGAAGTGGGCGCCGTCGGGATCGCCGGTCAACGGGTAGAAGTGGTCCCAGTTGAAGACGATGTCCACCCCGGCGTCCTCGGACCGCAAGACGGCGTCGCGTATCAACCCGTAATCGGGTGCGTGCTGGGGTTGGAGTTGAACACCGATGCGTACCGGACGAGTCATGCCACGCTCCTGACGAGAGGAATGGTTGTCTTCTCCCATCATGGCCGGGTGTGCGCGGTACCGCTACCGCCGCCGTCGGTGACGGGTTTGCCCGCTCTTGTACCCACCCCTTTTCGAGCGAACGGTACTTTCGGCGCCTTAGATGGACTGAACATGCCGTTCGCTCAAAAAGGGGGGGCAGGCAAAAAGGGGGGCGGGCAAAAAAAGGGGCGGGCAAAAAAAGGGGCGGGTAAAAACAGGGGTGGTCTGCCCACAGCAGACAGGCGGGGCCCCGGCATCGCTGCGCCGGTAGGAATGGATTCATGACTACTGAAGCGCCCACCGACACCGGCTACCGTGACCTGTTGACAGACAGGCTCTTCCGACAGCGAACCATTCTGCTCACTGGCGAGGTCAACGACGCCATGGCCGAACGTGTGTGTTCGGAACTGGTGCTCCTCGCCACCACCGACCCCAAGCGCGACATAGTGCTTTACATCAATTCACCTGGCGGATCGGTGTTTGCCGGCCTGGCCATCTACGACACGATGAAGCTCATCCCCAACGACGTCGTGACGGTCGCGATGGGCTTCGCCGCCAGCATGGGCCAGGTGCTTCTCTGCTCCGGCACCCACGGCAAGCGAATCAGCCTGGCGCACAGCCGCATCATGATGCACCAACCTTCGGCGGGTATCGGTGGCACTGCGGTGGACATTGCGATCCAGGCCGAGAGTCTCGAGCTGATGAAGCGTCAATCGCAGGAAATCCTCGCCGCCGAAACGGGCCGGACCGTCGAAGAGATCGAGACCGACAGCGATCGGGATCGCTGGTTCACCGCCGAGCAGGCGCGTGAGTACGGAATCGTCGACCGCGTCGTGACGTCCTTCGCCGAGATCGCACCGCAAGCCACCTTCCCCAAGATCGGATTGTGACGTCATGTCCCAGTACACGATTCCCAGTGTCATCGAGCGAACACCAACGGGTGAGCGATCTTTCGACATCTTCAGCAGGCTGCTCAACGAACGCATCGTCTTTCTCGGCACAGAGATCGACGACGGCGTCGCCAACGTCGTGATGGCTCAGATGCTGCATCTGCAAGCCGACAACCCGGATCGCGAAATCGGTTTGTACATCAACTCTCCCGGCGGTTCCACCACGGCGATGCTCGCGATCTACGACACCATGCAGTTCTTGAAACCGACGATTTCGACGTACTGCATGGGTCAAGCGGCTTCGGCTGCTGCAGTGCTTCTGGCCGCAGGTACTCCGGGCCATCGGCATGTTCTTGCCCATTCGCGGGTGCTGCTGCATCAACCGTCGACGCAAGGTAGCGGCACCATCTCGGACCTCGCGCTTCAAGCAGCCGAGATCCTGAGAATCCGGGAGCAGACCGAGGCGATTCTGAGTAAGCACACCGGTCAGAGCGTCGAGCGGCTCCGCAAGGACACCGATCGAGACAGGATCTTCACTGCCGACGACGCTATCTCCTACGGACTGGCTGACACCCTCATCGAAGGGAACTGATCAGGCTGCCATCAGGACGGGACCGGAGATCGGTGCGGGAGAATGTCCGAAGGTGAGGGAGTTGAGCGCAACGATCCTGTTGCCCGCTCGGAACAGCAGGTGCTCGAGCGGCATCCCGAGCGCTTCGCAGATGGCGCGCAGAATTTCCGACGACGGTTCCTTCTTGCCCCGTTCGATCTCTGAGAGGTACTGCTTCGACATCCCGACCTTTGCGGCCACGTCGTCGAGAGTTCGGTCCTGATCGCGTCTGACCTCCCGCAGCACTCGTCCGTAGGCTTCACGAATCAGCGGGGGTTTGCGCACGGCGACAGCCGGATCGGGGAGGTCCGACTCACCCTGGACCAGGACCAGTCTGCGCGGCGCATCCATAGGCCGAGTATTCCAGCCGACCGGTTCGCACACCACCCGGTTCACCGAGGGCTGACATCTAGTCCGTTCGAACACCACCAGCAAGAAACATCGCTCGAAGAACGAAGGTCGCCTCGGGTCCGATGATCTCACCGACCAGGCTCGTATAGCGGTCGACGAACTCGGGCCCGTGGGAGGCCTCGTCGGAAGTGGGGTCGCCGAGGTGGTGCGCAAGTTCGTGCAAGACAACGAATTCGCGTAGCGCCCACCGGCCGTCACGGTCGTCCGGGACGGCGATGACGTCGTTCGAGTAGTGAGCGGCGGCATTGCCGGCGCGGGAGCGTACGGACACCGGAACGGTTGCGCGAGGCCAGGTCGCGAGTACCCAGTTCAGCCCGAGTAGCTGATCGCAGTACGCCTGGACCGACTCCACGGAACCGAATTTGCGCTCGACCGGCAACGTGATGGTGGAACCCATGACCTCGACGCTCCGAAGTCCGCGCTCGTCGGCGCGATCGAACATGGTGCGTACCAACGTCTCTGCCTCGTAAACGGCGCTCCGCTGCGTATCCCTCACGAGTCGAGCTGCCCGCGCACCCCGCCGATCTCCGGAAGGTTTCCCAGACGTGCGGAGCGCGCCGCCCGATCACCCGCTCGTCGAGCATGCGAGGAATGCCCGGCACTCGCGCGGCCACCACCCCGCCACGTCCCGCGCGCTTTGGAGTTGGATGAGTAGTAGTCCTTGAGCTCGATTTCCTTGTTGCGCAGCACGAGTGCGGTTTCCGAAGACGACGTGGCAGATTCTGCGATCGCTGCCTTCTCCGTCTCCTGCTTCGTCTCGGCCAACCGAGCGCCGATGCGGGACGCGTACGCCATCTGGAAGTTCAGGCGCGCCGTCACTCCGGCCACCGGCTTGCGGACCTGCGTGTTGACGCGTCGTCGTCCACGAGTTTCGACGACGGTCCGCACGGACGTTTCGCCGCGGTACGCCCCGGAGCGCACGTACGCGTCGGAGTCACGGACCATCTGGAAGAGCAGGCTCGAGTACAGCGCTTCGCACACGTCGATGTCACCGGCGAAGCCGTAGGCGTAGATGACGGCCGACGTCTGCGCGATGTCGCACTGTACGTCGTTGGCAGCGGCGATCGCGATGAACAACTGGGCGTACGTTCGCAGCCCACGCTTGCCCGGTTCGCCGATGGTGATGAGCCGCTGAGTGGGTGTCGCACGTTTTTCCGAGGACGCGGTGTGCGCCCGCGCGACCGCCAGGTCGATCGCGGAACCGGTGGCCAACCGCTGCGCGGCGGCCATGAAGGCTTCACCTTCGTGTGGATTGTCGGTGGACTCCGCTTGGCGAAGCAGCGCACCGATGCGGGTCAGCATCTTCTCCGAACTCACCGTGAAAGACTACGCTCGCGCGCCGACACGGACGTTTATGCTGCTAGCGCACACGCTCACCCTCAACTTGGATCGTCCGGCACGTTCCTGCCGGTAGAAGGGATCAACCCCGTCATGGCTTCAGTGACTTTCGAGAGCACCACCTGCCTGTTCCCCGGATCGAACACCCCGGCAGTGGACAAGCTCGACCTCGAGATCGAGGACGGCGAGTTCCTCGTCCTCGTCGGACCATCCGGCTGCGGAAAGTCGACCACCCTGCGCATGCTCGCCGGGCTCGAAGACGTCCACAGCGGGCGCATCCTCATCGGCGACCGCGACGTCACCGGTCAGGAACCGAAAGAGCGCGACATCGCGATGGTCTTCCAGAACTACGCGCTGTACCCGCACATGTCGGTGGCCGAGAACATGGGTTTTGCGCTCAAGCTCGCCGGAACCAACAAGACGGAGATCCGCGCCCGCGTCGAAGAGGTCGCGAAGATGCTCGATCTCGAGCCGTACCTCGACCGCAAGCCCAAGGCGCTGTCCGGTGGTCAGCGTCAGCGAGTGGCGATGGGCCGCGCCATCGTCCGCCAGCCGCAGGTCTTCCTCATGGACGAGCCCCTCTCGAACCTCGACGCGAAACTCCGTGTTCAGACACGCACGCAGATCGCTCAGCTGCAACGACGCCTCGCGACGACGATGGTCTACGTGACCCACGACCAGGTCGAGGCCATGACGATGGGTGACCGCGTCGCAGTCCTCGAAAAGGGAATCCTGCAGCAGTGCGCCTCGCCGCGCGAGCTCTACAACAAGCCGAAGAACGTCTTCGTTGCCGGCTTCATGGGTTCACCCGCGATGAACCTCTTCACCCTCCCCGTCGTCGACGGCGGCGTCGCATTCGGTGACGGGATCGTTCCGGTTCCGCGCGAGACGATGAACGGTGTCGTCGAAACCGAGGTTGTTCTGGGTATTCGCCCCGAGCACCTCGAGATCGCCGCCGAAGGCCTGCCGATGGAGGTCGACGTCGTCGAGGAACTCGGTTCCGACGCCTACGTCTACGGACGCACCACGATCGGCGGACGGTTGCAGCAGATCGTTTCGCGTGGTGACTGGCGCAACCCGCCGCAGAAGGGCGAGCGAGTCAACCTGCGCGTCGACCCTGAGAAGGTGCACATTTTTGCCACCACCGACGGGCGTCGCCTGGGTTAGGCGGACCTGTCAAACGACACATGACCGATTCAGGTTCGGCGTAATACCCACAAGTAGGGGTGTCTCGTGCCACAGTAGGGGCCGATGCCGGGAGCCGGCACCCATGGCGCATGCCGTGAGCCGGCTCTCGGTGACCGTCTATTTGTCATACACATACGGGGAGCGAATCCATGGTTCTGAACTCGAAGGCGATGCGCCGCGCTGCAATTGCAGCCACGGCAGCGTCCATGCTGGTACTGGCAGGCTGCTCGTCCGATTCGGACAAGGACAGCGGAACCAGCACCACGGCCGCATCCGGGGGATCGTCCTCGAGCGAAGGCCGCGGACCCATCACGATCGTCGAGGGGCAGGATGCCCTGAACGAGGCGCTCGAAAACATCATCACCGACTGGAATGCGGAGCATCCGGACGAGAAGGTCACGCTCAAGCCGCTGGCCAAGGAAGCCAACGCGCAGGTCGACGACATCACCCAGCGCATGCAGGCCAAGAGCGACGAGTACGACCTCATCGGCGTCGACGTCGTCAACACCGCTCAGTTCGCCGCAAACGGCTGGCTGCTGCCGCTCGAGGGTGACCTCGCGATCGACGAGTCCGGCCTCCTGCCGTCGACCGTCGCTTCGGGCACCTACAACGGCAAGCTCTACGCAGCGCCGAAGAACACCAACGCCGCGTTCCTGTACTACCGCAAGGACCTCGTCGAGAAGGCTCCCACCACGTGGGCCGAGCTCAAGGAAAACTGCCCGAAGGCTGTCGAAGCCGGCATCTCCTGCTACATCGGTCAGTTCAAGAACTACGAGGGCCTGACGGTCAACACCACCGAGATCACCAACGCTTTCGACGGCCCGTGGGTCGGCCCGGACGGACTCACCCCGGCCATCGACGACAAGACGAAGGCAGGCGTTCAGTCGATCGTCGACAACTTCGCCGACAACACCATCCCGCAGGAAGCACTGACCTACTCCGAGGGCGAGTCGCAGACCGCGTTCGGTGACGGCAAGGCACTCTTCATGCGCACGTGGTCCGGCTTCTCGGTCGACGGTGAGAAGACCTCGGTTGCCGGCAAGTACGGCTACACCGTTCTTCCGGGTGTCGACGGACCGGGCGCTTCGACCGTCGGCGGTTACAACGTCGGCATCAGCGCGTACTCCGACGCGCCGGCAACGGCTCGTGACTTCCTCGAGTTCATGCAGACCAAGAAGTCGCAGACGTACTTCACCGAGGTCGGCGGCGCACCCGTCCTCTCGGCTGTCTACGACGACCCGGCAGTGCTCGCTCAGTTCCCGTACTTCGCGACCCTGAAGGAAGCACTCGCTACCGCTCAGCCGCGCCCCGTCACGCCGTACTACACGCAGGTGTCGAAGTCGATCTCCGACAACACCTACGCTGCTATTCGCGGCGAGAAGACCGTCGAGCAGGCTTTGGCGGACACCAAGGCCGGCATCGAAACCGCCGGTAACTGATCTACCAGGAGCAATAAGCAATGGCAGAACCGCAGGATCCTTCCGCGGCTGTGCCTACCAACCCCACGGTCGGGGCCGGTTCAACCGGTCCCGACCGTTCGGGCGTTGGTGGGAGACACCGTGCACCGGAACCGCTAGAAGAGCCGTCGGCATCCGAGGCAGCAGGGACATCCCTGACCAAGGTTCTGCCTGACCTTGCAGCTACTCCACCCCCACCGACCTCGCCCCCGCCTGCGTCGGCCGACAAGCCGAAGAAGCGTCGACGAGTTCCGGTGTGGGCGTTCGTCGCACCGTCGCTGATCGTTCTCGCCGTCATCATTCTGTATCCGCTCGGACGAGCGATCTGGATGTCGATGCACAGCGACGGCAAGAAGCTCGACCCCGAGACCGGCATGTTCGTCACCGGTCAGTTCACGTGGTTCGAGAACTACAAGAACTGGATCACCCAGTCCTGCAACACCGCCAACGGCTCGATTCCCTGCCCGCCCGGCACGCTCGGATCGCAGTTCTGGCAGTCGATCGGAAATACGTTCGGCTTCACCGTCGTCACCGTTCTGCTCGAGACGGTGATCGGTCTGTCGATGGCGCTGATCATGGCCAAGACGTTCCGCGGCCGCGGTTTGCTCCGCGCCTCCGTGCTGATTCCCTGGGCCATCCCCACCGCCGTCACCGCGAAGCTGTGGTTCTTCATCTTCGCGAACGACGGCATTGCCAACAAGATCCTCGGCACCAACATCCTGTGGACGGCGGATCCCTGGCCGGCACGATTCGCGATCGTCGTCGCCGACGTCTGGAAGACCGCGCCGTTCATGGCGTTGCTGATTCTCGCGGGTCTGCAGATGATTCCCGCCGACGTCTACGAGGCCGCCAAGGTCGACGGCGCGACGGCCTGGCAGCGATTCCGCATGATCACGCTTCCGCTGGTCAAGCCCGCACTCATGGTGGCCGTGCTCTTCCGCACGATGGACGCGCTGCGCATGTACGACCTGCCCGCGATCATGATGGGATCCAATCCCGCCACCTCCACCATCTCGGTTCTGGTGGTCGATCAGATGCGCGTCGGCGCTAATTCGGCTTCGGCCCTGTCCACCATCACGTTCCTCATCATCTTCGCTGTGGCCTTCATCCTGGTCCGATTCCTCGGAGCCAATGCGGTCAGCACGCAGGAAAAGCAGCGGAAGGGGGAGCCGGTATGAACAAGGCACTACGCGGCAAGATCGGCACCTACATCGGCGTCGTACTGATCATCGTGTGGGGACTCGCTCCCTGCTACTGGATGATCGTGACGGCGTTGCGCGACCCGGCTGACACGTTCTCGACGTCGCTGTGGCCCACCAATCTCACGCTGTCCAACTTCACCGCGGCGCTCGATCCCGACGCGAAGGTGAACTTCACCCGGGCACTGATGAACAGCCTCATCATCGCGGGTGCGACCACGCTGATCGCCTTGGTCATCGGCGTGTTCACGGCGTACGCGCTCTCGCGTTTCGATTTCCGTGGCAAATACTTCGTCACCGGAATCATCCTCGGCGCGTCCATGTTTCCGGTCGTCGCCCTCGTGACCCCGCTGTTCCAGTTGTTCACCGACATCGGCTGGATCGGCAGCTACAAAGCGCTGATCATCCCGAACATCTCGTTCGTGCTGCCGCTGACGGTCTACACGCTGACGTCGTTCTTCTCCGAACTTCCGTGGGAGCTCGAAGAAGCGGCGCGTATCGACGGCGCCACCCGTGGCCAGGCGTTCCGTCTGATCATGCTGCCGCTCGCCGCGCCGGCACTGTTCACCACCGCGATTTTGGCTTTCATCGCAACGGTCAACGAGTACCTGCTCTCGCTGCAACTCTCGAGTGACAAAACCGCGCCCGTCACGGTGGCGATGGCCAAATTCTCCGGAACCGACCCATTCGTCACGCCGTACACTTCGATCATGGCCGGCGGAACCCTTGTGATGATCCCGCTGGTCATCATGGTTCTCATCTTCCAGCGACGCATCATCGCCGGTCTGACCGCAGGCGGCGTCAAGTCGTGATGCGCGCCTGCGCGCGGTTTCGATGAGGCGGGCTTCGCGCGCCCAGCGCATGGAGCTGATCGCCGGCTTCATCTCGGTCTTCGCCCTCATGGCGTTGATCGGCGCTGTGGTCGCGATCGTCAAGGGTGACCCCGGCGTGATGCCGTCTTTGGTGCTGCTCGGTTGCGTCGTCGCTCTCGGGCTGGCGTTCCGCGGATATCGGAACGCGGTCCGAGCAGAACGTCGCGAGTAGCCAGCCCGGTAGGGTGACATTTCGGTATCGCAGTTGCCGGGAGTTATCTGATCGAGATATCACCCTGGTGGAATGGTGCCGGTAAGTCCGGATCCACGACCGGGAGTGTTGAGTGAGTCCATCGAACAGATCGAGTGCGACGGGTGGCGATCAGTCGTCGGCTCGATCGGGCAAGTCGGCTAATTCCCCACGGTCGAGCAAGTCGGCCAAGCCGGAGAAGAAGCAGCGCTCCAAGTGGCGGTACGTCCGGCGGACCATCTACGTTCTCGTGCTCCTGATGATCATCGTGCCTGCGTCGGTATTTGCTGTCGCGTACAGCCGGACCGACGTCCCGCGCCCCTCGGACATGCAGACCAATCAGGTGTCCACCATCTACATGGCCGACGGCACGACCGTGCTCGGCAAGGTAGTGCCGGCGGAGGGAAACCGCACCGAGGTCGCGTTGTCGGCCATCCCGATTCACGTCCGCGATTCGGTGCTCTCGGCGGAGGATCGCAACTTCTACACCAACCCCGGCTTCTCGATCTCCGGATTTGCTCGCGCTGCCCGAGACAACGTGATGGGCAAGGAAAGCGCCGGCGGTGGCTCGACGATCACTCAGCAATACGTGAAGAACGTCTTGGTCGGTGACAAGCGCAGTATCGACAGGAAGCTGCGTGAGCTTGTCATCTCCGCCAAGATGGCGCGCGAATGGTCCAAGGACGACATTCTTGCCGCGTATCTCAACACCATCTACTTCGGTCGCGGTGCCTACGGCATCGCCGCCGCGTCGAACGCGTACTTCGACAAGCCGGTCAGTGAGCTGAGCGTCGAGGAAGGCGCAGTTCTCGCTTCCGTCATCCAGAGCCCGTCGTTCCTGGACCCCGAGACCAATCTGTCCGCGCTGCAAGCGCGCTGGGACTACGTTCTCAACGGCATGGTGGAACTGGGCAGCCTGACCAAGACGGATCGCGACGCGATGCAGTTCCCGGCTGTCGCCCCCGCCAATCGGCCGACCGATCTGAACCAGGCGCCCGGACCCGAAGGCCACATCAAGACTCAGGTACTCAAGGAACTGGCCGAGGCCGGTATCAGCGACCAGACGCTGAACACCGCTGGTCTGCAAATCACGACAACCATCGACCCGGTTGCGCAGGAAGCTGCGCTGGGCGCCGTCAAGCGGAATCTCGACGGTGAACCGGAAGACCTGCGGACCGCAGTAGTGTCCATCGACCCCAAGACCGGTGGCGTCGACGCCTATTACGGCGGTGACGACGGAGCGGGATTCGACTACGCCCAGGCGCCGCTGCAGACCGGTTCAGCGTTCAAGGTCTTCGGCCTGGTCGCAGCATTGATGGAAGACATTCCGCTGTCCGCACGGTTCGACAGTTCACCGCTCACGATCAACGGTGTGACCATCGGGAACGTCGGCGGCGAATCCTGTGGTCGATGCACCATCGCCGAGGCACTCAAGCGTTCGCTGAACACCAGCTTCTACCGGTTGATGCTCTCGATGGAGAACGGTGCCCAGAAGATCGCCGACGCCGCCCATCTGGCCGGCATCCCCGAACAGATTCCCGGACTCGACTACCCGACGCTCACACAGGAGGGTGGCCCACCGGAGAACGGAATCGTGCTCGGCCAGTATCAGTCTCGTGTTATCGACATGGCGTCCGCTTACGCGACGCTCGCCAACTCCGGTGTGTACCAGCAGCCCCACTTCATCCAGAAGGTCGTGACGGCCGAAGGTGAAGTCCTGCTCGATCGCCCGGTCTCTCCCGGTGAGCGTCGTCTCGATGCTGCCGTTGCCGACAACATCACGCAGGCAATGCTGCCGATCGCGTCGTACTCGAACGGTCACGCGCTCGCCGGTGGACGCCCGTCTGCTGCCAAGACCGGCACCGCGCAGTTGGGTGACACGGGGCAGAACAAGGATGCGTGGATGGTCGGTTACACGCCGTCGCTGTCCACCGCGGTGTGGATCGGGACTTCCGACGCGCAGGCCATCACCAACTCCTACGGTGGTTTGATCTACGGCTCCGGAGTGCCTGCGGACATTTGGAAGAGCACGATGGACGGCGCGTTGAAGGGCTCCGACTGGGAGAGCTTCCCGTGGCCCGATCCCATCGGCGGGCAGGCCGGCGTTCCCGCCAACTCCGGTGTGACCTCGGGTGACGGGACGGGCACGCCCACGACGGGCGCGGCCGCTCCCCCAGCGCCCATCGAGGTGCCCGGCCTGCCGCCGATCGAAGTGCCGCAGCTTCCCCAGTTGCCGCGTCAGATCGAGATCTTGCCTGGCATCGTCATCCCGCTACCGGGCTGACAAGTAGCGCTCGATTTCCGGCTCTCAGGCCTGATCGTCGAAGAGGCCGAGCTGGGTCGGCGCTGCATCCTTGGCGGGAAGTACGACGACGCGCAGTCCGCGCCTGAGGTTGCGGATCGCGTGCGTCCACGCGCGCTTTTCGCCCGCACACAGGTCGGTGTCGTCGTCCTTGCGCCGGATGGACTCGGTCAACGCCTCGTGCCACGCCGTCTCCTGCTCCTGGCTGATCCTCAGGTAGTCGAGAATGGTGTCGCGGTCGTGCTCACAGATCACGGCAACCTCTTCGGCGCTGAGCTCGCCCGTTCCGTCGGCGTCGAGTTCGAGGAGCGCCATGAGTGCCGGAGGAAATTCGTGGCACTCGTGTGACTCATATTCGGCACCGGGATCTTCGTGCTCGGAGGCCATCCCGTCGTTGAAGGCGGTGTCTCCGGTAGCGCGAATGGGTTGCCCGCCCAGTTCTTCGGCGAGTTCTTCCGATGCTTCGGCCAATTCGGCGAACGAGCGCAGAGCCCGGAGGAGGTGCTCGGCGACGAAGGGTGCGCCGTCCACCCGCACAACGCCCAGCACACTCTGCTCGACGAGAATGAGTTTGATGGTCGGCCACTGCCGATTGAGCTGGGCGAGAACAACAGCAGCG
Organism: Rhodococcus sp. 66b; assembly: GCF_002076325.1. Taxonomy (NCBI): domain Bacteria; kingdom Bacillati; phylum Actinomycetota; class Actinomycetes; order Mycobacteriales; family Nocardiaceae; genus Rhodococcus; species Rhodococcus sp. 66b. The sequence goes on from NZ_MUZB01000003.1 coordinate 451,062, forward strand.
TTATCGAGGTTCTCCACCGAATGCACGACCCGCGAGAACACCTCCACGTACTCGTCGTCCTCGAGGACACGAACATAGGTGACCTGCTCACCGCGGACCAGCGGGATGTCGCCGTCGTCGTCACGTTTGGGCGGATGACCGAGAAGGCGTTCGACGGCTCCGTCGACCAGGATCCGCAGCATGTCACCCGAACCCGAGGGAGCGTGCGACGGCGTCGTGGCGAACGCCGGCGTCGACTCGCGTCCACTGGTGCTGGCACGCAGGAACGACGGGTGCGCAATGCTCCACATCTCGCGGAAGACGCGGAGCACCTTTGTCACCAGTTCCTCGGGACGAGCGCGGTCGACGTCGATGTAGAAGGACATGGACCCGTTGCCCTCGGGCTCGTGCTCGCACAGATCGGGAGCGCTGAACCCCATGTCGAGCAGTGCGGAGTGATCTGCCGGTTCGAGCATCCGCAGTGGATGCAGAAACCTGTTGGAAGGGACTTCACAGCGCACGGAGGTCTGATTCCACGCGAAGAACTGGATGCACGCGGGTGCGTCGGCCAGTTCGTCCATGCTGTCGTAATGCGACTCCACCACGAGAGTGTCGTCGTCCTCCATCACGGAGATGTAGCGAGCGAGATGAGTCTCGAAAGTAGTCCAGGCACTCAGGATTTCCAGATCGAAAGTATTGTCCGACATCGTCGCTCCTCTGGTCCGGGGGGCGCATGGGGCCCTACCGACGACTCGCCGAAACCCCTGCTTTTCAAACCCCGCCTACGACGGTAGTCCCGGGGTCCGACAGTGACAGCGTTCGTAGGATCCGAAGTGACGATGTTCGTAGTCAGGGGATTATCTTCCGAGCCTGCAGATTGGCGAAGATGTCGAGGAACATCGCTTCGGTGTCGACGTGGCGGTGAAATCCGAACCGCCGAGCTTTCGATCCGTCAGCGAAAAAGTCGTAGTCCCATCCGAATACGAAGTCACCGAACCCCCAGGACGAGACATCGGAATACGGGGTCCGAGCAAGTTGGTGTTCCTCGACGAGTTCATCCCACACCGACTCCTTGTCCGCCATTGCGACATCGAGGGACATCGGGAGCGGAGGTGCGACGTCCATGTCGAAGAAGGCTGCGATCTTCGGCCACATTTCCTGCCAGCGAAACAGGTCGCCGTTGTTGATGTTGAACGCCTGATTTGCGCACTCGGGATTGGTCGCGGCCCAGACCGTTGCTTCGGCCAGGAGTCCGGCGTCGGTCATCTCGATCAAGCTGGTGTACGCGCCGGGCTTGCCGGGGAATCGGAGTGGGACACCCAGTTTCTTCGAGATGGTCGCGTAGACGGCGATGACCATCGCGAGGTTCATCGGGTTGCCCAATCCGAATCCGGAGACGACCGAGGGTCTGATCGCCGACCACGTCCACGACTTGCCGAGCTGCCTGCGTTCGAGGAACTGCTGTTGGTCGACGTTGAACTCGGGTGGCATGTGCGGTGGATCGCTCTCGCGGGCCGGAGTTTTGAACGGTCCGAGATGTGCCCCGTAAACCTTGTAGCCCTGCATCAGGCTGACGTGCTCGAGTCCGCCGGCAACGGGTTCGATGGCGTCGAGAGTGTTGACCAGCATCGCCAAGTTGGGCGGAACCAGCTCGGCCCATGTCGGGCGGTCTTGATAGGCGGCGTAGAAGACGTGGGTGACGTCGTCCAGTCCGCTCAGTGCCGCTGCAGTCCGGGAAGGATCGAGCAGGTCGACTGCGATGTGTTCGACCCGGTCGGTGTTCGTGCCGCCTCGGCGCGAGAGTCCGATGATCTTCCATTCGCCGGTTGATTCGAGGTGATCGATCAAGTTCCCACCGATCACACCTCGGGCTCCGACCACGAGTGCGACTTTATTGTGATGCACCATTTCAGCCTCCCATTGGAATATCGCGATGTTGCGATATAGGGAGTGAACCATATATATCGGCATTTCGCGATCTAGCGGTATGATCTCGAGCATGGAAGACGCAACAACCGAGTGGGAAACGGCGTTCAAGGCGCTGGCCAACCCGATGCGTGTACAAATCCTGCAGTGGTTGAAAGACCCCGGGAGCTTTCCCCCTCAGCTCGAGCCTGCCGAGGAGGTCGGAGTGTGCCTCAAGCACATACAAGCGAGGGCGAAGGTGTCGCAATCGACTGCGTCTCAGTACATGGCCGCACTCCAGGCTGCGGATCTGGTCACCACCACACGAATCGGCCAGTGGAGGCATTACAAACGAAACGAGCAACAGATCGAGAAGCTTGCTGCATTCATCAGGCAGGGCTTGTAGGTACCAGCACCTGACCGATCCCTCCGGAACCGCGGACGTTGTGGCAAAACCTCACATCGCCGGAGCTGTCGGTATGTGCATTGTGGTCGTTTCTCGGGTTGCTCGCGGTCCTTACGCTCGGCAGAGGAGTCCGGCGAGGAGAGGCATGCGATGAGTCGTGAGAGCTGGGTGGGCCGTCATGCCCGATCCATCGCCGAAGCCGTGCGATCGGGTCAGGCGTCGGCGCGGACCGTCGTCGAAGATCATCTCGCACGGGTCGACGAATGCAACGGCGAGCTCAACGCACTGGTCGCCGTGTGCGCCGAGGACGCGCGTGCGGCCGCAGACAGCCTGGACGAACGTCGCCTTCTCGGCGAGACACTCGGTCCCCTTGCCGGGGTTCCGTTCACGGTCAAGGACTTGATCGCTACTGCCGGCGTGCGTACCACCGCCGGTTCTCGCACTCTGGCGGACAACATACCGGCCGTCGACGCCCCGGCCGTTGCAGCGTTCAAGGCTGCCGGCGCAATCCTGATCGGCAAGACCAACACGCCGGAATTCGGCGCGTGCGGCCTGACGCGCAACGAACTGTTCGGAACCACGGCCAGCCCGGTGCGACCGGACGGCGTCGTCCGGTCCCCCGGCGGATCGAGTGGCGGTGAGTCCGCGTCGGTTGCTGCCGGAATGAGCGTGCTCGGACTCGGTACGGATTTTGGTGGCTCGGTGCGTTGGCCCGCCCACTGCACCGGCCTCACTTCGGTTCGCCCGACGCTCGGCCGTATCGACCCGGAAGGGCAATACCCCGGCGTGCTTTCGGATGGACGGGTACTCGCCAATCCGGCGACGATGCACGGCACGATCCAGACCATCGGCCCACTGGCCCGCAACCTCGGTGATGCGACGCTTGCGCTGCGCGTCCTGTCGAAGCCGCATTTCTCGTGGACCGAGCCGGAGTCGGTCGACGTCGAACACCTCGACATCCGCTGGGCACCCGGCGAAGGGACCATGCCTGTCGACGAAGAAATCCTGGCGGCGGTTCGCTCGGCGGCGAACAGTCTGGATGCGAGCGAGTACGACGGTCTGGCTCTGCCGCGGGCTAACGTACTGTTCGGCGCGTTGCGATCGGTCGAGACTCACGCGGACATCCACTCTCTCGCAGCAGGTTCAGTGCACTCTTTCGACGCGGACATCACCGCCATGCTTGCGGCAGGCCATGATCGGAGTTCCGCCGAGGTGGAAGCGCTGTGGGCGGATCGCGCGGTGTTGATCACCGACTTCCTCGGCGAGGTGGGCGACGTCCTGATTCTGCCGGTTGCGTCGGTGCTCGCTCCGCCGCTCGGTGTGGAGAGCTTCGAGGTGGGCGGTCGCGAACTCACGTGGATGGACGCGCTCGCGAGTTGCCGGGCGATCAGTGTGCTCGGCCTTCCGTCGGTCGTGCTTCCGGTAGGACTCTCCCGCAACGGTTTACCGGTCGGAGTGCAAGTGGTGGCGCGGCCGTTCCACGAGCACGTTGCGCTGTCCGTGGCGGCGCGAATCATGTCGAATGCGCAAGCTCTAGTCTGACTTCCATCTTTCGGTTTCGGCTGCGAAACGTGTTGCGTACGAGTCGGCTAGGTCGTGAAGCGTGGTGACGCAGTCGCCGTAGTACGTCGGTGCATGCATGGTAGCCAGAATCCGCGGCTCGAGGTCGGCCAGGGCGCGGATCGTGGGTTCGAGATCCGGGGTGAGGCAGGTGGCGTGGCCCAAGTCCTCGGCTTCCAAAGCGGGACCGACGATTTCGTGCTCGGTAGTCGCGGGGTGGTGCCCGAACGCTGTGAAGAGGTCTCCGCAGAACAGCGTGGACGTCGTCTCCTCGAACATCAGGCCCGCGTCCCAACCGTGCGGGACGTGCGGGGTGTCGATGTGCCGAACGCGGCGCCTGCCGGTTTCGAGGACGTCGCCGTCCTGCAAGGGAAGTGGCGCCCGATCGGCCAGATCGTTGACCTGAACGAAGCACCCCATCGCGCCGTGCGCCACTTGTGCTTCGGGGGCCGCCGCAAGCCAGGAGTTCATGGACCCGCACTCGTCGGCCTCGACGTGACCGAACGTGATCCATTTCAGACGATCGATGTCGATCAGCGTGGAGAGTGCGTCGGAAGCTGAGGTGAACAACGCTCGCTGCCCGGTGTGGAAGAGCAAGGGTTCCTCGCCGTCGACGAGAAACTGGTTCATCGTGAGGTTCGCTTCGTCCACGAAGGTCGACAGTCGGTAGATGTCCGGCGCGATTTCGGTGATCGTGGTGGTCATCGCTGTGCTCCGATCAGGGCTGTTGTGCACGTCAATCTGTCTTCTCCAGCCTTCTCGCCGCCCCGCGCCTGCACAAGGCTCTGGAATAGTGGAGGACGTGTTCGTACTACTGCTGACAGGCCCGCCGGGCGCGGGGAAGAGTTCCGTGCTGACCGCGCTTCACGATCGACTCGGCGAGGCCGGGGTGAGCAACGCGATGATCGAGGTGGACGAACTCGAGCGGTGCTACCCGCCGCTGGGAACCGAGCGGGCAATCGCACACGTCGGGATGTTGTGCGCGTCGTACCGGGAAGCGGGGTACGAACTCCTGTTCCTCACGGCGACCGTCGAAGACGACGACTACGGGCATGCCTTGCTGGCCGCGACCGGCGCCGAGGGGTACCTGCTGGCGCGCCTCGAGGCCGATCCGGATACGTTGCTCGCCAGAATCGTCGAACGTGAACCGGCCGGCTGGGCCGGGCTGGACGATCTGGTGGAAGCGTCACAACTGCTGGCCGGTTCGATGCCGACGCTCAGTGGGGTCGACGTGGTTCTGAGCACAGAAGGCCGCGATCCCGAAAGTGTTGCCGATGATCTGGAAGCGGCTCTGCGAGAACGCAGTCCAGCGCTCTTAGCCGTCGGTGTTCAGAGCGGTGACCACTGAAGCGAACATCGTCGATTTGATTGCCCCAAGTGTGCCCGCATTCTTCGGGCCGATCGGCGCAACCATTTCGATGGCCTTCGCGGTCAAAGCATCGACGGATGCGGTGAAGTCCACCAAACCGGCTGCGAATGCGTCACTTCCGCCGTATCGCCGCCCCGTGGTCATGGCGACGATTGCCGACGCCGGGCTGAGCTTGGCCTGGATGAGAGCTGCCATTCCTTCGGTGAAGGGGATGTTGATGTCCACCTCCGGGAAGCAGTAGTAGCCGCGATCATCGCGCATGACGCGGTAATCGTGCGCGATGCCGAGCATGGCGCCCGCTCCGAAGGCGTGGCCGTTGATCGCCGCGACGGTGGGCATGGGGAACGTCAGCATCCGGGCGAACAGCGACTGGACTTGCTGCACATACCACTTCGCCTTGTCGCCGTTCGCGCCCAGCCAGTCGAGGTCGAGTCCGTTGGAGTAGAACTTGCCCGTCGCCGTGGTGACCAGGGCATGTGCGCCTTCGCTTAAAGCCTGGTCGAGTAGCTTGTCGACGGAATCGAGCCAATCCGGCGAGAATCGATTCTCGTCCTCACCGAGATCGAGAACGGCGATCTTGTCTTCGAAGCGCAGAGTTGCGGTCATGATTGGCCTTTCCTGTTGCGGGGCTTGGGCAGTGGTGGGTCGAGATGCAGAACCGCTCGAACGGCGGCATCCAACCGCGCGCGTGCTGCGGCGTCGGGGACTCGCCAACCGTCGGCGCGTTTGGCGGGATGAATGAGCAGTCCGGTAGGCAGGCCGACAACACAGGCCTCGATTGCTTCGACGGCTCGGCCGTCCTTGCGGCCCCAGAGCGCGGTCGACAACCGGATGAACAAGTCGACCAGAGACCGGTCGAGTTGTGTGAGTTTCTCGGCGATGTCGGCAGGGACGTCGGTGCCGAGCAGTTCGTCGCGCTGAATCGTCAGCAGCAGCAACGCGGATTGTGGGTAGTCGAGCGCGAAGACGGCCGGAACTTCGGCGGCTGCGACGACGGCGGAAACCGCGGAGGTCGGCGCGGGGTCCGCGAGAGCGTCGTCCACTCTCGATTGCTGAAGCGCGAGAAATCGTTGCGCGGCACGCAGCCACGCGCTACCGACCAGTCCACTGCGAGAGCCGAATGCGTGATAGATCGCCCCGTTGGATACACCGGTGGCGTCGGAGACCGCCCTGACCGTGACAGCGCTCGGCCCGGCAGTGGCGGCAAGTTTTTCGGCAGCGTCGAGCAGCGTGTCGAGATCGTGGACGCGTGGCCGAGGCATGAACGCACAGTAACAGAGCGTCTGCTCTGTTACTAGTGTGCGGTCAGATCACCGAATTTGCGCGAAGATCCTCGATCTCCTCCGGGCGCAGGCCGAAGTCGGTGAGTACGCCGTCGGCGTCACCGCCGAGAGTCATGGGTGGCGCATTCCTGACGGGAAGGGTCTTGCCGTCCACCCAGAACGGTCCGCGGACAACGGGAATCGATGTTCCGTCGGCGCTCTGGGTCTGCTCGACCATCTGCAATGCCTCGACCTGCGGGTCGGAGAACACCTGATCGATCGAATGAATCGGGCCGCAGGGGATTCCGGCACCGCGGATCTCGGCGATCCACTGTGCGGCGCCCTTCGTGGTCAGTAGGTCCTCGAGTTCTTTGGTCAGTTGGTCTCGGTGCGCCAAACGTTCTTTACCCGTGGCATATTCGGCACGGAAGGCGAGATCGGGGTCGCCGATAACCGAGCACAGCGCGATCCAGTGCTTGTCCGAGCCGGTGGCAATGTTGATCGGGAAGTCGGCAGTGTCGAAAGCGCCGTACGGCGTGATCGTCGGGTGCGTATTGCCGATCGGCGTCGACACCCGCCCGGTGCTCAGGTAGTCCTGCGCCTGGAAGGTCATGATCGAGATCGCGGATTCCAGCAACGAGGTCTGCACGCGGTGCCCACGACCGTCGCGTCCGCGCGAAGCCAACGCCGCCGTGATACCCAGCGCCGCGTAGATGCCCGAGACCGTGTCGATGATGGGGATACCGACCCGCATCGGGGTCTGTTCCCCGGCGCCGGTGACCGACATCAACCCGGACATGCCCTGGGCCACCTGATCGAGTCCGGGCGCGAACTGGTCCGGGCCCACCGGGCCGAAACCACTGATGCTCATCACGACGAGACCCGGATTCTCCTGCTCGAGCGAATCGGGATCGAGCCCCATGTCGGCCAGCACTCCCGGACGGAAGTTCTCGACCAGCACATCCGCGTCGAGGGCCAGGCTGCGAAGCAGTTTCCGCCCGCGGTCACTGCGCATGTCGATGGCGATCGACCTCTTGCCGCGGTTCACGGAAGCGAAGTAGAGGCTTCGATCGCCGTCGAACGGCGGCCACTGACGCGAACTGTCGCCGGAGCCACGGGTTTCGACCTTGACCACGTCGGCGCCGAAGTCCGAGAGCAGCGACGTGCACAGAGGGCCCGCGAGAGCGCGGGTGAGGTCGAGAACTTTGATACCGCTGAGCAATTGGTCCATGGGAGAAACCTCGGTTCTGTGGTGTGCAACGTCGCCCACTCGATCCGTCGCACCATCTGCGTGAATTACCGCTGCAGTGATCGTCGGAGAGGGGAAGAATGAAGGTCAGGCCTGCTTTCGGCTGGGCTCGGTGACAACACTGGTCGAGAGCGCACGGTGATGCGACGGCGACATTGCACAACTGCAGGGCCCGGATTTAGGCGCATTGTGTGACAGGCAGGATTGCGGTGGGCCGATACCGTGAACTCTCTACGGACGGCGATGCAAGCGGGAGGCGAGGCGATGCGCGACATTTCCACTCAGCTGGCGCAGTGGCACGCCCGCGGCGAGGATTTTGCACTGGCGACGGTTGTCCGTACCTGGCGATCCTCACCGCGCATGCCCGGTGCTTCGATGGCCGTCTCACGCTCCGGGGAGGTAGTCGGCAGCGTCTCGGGCGGGTGTATCGAGAGTGCACTGTACGAGATCGCCCAGGAGGTTCTCGCCGACGGCACCAGTCGCGTCGAGGTCTTCAGCGTCTCCGACGACGACGCCATCGGAGTAGGTCTGACCTGCGGCGGAACCATCGAAGTGTTCGTCCAGGCCGTCGGAGCCGATTTCGTCGAGTTCGGTCAGGTCTGTGAACGGATCGAAGCCGATACGCCCGTCGTCGTGGTCACCGAAGTGCGTCCGGGAGCGCCGGCGCGGCACCTCGTCGTCGAGCACGGCCGACGAAGCGGGGATCTGGATGCCACGGAGGACGAGGTCTCCATCCTGTTGCGCACGATGGACACCGGTGAGTCCGTAGCCTTTGTCGCGCCGGCGGGAACCCTCATCGATTCGCAGCACGACCTGCTGGTCGAGATCTTCGCGCCACTACCGCGGATGTACGTGTTCGGGGCCATCGACTTCGCGGCATCGATGTGTACGTTGGGCGCCTTTGCGGGTTACCGAGTGACCGTCGTGGACGCACGGCCGGTCTTCGCGACACGGGCGCGCTTTCCCGACGCCCACGATCTGGTCGTGATGTGGCCACACAAGTTCCTCGAAACCGCACCGATCGACAACAAAACCGTCCTGGCCGTGCTCACGCACGACGAGAAGTTCGACATCCCCTTGCTCGAGATCGCTCTGCGTTCGCCGGCTGCATACGTCGGCGCGATGGGAAGTCGTGCGACGCATGAGCGTCGGGTGGCGCTGTTGAAGGAGCGAGGCGTTACCGACGCCGAGTTGGGGCGTCTGCACTCACCGATCGGGTTGGATCTCGGCGCCAGGACGCCGGAGGAGACTGCAGTGTCGATCCTCGCCGAGATGACCAAGACCCTGCGCAATGCATCCGGTTTGGAACTGCGGGATCTGCAGGGGCCGATCCACCCGCCACCTCAGGAGAATCCGACCGCCCTGCATCGAACGGCCTGAGTCGACTGCGCTGAATTCGGACATCTTGTGTTCGGTGGGGATAGGATCGTTTCTTTCGTGAACCATCTTCCGTGATCCGAATGAAATCGAGGTGCCTGCCAAGTGGCAAACCCGGCCGTACCGGCATCCGAGGTGAATGCTGTTCTCTCCGAACTTCTTCGAACCCCGCTCCTTCCTGGTGTTCGAAAGGTCGCCGGCGGCTCCGAAGACCCGACGGTAGCCCGGGTGGGATTCATGGCGGTTCCGGACATCGGACCGTGGCTGCGACACGGACAGTTGCTGATCACCACGCCGGAAACCCTCGCCCGGGTCACCGAAACCTTCAAAGCATTTGTCGGACGGTTGTCGACGCGCGGAGTTGCAGCGCTCGCCGTCCAATTCGGCGCAGACGGGGACACTCTCGCGCCGGAACTGGTCGACGCGGCCGAAAGCGCCGGCTTCCCGCTCCTGGTTTTTCACGGTGCGTGCGATCACCCTGCGGCGAGAGACCGTGAGCAGACGGAGTCGGCCCAGATCGACGCCATGTTCGGGGCCGAGCGCTTGCGACGGCTGCTGGTCGACGTCGTGATGGGCGGCGGTGGCCTCCCACAATTGACCGAGGTCATCGCACGGGAGATGAAGGGCGCCGCCCTGATCACCACCTCGGACGGACGCGAGATCTGCCGCGCCGGGGATGCCGCGGAGCGCAAGCATCTGTCTGCCTGTCCCGCCGTCGATTCCACCGGTCGTCTGCGGACCGACACCGTCGAGGGCGGGTTGGGTCTGCACGAGTTCGACGGTCAATTCATCGCGGTGTCCGCGATTTCCGCCAATCACATCGACCACGGGCGTCTCGCGTTGTTCACCGGTGAGCGCGTGATGACGAGTTACGACCAGTACCTGGTCGAGCGAGCGGCGTCGGTGTGCGCGTTGGTCATCACCCGTGAGCAGGCCGTGGCGTCGGTGGAAGAACGCCATCGCGCCAACTTCGTTCACGACCTGCTCCTCGGCCGGGCCGGGGACCACGATCACGTTGTCTCCCACGCCAAGACGTTCGGTTGGGACTTCGATCGCCCGCTGGTGATCGTCTCGATCGAGCCGGACCCGATCGACGAACCGGCCTCTGCGGCGCCCGCTCGGCTGCCCGTCGTCGATCGCCAGGCGATGGCGTTCTCCGGGGCGATCGCCCACCGCGATCCCGGTGCGGCGGTGACCGCGCTGACGGGCGAGACGGTGATCGTCATGGGCGTCGGCACCGACACGATGGCATTGGTGCGGGACCTCGTCACGGTCGTTCGCGGTGAAGGTGGCGGCGGGAGAAGGCCGTTCAGTGTCGGGGTGTCCCGGCCGACAGCGGCGATCGACGCCGTCCCCGCGCTCTACAGTCAGGCGCGCACCGCACTGACCGTCGGACGCCGGATCTCCGGTCCGTGGACGGTGACTCAGTTCGACGATCTCGGTGTGTACAGACTGCTCAGTCTGGTCGAGGACGAAAACGAGCTGGAGACGTTCGCGCGGGAGACACTGCGGGAACTGACGGAGGAAACTGCCGAAGCGCAGGACATGCGCAAGACATTGGAAGTCTTGCTCGCGACCAACATCAACATCGCCGAGACAGCGCGCAAGCTCCACTTCCATTACAACACACTGCGTTACAGGGTCGTTAAGCTGGAGAAAATGCTTGGACCCTTCACGGCGCAACCCGAGCTCCGGCTGGATCTGTCTCTAGCACTGAAGATAACCGCGATGCGCGGCATCAATCACTAATATTGCCAATCCGAGTCCGTGGGTTCTGGCAGATTGTCATCACGTCGATACCCCTGCGCTGTAATAGCGTTTCACTCCAGTCACGGTGTTTTGTGAGCTGGAGCACACTCAGCGTTCGGACACCTTCCTCTGCACGAAAGGTCCCATCATGCCGATTTGGACGTTGCACGGAGATGGAAAGAACATCAGACCGGGTGAAGTGGTCGCTCCCGGCGAGCGGCTCAGCTGGGGAAGAACCATCGGGCTGGGCAGCCAGCACGTGGTGTCGATGTTCGGCGCGACGTTCGTCTTCCCGATCATCATGGGGCTCAATCCTCAACTTGCCGTGATGATGTCGGGCTTTTGTACGCTCTTCTTCCTGCTGGTGGTCAAGGGACGCATTCCCAGCTACCTCGGTACGTCGGCGGCCTTTGTCGGCGGTATCGCCGCCATTCGTGCCCAAGGCGGAACGTCCGCAGAGGTGACCGGCGCGATCCTGGTGTCCGGACTGGTCCTGGCAGCCATCGGTATCGCGATCCACTTCCTCGGTGGCCGGGTCGTATTCAAGGTTCTTCCCCCGGTGGTGACCGGCGCAGTGGTGATGCTGATCGGATTCAACCTGGCACCCGTCGTCGCGGGGCTGTACTGGCCGCAGGACCAGTGGGTGGCTCTGATCGTCATGGTGGCCCTGATCGTCATGAGTATCGCGCTACGTGGCTTCATGGCGCGCATCGCCATCTTCCTCGCGCTGATCTTCGGCTACGTCCTCTCCTGGATCCTCGACCGGGTCTCGGGCACGATCACCTCGTACGACGCAGGCACCGGTCAGATCACCGAGCACTTCCGCGTCAACTGGGATTCGGTGCAGTCGGCGTCGTGGTTCGGCCTGCCCCCGTTCTCGGACGAGGCCAACGGAATCGTCGGCATCCATGCCCCGTCGTTCAGCCTGACATTCATCATCCTGGTCCTTCCCGGTGTCATCGCGTTGATCGCGGAGAATGCCGGCCACGTCAAGGCAGTCGCAGAGATGACCGGCGACGATCTCGATCCGTACATGGGACGCGCGCTCGCCGGTGACGGTTTCGCCACCGCTATCGCCAGCAGCGTCGGCGGTTCGCCCACCACGACGTACGCCGAGAACATCGGTGTCATGGCAGCGACCCGTGTGTACTCCACCGCCGCTTACGCGGTCGCCGGCATCGTCGCGATGATGCTCGGCTTCTCCCCCAAGTTCGGTGCCGTCATCTCGGCGACACCCGGCGGTGTTCTCGGCGGAATCACCGTGGTGCTCTACGGCATGATCGGTCTGCTCGGCGCCAAGATCTGGAAGGAGAACGGTGTCGACTTCGGCAATCCGCTCAACCTCATGCCGATCGCGGCCGGCCTCATAATCGGTATCGGCGACACGGCTCTGAAGTTCAGTGACACGTTCTCGCTCAGCGGCATCGCGCTCGGCACCATCGTCGTGATCGGGATGTACCACCTGTGCCAGTTCATCGGTTCGAAGAACCCGGAGCTGAATGCGAAGAATCCGGAACCGAACAAGCCGGATTCGAAGGCTCCCGGCGGCGAACGGGAAGAACCCGCCCCGCAGCTCACGTGACGCTTGGCTGAGTGTGCTCGATTGTCGAAGGCCGGACATCCTCCTTGGAGGATGTCCGGCCTTTCGCGGTGTGTGCGTGTTCTGTGTTCTGTGTGCTGATCGATCAGACGGCAGTGCTGGCTTCGACCAGGCCGATACGGTCGATGCGTTCGGTGCGGGTGATGAGCCGTTCAGTCGGATCGGTAGCACTGAGCACGCTCAGCTCGTAGTGCAGTACCGCTCCGACGCGAGTGCAGAATGCGGCGGATTCGTCCGCGGCATCGGGAAATTCGGGGATGACCCGATCGACGATGCCGCCCGTGAGCAGATCGAAGGACCGTATCCCTTGACCGGCCGCCATCTCCGGAGCGTGCGTGATGTCGTGGAACATGATCGCGCTCGCCCCCTCGGGAGGTAAGGGCGAGAGCCAACCGTGGCGGGCCGCCAGCACTCGATCGGCCGGAATCAGTGCCAGGGCGCCGCCGCCGGTGCCCTGCCCGAGCAGGAGGGAAATGGTCGGGACCTCGAGTGAAATCATGTCGGCTATGCACCGAGCGATCTCGCCGGCCAATCCACCTTCTTCGGCTTCCTTCGACAGTGCCGCGCCTGCCGTGTCGATGATCGTCACCAACGGCAGGTCGAGCTCTGCGGCAAGCCGCATCCCTCGCCGAGCTTCCCGCAGAGCGCCGGGGCCGAGTGGGGAGTGAGCAGTCTGTCCGCGTCGGTCCTGTCCGAGAAGGACGCAGGGCATGTCGCCGAAGCGAACGAGCGCGAGCATGATGCCGGGATCGTTCTCGCCTTGGCCGGTTCCGTTGAGCGGGAGCATGTCCGAGGCGGAATTGAGCAACACTTCCCGGATTCCCGGTCGGTCTTCGCGTCGGGATGCGACGACGGATTCCCACGCCGACGTATCGGGTGGGCAATCGTACGAGCACGGGTCACTCGGCAACGAGTACCCACGACGTCTCGAGGTGATGATGCGCAATGCGCGGTCGACGATTTCGGCGAGCTGGTCTGGCGGCCGCACCGCATCGATGAGTCCGTGCTCGTGAAGGTTCTCCGCTGTCTGGACACCGACGGGGAAAGGTGAGTTGTACAAAGCCTCGAACACCCGGGGGCCGAGGAATCCCACGAGGGCTCCTGGCTCCGCGATCGTCACGTGACCGAGTGACCCCCAGGACGCGAATACGCCTCCGGTGGTGGGGTTTCGGAGGTAGACGATGTAGGGCAGGTGCGCTTCTTTGTGCTTGATGAGCGCCGCGGTGATCTTGACCATCTGCAGAAATGCCGTTGTCCCCTCCTGCATACGCGTTCCTCCGGAGGTGGGAAGCGCAAGAAGGGGCAGCTGCTCTTGCGTCGCTCGACGGATGGCGACGACGAGGCGTTCGCCCGCCGCCACGCCGATCGATCCGCCGAGAAAACCGAACTCGCAGACGATGATTGCCACACGGCGGCCTCGGACGGAGGCGCTTCCGGTCAGGACGGACTCGTCGAGCCCGGTCTTCTCCTGCGCCCGCAGAAGTGCTTCGGCGTAATCGGAGTCGGTCGCGACGGGGATCGGAGGGGTATCCCACGACTCCCAGGTGCCGGCATCGATCACCAGGTCGAGCAAGTCGCGAGCCGTCAGGCGGTTCATCGGGTGAATCCTTGTAGCCACGACATGACTTCGTCAGTGTCTTCACCGAGTACCGGCGGTGCGGTGTGCCGGGTCTCCGTCACTTCGGTTCCGTCCGGATCGAAGAATCGCAGCGGCGGCCCGGGCAGTGTGATGTTGCCGAGCGTGCTGTGGTCGACGTCGACGAGCAATCCCTGTGATCGGGTCTGCTCCCATTCGTACACTTCGGAGATCGTCCGAACCCGTCCTGCCGGTATTCCGATACGGTCGAGTTCGGTCAGAAGCTCGTCACGCGAGTACGGTTTGAAGGTACGTTCGATCAATTCGACTACCTGGAAATGATTCTCGACGCGTTCGGCGTTTGTTGCCATACCGGGGGCGTCGGGATCGAGTTCGAACCCTTCGCAGAATCTTCTCCACAGGCTTTCGCTGCCGACCGAGATCTGCACTGCGCCATCGCCGGTACGAAAGAGTCCGTACGGTGCGATGGAGGGATGGTGGTTGCCTTGCGCTGTGCCTACCTCGCCGGCGACGGTCCACTTCGTTCCTTGAAACGCGTGAACGCCGACCACGCTGGCCAAGAGCGACGTTCGAACGACACGGCCTCTCCCCGTCTGTTCGCGTTCCTTCAAGGCCGCGACGACGCCGAACGCCCCGTACATTCCGGCGAGAAGATCGGCGATCGGAACTCCGACTCGTTGAACGTCGTCCGGACTCGAGCCGGTCAGCGACATGAGTCCGGCTTCCCCCTGGGCGATCTGGTCGTAGCCGGCGCGACCACCTTCCGGGCCGTCGTGGCCGAAACCGCTGATGGACAGGACGATCAGTCGAGGATTGAGTTCGGCCAGCCGCTCGGTGGAGAATCCGAGTCGATCGAGAACTCCGGTGCGGAAGTTCTCCATGAGAACGTCGGCGCGGCAGACAAGATCTTCGAGGGTTGCGCGCCCGCTGTCGGATTTGAGGTCGAGCGTGATCGACTTCTTGTTCCGGTTCGTGGAGAGGAAGTACGTCGATTCCCGTTGCGTGTTCGGTGGTTCCAGCGGGGGCTCCACAAAAGGCGGCCCCCACCCACGGGTGTCGTCGCCACCGTGAGGTGATTCGACCTTGATCACGTCGGCACCCAGATCGCCGAGCATCATTGCCGCGTGAGGACCCGCGAGTGCGCGCGTGAGGTCGACGACAATCACGTCGTGTAGCGGACCACTACGAGCACTTGTGTTGTGAGGCTTCGAAGTCGAGTTCATGTCGCACCGCCGTGTTCTGGTGTAATTGGCTGAGCCAGTTGGTGGTTGAGGCCTCCGTAGTTCGGTCGACTCCGGTCCACTGGACCGAGAAATCGGCCAGGGCCACTGAAGGAGGTATGTGCGGCCCGTCTTTCGAACCGTAAGCGCGCACCGGTCAACGGCACATGGGTAACCTTGCCGATGACGGGTATCAGTGGTGGGTAAGAAGTGACGAACGCTCAACGCATGGCGCGATTGCGGTTGTATCGAACCGTAATTGGGGCGCTCTGTCAGCCTATTGGGTGCATCTTCATGACATTTCGTGCATCTTCATGACCTGCAGGGCGAGTGAGACGTTCAATCGAAGGACGGGGTCGTCGGTGAACGATCCGACGACGCTCTCCAGCTTTCCGATTCTGTATCGCAAAGTGTTGTAGTGCATATGCAGTGCCCGGGACGCCTCGGCGACATTGCAATTGCAGTCGAGCAACGTCTGGAGTGTCAGACGCAAATCTGCGGCTTCGGCGTTGTCCGCCGACAGTGACTTCAGAACGTCATCGGTGAACGAACGCAGTTCGCTCTTGTCCGTCTGGAGCGAGAGGAGTCGGTGTACGCCGAGTTCGTCGAAGTGCGCGATCTGGCCCGGCCCGTTGATACGTCGGCCGACGACCACGGCCGTACAGGCCTGGTCGTAGGCAGCAGGTAGATCGGCCGGGGAGTAGATCACCCGGCTCACTCCCGTGCTGAAGGAGCGGCGGCCGCTGGTGCGATCTCCGGCAACCTTGCGCACCAACCCTTCGATGTCCCGAACCGCACGGTCGGTGCTGGTGGGGAAAAGCGTGACCACCTCGTGTCGAAACCCGACGGAGGGTGCCGTCCGCTCGTGGGTGCGTACCACTTGTTGCCAGCCGTCGCTGAGTCGATCTTGGTCCGTGCGCGTGGAATTCGCGTGCTGGGATTCCGGGTGATCGACGTCGAGTTCTGCAACCACTACGGCAAGTGGACGAGTGACATCCCACCCCAACTGGGTGAAGTGCGCGCTCACTTCCGCCGGCGAGCCGGCTTCACCTATCAGTGCGTCGCGGAGGAAGTCGCCGCGGAATTTGGATTCCACTGCCGCAACTGCCAGCTGCTTGGTGACGGCCAGCGCAGCAACGGTGGCCGCTCGCTCCAGCGCTTGGACGACAACTGCGCCGAGTTCGTGGGTGCCGGCGTACGCGACCATTCGGCCGTGGTCGGTGCCGCCGGCCACCACCCGGGTGAGCGCCAACTGACCAGGAAATCCTTTGGGCGCGTTCTGTAAACCGACAGCGACCCGTTCGGTCAGGAACCGACCGGTGCTTTCGAACAACGGAAGCGCGTTCAGCGCGGCTGAATCTCCGGCCTCCGTCAACACTCTTCCGTCCGGCGAGCAGATGAGAACGCTGACGTCGAAAAGCGCGGCGAATTCCGCGGCGATCTGGGGTAGATCGCCACCTTCCAAGACGATCGACGTCAACGAGCGGTGAAGACGATCGGCAATGTCGAGTGCCGCAGACTGCTTCGCCACCAACTTGGTGAAGACCTCCGAGATCACCTCGTCGAATCCTGCGGTGACGGGAAGAACCAACAACGGCAGCCCTCGCTGCTCTGCCATGTGCAGCATGGCTTCCGGCAGTTCGTCGAGATAGCGGCCCGTTTTAACGGCAAGTGCCGCGACTCCTCGGCGTGCGAGACCGTCGACGAGGTCGCTGAGATCTGTATCGTCGAGAAGCTCTCCGGTTCGCCCGTAACGCAGCGGGAACCCGGTTGTCACCAACAGTTCGTTCGGCTTCACCCAAGCGAGGATGTCCGGTACTTCCATCACGTTCACCGATTGAACGAGGTGGCGCAAGCCCCCGTGCCCGGCAAGGACTTCGGCTCCACGCAGACTGGGCAGCTCGAGGACATCCCGAACCGTCAGTCTGTAGTCGCCACCTTCTGGCAAATGTTGAAGCTCTTCGCTCGAATATTTGGCAGATCTATCCATGTCGCGAGACTACGCTCGATCACGCGACGAACATTGTCAACAGTTGACGAAAATAGCCTCTCGAAATGAGTGGTTCTCCGTATGTCTGCCAACTACCGTGGTCCGAATTGGCGATCGCCCGCGTCTCCGAGTCCAGGTACCAGGAAAGCATTTTCGTTCAGGCCGTCGTCGATGCTCGCAGTGAGGAGCCTGACTGGATGTCCGGAGTTCCTCAGTGCTTCGATCCCCTCCGGAGCCACGACGACACATATTGCAGTCACATCGGTGGCTCCGCGTGCAATGAGCAGATCGATTGTGCGGATGATGGATCCACCGGTCGCCAACATCGGATCGAGGACGTAGACGGGGGTGCCCGACAGATCAGCGGGCAGGGACTCCAGATACGGAACCGGTTGGTGTGTCTTCTCGTCTCGTGCCATTCCCACGAAACCGACACCTGCCTGCGGAATAAGGGCACTCGCCTGCTCGACCATGCCGAGGCCTGCTCGCAAGACCGGTACCAGGAGCGGTGGATTTGCCAGCCGCACTCCCAGCGTCGGAGCAACTGGCGTCTCGATGTCGAACTGTTCCACTTCTGCGCCGCGCATGGCCTCGTAGACCAACATATGGGTCAGTCTGCGCAAGGCGGACCGGAAAGTTGCGTTGTCGCTGCGAGCGTCGCGCATGGTCGTGAGCAGCGATGCCGCCAGCGGATGGTCGACAACAGTGGTGTCCATGGTCGAATCGTAAGTGAGAACCGATGGGGCGGCGCACAACCGGTGAATTGGAGTCGAAATAACCAATCGCGGTTTTCGTTTGGGCAACTATTGACGATGCCGAAGGGTTCGAGTCGTCATAGCGTGGTCGGCATGGCAGTTCCGAACCGCTCGGCTGGGCTGGGCGCCAGGAGCTGTCAAGGCCCAATTTTGCCTCCACGATTCCCTATACAAGGAGATGCCAATGCCCGAAGCAATCGAGGTCCGTAAGGTTCCGCTACACAGCGTCTCCGACGCCAGTGAGCTCGCCAAGCTGATCGACGACGGTGTCCTCGAGGCCGACCGCGTCATTGCAGTCATCGGCAAAACCGAGGGTAACGGCGGCGTCAACGACTACACGCGAATCATCGCGGACCGAGCGTTTCGAGAGGTTCTCTCCGCCAAGGGTAATCGCAGCCCCGAAGAGGTGGCGGAGGTGCCGATCGTCTGGTCAGGCGGCACGGACGGTGTGATCAGCCCGCACGCGACGATCTTCGCGACGGTACCGGCAGACAAGGTCACCAAGACCGACGAGCCGCGACTGACCGTGGGTGTCGCCATGAGTGAGCAGCTGCTGCCCGAGGACATCGGTCGTACCGCAATGATCACCAAAGTAGCTGCGGCAGTGAAAGATGCGATGGCCGATGCCGGAATCACCGATCCCGCCGACGTGCACTACGTACAGACCAAGACTCCGTTGCTGACAATCCACACCATCCGTGACGCCAAGAGTCGCGGCAAGACCGTGTGGACCGAACAGACTCATGAGTCGATGGACCTGTCCAACGGCGGTACGGCGCTCGGAATCGCGGTTGCACTCGGCGAAATCGACATGCCGACCGACGAGGATGTCATGCACAGCCGCGAGCTCTTCTCCTCTGTTGCATCCTGCTCGTCCGGCGTCGAGTTGGACCGTGCTCAGATCGTTGTCGTCGGTAACGCACGTGGCGTCGGCGGACGCTACCGGATCGGCCACAGCGTGATGAAGGATCCGCTCGACCAGGACGGCATCTGGGCGGCGATCCGTGACGCCGGACTCGAACTTCCGGAGCGGCCGCACTCGAGCGACCTGGACGGTCAACTCGTCAACGTGTTCTTGAAGTGCGAGGCCAGCCAGGACGGAACGGTCCGCGGCCGTCGTAATGCGATGCTCGACGACTCCGATGTGCACTGGCACCGCCAGATCAAGTCGTGCGTAGGTGGAGTCACGGCAGCTGTCACCGGTGATCCGGCAGTGTTCGTCTCGGTCTCGGCAGCGCATCAGGGCCCCGAGGGCGGCGGCCCTGTCGCCGCCATCGTCGATCTCGGTCAGTAGCCGGTAAGAACCTCGCTGGAAACTTCGACAGTCGCGCGCCGCCACCGGTAATTCGTCCTCGAATCAGTTGCCGGTGGCGGCGAATCCGACCGAGATTCTGCCGGCGCAACCCACTTCACTGCTTGAAAGGATTCACGATGGTTCATGCTGCTGACCCTGTCGACGAGAGCGTTTCCGGTGCGCCCGAGAATCGCGAGCTCGTCATGGCCGATGCGGTCACGCTCAGTGGTCTGATACGCAGGCGTGAAGTGTCGTGTGTCGAGGTGATGGACAGCTTCCTCGATCAGATCGAAGTACATAACCCGGCGGTGAACGCGATCGTCGCATTGCGGGATCGGGAAGCGTTGACGGCGGAGGCGCGCGAGCGTGATTCGCAGTTGGCGAGTGGGCAGTATCTCGGTTGGATGCACGGGTTTCCGCATGCGGTGAAGGATCTTTCGGCAGCCAAGGGTCTGCCGTTCACGTCCGGGTCGCCGATGTTCGCGGATCGAATCGCCGAAGAGGACGACCTGTTCGTCAAGCGGATCAAGTCTGCCGGTGCCATCGTGATCGGCAAGACGAACACACCGGAGTTCGGGCTCGGATCGCAGACGTACAACCCGGTGTGGGGTACGACGGTGTCGCCGTACGACAATTCGCGCACTGCCGGCGGTAGCAGCGGAGGCGCCGCAGCGTCGTTGGCGCTTCGCATGCTGCCGGTGGCTGATGGAAGCGATTACATGGGTTCGCTCCGAAACCCGTCGGCGTTCAACAACGTTGTTGGGTTTCGACCTTCCTGGGGTCGGATACCGGAGACGGGATTCATCGCTCAGGGCGCTGTTGTGGGTCCGATGGGCCGAACCGTCACCGACGTGGCTCACCTGCTCTCCACGATGGCGGGACCGGATGCCTATGCACCGTTGGGGATTCGTGAGAATCCCGCTGTGTTCGCCGAAAGCCTCGCACGGGATCTGAAGGGCTCTCGGATCGCATGGGTCGGTGACTGGAACGGGTACCTGGCAACCGAACCTGGAGTTCTCGAGTTGTGCGAATCCTCGTTCGAGGTCTTCGAACAGTTGGAGTGCCGCGTCGAGGCTGCGCTTCCCGACTTCAAACCCGAGGACATCTGGCAACTGTTCCTGCGATGGCGTTGGTGGGCGCAGCTCGGTTTGATCGATCAGTACAACGATCCGAGTTTGCGTGAGTTGATGAAGCCCGAACTGTTGTGGGAACTCGGGCATGCGGTCACCCTCTCGGCACTCGACGTGACCAAGGCTGCGGAGGCCCGCAACGGCTGGCTGTCGGCCATTACCAAGATGTTCGAAACCTACGACTACATTCTCGCGCCGAGTGCTCAGGTGTTTCCTTTCGACAAGAACACTCACTGGCCCGAGACCGTCGACGGGCGGTCGATGGACACGTATCACCGGTGGATGGAGACGGTTGTTCCCTGGACGATGGCCGGGGTTCCGGTTGCGGGGATGCCGGTCGGCTTCGACGATCGTTCGCTTCCCATGGGTATCCAGATCATCGGTCGGCACGGAGCCGACTTGGACGTACTCCAACTCGCCTACGCATTCGAGCAGGCAACCCAGTGGGTCGAGCGGGTTCTTCCTCCCGCACTCCGCGTGAACTGACCTAATCTATTTCGAACGTATCCAGTTGGGAGAGAACGACGATGGCTTCGGCATTGTGGCACGGGTTCGCGGACATGGGCGCTGTGGAGAAGAACGGCGCGTTTGTCGTCTCTCGCG